>NZ_JBHSBH010000015.1:881157-994844 GCF_042650565.1 Nocardiopsis sediminis
GCGCGGACGGGGGTCCGCCCGGCCGCGGGCCGGGCGGCGAGGCGGGGGCAGTGGGCGGCGAGGCGGGGGCGGCGGGCTCGCCGGAGGCCGCCGCGTGGGGCGCCGCGCCGGTGAGCTCGCCGTCGAGCCGGGCGAAGAACTCCCCCGCCATCTTGCGCGCCACGCCCGTCAGCATGCGCTGGCCGACCCCGCCCACCATCCCGCCCACGACCGCGTCGGCGTCGTAGCGCAGCTCGGTGCGCCCGTCGCCGGTGCCGGCCAGCTCCACGGACACGTCGGCCTTGACGGTGCCGGGGCCGCCCACCCCCGAGGCCCGCATGACCAGCGACGCGGGGCGGCGCAGGTCGGTGAGTTCGACGTCGCCCTCGAAGACCCCCTTGATGGAGCCCACGCCCGCGCTGATGGTGCCGCGGTAGCGGTCCGGCCCGGTGCGCTCCAGCGCCGCGCAGCCCGGGATGGCGCGCGCCAGCACCGCCGGGTCGAGCATGGTCTCCCATACCCGCTCGACGGTGGCGTTCAGGATGGCGGTACCGGTGACCTTCACGCTTGCTCCTTCACGGGGGTGCGGGCCGGGCGCGGGGGCACCGCGGGGATCTCGCCCGCGGCATGCCGCCGGCGCAGGTGGAACAGGTCGGACGGGGAGATCGGCATGGCGTCGATGCGGAAGCCCTCGGCGTCTTCGATCGCCGCGGCCAGCACCGCCGACCCCGGGATCACCCCGGCCTCCCCCGCCCCCTTCACGCCGAGCGGGTTGAGGGGGCTCGCGGTCTCCAGGCTGCCGATCTCGGCCACGGGGACCTCGCTGGCGTAGGGCATCAGGAAGTCCATGAACGAGGCGTTGAGGAGCTGGCCGCCGCCGTCGTAGACCATGCGCTCCAGCAGCGCGCCCGCCACCCCCTGGGCGACGCCGCCCTGCACCTGCCCCTCGACGATCATCGGGTTGATCACGTTCCCGCAGTCGTGCACCACGCAGTAGCGCAGGATGCGGATCTCGGCGGTGTCGGGATCGGTCTCCACGATCGCCGCGTGCGCCCCGTTGGCGAAGGTGCAGCGCAGCGGGGAGTAGAAGGCGGTGCCCTCCAGGCCCGGCGCGTCGCCCTCGGCCACCGGGGGCCGGTCGTGGCGGGCGTCGGAGAACTGGGTGGCGGCCACCGAGGCGGCGTCGAAGGCGTAGCGCAGCGGGTTGGACAGCACCGCGACGGTGCCCAGGTCCATCCCCTCCGACGGGGCGCCCCGGACCCGGATCCGGCCCTCGGAGAGGTCCAGGTCGCCGGGGTCGGCTCCCAAGGCCTCGGCGGCGACGCGCAGCGCCTTCGCGCGCACCTTGCGGGCGGCCATGGCGACGGCGCTGCCGCTGGTCACCGCGCCCCGGGAGGCGTAGGTGCCCACGGAGTAGGGCATGCGGCGGGTATCGCCGGTGGTGACCTCGATGTCGGACATCGGCACGCCCAGCTCGTCGGCGACGATCTGGGCCAGCACCGTCTGGTGCCCCTGGCCCTGCGTGCTCAGCCCGGTGGCCACGCGCACCCGGCCGCTGGTCTCGACCTGCACGTGCCCGCCCTCGTAGGGGCCCGGAGCGGTGCCTTCGACGTAGCAGGCCAGGCCGATGCCCACGCGGCGGCCCTCGGCGCGGGCCCGTTCGCGGTAGGCGGCGAAGTCGTCCCAGCCGACCAGGTCGGTGATCGCGTTCAGGGTGGCCGGGTAGTCGCCGGAGTCGTAGACCAGCGGGCGCCCGTCCTGGAACAGCAGTCCCTGGTCGTAGGGCAGGTCGCGGGGGTGGATGAGGTTGGCCGCGCGCACCTGTGCCCGGTCGCGGCCCAGGCGGTCGGCGATGGCGTCCATGGTCCGCTCCATCGCGAACACGCCCTGGGGGCGGCCGGCGCCCCGGTAGGGGGTGACGATGACCGTCGTGGTGTAGAGGCTGTGGACCTCCACCCGGTAGGCGCCCGGCTTGTAGGGGCCCAGGAGCTGGGTGGAGGTGACGATGGGGATGATCATCCCGTAGGGCAGGTAGGCGCCGTTGTCGTGCAGGATGCGCACGTCCAGGCCGAGGATCCGGCCGTCGCCGTCGAAGCCCACCCGCACCCGCTGCCGCTGGGCGCGCTCGTGGGCGGAGGCGATGAAGTGCTCGCGCCGGTCCTCGGCCCAGGCGACCTCGCGGCCCAGCCGCCGCGCCGCCCAGGGGACCAGCAGCTCCTCGGGCCAGGGGTGCACGATCTTCACGCCGAACCCGCCGCCGACATCGGGCACGACCACCTCGACCTGGCCGAGGGGCAGTTCCAGCCGGGCGGCCACCGCCGCCCGCACACCCGTCGCGGTCTGGGTGGAGGTGTACAGCCGCAGGCCGCCGCCCGCGCCGGGGTCCCAGCGGGCGTGGACGCCGCGGCCCTCCAGCGGGGTGCAGGCGGAGCGCTCGATGGTGAGGTCGAGGTCGAGGGTGTGCGGCGCGGCGGCGATCGCGGCGGGGGCGCCGCCGACCTCCTGGACCAGGAGCCCGGCGACGTTGTCGGCCATGTCCTCGTGGACGGTGCGCTCGGCGCTGAAGGCGTCGTCCAGGCCCACCACCGGGTCTCGGACGTCGTAGCCGACCCGGATGCGCTCCACGGCGTCCTCGGCGGCGTAGCGGTCGCGGGCCACGACCATGGCGACCGCCTCGCCGACGTGGTGCACGTACTCCCGGGCCAGCGCGTAGGGGGTGCGGGCGGCCACGATGGAGGGGTGCGGGACGAGCATCGGCAGCGGGTCGGCCATGGGGCCGGAGAGGTCCTCGTGGGTGTAGACCGCGATCAGGCCGTCGACGTCCAGCGCATCGGTGACGTCGATGTCCAGGATGCGGGCGTGGGCGTGCGGGCTGCGGACGAAGGCGGCCGCCGCGGCGCCGCGGCACAGGTCGTCGAGGAAGGAGCCCTGCCCGGTGACCAGGCGCTCGTCCTCGGTGCGCTGAACGGGCGCGCCCACCATGCGGTCGCTCATAGGGCGTCTCCCCGTGCCGCATTCGGGGCGCTCACATCGGCCTCCCCGGCCTCCCGCCGGAGCTCGGCCGCGCGCAGGACCGCGGCGACGATGTTCCGGTAGCCGGTACATCGGCACAGGTTGCCCGAGACCGCCTCGCGGGCCTCCTCCTCGGTGGGATCGGGGTTGGCCTCCAGGTGGCTCGCGATCAGGGTGAGGAAGCCCGGTGTGCAGAAGCCGCACTGGAGGGCATGGCACTCGCCGAACGCGCGCTGGACCGGGTGGAGCGCGCCATCGGGGCCGGCCAGGCCCTCGACCGTCGTGATGTCGGCGTGGCGGGCCGCGCTCACCGCGAAGATCAGGCAGGAGCGCACCGGGAGGCCGTCGAGGAGGACCGTGCAGGCGCCGCACACGCCGTGCTCGCAGCCCACGTGGGTGCCGGTGAGGCCGAGGTCATGACGCAGGCAGTCCGACAGCAGCCGCCGCGCGGGGACCCGCGCGGTGTGCGGGACGCCGTTCACGCGCAGCCGGATCTCGTGGAGGTCCTCGGTCATCGCTCGCTCCGGATCGCGGTGGGGTGCGAGTCGGGATCGAGGGAGTTGAGTGCCGCCCGGCCGGCGTCGCGGAGCGCCCGCTCGGTGAGGACGCGGGCCAGGTGGGCGCGGTAGGAGGCGGTGGCGTGGATGTCGTCCTCGGGCCGGATCCGGTCGGCGGCCAGGGCCTCCGCGTCGGCGGTGTCGAGGTTGCCGGGGGCCCGGCCGGCGACCGCCTCGGTGAGGTCGACGACCAGCGGGACCGGGGCGACCGATATGTAGCAGGCGCGGGCCGCGGAGATCCGCTGGTCGGCGTCGAGAGTGACGGCCGCCGCGACCCCGCACACCGCGTAGTCGCCCTGCCGCCGGGCGACCTCGGCGAACGCCGTCCCGGTGCCCGGCGCCGGTCGGGGGAAGCGGACGGCGACCGCGATCTCGTCGGCGGCGAGCGCCGTCTCCATCGGGCCGGTGAAGAAGTCGGCCGCCGCCACCGTCCGCACGCCCGCTGGGCCGCGGGCCTCCACCTCGCCGCCGAGCAGGGCGAGCACGGCGGGCATCTCGGCCGAGGGGTCGGCGTGGGCGATGCTGCCCACGGTGGTGCCGCGGTTGCGGATCACCGGGTGGGCGACCAGACGCAGCCCCTGCCGCAGCAGCGGGATCGCCGACACGGCCGCCGCGTGGCCTTCGAGGACGGAGTGGCGCACCAACGCGCCGACGCGCACGCCGCCGGGGTCGACCCGGACGGTGTCGAGGCCGGGGAGGGCGTTGATGTCGATGATGTGGGCCGGGGCCGCCAGCCGCATGTTCAGCAGGGGGACCAGGCTCTGCCCGCCCGCGAGCACCTTCCCCGAGCCGCCCGCCTGGGCGAGCAGGCGCACGGCGTCGTCGAGGTGAACGGGTGCGTGGTACGTGAACGGGGGTGGTTTCACGTGGCGTGTTCTCCCTTCGGCGGCCCGGCCCGCGGTCAGCGGGGCTCCGCGCCTTCGTCGTCGGTGTCCCGTGCCCCTGGTTCTTCCCCCTGCTCGCCTGAAGGGGTCTCCCGGGGGCGCAGATGCTCAGGGGCCAGGCGGTGCAGCGCGTGGTAGCCGACGAGCGTGATGACGGTACCCAGCGCGATCCCCTCGATCACGAACCCGTCGGTGATGGCCAGCCGCAGCCCGCCGATGCCGGCGATCAGGCCCGCCGCGACCGGGACCAGCACGACGGGGTTGGCGAAGTCGACCCGGTTCTCCGCCCAGATCTTGGCCCCGAGCAGGCCGATCACGCCGTAGAGGACGACGGTGACCCCGCCCAGCACGCCGTTGGGGGTGGCCGCGATCAGCGCCCCGAACTTCGGGCACAGGCCGAAGAGCACCGCGACGCCCGCGGCCACGTAGTAGGCGGCGGTCGAGTAGACCCGGGTGGCCGCCATGACCCCGATGTTCTCGGCGTAGGTGGTGGTGGGCGAGCCCCCGACCGCGGCGCCCAGCGAGGTCGCCAGGCCGTCGGCGAAGATCGCCCGGCCCATGTAGGGGTCGAGGTCGTCGCCGGTCATCTCCTGGACGGCCTTCACGTGGCCGGCGTTCTCGGCGATGAGGGCGATGACGGCGGGCAGCGCCACCAGGATCGCGGAGGCCTCGAATTCGGGGGCGTGGAAGGAGGGCAGCCCGAACCACGCGGCCTCCTGCACCCCGGAGAGGTCCACGCGCGGGGCGCTGCCGCCGTCGGGCAGAGCGGCCGGGCCGAAGGCGAGGTCCGACACCCACGACACCGCGAAGCCGAACACCAGGCCGAGCAGGATGGCGATGCGGCCGAGGAACCCGGGCAGCAGCACCGTGGCCGCCACGACGAAGGCCATCGTCAGCAGGGCGGTCCACTGGTCGAACGGCCAGTAGTTCTGGGCCACGACCGGCGCGAGGTTGAACCCGATGAGCATGACGACCGCGCCCGTGACGGCGGGCGGGAACGCCGCCAGCACCACGCGGGCGCCGAGCAGGTGCACGACCGCGCCCGACAGCGCCAGCGCGATGCCGGCGACGCACATGGCGCCGGTGAGGACGGCCGGGTTGTCGCCGCCCGGCGAGATCACCGCGGCGGCGCCGACGAAGGACGCGCTGGTGCCCAGGTAGCTGGGGACCTTCCCCTTGACGATCAGCAGGAACAGGATGGTGGCCAGCCCCGAGAGCATGATGGCCAGGTTCGGGTCGAGGCCCATGATCACCGGGAAGACGAACGTGGCCCCGAACATCGCGACCACGTGCTGGGCGCCGAGACCCGCCGTCCGGCCCCAAGACAGCCGCTCCTCCGGCCTGACGACCTCGCCGGGCGGCGGGGCACTGCCGTCCCCGTAGAGCTTCCAGCGCGAGCCGAGGTTCACGGCGGCCTCCAGTGCAACGTGTCCGGTGCGGCAGGGCCCGGCTCACCGCGCGCCCCGGCGCCCCACCGGCAGAACACGTTGACGTGATCCACTTCACGATGGGGCAACTCTAAAGAGGCCCACGGAGGCGCAGCACCGGCGACACCTGCCAAAGGAACACCGGACGCTTGGCAACCACCGGCCCCGGCCGCGTGTACCCCACCAGTCCGGCACACCCGTGTGTCACCGCCGTCGCCGACCGGTTGCACGTCGATGACGGTTGGGGCCACGGCGGTGAGCACCGGGTCGTCGCGGATCACACAGCGGTGGCCAGGGGCGGTCATGCGCAGGCCGGTCGGTTCATTCCGTGACAACGGGACGCTACGGTGACGAATAGCGCCCAAGTCCCGATTTCCCCACATGGCACGGAGGAGGCGTTCTGATGCCCGAACTTCCGACTCCTGTCCGCTGGGTCCGCATCCTCCTCTACGTATCGGGCGGGCTCTTCGTGGTGACCGCCGTGGGGATGCTGATGCTCACCGGGGTCACCGCCTACGAGCTGGGTTACAACGCCATGGCGTCACTGCCGGGCGTCGCCCAGATCCTGCTGGCGGTCTTCATCCGCCGCAACGGGCGCGTGGTCTTCTGGTCGATCGTGGTCCTGGAGACCCTGCTCGCCTTGTACTCCCTGATCACCCTCGGCGAGGACGGCCGAATCCCCCAGCTCATCCTGCCCGTCGCGACCCTCATCCTGCTGCTGCGCCCTGCCTCCCGCGCCTTCTTCCTCCGCTGACCCCCACCCCCTGCTCCAGGCCGGACCCGAGGTAACCCCCCAATGCTCCGACGCATCCACGACCCCGAACGCGGCGCCGGCTTCACCGAATACGGCGCCGTCATCCTGCTGGTCGCCGCCATCACCGCGGCGGTCATCACCAGCGGGGTCTCCGGCCGGGTCCAGGCGTTCATCGCCTCGGCCATCGACTCGGTCGAGGACGGCGGCGGAGACGGCGAAGACGGAGACGGCCCGGAGGCGACCGAGGGAAGCGACGAGGGCAATGGGCCCGGTGACGGCGAAGGGGAAGGCGACGGGTCCGGCTCCGGGGACCCGGGCGGCGACATCGTCCCCGCCTCCGAAACCAACGACGACGAACGGCCCGACGAGAACGCCGACGACGAAGGAGACGGCGGCGGCGGGTTCTGGAGCGGGGTGGGCGACACCTTCTCCGCCATCGGCGACGGCATCGGCAATGCCGCCACCGAGGCCTGGGACGGCGTCGTCGATGGCTGGGACGGCCTGGTCGACGGCGCGCAGCGCCTCTGGGACGACCCGGGCCAGTGGGCCTCCGACACCTGGGGCGGCTTCACCGAGGGCCTCTCCGGCACGTGGGACCAGATCACCACCGACCCCCTCGGATGGGCCGGCGACGTCCTGTTCAGCGAGACGGTGCAGGAGAACTGGGCCAACGGCAACTACTGGGAGGCGGGCTCCCAGGCGGTCGTGGAGAACGCGGTCGCCTTCATCCCCTTCGTGGGCTGGGCCAAGAAGGCCGAACGCATCGCCGACATCGCCGACGGCCCCGGCAACGACCGCGACGGCAATGGGAACGGCGACAACAACGAAGACGGCAATGACGGAGACGGCGACCGGCGGAACGACGAACTAGCGGAGGAGGACACCTATGATCCCCCCTCGTGCACTCCCGGCAACAGTTTCGTGCCCGGTACCCCGGTCCTGCTCGCCGACGGCTCCACCCTGCCCATCGAGAACGTCGCCATCGGCGACCAGGTCCTGGGCTTCGACCCGCTGACCGGTGAGGAAGGCCCCCGCGAGGTCACCGATCTCATCACCGGCACCGGCAGCAAGACCCTCGTCACGCTCACCATCGATTCCGGCGACGGCGCGACCGACACCCTCACCGCCACCGACGCCCACCCCTTCTGGGTGCCGGACCGCGCGGAATGGGTCGACGCCGCGGACCTGGAACCGGGCACGTGGCTGCGCACCTCCGCCGGCACCTGGGCCCAGGTCACGTCCATCGACACCCGCGCGGCCGACGACCAGCGCGTCCACAACCTCACCGTCGCCGACCTCCACACGTACTATGTACTCGCCGCCCAGACCCCGGTACTCGTCCACAACCTGGACCCGTGCGAGTGGGCGAGCCACACCGAGAACGCCGGTGATCTCGCCGGGCGGTACACCGAGGGACAGTCCACCCGGGATCCCGCGTCGCAGATGTACCACGAGTACCTGAGCGACGAGGAACTCCTCGACGCGATCAACAACGCCGAAGAGGGAGACGGAATCGCCGTTTCACCCGGCGGGACGATTCTCGGCGGCCACCACCGCTGGGACGAACTCCAGACGAGGATCAACGACGGCCGTATCGACCCGAACACGCCGATCCGTATCGATGTCTACGAGGGGGAGGAGTAGCGCCTCGATGCCCATGATCCGTTCGACCGACCCCGACTTCCGTGTGTGCCGGATCGATTTCGCGACGCTGGTCGACATCCAGTCGGAGGCTGAGGACCGGGGGTTCGCGACCCGGTGGACGTCGGTGGATGCGCTCCGGGGGCAGGTCAAGGAAGGGTCCGTGGTCCTCCAGTCGCTCATGCGCGAGGAGCGGGGTGGGGATGTCCGGGCCTACCGGTGTCTCCTCCTGTTCGCGACCGTGGAGGACGGGGATACCGGAGGGGTCGCCACGATCGACCTTGATCCGGTGAGGTTCCGGTCGTTGGAGCGGCTCGATCGCGATCCTGATGTCCGGAAGGCGCTCACCCGGATGTTCTCCCTTGCGCTGGGCGGGATTTCGATGGTCACCAAGAAGTAGGGGCCCGCCAGGGCGCTCACCCCCGCATCCCCCGCATGCGGATCACCCTCAGGGCGACCATCAGGTCGAGGCGGAGGTGGGGGTCGGTGGTGAAGGGACCCAGGAGGCGTTCGAGTTTGGTGATGCGGTAGCGCAGGGTGTTGTAGTGGAAGTGCAGGAGCCGGGCGGTCTCGGCGACGTTGAGGTTGTTGTCGAGGAGGGCTTCCAGGGTGGCGCGGAGGTCGTCGGTGTCCGGGTCGCCGGTGGCCGCCAGAGGGCCGAGGGTCTCGGTCATGAAGGAGTGCAGTTCCGCGCTGTCGGGGATCTGGCTGAGCAGCCGGTAGACGCCCAAGTCGTCGAACTCCGCCACCGAGCCGGTGCCGTGCATCCGGCGGCCCACGCGTGCCGCCTGGCGTGCCTGGTCGTAGGCCACGGGGATGTCCTCCGGCCGGGTGACCACGCGGCTCACCCCCGTTGCGAAGGAGCGGCGCCCTCCGCCGCCGTCGCCGGACACCTGCGCGATGAGGTGGCGCACCATACGGCCCGGGCGCGCCTCGGCGCCTGACGGAGCCGCACCGCTGCCCCTCCCTCCCGCACCGCTCCCCGTCCCCGCCGCACCGCTCCCCGCCCCTGGCGCGCCGTTCCCCGTCCCTGCCGCACCGCTCCCCGTCCCTGCCGCGCCCGCGACGGCTCCGGCCGTGCCCGTGGCGGCTGGGGCCAGCTCTGCACCCATCACGACGACCACCTCCTGGCTGTAGCCCGCGACGGCGGCCTTGGGGTCGCGTTCGCGGACCACCAGGTTCCAGGCGCTGGCGAAGCGCTCGTGGGCGGGGCGCAGTTCGCCGGCCGCGGGTGGGCCGGTGCCGGAGTCCGGGTCCATCTCGGCGACGATCACCACCAGCGGGCGGTCGAGGTCCCAGCCCAGGGTGGCGCAGTGGCGGGCCACGTGCTCGGGGTCGCCGGCCTTTCCGGCCAGCAGGTCGCGGAGGAAATCGCCCTGGTACTTGCTCTCGACCGCCGCCACGGCCAGGTCCCGGGTGATGACCAGGGCGGCGGTGGCCGCGGCCCGCTCCAGCAGGTGGACGTCGGTGGGGTGGACCGGGCGGTCGCGGGTGATCAGTACGACCCGGCCGTGGTCGAGCGTGCCCGCCAGGATCGGCACCTGCACGACGCGGGCCCCCTCGTCGTCGAGCGCCCGGATGCCGTGCTTGAAGTTCTCCACGTGGAACCGGCCGCCCGCGACGTCGAAGAAGCGGGGGTCCCGCAGGACGGCGGCGTCCATCCCGGAGCGGGCGAGCACGCGGCCGTCGGGGGTGGTCACCATGACGCTGCCGTCGAGCAGGTCGGGGAGCTTGCCGGTGATGGCCGCCAGCCCGCCGCCCGCCAGGATGACGTCCACCAGGACCCGGTGCACCTCCTCGGCGCGGGCGAGGGTGGCGGTCTGCCGGTTGAGGATGTCGGTGAGCAGCTGGTTGAGGACACCGTCGAAGGCCACGGCGTCGCCGAGCCGCAGGATGGGCAGCCCCCGCTCGTCGGCGGCCCGCAGCACCTCGCCGGGCAGGGCGTCGAGGTGGCGCCCCGGTTCGACGGCGACCGCCGCCAGCCCGCGGTCGTCCAGCTCGCGGACCAGGCGCACCAGGTCGCCGGGGGCGGCGCGGAGCGGGTAGCCGGTGGTCAGCAGCAGCTCGTGCGGCTTGACCCAGGGCAGGATGTCGGGGACCTCCATGACGTTGAGCCGCTGGATCACGCGGTCCAGGCCGCCCGCCCCCGCGAGGACCTCGGCGCCGCGCAGGCTCGACAGGCTCAGGGCGTCGGCGACGGTGAGCCCGCGCGCCAACGTGCTGGCCGAGCGTACCCGCTCGGGGCTCGGCAGATCCTGTCCAGGTCCGGCCGGATCGTTGGCAACGTTTCCCATGGGTCGACGATAGCCGCTCGCATACCGTCTCTCTGCGGGCCGGGGATGGCCTCGGAAGGGGCGGGCACGCGTGCCGCCGGACGCGTCGGCATCCGTGCATTCGCCCTGGTGGGAGACGGGACGGCCGCCTCGGGCGGTGGTCCCGGCGGCGCCGGTCCGGGGACCGTCCGCGGGAGGACGGCCCGGACGCCCGTGGCCGGCCGCCGCACCCGCCGTGCTTTACGACATTGTGAGCGGCCCATTTCGGCCGCCGGGAATACTGGGCGTGTCCCGTCTCGCGGTTTACCTTGAAGTCGGGGACCCTAACGCGGCCGCCGTGATCACGCTCCTGGCACGAGTCGTGGTCGGGCTGCCCATCGGGACGGTCTCCACCCGGCACGCAGAGCGTGGGGCCGCTTGCCGACGTGGCCTTGGCAACGTCGGTTCGCATCGGTCGATGCTCCGTAGTGCTCGACGGCCCCACCGGCCCGCGTACCGTCCACGTGGGCCGGTGGCGGCGTCACCTCCGCCGCCGCGGGCACATCCCTGGATCGCGGGCCGCCCGCCGCGCCCGGCCTGCGGCCCGCACCGAGACGCCGGAGGGTCCCGGAGATACGGTCGCCCTCCCGCCGCCGCCCGCTGGCCGGTTCCGGCCAGGCCCGCAAGGGCACTCCCCCCGAGCCGCTCCCCCGCTCCGCCCGCGGAGCCGGGCCCCCGGCCGCGCGGCTCCGCCGCCGTCCGGGCGCCTCCCGCGTCATTCCGGGCCCGGCCGCCCAAGGGCCTACCATTGAGCTGCATCCAGCGATTTCGCAGTGGCCGTAAGGAGCCTGCCGAACCCATGTCCGATCAGCGCGTGGTCCGCCCCACACCCATCAGCGGCTTCCCCGAGTGGCTGCCGGAGATCCGGTCCGTGGAGCTGCGCTGGCTGGACCATATCCGCGCGGGCTTCGAACGCTACGGGTTCGCCTCCGTCGAGACCCCGTCGGTGGAGAACCTCGACGTCCTGCTGGCCAAGGGCGAGACCTCCCAGGAGGTCTACACGCTGCACCGGTTGCAGGCCGACGCCGGCGACGACACCGACGCCCGGCTCGGGCTGCACTTCGACCTCACGGTCCCGTTCGCGCGCTATGTCGCCCAGCACTTCAACGACCTCACGTTCCCGTTCAAGCGCTACCAGATCCAGCGCGTGTGGCGGGGCGAGCGCCCGCAGGAGGGCCGGTTCCGCGAGTTCACCCAGTGCGACATCGACGTCATCAACGTCGACCGCGTGCCGCTGCACTTCGACGCCGAGCTGCCGCGGATCGTGCACGAGGTGCTGTCGGGGCTGCCCCTGCCCGCATGGACCATCAACATCAACAACCGCAAGGTGCTCCAGGGCTTCTACGAGGGCCTGGGCATCGCCGACCCGCTCGCGGTGATCCGCGCCGTCGACAAGCTGCACAAGATCGGCGACGACGGCGTGCGGGAGATCCTGACCGGGCCCGCCGGGCTCACCGCCGACCAGGCCGCCGCGTGCCTGGAGCTGGCCCGCGTCAAGGGCACCGACACCTCGGTGGTCGACGACGTCAAGCGGCTCGGGGTGTCCTCGGCGCTGCTCGACGAAGGGCTCGACGAGCTGGGCTTCGTGCTCGACTCCCTGGCCGACCTGCCGCGCGGCAGCGTGGTGGCCGACCTGTCGATCGCCCGCGGCCTCGACTACTACACCGGCACCGTCTACGAGGCGACCTTCGACGACGACCCCGGCTACGGCAGCATCTGCGCCGGCGGCCGCTACGAGAACCTGGCCGGCCAGTTCATCCGGCGCAGCCTGCCGGGGGTGGGCATCTCCATCGGGCTGACCCGGATCTTCGCCAAGCTCGTGGCCGAGGGCCGGATCGGGGCGGGCCGGGCGTGCCCGACCGACGTGCTGGTGGTGGTCCCGGCCGCCGACCGCCGCGGCGAGGCGCTGCGCACCGCCGCCCGGCTGCGCGAGCGCGGGTTCAACACCGAGGTCTTCCACCAGGCCGCCAAGGTCGGCAAGCAGATCCAGTACGCATCGCGCAAGGGCATCCCGTTCGTCTGGTTCCCGCCCTTCGAGGACGGCCGTCCCCATGAGGTCAAGGACCTCGCCACGGGCGAGCAGGCCGAGGCCGACCCCGCGTCCTGGGCCCGCCCCTGACCCCTGCCGCACCGCCGCGGCGCTGCGCCGCCGCCCGGTCCCGTTCCGGGCGGCGACCCCGCCGCGGCCGGCCCCGCTGACCATCGCGGACGCCCCGGAGCCGGGCCTGCGCCGGGCCGGGCGGACCGCGGGCGCGCATTGGGGTTCGGCCGGGAGCCTTGCCAGGACCGGCCATTTCGAAGACACGGCCCGCCCCACATGGAACACTTCTTGCAGGGCTCACGTCCGTGCCGGCACGCCCCCGCCGGCGCGTCCGAGCGGCTCCCGACGCGGTTGCCCAGTGAACGAGGCCATGCCAGATCCTCGCCAGAACCCGCCCATGCCCGCTGACGACTTCATCGGCCGTGAACGCGACGTCACCGATCTCTGCCGGATCGTCGGCGGCACCCGCATGGTCACGCTCACCGGAACGGGCGGCATGGGCAAGACCCGGCTGGCCCTGCGGGTCGCCGAGCGCGTCCTGCCGCGCTTCGCCGGCGGCCTCCGGTTCGTCGACCTCAGCGAGGCCGCCTCCCCCGCCCAGGTCGTGCGCGCCGTGGCGCGCTCGCTCGGGGTGCTGGAGAACGGCGACAAGCCCCCGGTCGAGGCCGTCGTCGCGGCGCTGCGCCCCCAGCGGGTCCTGCTGCTGCTCGACACCTGCGAGCGCGCCGTCGGCCCCTTGGCCGACCTGTGCCGCAGCCTGCTTACCTCCTGCCCCGGCGTGCAGATCCTGGCGACCAGCCGGCAGCCGCTGCGGGTCCCCGGCGAGTCCGTATGGCGGGTCCCCCCGCTCTCCCTCCCCCCGCCGCCGGCAGGCGGCCGCGCCTCCGCTGCGTCGCCCTACCCGGTGACGCCCGAGCAGGCGCTGCGCTTCGAGGCGGTGCGGCTGTTCACCGCGCGGGCGCAGGCGGCCCGCCCCGGCCTGGAGATCACCGCCGCGAACGCCGCCGACATCGCCGAGATCTGCCGCATGCTCGACGGCGTCCCGTTGGCGATCGAGCTCGCGGCGGCCCGCGCGCGGGTGCTCTCGGTGCAGCAGATCCTGCGCCGGCTTGACGACCGGTTCCTGCTGCTGGTGACGGCCGGGAACGAGCTGCCGCCGCGCCAGCGCACCCTGCGCGCCGTGCTGGAGTGGAGCCACGACCTGCTCACCCACCCCGAACAGGTGCTGCTGCGCCGGCTCACCGTGTTCGGCACCTGGAACCTGGAGCAGGCCGAGACCGTGTGCGGGCACGACGGCATCGACCCCGGGGACGTGCTGGAGCTGGTCTCCTCGCTGATCGACAAGTCGCTGATCGTGCTCGACACCGAGGTCGACGGCACCGCCCACTACCGGCTGCCCGACTCCGTGCGCGCCTACGCCGCCGAGCGGCTGGCGGCGGCGGGCGAGGAGGAGACCGCCTGGCGGCGCTGCCTGGACGCCCTCGTGGCCTCCGCCGAGGACATGGCGGCGGCGGGATCGGGCCGGCTGGCGTGGGAGGAGCGGCTGCGCCACCTGCGCCGGCTCGACCACCAGCGCGAGGACACCGCCCGCCTGCTGGAGTGGGCCCTGGAGCAGGGCCGCGCCGAGGAAGGGCTGCGCCTGTGCGTGGCGCTGCGCCCCTACTGGTTCGTCCGGGGGCTGTTCACCGACGGCAGCCACTACCTGCGGCGGCTGCTGGCCGTCGCGCCGCCGTCGTCGCTCGATCCCGTCCGGGCCCGCGCGCTGGCCGTCCACGCCGAACTGTGCCTCGACATCGAGGGGGCGGGCGCGGCTGCGGCGCTGGCCCGCTCGGCCCTGGGCATGGCGCAGGCCTGCGGCGACACCGCAGCGGAGGCGATCGCGCTGAGCGCCCTGGCCGACGCCGCGCTGCGCGCGGGCGAGACCGGCGCCTGCGAGGAGCATGCGCGCCGCGCCCTGGACGCCTCCGGCGCGGCCGGCGACCACCTCAGCGCGGTCGCGGCCCTGGGCACGCTGGGCCGGCTGGCCCGGCGCAGCGGGAACGCGGCGGCGGCCGAGGCCTACCTGACCCGCAGCGCCGAGGTGGCCGAGGAGGTCGGCGACCGCTGGTGCACGGCGCGCTGCCTGAACGGGCTGGGCGTGCTCGCCACACAGCTCGGCGACCTCGAAGGCGCCCGCCGCCGGCTCGACGAGGCGCTGCGCATCTTCGCGGAGATGGACGTCGCGCCCGAGACCGCCCGGTCCACCGCCGCTCTCGGCTACCTGGACCTCGCGCGGGGCGACATCTCCGGTGCCCGCCGCCGCTTCTCGGGCTGCCTGCGCGCCGGAGTGGCGTCGGGCCGCCGGGGGGCGGTCGCGCGGTCGATGGAGGCCCTGGCCGAGCTGGCGCTGGCCGAGGAGCAGCCCGAGCGCGCCGCCTCGCTCGCCGGCGTCGCCGCACAGCTCTACACGGCCCTGGGCCAGCCTGCGCCGCACGCCACGCGCCTCTACGACGCCGCCCGGCAGGACCTGACCAGTGACGCCGCGGAGAAGTCGTGGCGGGCCTGGCGGATGCTCCCGCGGGAGCAGGCCGTGGAGCGCGCCCTGGACTTCCCCACACCGCGCCGCGCGCTGCCGTCGCTGCTCACCCCGCGGGAGAAGGAGATCGCCGCGCTCGTGGGCGAGGGCATGTCCAACCGGCAGATCGCCGAGCACCTCACGATCAGCCAGGCGACCGCCGCGCGGCACATCGCCAACATCTTCCGCAAGCTCCTCATCACCTCGCGCACCCAGCTCGCCGAATGGGCGGGCCGCCACGGCATCGGCGGCTGAACACGTGGCGGGAGCGCTTCCGTTCAGCGGGCGCGGCCGCCCGTCCTCACCGCGGCGCCATACGCCCCTTCCCCCGCCGGGCAGGGCCCGCGGCACCGGCCGCCGGGTTTCCGACATAGCGGGGAGATTCCCTGGTATCGCTTGCGCACGGCCGATGCAGCTACTAAGACAGAAGCTCTAGGCACGCGCACGCACCGTCCCTCCGACCACCGCCGAACGCTCTTACCCCCAGGCAAGGTGAGAGCGGCCCCCTACTGCCTACTCGCGTGAAGGCCATGGCACCTCAGACCGCGCCCGCGCGGCAGAACCTCCCTGCGGACTCCGACAGTTTCATCGGCCGAGAACGCGATCTCAGCGATCTGCTACGGCTGCTCGACACCGACCGCGTGGTCACCCTGTGCGGTACGGGCGGGATGGGCAAGACCCGGCTCGCGCTGCGCGTGGCCGCGCACGCCGCCGCCTCGTTCCCCGACGGTGTGTGGCTGGCGGCCCTCGCCGAGGCCTCGACCCAATGGGAGGTCACCTCCCGGATCGCCGCGGCGCTCGCCGTCGCGGAGGAGCCCGGGCGCGACCTCATCGAAACGCTCTGCGATTCCCTGAGCGGCCGCCGGCTGCTGCTGGTGCTCGACTCCTGCGACCGCGCGGCCGCGCACGTGGCCGCGGTGGGCCGCATCCTGACCCGGCACTGCCCCGAGATCTCGCTGCTGCTGACGGCGGCCGAGCCGGTCGGGGCCGACGGCGAATCCGTCCGGCGGGTCCCTCCGCTGTCGCTGCCGCGGTCCGACGACGGCGGCGGTCCTGCGGGCGGCGAGGCGGTACGGCTGTTCCTGGACCGTGCCGGGAGAGCCGCGCCCGCCCGCATCGGCGACGCCGACCTGCCCGCGGTCGCCGAGATCTGCCGCCTCGTCGAGGGCAACCCCCTCGCCATCGAGCTGGCCGCCGCCTGGACCGGGCGCCTCGCGCCGGCCCTGATCGCCGAGGGCCTCGCCGAGCGCCTGGCGCCGGAGGCGGCCGGCCCCGGGCCCCGGCCGCCCGTGGTGGACACGGTGCTGGACTGGAGCCACGGCCTGCTCAGCGAGCCCGAGCGCGTGCTCCTGCGCCGGCTGGCGGTGTTCCCCGACTGGGACCTGGAGCTGGCCGAGCGCGTGTGCTCCGGCCGCCGCCTGCGCGATACCGCCGTCCTCGATCTGCTGTCGGCCCTGGTCGAGCGGTCGCTGGTCGGGCTCACCGGCGAGCACCGCGGCCGGGTCCGCTACCGGCTGCCCGGACCGGTGCGGCGCTTCGCCGCCGAGCGGCTGGCCGAATCCGGCGAGCAGGACCCCGTGCACGAGCGCCACTGCGAGCAGATGGCGCTGATCGTCGAGGAACTCGGTCGCGCGTCGGTCATCGGCCGTGCCATGCCCTGGCAGGAGCGGTTCGGCAACTGGGAGCGGGTGATCGCCGAATACGACAACATCCGCGCCGCCCTGCATTGGGCCGTGTCCGCGCGGCGGGTGCGCAACGGCCTGCGCATGTGCGTGGGGCTGCGGCCCTTTTGGGTGACCGGCTACCACTTCTCCGAAGGGGAGCGCTGGAGCGGGCTGTTCCTGGACATGCCCGGCGGCCCGGCCCTGCTGCGCGGCCGGGCCCTGGTCGGCCGCAGCGAACTGGCCTGGGCACGCCACGACCTCGGCCCGGCGGTGCGCCTAGCCGAGGAGGGCATGCGCATCGGCCGCGAGAA
This sequence comes from Nocardiopsis sediminis, assembly GCF_042650565.1. Classification (NCBI taxonomy): domain Bacteria; kingdom Bacillati; phylum Actinomycetota; class Actinomycetes; order Streptosporangiales; family Nocardiopsidaceae; genus Nocardiopsis; species Nocardiopsis sediminis. The sequence continues at coordinate 898,294 of NZ_JBHSBH010000015.1, forward strand.
CGGCGACAACGACCCGGTGGTGCGGGCGCTGAACCTGCTGTCGATGATCGACCTGCGGGTCGGCGCGCACGACCGGGCCGAGGAGCGCCTCGCCGAGACCCTGAAGATGGCGCGCGACTCCGGCGACCTGTGGAACGAGGCCATGGCGCTGGGCTCGCAGGGCAGCCTGGCCGCGCGCCAGGGCGACCCGGCGACGGCCGATACCCGCTACAAGAACGCGCTGATGATCCTGCGGGGCATGGACCACCGGTGGGGCGTGGGCATCACGCTGATCGCCCGCGGCGCCGTCGCGGAGGACCAGGGCGACCTCCTCGCCGCCGACCACTCCTACCGCCAGGCGATGGACATCCAGCGTGACATCGGCGCGGCACCGGAACTCGCGCGCTGCCTGGCGGGCGTGGGCCGCGTCGCCCACGGGCTGGGCGCCACCGGCCAGGCGTTCGACTACCTGAGCGAAGCGCTGATGCTCAGCCACTCCACGGGCCAGCGCATCGGTGTGTCCGACGCACTGGCGTCCATCGCCCGGGTGGCGGCCGCCCAAGGGCTGGAGCACGACGCCTTCCGGCTCGCGGGGGCGGCGGTCACGTTCCGCGAGGGGACCGGCCTGCCGCCGTCCAGGCGGCCGTGGCCGCTGCCCGAGGGGACCGGCGAGCCGGGCCCCGGGCTGGTCGCGTGCTGGGACGAGGGCCGCGCCCTGAGCGTCGACGCCGCGGTGGCGCTGGCGCTGGGCGTGGCCGACACCGCCCGGTCGCCGCGGCCGCGCCCGCCGGCGCCGCGCCTGGCCGAGCCGCCGAGGAAGGCGCTGACCCCCCGCGAGCACGAGATCGCCGGTCTGGTGGGCGAGCAGCTGTCCAATCGCGCGATCTCCGAACGGCTGTTCGTTGCGCCCGCCACCGTGGCCCGGCACATCGCGAACATCAACCGCAAAATGGGGTTCAACTCACGCAAGCAGATCGCCGCGTGGGTGAGTCAGCACGACGGCGCTGTGTGACCCCTCTCTGACCTGCAACAACTCGGGCCTACATAGAGAGGTCCAATATTTACATATGCAGCTGCACACGTGGATGCATGTGCAGAAGCTCGGGAAAACGCTAGTGTCATCGGCATGGGACCGCACGCAGGTTCCGGCGCCGATACGGCGGCGGAATCGGTGCGTCCCTGGCGTCCGGAGGGTCACCTCCGGGCGGCCGCGGATTCGGCGGGGGCCGGCCGGCACCATGTGCCATCCGGCGCGCCCGCTCCGCGTTCCACGGGGGCGGCGGAGCGGACGGCCCTGCCGCGTCAACGGCACCGCTGGAGATCCGTGGCCCCGGGTGCGCTTTGAGGGGAGGCATCCGGGATCCGCGGAACGGCGCCACCGGGCTCGCCACGTGGAGGGGGCGTGACGAGCCCGGCAGGCGATCATCCGATGCGACCTGGGGGCACCTCATGACGGTCGACCGACGATCCGGAGCGCCGGTTCCGCGGGTCGTCCCGGGCGACGGCGGCGTCCCGGTGGGGTCGCTGACCGGCGGGCTGCTCGACCGGCTGCGCCGCCGGGGCGGGCACGCGACCGTCACCGGCCACCGCGGCCGGGGGACCGACGCCGTCACGTTCGCCGGCACCATCGAGCGCGCCGCCGCGGGGCTGAGCCGCCGCGGCATGTGCCCCGACGACGTCGTGGGCGTTCTGGCACCGGTGTCCCCCGAGCGGCTGACCGCCGTCTACACGGTCCTGGCCGTGGGCGGGGTGGCGCTGCCGCTGGAGCTGACCTCCGACCTCGAAACCCTGATCTCGCTGCTCACCACGGTCGACGTGCGGATGATCCTGGTGGCCGCCCCGCTCGCCGGGATCGCCCTGGAGCTGGCCGACCGCTCCCGCGTCCGGCAGGTGATCGCCTTCGGCCAGGCGCCCGAGACCACCCCGTTCGGGGAGCTCCTGCTGCCCAGCCCCGACGGCAGCGGCTACGACCCCGCGCGCGGGCTCTTCGACAACGGCGTGATGACCTACGAGGTGGGCCCCGGCGGCCTGCTCACCACCCTGCACGCCCACGCCGACCTGCTGGCGCGGTTCCGGCGGATGGCCGATGAGCTGGAGCCCTCGGCCGACGACACCGTGGCGGTCGACGCCGGGATGCCGGAGCCCGACCGGGCCGCCCTGGCCGCGGCCGCTCTGTGGCACGGCGCGTCGGTGGTCACCGCACCCGGCGACTGCGAGGCGGATGTCCGCCGCGACCTGGCCGCGTTCCGCGTCACGGTGCACCGGACGAGCCGGACCGGCTGGACGGGCCGGAGCGGCCGGAACGCGTAGCCGTCAGGATCCTTCGGGCGGCGGCGGGGGGACGTCGATCTCGAACCAGGCCACGTGCGTGCTGTCGGTCCAGTACTCCCCGCTGCGGGTCGTGCAGCTCTCGATGATGAGCTTGCCGCGGCCGTAGTCCCCGTTGCCCTCGCGCAGGGAGTCGGGGCCCGACGCGCCGTCGGAGCGCTTCTCGCCCTGGTCGGCCACTGCCACCCGGACGCGTTCGCGGCCCGAGCGGATGAACAGCGTCATGACGCCGCCGACCTGGCCCGAGCGGGAGTGCAGCAGGGCGTTGGTGGCCAGCTCGCTGGCGGCGAGTTCGGCGTCGTCGAGGGTGGCGTGGGGCGGGCGCGAGCGCTCCAGGAACTCCCGCACGCGCGCGCGGATCGAGCGCACGGCGGTCAGGTTGCCGACACAGCTCCAGACGGTGTGGTCGGTGGCGTCCTCGGCGGGCTCGCTCGCCTCGAGGTCGGGCGCGTCGAAGGGGTCGGCAGCGGCGTATTCCTGGAGTCGCTGCGAATCGCTCATCCCCGTCTCACTCCCCATCACCACCGGGCGGTAGCCGACGGCCTCACCTTAGACAACGGCGCACCATGACCAGGACAGCACACCGCACCCCGGTAGTTCTCGGATACCCCACAAAACGCGGCCATGTGTCCGATCGCGATACGACAAAGGATTCCACCCGGAGTCACCGATTACCACTGTGACCTGGCCTTTCATAGGGAGGGCCGAATCCGGGCCCCGGGGGGCGCCGGATGCGCGTGCGGCCCCGCGCGCCGCCACCGGGCGGCCAGGACACGATCAGGTGAAAAGAGTGACACGAAGGGCGCAACGACGACGGTGACCGTTTCCCCGCGCGCCTCCGGGCCGGCTCAGACCAGGTGCAGTTCCTCGGCGTAGTGGCAGGCGGTGCGGTGGCCGCCGCCGCGGTCGGTGAGCGCCGGGACCTCCTCGACGCACCGCGTGCGCTCGCCCTCCGACAGCTCGCCCGCGAACTTCGGGCACCGGGTGCGGAACCGGCAGCCGGACGGCGGATCGGTGGGGCTGGGCACGTCGCCGGTGACCAGGATGCGCTCCCGGGCGCGCTCCTTGGGCGGGTCGGGCAGCGGGATCGCCGAGATCAGCGCCTGGGTGTAGGGGTGGGCCGCGCCGCCGAACAGGCGGCGGGTGGGGGCGACCTCCACGATGCGGCCCAGGTACATCACCGCGACCCGGTCGGCGATGTGGCGCACCACCGACAGGTCGTGCGAGACGAACAGGTAGGACAGCCCGAAGTCCTCCTGGAGGTCCTCCAGCAGGTTGACCACCCCGGCCTGGATGGACACGTCCAGGGCCGAGACCGGCTCGTCGAGGACGAGCACCTCGGGGCGCAGCGCCAGGGCGCGGGCGATCCCGATGCGCTGGCGCTGCCCGCCGGAGAACTCGTGCGGGTAGCGGCCGGCGTGCTCGGGGTCGAGTCCGACGGTGCGCAGCAGGTCGCGCACGCGGTCGCGCCCGCCGTCGGCGAACAGCCCGTGGATGCGCAGGGGCTCGGCGATGAGCTCGAAGACCGTCATGCGCGGGTCCAGGGACGCGAAGGGGTCCTGGAAGACCAGCTGGACGTCGCGGCGGAGCCGGCGCAGGCCGGCCCGGCCCATCGCGGCGAGGTCGGTGCCCCGGTGCCGGACGCTTCCGGAGGTAGGCGGGATGAGCCCCAGGAGCAGGCGCGCGGTGGTGGACTTGCCGCAGCCGGACTCCCCCACCAGGGCCAGGGTCTCGTGCGCGTGCAGCTCAAGGGAGACGCCGGATACCGCATGGAGGTCGCCGATCCGGCGGCGCAGCAGCCCTTTGGAGCGCACCGGGAAGTTCTTCACCAGGTCCTCGGCGACGAGGAGGGGGGCGGCGGCGTCCCGGCCGGGGGATCCGGTGCCCTCCTCCGGCGGGGCCTGCACCACGGCGCCGTCCCCGGACGGGGCCGTGGCGGCAGCGGCGGCAGTGGCGGCGGAGGCAGGGGCGAACAGGTCGGCGGGCGAGGTGCCCCCGAGGCGTTCGCTGAAGTGGCACGCCGCGGTGTGGTCCCCGGTGCCCTCCGACGGGGCGCGCAGCAACGGGACCTCCTCGCCGCACCGCTCCTCGGCCATGGGGCAGCGGGGCGCGAAGGCGCAGCCGGGCGGCGGGGTCAGCAGCGACGGCGGGCTGCCGAGGATCGGGGTCAGCCGTTCGTGGCGGGTCTCGTCCATGCGCGGCAGGCTGCCCACGAGCCCGATGGTGTAGGGCATCCGGGGCCGGGCGAAGACCTCGTCGACGCCGCCGCTCTCCACGATCCGCCCCGCGTACATGACCGCCACCCGGTCCACGTGGCCGGCGATCACCCCGAGGTCGTGGGTGATGAGGACCAGCGCGGCGCCGGTCTCGCGGCGGGCGGCCTCCAGCGCCTCCAGGACCTGGGCCTGGACGGTGACGTCGAGGGCGGTGGTGGGCTCGTCGGCGATGATGACATCGGGGTCGTTGGCCATGGCGATGGCGATGACGACCCGCTGCCGCATCCCGCCGGAGAGCTCGTGGGGGTAGGAGTTCACCCGCTGCTCGGGGAAGGGGATGCCGACGACCCTGAGCAGCTCCACCGCCCGTTCCCGGGCCGCGCGCTCGCCCACCGCGCGGTGGGCCCGCACGGCCTCGGCGATCTGGCGGCCGACGGTGTAGACGGGGTTCAGCGAGGTCAGCGGGTCCTGGAAGATCATCGCGATCGTGTTGCCGCGGATCCTGCTGATGCGGTCGTCGGGCAGGCCGACCATCTCCTGGCCCAGGACCCGGGCCGAGCCGGTGACCTCGGCGGTCTTGGGCAGCAGGCCCATGACGGCCAGGGACGTCACCGACTTGCCCGACCCGGACTCGCCCACGATGCCCAGCGCCTCGCCGCGGTGGACCCGATAGGAGACCCCGCGCACGGCGTGCAGCCGGCCGTCGTCGGTGGGGAACGCGACGTCCAGCCCGTCGAGTTCGAGGACCACGTCGTCGCGTTCGCTGCCGGGGGCCGCCCCTCCGGGGCGGGGGTCGGTCGTCGTCATCGGCGCACCATCGTCTGTCGGGGGTCGAGAGCGTCGCGGAGGCCGTCACCGATGAAGTTGATCGTGAGGCAGATCAGGACGATGACGATCCCCGGGGGGTAGAAGAGCCAGGGCCGGGTGAACGCAGCGGTCTGCGCGGTGCCGATCATCTGGCCGAGCGAGATGTCGGGCGGCTGGATGCCGAAGCCGATGAACGACAGCGCCGCCTCCAGCAGGACCGCGGTGGCGATGAGCAGCGTGGCGGCCACGATGATGGGGCCGGCCGCGTTGGGCAGCAGGTGGCGCAGGACGATGCGGGCGCCGGACGCCCCCGCTGCGCGCGCGGCTTCGATGAACTCCTGCTCGCGCAGCGACAGCACCACGCCGCGCACTACGCGCGAGACCGACGTCCAGGAGAACGCGGCGATGATCAGCGCCACGCTGTACCACTGGGTGCCGCCCTGCACGTTGCCGCCCACAGCGGCGACCACGACCAGCAGCGGCACCACCAGGAACACGTCGACGATGCGCATCATGACGGCGTCGGCCCAGCCCCGGTAGTAGCCGGCGACCGCGCCCCACACCGCGCCGAACACGGTGCCCAGCACCGAGATGGTCAGCGCGATCTGCAACGACTGCTGGGTCCCGCGCATGAGCTGGCCCATGACGTCGTGCCCGGCGTTGGTGGTGCCCAGGGGGTGCGCGAGGCTCGGCGCGGCGTTGCTGGGGATCTCGCGGTGCACCTGGTGGTCCCAGGCCCACACGAGCGGCCCGAGGAACGCGAAGGCGGCGATGGCGATCAGCAGGAACAGGCTGATCATGGCGGGCCGGTGCCGGCGGAAGCGGCGCCGGACCAGCCGCCACTGGCCGTGTTCGGCGGCCGCGGCCCCGGGGGCCGCCGGGTCTCCGGCGGGCCGGCCGCCGCCGGGGGCGCTCAGCCGCCCCTCCAGGTCACTCATAGCGGATCCTCGGGTCGAGCACGGCGTAGAGCAGGTCGGCGATGAGGTTGGCGACGATCACGATGGTGCCGCTGAGCATCAGCCAGCCCATCAGGGCATAGGAGTCGTTGCGGCGGATCGACTCCACGAAGAAGTCGCCCAGCCCCCGCCATTGGAAGACGACCTCGATGAGGATGACGCCGTCGATGAGCCCGGCGATCGCCACCGCGGTGACGGTGGTCAGCGGGATCAGGGCGGTGCGCAGCGCGTGGCGGCGCATCACCACGCGGTTGGGCAGGCCCTTGGCGCGGGCCAGCCGGACGTAGTCGCTGTTGAGCACCTCCAGCATGGAGGTGCGCTGGTAGCGGCTCCACGCCGCGTACCCGGTGAGCATCAGCGTGATGGTGGGCAGGACGAGGTGGCCGAACCCGTCGGCGAACCGCTCCCACGGGGGCAGGGCCGAAGCGCCGGGCGAGGCCGCGCCGATCGTGTAGAAGATGGTGGTGCCGACCTGGTCGTTGGTCCAGACGCCGGCCTCCTTGATCAGCGCGCCCAGCCAGAACGTGGGCATGGCGAGCGCGAGGAAGCCGATGAAGGTGAGCGTGTAGTCGAGTTTGGAGTACTGGCGCACGGCGCTGATCACGCCGGAGATGACGGCCAGGCCCAGCGCGAGCACGACGGCGATGCCGATCAGCCGGAGGGTGATGACGAACCGCTCGGCGATGGTGGCGCCGATGTCGAAGGCGGGTCCCTCGACGGAGGGGCCGAACTCGCCGCGGAGCAGGCCGATGTCGCCCTCGCCGCCGATGCCGGTGAGCCAGAGCCAGTAGCGCTCGGGCGTGGAGCGGTCGAGGTAGAGGCGCTCCTCCTCGGTCGCGATGGTCTCGGGCGGTGGCGGGGGCTGCATCGCGCGCAGTTCGCCCAGCGGGTCGCCGGAGACGTCCACGAGCAGGAAGGACAGGACCGAGGCGGCCAGCAGGATCGGGACGGCCATCGCGAGGCGGCGCGCGGTGTATACGAGCATGGCGGTAAGGGGTCCTTCGTCGACGCACGTGGCCTGCGGAGGGCCGGGCGGGGCGCAGTTGCGCCCCGGCCCGGCGGGGTGCGGGTCAGCCGGCGGCCACGCCCCACTCCTCCTGGTTGTACAGCGCGCGCCGGGACTGGGAGTTGTTGTCCCGGATGTTGGTGAACTCCTGGGTCACGAAGGTGACGACCGGGGTGTCCACGATGGGCAGGACGTAGGCGTCCTCGGCGACGATGCGGGCGGCCTCGTTGACGTACCCGGCGGCCTCCTCCCGGGTGGTGGAGGTCGCGGCGTCGCGGACCAGCTCGTCGACCTCCTCGTTGGCGTAGCCGCCGAAGTTGCTGCCGCTCTCGCTGTGCCAGTACTGCTCGGCGCTCGCGCTGAACTCGGGGGTCTGGCTCCAGCCGAAGAGCATCAGGTCGTAGTCCTGCTCGGCGAGGGTGCCGCCCAGGTCGTCGGTGGTCTGGATCTCGGCGGTCACCCCGATCTCGGCGAGGTCGGCCTGGATGAGCTCCGCCTTGGTCGCGCGGGCCACGTGGCCTTCGGTGTAGCGCAGCCGGAGAGGCGGCACGGCCTCGCCGTCGCGGGTCAGGGTCTCGCCGTCGAGTTCGTAGCCGGCGTCCTCCAGGATCGCCAGAGCCGCTTCGGTGTCGCCGGAGCCCTGGCCGGTGTCGGTCAGGACGTCCTCGTGGAAGGGGCTGTCCGCGGAGAAGACGTGGTTGGTGCGCAGCGCGTAGTCGGGGTACAGCCCACCGTAGGTGCGCTCGGCGAGGTTCCCGGTGTCGATGGCGGTGAAGATGGCCCGCCGCAGCTCGACGTCCTGGAGCCATTCGCTTTCGACGTTGGCGTCGACGTGCTCCCAGCTGCCGCCGGAGCCGAAGCCGGTGCGCACGGTGCCCAGGTCCTGGAGCTGGGTGATGACGTCCTCGTTCCAGGTCTCGGGTGAGGAGCCGTCGATCTCGCCGTTGGCCAGGGCCGGGATCCAGGAGCCCTCGTCGGTGATGAACCGGATCGTGATCCGGTCCAGGTTGGCGGGCTCGCCGTAGTAGTCCTCGTTGCGGACCTTGACGACCTGGTTCTCCAGGTCGCCCTCCTCGATGATGAAGGGGCCGCCGGACCAGTCGGGGACGGTCTCGTTGAACCACTCGGCGGATTCGAGCATGCCCTCGGGGGTGTCGAGGTCGAAGCCCTCCTCCTCGGCCCGGTGGGCGGGGAAGAGGCCGTCCTCGAAGGAGACGAACCACTCGGGCGAGGCGACGCCCTCGTCCATGGTGACGACCACGGTGGAGTCGTCGTCGCCCGGCTCGATACTGGCGATGAGCGATTCGGGGTTGGTGTCGCGCGAGCGGCAGATGTCGGCGCAGAGCTCTTCGTCGTTGCTGTTCATCCGCCACGCCCACCGGAAGTCCTCGATCCCGATGGGGGTGCCGTCGTTCCAGACGGCCTCGGGGTTGAGGTGGTACTCCCAGGTCATCGGGTCCTCACTCAGGAGCTCGGGCTCCTCGGTGAGCAGGTCGGTGTTCCACTCCCAGTCGCCGGAGGGGGCCCACTGGCCGACCGACGCGAAGATACCGGTGGTGGCCTGGAGGCCGTAAACCGATCCGCCCTCGGGCTGGTAGTGGTTCCAGCCGCCGAAGGGCTGGCTGACCACCCAGGTGATATCGCCGCCCTGTTCGACCTCCCCGCTGTTGCAGGTGTTCGGTTCCGCTTCGCAGTCCTCGAAACCGGAGGCGGTGGCTCCGTCGTCGCCGCCGCCCGAACACGCGGTCAGCGCCAAGAGCACCGCGGCCGCCGCGGCGGCCGGACCTTTTCCGAATCGCATCGATCTCGCTTCCGATCTGCCCTGCCGGTGGGGGTGAACCGATCAAGGCCGGCCCGAGCCGGACTTGATGCAATAGAAGACCATTGTCCGAATATGTCTGACTAGACCCATCCCACAATTCGAGACGGATCCGCAACCGTCCGGGTTCCCGATGCGCCGGAATTCTCAGGCGGTTCCCAGCCTTCCCGAGATCCGCACGGGGAAGGGGATACCGGCGCCCGAATGCGACGAATACATTTCCTCCGGGTAAACCCGTCGAATCACGCACCGATCATGCCGATCGGGGCGCAAGGATGGTTCCTTCCCGGAAAGCAAGATCGCCAATCATCGCGATAGATCGGATTTCGCGGGGAAATGCGAGTTTTGTCCGCGAACATTCGTGCGACGGATCGAATGGGCGTTTCCCCGCGTTCGGGCGGTGGCCGGACGCGGCCACGGGCTCACGGGCGCGTGATCACCGTCAGCGACTGCTCGGCGATCTCCAGCTCCTCGTCGGTGGGCAGCACCAGGACAGTTGTCGGCGCGCCCTCCGGCGAGATCACGCGCTCCCCGCCGCCGGGGGCGTCGTTGCGGCGCGGGTCCACGCTCAGCCCCAGGGCCTCCAGCCCGGTCAGCGCCCCCGCGCGGGTGCGGGCGTCGTTCTCCCCCACCCCCGCCGTGAACACCAGCGCGTCCACGCTGCCGAGCACCGCGGCATAGGCGCCGATGTACTTGCGCAGGCGGTGCTGGTAGACCTCCACGCCCAGGAGCGCCCCCGGGTCGCCGCGGTCGGCCGCGCGCCACACCTCGCGCATGTCGTTCGCGCCGGCCAGGCCCTTCATCCCGCTGTCGTGGTTGAGCGCCGCCTCGACCTCCTCGGCGGACAGCCCGGCGGCGCGGCCGAGGTAGGCCGTCAGCGACGGGTCCACGTCGCCGCTGCGCGTCCCCATGACCAGCCCCTCCAGCGGGGTCAGCCCCATGGAGGTGTCGACGCTGCGCCCGGCCGACACCGCTGTGGCGGTCGCGCCGTTGCCCAGGTGCAGCACGATGACGGCCGCGTCGTCGCGGCGCAGCCACGACGCCGCGCGGCGCACGACGTAGGCATGGGAGATGCCGTGGAAGCCATAGCGGCGCACCCCGTGCCGCGTGCGCCAGTCCTCGGGCACCGCGTAGGTGGCGGCGGCGGGCGCCAGCCCCAGGTGGAAGGCGGTGTCGAAGACCGCGACCTGCGGCACGTCCGGGAACAGCGCGATCGCCGTGCGGATGCCCTGGAGGTTGGCCGGGTTGTGCAGGGGCGCGAGCGGCGCCAGGTCCTCGATCGCCGCGAGCACCGCATCGTCGATGGGGGTGGGCCCGTCGAAGCGCTCGCCGCCGTGGACGACGCGGTGGCCGATCGCGGTAAGGCCGGCGTGGGCGAGGTCGGGGCCGGTGTCGGCGAACGCGTCGAGGACGGCACGCAGGGCGGCGTCGTGGTCGGCGTAGCGCTGGCAGCGCTGGTAGCGGCCGGCCCCGGGCACGCGGTGCGAGAGCACCCCGCGCCGCTCGCCGATGCGGTCCACCGCGCCCGACGCCGCCGATGCCGCCCGCGGCCCCGATGCGGTGGGCAGGGCCACGCCCTTGGCACGGCCGCCCATCTCCAGCAGCCGGTACTTGAGGGAGGAGGACCCGCTGTTGAGGACCAGCACCCTGTCCACGCGCCGGCCTCCTTTCCCGCACACCGGCCGGCCCGCCCTTGGTCGGCCCACGCGCGGCTACCCGGGAGGCCGCCGGGTACACGCCCGCCGCAACCCCTCTATACCAAGCAAATGCTTGGTGTTAATTTGGCGCCATGACCCCAGCGGCCCCCGCCATCACCGAATACCGCAACCACATCGACGGTGAAGCGCGCCCCGCACGCGGCGGCGGGCTGCTCGACAGCGTGGACCCCTCCACCGGCCGGGTCTGGGCGCGGGTCCCCGACTCCGGGGCCGCCGACATCGACGACGCCGTCGCCGCCGCCCGCGCCGCCCTCCCCGCGTGGCGGGCGGCCCCGCCTACGCGCCGCGCCGCCCTCCTGCGCGCCTGGTCCGACACGGTCCTGGCGCACGCCGACGCCCTCGCCGCGATCGAGAGCCGCGACAACGGCCGCGTGCTGAAGGAGACCCGCGGCGGCGACGTGCCCGGCGGCGCCCTCAACATCCGCTACAACGCCGAGCTCGCCGACAAGGTCACCGGCGACACCGTCCACCTGGGCGGCACCACCCTCGCCTCGACCCGCTACGAGCCCTTCGGCGTGGTCGGCGTCATCATCCCCTGGAACGCCCCGCTCGCCATGTTCTTCGCGAAGGTCTCCGGCGCCCTGGCAGCGGGCAACACCGTCGTCGTCAAGCCCGCGGAGCAGGCGTGCTGCTCAATCCTGGCGGCCTGCGAGCTCTTCGCCGAGGCCGGCCTGCCGCCCGGCCTGGTCAACGTCGTCTCGGGCACCGGGCCCGTGGCCGGGGAGGCCCTCGTGGACCACCCCGGGGTCGCCCGGCTGCACTTCACCGGCTCCACCGCCACCGGCAGGCGGATCACCCGCCACGCCGCCGCCGGGCTCAAGAACCTCTCCCTCGAACTGGGCGGGAAATCGCCCAACATCGTCTTCGACGACGCCGACCTCGACGCCGCGACCGCCGGGGTCGCGGGCGGGATCTTCACCGGAGGCGCCGGGCAGGCCTGCGTCGCCGGGTCGCGCATCCTCATCCAGGAGGGCGTCTTCGAGGAGTTCACCCGGCGGCTGCGCGCCCACGCCGAAGCCATGCGCGTCGGCGACCCGCGGGACCCGGCCACCGACATGGGGCCGATCGCCTTCGCCGGCCAGTACGACAAGGTGCGCTCGTATCTGGAGCTGGGGCCGCGCGAAGGGGCCGAGATCCTGTTCGGCGGGGGCACCGGCCCGGATGTGGCCGGCGCGGATCCGGCGCTGGCGGGCGGCTACTGGGTGGAGCCCACGCTGATGGCGGCCACCGACAACCGGCTGCGCGTCTGCCAGGAGGAGATCTTCGGCCCGGTGGCCGTCGCGCTGCCCTTCCGCACCGAGGAGGAGGCCTACGCCATCGCCAACGACACCGACTACGGCCTGGCCGGGGGCGCCTGGACGCGCAGCCTGGACCGGGCGCACCGCGCGGTCGCGGCCATCGACGCCGGGACCGTGTGGATCAACACCTACCGGCGCATCCACTGGGCGGTGCCCTTCGGGGGGCGCAAGCACAGCGGCGACCGCGCCTCCAACGGCGCCGAGGGCCTGCGCGAGTGGCTGACCCTCAAGGCGGCCTGGATCGAGGTGGGCGCGCCGCCCGATCCCCCCGATCCCACGCAGGGAGGCCCCCGATGAGGACGCGCGCCGCGGTACTGGAGGGGTTCGGCGCCCCGCTGCACGTCCGCGCGGTGGACATCGCCGGCCCCGGCCCCGGCGAGGTGCGGGTGCGGATCGCCGCCGCCGGCATCTGCGGCTCCGACCTCAAGGCCGTCGACGGCACCAGCCCCGTCGTCTCGCGGCTCCCGGTGGTCTGCGGGCACGAGAGCGCCGGGACCGTGGAGGCGGTGGGCGCGGGCGTCGAGCGCGTCTCCCCCGGCGACCGGGTGGTGATCGCGATGAACCGGCCCTGCGGCGCCTGCCGGATGTGCGGCCGCGGCGACGCCCACCTGTGCACGGACGCCGCGCGGCTGCGGGCGATCGCCGGGCTGATGCCCGACGGCGGGACGCGCCTCACGGTCGACGGCGGCCCGCTCCGCCCCTATCTGGGGATCGGGGCCTTCGCCGACCACGCCGTCGTCGGCGAGCCGGCGCTGGTCCCCCTGCCCCCGGACGTCCCGCTCGATGCCGCGGCCCTGCTGAGCTGCGCCGTGGTCACCGGGGTCGGGGCGGTGCTCAATACGGCCCGCGTGCGGCCCGGCGCCACCGTGCTGGTGGCCGGCTGCGGCGGCGTGGGGCTGGCCATCGTCCAGGGTGCGGTGCTGGCGGGCGCGGCGCGCATCATCGCGGCCGACGTCGCCGAGGCCAAGCTCGCCGCCGCCGCGCACTTCGGAGCCACCGACACCGTCGTCTCGGGCCCCGGCCTCGCCGACGGCGTGCGCGCGCTGGTGGCGGGCGGCGTCGACGACGCCTTCGACGCAACGGGGGTGCCCGGTGTGCTCGCCGCCGCGTTCGAGGCCACCCGGCCCGGCGGCACCACGGTCCTGGTGGGCAGCCCGCCGCCCGGTGCCACGGCGTCGGTCCCGGCCGGGGCGCTGTTCGCGTCGCGCCGGCTGATGGGCTGCCAGGGCGGCGACGCCGCGCCGGCGCACGACCTGCCGCGCCTGGTGGACCTGTACCGGGCGGGCCGGCTCGACCTCGAGGGGCTCATCAGCGAGCGGATCCCGTTGGAGGCGGTCAACGAGGGGATCGCGCGGGTGCGCCAAGGGGAAGTGGCCCGCAGCGTCGTCGTCCTCGACCCGGCCGAAGCAAGCTGACCAAGCGATTGCTAGGGGATCGTCTGGGCGCTACCGTGGACGAGAACAGAAACTGAAACACGTTCTGTTTTCAGTCCGGAGAGGAGCGCCGTGCCCTTCGCCGACCTGCCCGGGGTCCGGATGTTCTACACCGACGACGGCCCCGCCGCCGCCCCGGACCCCCTGCTGCTGGTGCACGGCTGGGGCGCCGACTCCCACGAATGGGTGCACCACCTGCCCGCGCTCGCCGCCGGCCACCGCGTCCTGGCGCCCGACCTGCGCGGCCACGGGTACTCCGGCGTCCCCGACCGCGACAACACCCCCCGGGCGATGGCCGCCGACCTCGCCGCGCTGCTGGAGCTCACCGGCACCGGCCCCGTGGTGGCGGTCGGCCACTCCATGGGCGGCCAGGTCGTGGGGCACCTCGCGCTGGAGCGCCCCGACCTGGTCGGCGCCGTCGTCACCGCCGACCCCGCCTACGGCTACGCCCGCGGGCTCGCGCCCGCCCTCGCCCGGATGGCCGACGAGCTGCGCGGACCCGATCCGATCGCCACGGCGCTCGCCCTGGACGCCTGGGACTACACCGACGACACGCCCCCGTGGATCCGCGCCTGGCACACCCGCCGGCTGCTCGCCGCTCGCCCGCACGTCCTCGCGGAGTCCTTCGCCGCCATGTTCGCCGACGCGGGGGCCGTGGGGGTCCGCCCCGCCTCCGACGCCTTCGCCGGCGGCCGCACGCAGCCCACCCTGTCGCTCTGGTCCGACGCCGGCCGGGCCGGCTGGGAGCGCACCGTCCTCGCCCACCCCCGCTCCCGGGCCCTCCACCGCCCCGGAACGGGCCACCGGCTGCACGAGGAGCGCCCCGGCGACTTCGTGCGCGACCTCCTGCACTGGCTCGGCGCCCCGGCGCCGGAGCGCCCCACGACGGAGCCGCAGCGGCCCCGTCCCGCCCCCGACCGTTGAGGTGACACGCCGTGAAGTTCGCCATCTTCATGAACCCGCAGATCCCGGGGTCCGGATTCGCCGCCGAGGACAACGCCCTGGCGCGCCGTCCGATCGGGCGCGACGTGGAGTCCTACCAGCGGCTGCTGCACGAGGTCCGCGAGATCGCGGTGCACGCCGACCGGATCGGCTTCGACGCCCTGATGCTGACCGAGCACCACTTCCACTCCGAGGGGTTCGAGTCCTCGGTCAACCCGCTCATGGTCCTCGCCGACCTCGCCGCCCGCACCGAGCGCATCCTGCTGGCGCCCCTGGGCCTGGTGCTGCCCGCCTGGGACCCCATCCGCGCCGCCGAGGACGTCGCCCTGCTCGACCACTTCTGCCGCGGCCGGCTGCGGCTGGGCATCGCGCGCGGCTACCAGTCGCGCTGGGCCAACGTCCTGGGCCAGCGCTGGCGGTCCCAGGCGGCGCGCAGCGACGGCTCCGCCTCCGACGACCGCAACTTCGACGTCTTCGGCGAGCTCCTGAAGATCATGAAGCTGGCCTGGACCGAGGAGTCGCTGCGCTACCGCAGCGACGTCCTGGACTACGAGGTCCCCTCGCCCTACAGCGGGATCGAGGGCTGGCCCGCCCGGGACTGGACCGCGAGGTTCGGCGCGCCGGGCGAGCTCGACGAGGAGGGCCGGATCCGGCGGGTGTCCGTCATACCGCGCCCCTACCAGGACCCCTACCCGGAGCTGTGGCAGCCGTTCACGATCAGCGACCGGTCGGTGCGCCGCGCGGCGAGCGAGGACATCGTGCCGTGGATGTTCACGCCCATCCCCGGGGAGCACCGAAAGAAGGCGGAGCTCTACCGCGCCGAGGCCGCCGCGCACGGGCGCGACTACCGGCTCGGCGAGCACACCGGCATCCTGAAGATCGTCGGCATGGCCGAGACCCGCGAGCAGGCGATCGCCACCTACGGCAGCAAGATGCAGAAGGACTTCGCCTCGTTCTTCGGCCCGTTCGGGTACCTGGAGGTGCTGCGGACCCGCGAGGACGACTCCGCGGTCCCCATCAGCCCGCAGAAGGGCGACTTCCGCCGGATGGCCGAGGTGCAGATGGCGCTCATCGGCGGGCCCGACGACGTCAAGCGCGGCATCGAGGCCATGCTCACCGAGATCCCCGACCTGGAGTGGTTCGGCCTGTTCATGCAGGGCCAGCAGGGCGTCCTCCCGCTCGACACCGTCAAACGCAACCTGGAGATGTTCGCCCGCGAAGTGATCCCCGAGTTCCGCGACTGACCCCCTCCGACCTCGAAGAACAGGACCCCCGCGGGGTCCTGTTTTTTGTGTGTCCGAGAGTGGCCGCCGAACATCCCATGGGAAATCGGGGTGTACTGCGGCATAATCAGCGATCCGGAAGATCGTGGCATATTAGAGAAAGCAGCGCATGGAGCTAGCACGCATCATTGTGGGTCTCATCGCCGCGGTCCTGCTCCCTTATTCGATTCCCGCGTTGCGCACGAGGACGCCCTTAGCACTCTCCGCGACCGTCCTCTACGCCGGTTACGCTCTGCTACCGGTCATCCTTTCCTGGGTGTCGGTCGTCGTGATTCCGATATGCGCGGGGTCGGCCTGGGTACTAACGCGCCTGGCGCTCCTGGACGAGGACATGCAGGGCGCGCCCAGAATCTTCGTCTCACGGCGTGTGCTGAAGTTCACACTCGCCCCCATAGGCCTTGCGGTGCTGGCGATCGGGGCCGCGGTCGCGTTATACGCGATGCCGGAGATGCTGCGCGCGACTCGTGAGCTTATCCTGGACGACAGGGTGATGATCCTGGTCTCAGGGTTCCTCATCGCCACCTTCATCGGGGGAGAGGTGGTCACACATATGCTGCGCCCCTTCTCCGCCGAGCTCAAAAAAGCCGAAGCGGACGAAATGGCTCCGCTCAAGGGCGCCGGCACCGTCATCGGCTGGCTGGAGCGCTCGCTCACCTACCTCTTCATTGTCGCGGGCCGGGCCGAAGCGGTCGCGGTCGTCGTCGCGATTAAGGCGCTGGCGCGTTTCCCCGAGTTGCAGAGCAACCAGAAGCGCTTTGCCGAATACTTCCTCATCGGCACGATGACCAGCATTGGAATCTCTCTCGTATCGGCCGCCGTCGTGCGTGTCGTATTAGGAGAAGGGGCATTAGGTTGACCCAGCAGATCACCATTCACCAGCACCCCTATTTCGTCGCCCTGCGCCGGCTCGAACTCCCCGTGGACGACTTCATCATCGCGGGCAGCGGCCCGCTCCTGGCGCACGGCATCCGCACCGAGGTCTCCGACATCGACGTCGTCACGCGCGGGCCCGCCTGGGACATCGTCCGCACCATGGGCGAGGTCCAGGACGCCCCCTGGGAGGACGTGCAGCGCGTCCTGCTCATGGGCGGCCGGATGGAGGTCCTCAACGGCTGGTTCCCCTCGATGTGGGACGTCGACGAGTTCATCTCCTCCCGCGAGTTCTACCTCGGCCTGCCCTTCGCCCCCCTCGACCGGGTCTTGCGCTGGAAGCGGCGCTTGGGCCGGGCCAAGGACCTCGCCGACATCGACGCCACCCTCCACTACCTCACCCGGGTGCCCTTCGCGAGCTGACCCCCTGAGGGGTGCGAGAGGCACTCAGAAGAGAACGGACCGCACCGCACCGACCTCGCGGAACCCCACCCGGCGGTAGGCGGCCCGCGCCGGGGTGTTGTAGTCGTTGACGTAGAGCGTGACCCGCGGCGCGATGTCGGCCAGCGCGGCGCGCACCACCGCGGCCATGCCGCCGACCGAGTGGCCGCGGCCGCGCAGGTCGGGGTGGACCCACACGCCCTGCACCTGGCAGGCGTAGGGGGTCACGGCGCCGATCTCGGCCTTGAAGACCACCCGGCCGTCCTCGATCCGGGCGAACGCCCGGCCGGTGCGCACCAGCTCCTCGACGCGCGCGCGGTACAGCGACCCGCCGTCGCCGGAGTCGGGCGGCACGCCCACCTCCTCGGTGAACATCGCGACACAGGCCGGCACCAGGATGCCGAGTTCGCTGACCCGTACCCGGCGCACCAGCGGGTCGGGCTCGACCAACGGCTGCTCCGACAGCTCCAGCACCGGCTGATGGGCGCGGATGGCCCGGGCCGGCCCCCATGAGGGGCCCAGCCGGGCCCACAGGTCGCCCACCGCCGCGACCGGGCCGACGATGGACGAGCAGCGGCGGCCCTGCCAGCGGGCGTGCTCGGCGAACTGCCGGACGGCGGCCGGGCCGGCGTTGATGGGCACCAGGTTGGCCCCCGAGTAGCACAGGGCGGTGAGGGTGCCCTGCTCGCTGTAGCCCCACACCTCGGCGCCCAGCCGGCCGGAGTCGAGCCCCGCCCCGCGCAGCCGGGAGCTGACGAAGACGTTGCCGACGGGGTCGGTGTCGAGCAGGGCGTGCACGGCATCGCGGTCGCGCTCGCCGAGCACGCGCAGCGACGAGGTCCGCAGCACCCGCATCACCTCATCCGCCTAGGAACCGCCCGCCCGGCCTTCGGGACCGGACGCCCGCCACGGGCCCGCGCCGCGGTGTGCGGTCCCGGGCCGTGAACAGTCAGGATCGTGCCTTTCAAGACTAATCGACCAGCCGCGCCGGCTTCATCGCCGCTCCGCTCCGGGCTCTGGCTCGGGTCCGGGTGCGGGCTCGGGTTCCGGAGCGGCGGCGCAGGTCGCGTCGGCGGCGCCGGCGGCGGCCCGCTCCGTCGGCAGCGTGCCGTCGCGCAGGTAGTCCGCGAACGCGGTGTCGACGCAGGAGTTGCCGCCCAGGGCCACCCCGTGGGTCCCCCCACCGTCCTCGATGAGCAGCCGGCCGGCGGGGAACCGCTCGCGCATCGCGTAGGCGCCCTCGACCGGGGTGGGGCCGTCGCCGGTGGCCTGGATCAGCAGGGCGCTCTCGACGGCCGAGCCGTCGACCTCGAACCACGGCCCCGAGGGCGCGGGCCAGGTCGCACACGGCGCGTTGTACCAGGTGTTGTTCCAGGCGACGAAGGGGGCGTCGCGGTGCAGGCGCTCGGCCTCGGCGTGCCACGTGGACCAGTCGCGCGGCCAGCCCGCATCGGTGCACTGGGTGGCGAGGTAGGCGCCGAAGCCGCCGTCGCTGTCGCCGTCCTCCCCGAAGGCCTCGTGCACCTTCAGCAGCGCCTCGGGGTCGTCCTTGACGACGTGGTCGGCGAGCGCCCTCGCCAGGTCGGGCCAGGCCGCCTGCGCGTAGGTCGCCACGAGGTAGGCGGTCTCGAACTCGGTCGGCCCGACCGTGCCGGACAGCGGCCGCTCGCGCAGGGCGTCGCGGGTGGCGTAGTAGTGCCCGGCGACCTCGTCGCCGGTCGCGCCCAGGCCGTAGGCGTCGTCGTGCCGGGCGGTCCAGTCGAAGAAGCGCCCGGCCGCTTCGTCGACCGCCCGGGTCTGCTCCAGGTTGCTCTCGTACCACGGGCGGCCCGGGTGGACGATGCTGTCGAGGACGAGGTGGCGGACCCGGCCGGGGTGGAGCGTCGCATAGACGGCGCCCAGGTAGCTGCCGTAGGAGTAGCCGAGGTAGTCGATCCGCTCGACGCCCAGCGCGGCGCGCAGGGCCTCCAGGTCCGCCGCGGAGTCGGCGGTGGTCATGTGGTCCAGCAGCGCGCCGGTGTTCTCGCCGCACGACGCGGCGTATCCGGCGGCCCGGCGGACCAGGTCCTGTTCCTCCGCCGCTGAGCGCGGGACGGTGTCGGGGCGGACCGGGTCGAAGTAGGCGGGGTCGCAGGCGACGGCCGGCGTGCTCGCCCCGGTGCCGCGGGGGTCGAAGCCCACGACGTCGTAGCTCGCTTGCAGGTCCTCGGGGAGCCCGGCGGCGGTCGTGGCGGCCCAGGCGCGCCCCGGGCTGCCGGGGCCTCCGGGGTTGACCAGCAGGGTGCCGCGGCGCTCCCCTGTGGCCGGGACCCGGGACAGGGCGATGTCGGCGGTGCCCTCCCCTGCTCCCGCCTCGTGGTCCAGCGGTACCCGCAGCGTGGCGCATTCGAGCACGCCGCCCTCGGCGGGGTCCAGGTCGGTGCACTCCTGCCAGTCCAGCGCCTCATGCGCCGCAGCGGGGGCGGCCGGCACCACCGCCGCCGAGGCCAGGAGCGCCCCGGCGCCGGCCATCGCGAGGCCCTTGCGTCGTCGTCGCACCGTCCCGCCTTCCGTGTCGGCAACCCCTGCATTCTCTCCCGGGACGGGCTCATCACCACGGAAACGACACGGCGTGCGACCATGGGTGATCGCATGCCGGGGCGGGATACGGCGGGGATACAGCGCCGCTGACCGTGCGTGGCCGCCGCACGGCGCGAGAAAATGAATTCCGTTCAACTTCGACCGGGGCGTAGGAAACCGCCACCCTGGTCACCCTCGCCGCCGCCCCGCGCCGCACCGCCCCTGGAGCGCGCACACCCAGCGTATTTGGGTCTTCACGCACACGATCCGGCATGCCATCGTGTTCCCGCCCCCGTCCCCCGCACAGGGAGGAATAGGAACAACCCATGCGTTTTTCCGGATTCGGAATCAGATCCGCGGCACGCCGGATCGGCGTGGTCATTGCCTCCGCGGCCTTGCTCACCACGACGTTCAACGTCACCGCGGGAGCCGACCAGCAGGCGCTGGCCGCGATCAACCTGCGGACCCCGTTCGACTGCGGCCAGACGTGGAACGCCAACACCCGCACCAACCACAACCCGCAGCTGTCGGTGGACTTCCAGCGCAGCAGCGCCCTCAACCAGCGGGTGCGCTCCAGCGCGTCGGGTACCGTCACGACGGTCCGCGACCTGGGCAACACCAGCTACGGCAAGTACATCATCGTCAGCCACGGCAGCGGGATCACCACGCTGTACGCGCACCTGAACTCGTTCAACGTGTCGGTGGGCCAGTCGGTCAGCACCGGAACGGTGATCGGCCGCGTGGGCAGCACCGGCGGGTCCACCGGCCCGCACCTGCACTACGAGCAGCGCACCAACGGCACCCCCGTGCGCGTGGTGCTCAACGGGGTCAGCGTCCGGTACTACGGGAACACCTCGATCACCAGCAGCACCGGCTGCTAGTGGCCGCGACGTGCGGGCGGGCGGCGTCGGCCACCCGCCCGCACGGGCGTGTCAGGCGCCGACGGACACCGAGGGCGCGCCGGAGGCGGCGCCCTCGTCCTTCATGTCCTCGGCGATGCGCATGGCCTCCTCGATCAGGGTCTCGACGATCTTGGACTCGGGGACGGTCTTGATGACCTCGCCCTTGACGAAGATCTGCCCCTTGCCGTTGCCGGAGGCGACCCCGAGGTCGGCCTCGCGGGCCTCGCCCGGGCCGTTGACGACGCAGCCCATGACCGCCACGCGCAGCGGGACCTCCATGCCCTCAAGGCCCGCGGTGACCTGCTCGGCCAGCGTGTAGACGTCGACCTGCGCGCGCCCGCAGCTGGGGCACGACACGATCTCCAGGCCGCGTTCGCGCAGGCCCAGGGACTCCAGGATCTGCGCCCCCACCTTGACCTCCTCGGCCGGGGGCGCCGACAGCGAGACGCGGATGGTGTCGCCGATGCCCTCGGCCAGCAGCGCGCCGAACGCCACCGCCGACTTGACGGTGCCCTGGAAGGCGGGCCCGGCCTCGGTCACACCGAGGTGCAGCGGGTAGTCGCACCGCTGCGCGAGCAGCCGGTAGGCGTTGATCATCACGACGGGGTCGTTGTGCTTGACCGAGATCTTGATGTCGCGGAACCCGTGCTCCTCGAACAGCGAGCACTCCCACAGGGCGGACTCCACCAGCGCCTCGGGGGTGGCCTTGCCGTACTTCTCCATCAGGCGCTTGTCGAGCGAGCCGGCGTTGACGCCGATCCGGATGGGCACGCCGGCGTCGCCGGCGGCCTTGGCGATCTCGCCGACCTTGTCGTCGAACTTGCGGATGTTGCCCGGGTTGACCCGCACCGCGGCGCAGCCGGCGTCGATCGCGGCGAAGACGTACTTGGGCTGGAAGTGGATGTCGGCGATCACCGGGATCTGCGACTTGCGCGCGATGATCGGCAGGGCTTCGGCGTCGTCGGCGCTGGGGACCGCCACCCGCACGATCTGGCAGCCGCTCGCGGTGAGCTCCGCGATCTGCTGGAGGGTGGCGTTGATGTCGGAGGTCAGGGTCGTGGTCATCGATTGGACCGATACGGGGGCGTCCCCGCCGACGGGGACGTTGCCGACCATGATCTGCCGCGACCGCCGCCGGGGCGCCAACGGGCGCGGACGGGCGACAGGGATTCCGAGATCGACGGACACGCGATTTCACCTCGTCGGCCGCCGGGGTATCGGCCGGCGGCGTCGTTTGAAGGCCGTTGAAGTCCGGGCGGCCGGTACCAGGGCACGGCGCCACCGGACGGAAGCCGGGCTCGATCCCGGGCTCCCCTTCCACCGCACAGGCTACCCGTATTGAGCAGGGCATTACGCCGACATGAGGAAAATCGGGGATTCACGCCCCATGTCGTCGAGCGGTCCTCGAGGAGGCGCCTGCCTGCGGCGTCACTGCACCAGGCGTACCGGGTTGAACACGTCGGCGATCAGCAGCATGACGCTGAACATCACGAAGCACGCGACCACGATGTAGGCCACCGGCATCATCTGGGCCACGTCGAAGGGGCCGGGGTCGGGGCGGCGGAACAGCTTGGCGAAGCCGCGGCGGACGGACTCCCAGAGCGCGCCGAGGATGTGGCCGCCGTCGAGCGGCAGGATCGGCAGCATGTTGAACGCGAACAGGAACAGGTTGACCCCGGCCAGCATGTTGACCAGGAAGACCACCCGGTCGGTGACGGGGATCGGCTGGGCCAGCACCTCGCCGCCGATGCGCGAGGCCCCGACGATGCCCACCGGGGAGTCGACCGTGCGCTCCTCGCCCATGAAGGCGGCGCGGAACACGCCGGGCACCTTCGAGGGCAGCTCCCACAGGGCCCGGCCCACGCCGACCACGGCGTCGCCCATGTAGGCGGCGGTGTCGGCGACCCCGAGCGGGCTGCGCTCCTGGGCGAAGGTGATCCCGAGGAAGCCGGCGGTCTGGGTGTCGGGGATCTGGTATCCCTGCTCGTCGGTGACGGGGTCGCCGTTGGCGTCGGTGCGGAAGACGATCTCGCCCTCGGAGTCGCGCGCCACGACGTCGTTCTCGATGAGGTCGGCCTCGAAGGCGACGGTCTCGCCGTCGCGGTCCACCACGATCTCGGTGGGCCCCACGGAGTCGCGGATCGCGGAGTTGGCCTGGTTCCACTCGGGCGTGGGTCTGCCGCCCACCTCCACGATGCGGTCGCCCGGCAGCAGGCCTGCCTCGGCGGCGGGGGTGGGCGGGGCGTCAGCGGGGCAGTCGCGGGCGGTGGAGTCGGCCGGCAGCACGCACTCGGCGACGGTGTCGACCGTGGTGGTGCTCTGCGGCAGGCCGACGCCCATCAGGATGATGGTGAACAGCACGACCGCCAGGATCAGGTTCATCCCCGGCCCGGCCGCCATGACGATGACGCGCTTCCAGGGCGCCCGCTGGTAGAACTGGCGGTCCTCGTCGCCGGGTTCGAGGTCGACCTGCGAGGCCTCGCGGGCGTCCTCGATCATCGCCCGCCAGCGCGACATCGGCTTGCCGGAGGTGTCCTGGGCGCGCTGGGAGGGCGGGATCATCCCGGCCATCCGCACGAAGCCGCCCAGCGGGACGAGCTTGACGCCGTACTCGGTGTCGCCCTTGCGGGTCGACCACAGGGTGCGCCCGAAGCCCACGAAGTACTGGGTGCAGCGGATGCCGAACATCTTGGCGGTCGCGAGGTGGCCGAGCTCGTGCCAGGCGAGGGACAGCAGCAGGCCAATGAAGAACAGGACGATCCCGAGCGCGGTCAGTAGCGCGACCATGTACCTCTCCTCATGCGGACCGGGCGATCAGCTCCCGGGCGCGGATGCGGGCCCATTCGTCGGCCGCGTAGACGTCGGCCGGCGACAGGGTTGCACCGGGGGCCGCCCGCTGCTGCTCCGAGACTACCCGCGCAACGGTGTCCACGATCGCGGGAAATGCCAGCCTTCGATCGAGGAATGCGGCGACGGCCTCTTCGTTGGCGGCGTTGTAGACCGCCGGGGCGGTCCCGCCCGCCGCGCCGACCTCGCAGGCGAGGCCGACCGCGGGGAACGCGTCGGGGTCGAGCGGCTCGAAGGTCCAGGTCTGCGCGGTGGTCCAGTCGACCGCCGGCGCGGCGCCGCTGACCCGATGCGGCCACGCGATGCCGTAGGCGATCGGGATGCGCATGTCGGGCGGGCTCGCCTGCGCCAGGGTCGAGCCGTCGGTGAACTCCACCATGGAGTGGATGACCGACTGGGGGTGGACCACGACCTCGATGCGGTCGAAGGGGACGTCGAAGAGCAGGTGGGCCTCGATCACCTCCAGGCCCTTGTTCACCAGCGTGGCACTGTTCACGGTGATCACCGGCCCCATGCTCCAGGTGGGGTGGGCGAGGGCCTGCTCGGGGGTGACCCCGGCGAGCTCGGCACGCGTGCGCCCGCGGAACGGGCCGCCGCTGGCGGTGATCACCAGGCGGCGCACCTCGTCGAGCCGGGCGCCGACCTGGCCCTGGGCCAGGCTGGTCAGCTCGGCCGCGGGGGGCCGGGGGAAGCACTGGGAGAGGGCGAAGTGCTCGGAGTCGACGGGCACGATCTGGCCGGGCTGGGCGGCCTCGCGGACCAGGGGGCCGCCGATGATGAGCGACTCCTTGTTGGCCAGCGCGAGCAGCCGGCCGGCGCGCAGGGCGGCGAGGGTGGACTCCAGGCCCAGGGCGCCGGTGATCCCGTTGAGGACGACGTCGCAGGGGAAGGCGGCCAGTTCGGCGACCCCCTCGGGGCCGGCGAGGACCTTCGCCGCGCTGCCGCGCTCGCGCAGCAGCTCCGCGAGCGCGGTGGCCGCGGCGGGGTCGGCCACCGCCACCGCTTCGACGCCCAGGGCGCACGCCTGGTCGGCGAGGAGGTCGATCCGGCCGCCGCCGGCTGCCAGGCCGGTCACCCGGAAGCGGCCGGGGTCGGCCTTGACGACCTCGATGGCCTGGGTGCCGATGGAGCCGGTCGACCCGAGGATCACGACCTCGCGCCGCTGGGAGGGGGTGGGGTCCTGGAGGAGTCGTTCCGCGATTCGCACCCCTCCATTCTGGCCTACCCCGGGAACGCCCACTCGGCGATGGCCGGATACTTGCCCAATGCCCTTCACAGTGAGCCATGTGGCGGCGGTGCTGCCGCTGGCCCGCACGCGGCTGCCGCTCGCGGCGCTGGCGGTCGGCGCGGTCGTCCCCGATCTGCCCTACTACCTGCCGATGCCGTCGCTCGGGACGCACGCCCCATGGGGGCTGCCGGTGGACGTGGTGCTGGGCGCCGCGGTGCTGCTGGTCGTGCGCACCGCCGTGCGCGAACCCGTGGCCGCGCTCGCCCCGCGGACGGTCCGCGAGCGGATCCCGGCCGCACCCGCCCCGCTGACCCGGCGCCATGCTGCGGCGGCCGGCGCCGCACTGCTGATCGGCGCGGCCACGCACATCCTCTGGGACTCGGTGACCCAGCCGGGCGGGGCCGGGGTGCAGCTGCTGCCGGCGCTCCAGGCGAGCGTCGTGGGGCCCCACCGGGTCTACAACGTGCTGATGTACGTGAGCTCGGCGGGCGGCCTGGCGGCGCTGGCGGTGTGGGCGCGCTTGCGGCTGCGGGCGACCCCGCCGGCGGAGCGGCCGGTCGCGGCGCTGCGGCCGGCGGCCCGTTGGTGCGCGGTCGCGGCGGTGGCGCTGGCCTCGGCCGCGGGGGCGGTGGCGCTCGGGATGTCGCCGCGGGCCGCTGTCAGCTCCTACGACCTGGTGCGATGCGTGCTCGTCGGGGCGATGCAGGGCGCGGGCGCGGGGCTTGCGGGCCACGTGGCGGTGTGGCACCTCGTTCGGGCGGCACGCCGTATCGGCGGGTCCGGCGGCGTCGGCGAGCCCGGCGCGCGGGGTGATCGCCGATCAACCGAGAAGACTAGCCGAAGAGTAGCCGATTCGTCACGCTGAGTATGGCAAAATCCAATGCCATGACTCTCGCCTACAAAGTCCTGGGACCGCTCGCGGCGGTCGCGGTCGCCGTGCTCGGTGCCCCCTCCGCCGCCGCGGATCCGGCACCCCCCTCCAGCGTCCACGAGGTCGTCCACTCCACGGCGGCGGCCGGCGAGGACCCCCGCGACATGCTCGCCTATTGGACACCCGAGCGCATGGCGGCGGCCGAGCCGCTGGGCAGCCTCCTCGACGGTGTCACCCGCGACCTGCCGCTGCCCGCCTCGCAGGTCATCGCGCCCCAGGCCGCGCCGCGCCCCGACAGCACCGGAACGCGCTGGACGGCCGGCGGCAAGGTCACCCGCACCACGGGCCGGGTCTTCCTCACCATGGACGGACGCGACTTCACCTGCTCGGCGTCGGTCGTCAACGCCGGCAACAAGGACACCGTCGTCACCGCGGGCCACTGCCTCAAGGACGGCACCGGCGCCTGGGCCAAGAACTGGACGTTCGCCCCCGGCTACGCCGACGGCGACAGCCCCTACGGCCGCTACCCGGCGCGCGAGATGCTGGTGGCGCCCGAGTGGTCCGACCAGGCCGACGACAGCTTCGACTTCGGGTTCGCCGTCCTGGGCACCGACGGCGGCGACCACGTCCAGAGCCGCACCGGTGCGCAGAAGATCGCCTTCGACCGGGGCCAGAGCGACCCCGTCTACGCCTTCGGCTACCCCTCCACCGGCCGCTACAACGGCCGCAGCCTCCACTACTGCTCCGGGTCCACCCGCCCCGACCAGGGCGGGACCACCGCCAACGGCATGGCCTGCACCATGACCGAAGGGTCCAGCGGGGGACCGTGGCTGTCGGACTTCAACACCGGCAATGGCACGGGCACCATCACATCGGTCGTCAGCTTCAAGTACGCCGACGACTCCCGCACCCAGTACGGTCCGCGCCTGGGCGACGAGGCCCGCGACCTCTACCGGCGCGCCGCGTCCCTGTGACCCCGCCGCCGCGCCGGACCGGGGACCGCGCCCGGCCCGGCGCGGCGGCGGGGCCCAGCATCACAGCTGGACGCCGGTCAGGGCCAGGACGCGCTCGTAGGTCAGGTCCGCCATCGCGGCGGCCAGGCCCTCCTTGCCGACCCCCGACTTCTTGACGCCGCCGTAGGGCATCTGGTCGGCGCGGAAGGACGGCACGTCGCCGATCACCACCCCGCCCACCTCCAGTTCGCGGTGGGCCCGGAAGGCCACCTGGAGGTCGCGGGTGAACACCCCGGCCTGGAGGCCGTAGTCGCCGGCGTTGACCTTCGCGAACGCCTCGTCCACTCCGCTCGTGCGCTGCACCACCAGGACCGGGCCGAAGACCTCGTCGCGGACTACTCTGGCGTCGTCGGGGACGTCGGCGAGCACCGTGGGGGCGACGCTCACGCCGTCGCGGCGGCCGCCGGTGAGCAGGGTGGCGCCCGCCTCCACCGCCTCGCGCACCCACGACTCCACCCGGACCGCCGCGTTCTCGTCGATGAGCGGGCCCACCTCGGTCGCGGGGTCGGCGGGGTCGCCGGTGCGCAGGGCCTCGACGCGGCGCACCAGTTCGGCGGTGAACTCCTCGTAGACCAGGTCGTCGACGATGACCCGCTGGACGCCGACACAGACCTGGCCGGCGTGGTTGTTGCCGAACACCGCGATCCGGCGCGCCGCCCAGTCGAGGTCGGCGTCGGGCAGCACGACGGCCGCGGCGTTGCCGCCGAGCTCCAGGGTGACGTGCTTGTGCGGCGCCAGGCGCTGGAGCTCCCAGCCGAACTGCCCGCCGGTGAAGGAGATGACCGGCAGGCGGGGGTCGGTGATGAGGGGTGCGGCGCGCTCGTTGGGCATGGGCAGCACCGACACCATGCCCGCGGGCAGGTCGGTCTCGGCCAGGATCTCGCCCAGGACCAGGGCGCTCAGCGGTGTGGCCGGCGCGGGCTTGAGGATGATCGGGGCGCCCACCGCGATCGCGGGGGCGATCTTGTGGGCGACGAGGTTCAGCGGGAAGTTGAACGGCGAGATGCCCAGGACCGGGCCCTTGGGGACCCGGCGGATGAGGGCGATGCGGCCGGTCGCCGAGGGGTCGGTGTCGAGGCGCTGGAGTTCGCCGCTGTCGCGGCGGGCCTCTTCGGCCGCCCAGCGGAACACCGAGACGGCGCGGGCGGCCTCGACCCGGGCCCAGGTGATCGGCTTCGCGCTCTCGGCGGTGATGAGCGCGGCGATCTCCTCGGCGCGCTCGGCCAGGAGGCGCGATACGTGCGCCAGCGCCTCGGCGCGCACATGCGCGGGCAGCGCCGCCGCCTGCGGCGCCACGGCATCGGCGGCGGCCACCGCCTGCTCGATCTGGGCGGTGGAGGGGACGGCGGCGGTCCCCGCGGTCTCCCCGGTGTAGGGGTTGAGCACCGTGAGTTCGGTGTCGCCGGTCGCGGCACTTCCGGCCAGCCAAAACGGGCGTGTGGACATGTCCATGACGCTAACGCGGGCGGCGCACCCGCCTCTTGTCCGTCCCGGCCAACGATCCGGGGCACCGTTGTCCAGAGTGCAGTGGCACGGTGCCCCGGTCGCCGGTCAGCGGCGCCGCCTCCTACCGCTGCCCTGCCACCAGCGCATCACCCGGTGCAGCAGGTCATTGGTCTGGGCCGCGGGCTCGCCGTCGTCGGCGGGGCGCGCCGCCGCGGGAACGGTCTGGGCCGGGCGGACCGGCGGGGGGACCGGCGTGAACTCGATGGGCAGCGAGGTCAGGCCCCGGGAGAGGAGTTCGCGGCGCCAGCGCAGGTCGCCGGGGTCGACCGCCAGGCGCACCCCGGAGAGCCGGTCGAGCAGCCGCTCGATACCGATGGCCACCACCTGGAGCGCCAGTGACTGCGCCGGGCACCGGTGCTCCCCGGCGCCCCACATCAGGTGGGCGCTGTTGTGGCCGGAGGGCAGCGGCGCACCGGTGTCGTCGCGGGCATCGCGCAACCGGGGGTCGTGGTGGGCCGGGGCGAAGCCGATGATGAGCGGCTCGCCTTCGGCGATGCGGGTGCCGTCGATGGTGACATCGCGGGTCGGGAACCGGGCGCAGAGCGCCTGCATCGGCGGCTCGGTCCAGATGACGTGGTTGACGATGTCGTCCAGGAGCAGGCCGCCGCTGGCGTACTCGCGGGCGACGTCGGGGTCGACGAGCAGCTCGCGCAGCACGTTGCCGAGGAGGTTGGCCGCGGGCTCCTGCGCCGCCGCCGACAGCAGCACCAGCTGGTCGGCCATCTCCCGGTCGGTGAGGCCGACGGGGTGCTCCATCATCCAGCTCGTGAGGTCGGGCCCGGGTGTCTCGCGCTTGCGGATGACCAGGCCGCCGAAGTAGTTGCGCAGCTGGACGACCGCATCGGCGCCGCGCGCGCTGTCGTTGGTCCAGATGATCCCCGACAGTTCACCGAGGACGTAGCCGTAGATGTCCTCCAAGCCGAAGAAGCGGTTCATCAGCAGGGCCGGCAGGAGGTCGGCGTAGTCCGCGACCAGGTCGGCGCTGCCCTCGGCGCAGAAGTCGTCGATGAGCGTGTCGGCGGCCTCGGTGATGTCGGTGCGGATCCGGGTGTCGGTCAGCCGGGAGAGCGCGTCGTTGATCGGCGCCGCCAGCCGCGCGTGCTCGGCGCCGTCGCAGTAGATGGCGCTCTTGCGGTAGCCCATGGCCGGGCGCAGCCCGGCGTCGAGCTTGCGCCGGCCGTCGCGGATCTCGTTCCAGCGGCGGGTATCGCGGGAGAAGGTCCCCCAGTCGCGGAGGACTTCGAGGTTCTCCTCGTAGCCGAGCAGCAGCCAGGCGGGCAGGCCGGGCTCGAGGAGCACCGGAGCGACCTGACCGAACCGGGAGCGCAGGGATTCCCAGACGCGCCTCCGATCCGGTTCGGACACCGTCTCGTACAGCGGAACGGCGTCGGCGTGCCACGGGCACGCGGGAGGTGCGCCGTCGTCTCGTTCTGTCATAAGCGGCCTCGCGAACGCTGTGGTCAGGAGGGTGTGGGCGTTCGATGAGACTAGCGTCACAAGGCCCGGCCCACTACCGAGTCGCGCGGTTCCGCGGACACTCCTCGTTCCCACGTGATCGCTCGCGGTGTAGATTGCCGCTGGAAGGCCGTATGCGTCTCGACGTTGCGGCCGACCGCGCCATCCGACGAAGGGCTGCCCTCATGACGGCCACCCGCTTACCATCCCACCCCCTGCGGCTGGCGTTACCGCTGGTCGCCGCCGTCGCGATCGCGGTGCCGCTGGCCTCTCCGGTCGCGGCCGACACCGCCGACGGCACCGCCGACCTCCGCTCCGACCTCGACGCGCTGCTGGCCGACCCCGCTCTGGAGGGGGCGCTGTCGGGGGTGGCCGTGGCCAGCGTCTCCGAGGGCGACGTGCTCTACGAGAACGAGGCCGCCGCCCCGCTGATCCCCGCATCGAACATCAAGCTGCTGACCACCGCCGCGGCGCTGGACGTGCTCGGGGCCGGCCACACCTTCACCACCACCGTCTCCGCCGCCGAGGCCCCTGCTTACGGGAGGGTCGAGGGCGACCTCTACCTGGCCGGGACCGGCGACCCCAGCCTGACCGGCGACGCCTTCGACCGCCTGGCCGCCCGGGTGGCCGCCGCCGGGGTGACCGAGGTCACCGGCGACCTGCTGGCCGACGACACCTGGTTCGACACCGAGCGCCTGGCCCCCGACTGGGAGGCCGACGACGAGCCGTACTACTACGCGGCGCAGATCTCCGCGCTCACGGTGGCGGCCAACGAGGACCTCGACACCGGGGTCGTGAACGTCACCGCGAGCCCCGGCACCGCCGAGGGCGACCCGGTCGACGTGGAGCTGGACCCCATGGCCGGCAACCTGTCGATCGAGAACGCGGCGCGGACGGGGGCGCCCGACGCCGAGGCCACCGCCGACATCACCCGCGCCCCGGAGACCAACGTGTTCACCGCTGCGGGCGTGCTGCCCGCCGGCGGCGAGCCCTTCACCGATCTGCGCACCGTGCACGAGCCGACCGACCACGCGGTGCACCTGTTCGCGGCGGCGCTGGAGGAGCGTGGGGTGAAGGTGCTCGGCGACATCGGCCGCGGCACCGCGCCCGGCGACACCGTGCCGCTGGCCGAGCGGGAGTCCCGCGAACTCGGCGCCCTGGTCCTGCCCTTGATGAAACTGTCCAATAACGGCCACGCCGAGATCCTGGTGAAGGCGATGGGGCGCGCGGCCGCGGGTGAGGGCACCTGGGCGGCCGGGCTCGCGGAGCTGGGCCCGGCGCTGGAGCGGATCGGTGTCGCCCGGACCGGGTTCGAGGCCCACGACGGGTCGGGGCTGTCGCGGACCAACCGGCTCGACGCCGCCACCGTGATCGACGTCCTCCAGGCCGTGCAGGACGAGCCGTGGTTCGGCACGTGGGAACGGTCGCTGCCGGTGGCGGGGGTGTCGAACCGCATGGTCGGCGGCACCCTGGCCGACCGGATGCGGGGCACGGCCGCCGCGGGCAACGTGCGGGCCAAGACCGGCACGCTCAGCGGGGCGAGCTCGCTGTCGGGGTATGTCACGAGCGCCGATGGCGAGGAGCTGGCCTTCGCGGTCATCAACAACGAGTACCCGGGCGCGGCCCCGCGGGGTGTCCAGGACGCGATAGCCGTCCGTTTGGCGGAATTCTCCCGCTGGTCGCCGACCACATCCGGCCTGGCCGCGCGCACCGACGATTCGCCGTCGGCACCCGACGCCGACCTCGAATGCAGTTGGGCCGGTACGTGCTGACGCGTTGACCTGCCATTTCGTTGCGCCGTCGCGTGCCGGCCCCGGGGCGGGCACGCGACGGCCGGCCGGACGCGGCGGCGCGCGGCGCCGGCGCTTTGATCGTTTCCGGGCCTCGGTCGTGTCTGGCGAATCCGCCCCGGTTAGGCCACAGTGGTCGATGAGGGCCATCCACCACATCCCAGGCCAGACCGCTCCGAGGCCCTCCGGATCTTGTGACCCACCGGGAGAGCAGGAGTGTCCCTCGTCTACCGCAGCATCGTCACCGTCCCCCAGGACCACGATGTGATCGCCTCGACTTCGACCGTGCTCTCGCAGTGGCTGAGCAAGCGCGGCACGGCGGGCGCCCGGGTGTCGTTCACGCATTCCGGGGCCTACGAGCTGAGCAAGCGCTCGCGGGCCATGGTGCTCCGGCACGACAACCGCGAAGAGGACATCAGTTTCCTGCGGCTGACCACGGAGTCGGACAAGCCCGATGGGGTGTGGCGCACGACCGTCACCGCGGTGTCGGACCCGCAGCGGCTGGCCCACCGCTACATCTGGATCGACATGACCGCCGATCCCCGCAGCGACCTGTCGGGCAGCGAGCGGCTCGACATCGCGCCGCCCGACGCCGTGCGCATGCTGCTCGACGAAGTGCCCGGCTTCGACGGCGGGCACCGGCTCCCGGCCGAGCCGAAGATCGTGCGCGGCAAGGAGGACGGCGCCGTGCGGGCGCTGATCGACTCCATCGGCGACCCCGGCCGCCACCTGGCCGTGGTGGTCAGCGTGCCGCCCGCGGACATGACCGTGGCGGGCTGGCGCGAGACCATGAGCGGGGTGCTGTCGCGCTCCACGGGCATGTGCGCGGGCTACGTGCTCGACGCCGCCGCCCAGGAGCAGGTCGACGCGCTCCTGCC
Source organism: Nocardiopsis sediminis (assembly GCF_042650565.1). Lineage (NCBI taxonomy): Bacteria > Bacillati > Actinomycetota > Actinomycetes > Streptosporangiales > Nocardiopsidaceae > Nocardiopsis > Nocardiopsis sediminis. The sequence goes on from NZ_JBHSBH010000015.1 coordinate 930,439, forward strand.
GCACGGGTTCGATGTCCCCCACGGCGGGGTGCGCACCTTCCTGCCGCGGGTGGAGTTCTCCGACGCCTCCGACGGCCTGCGCCACCCCCGCATGAGCGCGCACACGCTCGACTCCGCGCGCGACGGCGGCCGGGTCCGGGCCTGGGTGAGCCTGGCGCTGGCAAGATCGGTGCGCGACAACGCGCTGGACTCGCCGCTGCCGCCGGCCCTGCGCGACATCGACTCCCTCCTCAACGAGGAGGAGATCGACGTGTTCATCCAGGAGGAAGAGGACTCCGACCCCACGGTGCCGTCGCGCCCCACACCGCTGATGTCGGCCTCGCCGCAGGTGACCGAGATCATCATGCTCCTCAAAGGGCGGCTGTCGGACAAGGCGCTGGAGGCCAAGCGGCTCGGTACCGAGGCCCGCCGGCTCAACACCCGCACCACCGAGCTCACGCGCGAACGCGAGCGGCTGGCCGCGGAGCTGACCGAGCTGACCGAGGAGCTCGACTCCGCACGCGAGGCGCTGCACGCCGTCCGCCACGAGCTGACCTGGCTGCGCGGGCGGCTGCACGAGGAGGGCCTGTACCGCCTGGCGGCCGAGGCCGTGCCGCCCGACCCGCGCCAGCGCCCGCCGCAGAAGGTCGAGGACCTGCTGGAGCGCATCACCGACGACCACTACTTCCCCCACCTGTTCTTCACCATCGAAGACCGCGACACCGTGCGCGAGCTGACGGGCAGCCGCAAGGAGAACCTGTGGGTGGCGCGGGCGTGGGAGGCGCTGCTGGCGCTCGACGACTACGCGCGCTACCAGATGGGCCACCCCGACAGCAGCCTGAGCTTCCACGCCTACCTGCGGGAGCCGCCCGACGGCTACCGCGCGATCCCGGTGCGGCGGCTGGCCGCGCAGGAGAGCGACCACGTGCGCAACCGCGACAAGCTCAGCGACAAGCGGGTGTTCAAGGTGCCCCACCAGGTGGACCCCAGCGGCGAGGTGCCGATGTTCGCCCACATCAAGCTCGACACCGAGTACGGGATCTGCCCCCGCCTGTACTTCTATCCCCATCTCGGCCCCCAGACCACCAACCGCATCTACATCGGCTACCTCGGCCGCCACCTGCCGATCCAGCACACCAACTGACGGCGCCGGGGGGCGCCGCCCGGCGCCCCTAGAACGGCGGCTCGCCGGCCGCGGCGTGCACGGACCGCCGGCGGGCGCTCTGCGCCCAGGGGTCGGCACCGCGCGCACGGGGCATCACCAGAGGCGGATCCTCCCCCGGCTCCTGGCGCTCGACCCGGGCGGTGGCCCACCGCAGGGCCGGGGCGGCATCGTGCACCCGGAGGTCGGTCACGGCGCGGACCGTGCCCTGGGGGTCGGTGTAGCGGCGCCGCCGGAGTTCGCCGGTGACGATCACCCGCATGCCCCGGGCCAGGGTGACGGCGATGTTGGCGGCGTGGCGCCGCCAGGCCGAGCAGCGCAGCACCACCGTGCGGTGATCGCGCCAGGATCCGGTGGTGCGCTCGAAGAAGCGCGGGGTGGTGGCCACGGTGAACCCGCACAGCGGGGTTCCGTCGCCCAGGATCCGGATTTCGGGGTCGCGGGTGAGACGGCCGACCAGGGTCACGATGGTGTGGTCCACGGGCGCTCCTCAGGGTCGCGGGCGGCGGGGACGGTCCCGCCACATCCAGGATCGGCCGCCCCCGTCCCGCGCCACCAGTCCGATTCCGCGGCTGTGGACAACCCCGCCGCGCCCGGAGAACACGGCACCACGACGACCTCCCGCACGGCCGCCGGGCGCGAGATGTGCACGGCCGTGCCTACCCTGGAAGGCGATGAAAACGGGCACTCCGACCTCCAGCGCCAGCGCGCAGGCCACCGCCGCCCTCCCGGCGGGCACCTGGCGTCAGCGCGAGCGCGCCCACCACGCGCGCGTGGACGCGCTGCTCGCCGGCCACCTGCGCCGCCGCGCCGAGGGGGTCGCGCACCCCGTCGAGGACTTCCTGTTCACCTACTACAGCCACAAGCCCGCCCACCTGCGCCGGTGGCACCCGGGGATCGGCGCCGTGCTGCTCGGCGACGCCGCCCGCGACCGCCTCGGCGAGCGCTGGTACACCGAGGTCGACACCGCCGACGAGAACGGGCGGGCCGTCACCGGCGTGGGCCTGGACACCGCGGCGTTCATTGCTGCGCGGGGCCGGACCGCCGCGTTCATCGGATCGCTGCTGCGTGCGGTCGCCGGGCGCCCCGCCCACCTGGGCTGTTTCGGCCTCCACGAGTGGGCGATGGTCTACCGGCCCGGCCCCGGCGACGTGCGCCACTCCGCGGTCCCCCTGCGCCTGGGCCCCGAGGGCACGGACCAGGTCGTGGAATCCCACCGGATCCGCTGCTCGCACTACGACGCGTTCCGCTTCTTCACCCCCGAGGCGCGCCCGCGCAACCTGCTCCGGCCCACGCGCGAGAGCCAGGCCGACCTCGACCAGCCCGGGTGCCTGCACGCCACCATGGACCTGTACAAGTGGGCCTACAAGCTCGCCCCCGCGGTCCCCGGCGAACTCGTGGTGGACTGCTTCGAGCTCGCCAAGGACGTCCGCGAACTGGACATGCGCGCCTCGCCCTACGACCTCGCCGCCTACGGCTACGCCCCGGTGCGCATCGAGACCGCCGAGGGCAAGGCCGAGTACGTGGCGGCCCAGCGCTCCTTCGCCGAGCGGGGCGGCGCGCTGCGCGCCCGCCTCCTGGAGGTCTGCGACGCCTTGGCCGCGGCCGGCTGACCCCGCCCTCAGGGGCCTTCCGCGTCACGGCGAACGGGCGGCGGGGCGGGAGCGTCCCCGCCCCGCCGCCCGTTCCCGGTCAGCCGTTGGCGGCGGCGAGCCCGTACAGCATCGTCCCGCCCAGCGTGAGCGACGCCGCGACCGACACGGCGAAGAACACGGCGTGCAGCCACCGCCAGCGGGCCGCGTTGACGGCGACGCGCGGCCAGAACCAGGCGCCGACCGCGACCGAGGCGGCGACGGCGCCGATCGCGAGCGCCCACAGCACGGGCGGTGTGTAGACCCAGCTCCCGGTGCGCAGCGCCGCCAGGAGCACGGCGAGGGCGCCCAGCGGCATCGACACGATGCGCAGCCGGTCGAGCGGGCGCTGTCCGATGAGCGTGCGGCGGCGGACCATCAGCGTCACGGCGAGCAGCACCGGCAGCAGGACGATCGGCAGCGTGGTCCCGAGGCCCACTGCGGGCGAGAACGACATGCCGCCCTCGGCGACCGTGACCACCTCGGGGGCGCCGAGCGCACGCGGGCCGACGAGGGAGACGTCGATCTGGAAGCTGTTGGACAGGGCGATCACCCCGCGGTCGTCCTGGAACGCGACGAACGCCGTCGACCCGAACGTGCCGCCGCTGTGCTGCACCAGCTGCACGCCGTCACCGAAGTCCGTGGTCATCCAGGCGAGGCCGAGCCGCGTCTCCTCGGCCGGGCCGTCGTAGGCCGCCTCGGTGGCCGCCATGCCGGGGGCGGTGCCGTCCATCAGGGCGCGCACGAACCGTTCGAGGTCGGCGGGCGTCGTCCACGTGCCGATCCCGGCGGGGGCGTACTCCACGGCGTTCCAGGGCTGGGAGCGCGCGCCGGCCTCCATGTGCGGCAGGGCGGCGCCCTCGGGGACCGTGTCGGTGTCGGCGCCGAGGATGAACGTGTCGTCCATGCCGACCGGCCCGAGCACGCGCTCGTGCACCACCTCGGCATAGGACGTCCCGGCCTCGCGGGCCAGGGCCTCGCCCAGGACGGCGAAGCCGAAGTTGGAGTAGGCCCACTCCCCCTGGTTCCGGGGGACCGCGGCGGCCAGCGATTCCGTCAGCGGCGGGAAGGCCCGGTAGGGGTCGGTGGTCAGGAAGGTGTGGCTCGACGCCGAGCTCAGCACCTCGGCGGGCACACGCTCCAGCCCGGACTGGTGGTTGGCCAGCTGCTCCAGGGTGATGGCCGCCGTGTCGGGGGAGGCGAACTCCACGTCGGGGAAGACGTCGCCGAGGGTGCGGTCGAGGGAGGTGGTTCCGTCGTCCGCCATGTCGGCGAGGGCCATCGCGGTGACGACCTTGAACACCGACCCCGTCTCGAACGGGGTGTCGGCCGTGACGGGCGCCGAGCCGTCCGCGGTGCCGCCGGTCACCGCGGCGGTGTCGTCGCCGTCGATGACGGTGACGCTCAGCCCCTGCACCTGCGTCTCGCGGCCCTCGATGGCCTCGGCGACGGTGGCGGCCAGGTCCGCGTCGCCCTCCAGCTCCACCGGCCCCGGGCCCCCGGCGGGCATCACCACGTAGGCGGCGATGGCGACGGCCGCGCCGATGGCCAGTGCGATCGCCCAGACCCGCCCGGGGGCGCGGCCGGGGCGCGCGCGGCGGGGGTCGGGCACCGGGCCGTGCGGTGCGGTCCCCGGGGGAGGCGGCCCGGTGCCGCCGTCTGCATCTGTGCGTGTCGAGGTCATGGCCACCACCTTCGCGGCCCCGGGACCGGCCTGGTAGACGGCGATGTCATCGCCGGGCGGTGAGGTTCTCCCGCTCCCGGCATGACAACTCCGCGCCCGCCCCGATGACAGTTGTCATGGGCCGCGGGATCACCGCAGGTCGCCCGTTCACGCCGTGCCGTGCGCGCCCGCACGCCGCCGCGCGGGCCCCGTCCGGCCGGAGCGGGAACGGGAATCGCGCGCGCACCGTCTCACCAGCCATGACCCCTTCAGAACCCTCCCCCAACGGGCGCGCCGGCGGCCGCGGCATGGCGATGGCCGTCGGCACGCTCATCGGCGCCCTCTCCGTGGCGATCATCGTGCTGGTCGCCATCTACCTCCGTGATGTGGACCTGTTCACCGGCTCGGATGAGGCGGCGGGCGCGGACGCCGCCGCGTCCGCCTCGCCCTCCGCCGACGCGAGCCCCGTCCCGGTCACCACCCCGACCGCCGACGACCCCGAGGCGCTGGTCGAAGCGGCGACGGCGGGCTGGAAGGGCGTCGCCGTCGAGGAGCGGGGCGTGGCCTACGACATCCCCGACGACTGGTTCGCGCACGCCCCCGATCTGACCGTCGGCTTCGAGGAGGAGGACCCCGACGCCCCGTTCGGCTACTCCCCCCGGGTCGCCATGAGCGGCGCCGCGGAGTACGGGGCCCGCGAGGAGCCCTGCTACGACTACCCGCCCGCGCCCGCCATGTCGGGCACCTCCGGCGCGGGAGAGGTCGTCGACACCGCCGAGATGTCGATGTTCCTGGCAGGTGAATGGGCCGAGGCCGGCTACGGCAACGACAGCGGCGAGCCGGAGGTGGAGGTGGGCGAGACCGCCGAGTTCGCCGCCAACGGCCTCGAAGGCCACCGCACCACCGCCACCGTCCAGGTCGCCGAGCACCCGTGCTACCCGGCGCAGGCTCAGGCGACCGTCTTCGCGTTCCTGGCGCCCAGCGGTGACGACGTCTACACCCTCGTCGTCTACTCCGACACCTCGGGAGACCAGGCCACCTCGTCCGAGACGGTCGACGGCATCATGTCCTCCCTGCGCCCCCTGTAACGCGCGTCGGCACCCTCCCCGAAGGGGAGGGTGCCGACGACGCGCCGACCCGGCCCGGCCACGCCCCGGGCCCGGGCCCGCTCACTCGTACTCGTAGGCCAGAACGTGCACCGACGCCTGGTCCTCGGCCGGGTAGAGCACCAGGACGTCGCGCTGCACCTGGCTGGAGTCCAGGGCGGCGCCGCGGCAGGAGGTGGAGCCGTCCACGGTCTCCTCCGCGGTGCCGAACGCCTCGCGGTCCTCCTCGTCGGGCCCCTCCGGGTCCGGGTAGGCGCCGATGCCGTCCGCCGCGCAGAACGCCTCGGCGCCCGCGCGGTCGGTGGCGAACGACCCCTCCATGCGCAGCCGGCCGTCGTCGGTGGTCGCGAAGGCCACCTCCAGCCCTTCGGCGGAGTCCGGCGGGGTGAGCCCGGTGAACTCGGCCAGCTGCTCGGCGGGCGGCCCGGTCGGGCTCGGCCGGAGGTCGGTGGGCGGTGCCTGCTCCGCATCCGCGCCGCAGCCGGCGAGGGCGGACACCGCCGCCAGCGCCGCGGCCAGGACGGCGGAACGGGTCGTCATGGGGCGGTCGGGCCGGCTCACGGCGCGCTCCCCTCACTGGTCGTCACGTGCGATCCCTCGATCCAGAACTCCCGGGCCATCCCGGCCCGGTGCATGTTCCACAGGTCCCGTTCGCTGAACTGGCTCTGGAACGGGCCGGCGCTCACCACGGGGTCGGTCTCCCTCGGGTCCCAGTCGTAGTACTTCTCGATGTTGGTCTGCGCGCTCATCTCATAGGTCCACTCGCCGCCGGGCTCATCGGGCGGGAACACGCGGACCTCGCCGGTGTGGTTGTAGCGCCAGCTCCCCAGCGTGTTGATCCAGTCCGCGTCGTCGTAGACGTAGCCCGTGCCGTCCCTGCCGTAGCCGAAGGAGTTCCACTCGGTGCTCACCGGGAAGGTGAGGGGTCCGGTCGCGCCCTGCTCCCGGGCCTCGCGGATCGCCTGGAGGCCGATCTCGCGGTGCGCGTCCTCGACCTCCTCCTCGAATTCCGGTACATCGTCGATCAGTTCCTCGCCGCTGATCTCCATGGTCTCTCCCGAGGCGTCGAGGAAGTGGTGCAGCGCCTCGCTGGCGTTGTGCCGGCCGGCGATCGCCCCGCCGTTCGCGTAGCCGCGCGCGTCGCGGTACTTGCGCTGGATCTCGTGGTCGATGCACAGGGTCCACCAGTCGCACCCGGACACCTCGCCCATCTCCACGCTGTCGAACTCCGTGTGGGACTCGATGGCGATGCCGGTCTCGGGATGGACGGGCGGCTCGGGCCAGTCCGCCAGGTTCACGGCGCCGGGCTCGGGCTCGCACAGCGGCGCGCAGGCCGGCGGTCCGCCGCCGTCCGGGGCGGGGGGAGCCATGATCGTGAGATCGTCCGGATCGACGCCGTCGCCCTCTCCGGCGCCGCCATCAGGCTCCGCGCACCCCTCCCGGGTCTCGACCCGGCAGACGGCGCCGTCGATCAGGCCCGAGACCCGGCCGGGGATTCCCGCGGTGAGGACCACGCCCGCGACGATCGCGATCAGGGCGATCACCGACCCGTACTCCACCATGCCCGCTCCGTGATCGGTGCGCGGCCGCCCGGCGGAGCGCGGTCCGCTCCCATCGGGGTGCCTGGGCATGGGGTCCTCCAAGGTCGGCGGGGTGCGCATTCGACGCACGTGACCGGAACCCTAAGGTCGGCGACCGGACGGTGTCGTGAGGCCGTGGACCCAAGTCCCCGCACCGCGGACCCATCCCGTCAGGGCCCCGGATGGGCCCGGACCGGGCGGGAACGCCGCGCTACACATCGCCCCGGCTGGACGTCACCGCGGCGCCCTCGATCCAGAACTCCCGGGCGATCCCGGCCCGGTGCATGTTCCACAGGTCCTGTTCGCTGAACCGGCCCGGATCCGGGCCCTCGCCGGTCACGGGTTCGGTCGCCTCCGGGTCCCAGTCGTAGTACTTGCGGATGTTGGTCTGCGCGGTGATCTCGTAGCTCCAGTCGCCCTCGGCCGCCGAGGGCGGGTAGGCGGTCACCACGCCGGTGTGGTTGTACATCCAGGTGCCGAGCATGGCGGCCCAATCGGGATCGTCGTAGACGTGCCCGGTGCCGTCGGTGCCGGTGCCGAAGGAGTTCCACCCGGTGTTGACCGGGAAGGTGACGGGGCCGTCCGCGTCCTGCTCCCGCGCCTCGGCGATCGCCTGGAGGCCGAGGTCGGTGTGGGCACCGGCCACCTCGTCGCCGAACTCCGGGACCTCGCTCAGGAGCTCCTCGCCGTCGATCTCCATCGTCCCCCCGGAGGCCCCGAGGAAATGGCGCAGCGCGTCCCCGGCGTACTCCCGGCCGGAGAACGCCCAGGAGTTCGCGAGGTCGCGCGCGTCGCGGTAGTCGCGTTGCAGTTCGTGGTCGAGGCACAGGGTCCAGCCGTCGCACCCCGAGACCTCGCTCAGCTCCACGGTGTCGAACTCTTCGTCGGACTCGGTGGCGGCGCCCTCCTCGGGGTGGCGGGGCGGCTCCGGCCACTCCGCGTCGCCGGCAACGGGCGCGCACAACGGCGTGCACACGGAACCGTCGCCGCCTTCGGGGACCGGACGCTCCGATGTCTCCGTTCCGGCGGGGTTCTCGGGACCCATCCCGTTGTGGGGCATCGCCGCGGCCGCGGTGGGCGGCGTGCACACCGCCAGCGTCTCCACCCGGCAGATGGCCTCGTCGAGCAGGGCGTAGACCCGCACGGGGATCCCGAAGGTGAGTACCACCCCCACGACCGTCGTGACCAGGGCGATCACCGCCCCGAGCTCGATCTTCCCCGCCCCGCGGTCGGACCGGCCCGGGAACCGGGGACGTATGCCGCTCCCGTCGCTCCCTTCACTGCGCTGGGGCATGTCGCCTCCAAAGGTGGTGTGAACAGCGCGTTTCTCAAGATCGTCCGGAACCTTATGCCCGGCCCCGGCCGCTGTCGTGAACCCGTGGGCCCAATTTCCGCGCCCCCTGGACCCACGCCACCAGGGCCTTCGCGCAGCCCGCCGCGGCCGGTGCGCCCCCGGGGCCCGGCACCCCATGTGAAAGGCCCCGGTTCCCCTTCGCCGTGGGAGGGGGAACCGGGGCCTCGGCCGGTGGACGGGTCAGGCCAGGGCGATCCGCAGCTCGCGGGTGCCCGGGGCGGCGGCGAGGGTCACCCCCTCCGCTGTCGCGTGGACGCCCGCGGCGCCCTGGGCCGCCCCGGGCGCGTGCACGCCCACCAGGAGCACGTTCCAGGCGGGCGGGTCCCCGTGGTCGGTGGTGACGGTGACCGCGCCGTCGGCGATCCGGGTCGTGAACGTCGCCGCGGGGCTCCCGTCCGGGGCGTGCACCACCGTGGCCGTGCCCGCAGCGGCGCCCTCGGCCCCCACCGTGGCTCGGCCCCGCTCCTCCGGCGCGGCCGCCGCCCCGTATACCCGCAGGGTCACGCCGTTGAGGTGGTCGTAGTCGGGCCGGGTGTCCTCGGCGCCGACGGGCACCACCGCCCCCGGCCGCACCAGCAGCGGCAGGGAGTCGAAGCCGTGGGCCTCGCGCCGCCACGACGGCCCGCTGACGGTCTCGCCGGTCAGGAAGTGGGTCCACTCCCCCTCGGGCACGTAGTACTCCACGGTGTCATCGGCGCTCAGCACCGGCGCCACCAGCAGGTCGCCGCCCAGCATGTACTGGGTGTCGAGGTGGTGGCAGGCGGGGTCGCCGGGGAACTCCAGCAGCATCGCCCGCATGACCGGCGTCCCCTGCTCGTGCGCCTGCACCGCCGCGCCGAACAGGTAGGGCATGAGCCGGCACTTGAGGCGGGTGAAGAGGCGTGCGACGTCCACCGCCTCCCCGTCGAACGCCCACGGCACCCGGTAGGACCGGCTGCCGTGCAGCCGGGAGTGCGAGGACAGCAGCCCGAACGCCAGCCAGCGCTTGAACAGCGCGGGATCGGGGGTGCCCTCGAAGCCCCCGATGTCATGGCTCCAGAACCCGAACCCCGACAGCCCCAGCGACAGCCCGCCGCGCAGGCTCTCGGCCATGGCCTCGAAGGTCGACGCGCAGTCGCCGCCCCAGTGCACCGGGAACCGCTGCCCGCCGGCGGTGGCCGAGCGGGCGAACACGACCGCCTCCCCGTCGCCGCGGTGCCGCCGCAGCAGCTCGAACACCGTCTCGTTGTAGAGCTGCGTGTAGTAGTTGTGCATGCCGTGGGGGTCGGAGCCGTCCGCCCACACCACATCGGTGGGGATGCGCTCGCCGAAGTCGGTCTTGAAGGTGTCGACCCCCATGTCGAGCAGCCTGCGGAGCTTGCCCGCGTACCACTCCCGCGCGGCGGGGCTGGTGAAGTCCACCAGCGCCATCCCCGCCTGCCACTTGTCCCACTGCCACACGCTCCCATCGGGCCGCCGGACGAGGTGGCCCAGGCGCGCCCCCTCCTCGAACAGCGCCGAGCGCTGCGCGATGTAGGGGTTGATCCACACGCACACGCGCAGCCCCCACTCCCGCAGCCGGGCCAGCATGCCCTTCGGGTCGGGGAAGACATCGGGATCCCACTCGAAGTCGCACCAGTGGAACTCCCGCATCCAGAAGCAGTCGAAGTGGAACACGCTCAGCGGGATGTCGCGCTCCGCCATTCCCTTGACGAAGGAGTTGACGGTCTCCTCGTCGTAGTCGGTGGTGAAGGAGGTCGACAGCCACAGCCCGAACGACCAGGGCGGCGGCAGAGCGGGACGACCGGTGAGGGCGGTGTAGCGGGCCAGGACCTCCTTGGGCGTGGGCCCGTGGATCACGAAGTAGCGCAGCCGCTGGTCCTCGACGCTCATCTGGACCCGGCCCACCGACTCCGACCCCACCTCCAGCGACACCGGTCCCGGGTGGTCGATGAAGACGCCGTACCCGCGGTTGGTCAGGTAGAACGGGACGTTCTTGTACGCCTGCTCGCTGCTGGTGCCGCCGTCGGCCTGCCACAGGTCGACGACCTGCCCGTTGCGCACGAACGGCGTGAAGCGCTCCCCCAGGCCGTAGACCAGCTCGCGCACGCCCAAGGCGAGCTGAGTGAGCATGTGGTGGGCGCCGTCCGGGGTCTCGGCGAACCCCGTTCCCTTGGCGTCGACGGAGGTGAGGGTGCGCCCGCCGGCGCGGAAGTCGAGCCGCAGCGGCCCTTCCGTCGCCACGCTCAGGGTGAGGTCCCCGCTGGTCAGCTCGGCGGCCCCGTCGCCGCGGACGGCCGTGGGCGCGGCGGCGGGATCGGGGGTGAGCGCGTAGGCGGGGTTGGCGCGCACGCCCCCCGCGAGGTGGGTGGCCTCGACGCCGATCACCCCGGGCGCGGGCGACCAGCACTCGATGGTGATCAGCGGGGTGTTGAGGGTGTCGCCCCGGTGGAGGACGGGCTTGACGGGAGCGTAGAGGGTGATCCGGTCGTCGGCGACGTTGGTTCCGCGGGCCTCGCGGGCGTAGTGGGCGCGCACGCCCTCCCGCATCAGCCAGAAGCCGTCGGTGAACTTCATCGGGCCGCCGCCTCTCCCGCGTGCCGCCGCCCGTGCACCCGGATCAGCTCGCGGAACCAGTGGTAGCTGTCCTTGGGGGTCCGCTCCAAGGTGTCGTAGTCGACCCGGATGATCCCGAACCGGCGCTCGTAGCCATAGGCCCATTCGAAGTTGTCCAGCAGCGACCAGACGAAGTGGCCGCGCACGTCCACCCCGGCCTCGATGGCGGCGGCGACCGCCGCGAGGTGGTCGCGGAGGTAGTCAATGCGCCCGGTGTCGTGCACCCGGCCGTCGGCGTCCGGCTCGTCGGCCTCGGCCGACCCGTTCTCGGTGATGTACACCGGCGGCAGGTCGTAGCGCCGGTCCAGGTCCACGAGCAGGTCGGTGAACGAGGCCGGGACGACCGGCCAGCCCATGGTCGTGTAGCGAACCCCCTCGATCGGCACCTCCTCGGCACCGATGTCCATCGCGGTGCGCAGGGCGGTGTCCGGTTCCCGGTGCGGGGCGTCGCGCAGCACGACGGGCCGGTAGAAGTTGATGCCGAGAAAGTCCAGCGGCTGCGCGATCACCTCCAGGTCGCCGCTTTCGCGGTAGGACCCGTCGGCCAGGGCGCCCCAGGTCTCGGCCTCGTTGTGCGGGTAGCGGGCGTTGAGGAGCGGTTCGAGCCAGACCCGGTTGTGGAGGGTCTCGGCGCGGTCGACGGCCGCGCGGTCGGCATCGGAGCCGGTGGCGGGCAGCAGCCGGTCGAGGTTGAGGGTGATGCCGACCTCGGCGGTGCCGCCCCGGGCCGCGGCCGAGGCGCGCAGCTCGCGGGCGGCCAGCCCGTGGGCGAGCATCAGGTTATGGGCGGCGGCGAGGGCGGGGGTGCCCTCGCGGGCGCCCGGGGCGTGCCGGCCCACGGCGTAGCCGATGAAGGCCGAGCACAGCGGCTCGTTGAGGGTGATCCAGCGCGTGATCCGGTCGCCGAGCCGGTCGGCGGTGATGCGGGCGTACTCGGCGAAGCGCTCGGCCGTGGAGCGAACCCGCCAGCCGCCCTCGTCCTCCAGCTCCTGGGGCAGGTCCCAGTGGTACAGGGTGGCGACCGGTTCGATCCCGGCGGCCAAGAGCTCGTCGACCAGCCGGTCGTAGAAGGCCAGGCCCTCGGGGTTGGCGGGCCCGCGCCCGCCGGGCCGGATGCGCGGCCACGCGGTGGAGAAGCGGTAGGCGCCCACGCCCAGCTCCTTCATCAGCGCGACGTCCTCGGGGTAGCGGTGGTAGTGGTCGCAGGCGGTGTCGCCGGTCTCGCCGCGCAGGACGTTGCCGGGGGTGTGCGCGTAGGTGTCCCAGATGGAGGGGGTGCGGCCGCCTTCGGTGGCGGCGCCCTCGATCTGGTAGGAGGCGGTGGCGGTGCCGAACAGGAAGCCGGCGGGCAGTACGGGGAACCGATCGTCTGTCATGGTGCGCTGTCCTCGTGTCGGTGTTCGGTGTTCGGTGTTCGCTGTTCCCTGGCGGACGCGCGCTGCGCGCGGGGACCGGAGCGCGGCGCCGGGCGGGCCGCGCGCCGTTGCGGGGCGGGTCACTTGACCGACCCCGCCGTCATCCCGGCGGCGACATAGCGCTGCGCGACGACCAGCAGCGCGGCGGCGGGGATGGACGACAGGGTGGCCACCGCCATCACCGCCCCCCAGTCGCCCACATGTGCGCCGATGTACTCGTAGATGCCCAGGGTCACCGGCTTGACGGCGTCGGTGGTGTTGAGCGTGAGGGCGAACATGAAGTCGCTCCAGGCGAACAGGAAGGTGAAGAGCCCGCCGGTGATCAGGGCGTTGCGGCTCATCGGCAGCACGATCCGCAGCAGCACCCGGAGCCGGCCCGCTCCGTCGACCATGCCCGCCTCGACCACCTCGCGCGGGATCGACACCATGAAGGCGCGCAGCAGGATGATCGTGAAGGGGATCCCCAGGGAGGCGTCGGCGAGGATCAGCCCGAGGTAGGAGTTGACGAGGTCGAGCTCGACGTAGGCGTTGTAGATGGCGTTGGCCACGACGATGCCGGGCACCATCTGGGTGATCAGGGCCCCGAAGACGACCGAGCGGGACCCGGGCGGGCGGAACTGCGCCAGCGCGTAGGCCGCCGGTGCGGCCACCGCCAGGCACACGCCCACCGCGCCCAGTGCGACGAGCATGCTGGTGACGAGGTTGCCGCCCTGCGACTCCCAGGCGCGGGCGAAGTTGCCCAGGTCGAGGGTGCGGGGGAACCAGCCGATGTCGGCCATGACCACACCGGGTTGCAGCGCCGTGTTGACCATCCAGTACAGCGGGAACAGCAGCACGGCCAGGATGGCGGTGCCGATCACCAGGTCGGCGCGGCCGCGGCGGGTCCGCGTTGTGCTGCGCATCGGCGTCATCTCCCCTCGGTGAAGCCGTCGCGGTTGGCCCGCAGGTAGATGACGGCGAAGACCATGCTGACCAGGATCAGGACGTTGCCGACGACGGCGCCCTGGCCGAAGTCGAGTTGCAGGAACGACAGCTGGTAGGTGTGGGTGCCCAGCGTCTCGGTGGCGTGCGCCGGGCCGCCGTTGGTGAGGGCGAGGATGAGGTCGAGGATCTTCACGGTCGACATGAACCCGAGCACGAGCACCACCGTCACGACCGGGCGCAGCATCGGCAGGGTGACCCCGAAGAACGCGCGCACCGGGCCCGCGCCGTCGATCACCGCGGCCTCGCGGACCTCGGCGGGGATCTCTTGCAGCCCGCCGTAGAGGATGACCATGTTGAACGGGATGCCGATCCAGATGTTGACCAGGATCACCGAGACCAGCGCGGCGTCCGGGCTGCTCAGCCAGGGGATGTTGGCCGACGTGAGCTGGAGGCCGCGCAGGATCTCGTTGGCCACGCCCGTCTCCTCGTCGAGCACGCGGCGCCAGACCGTTCCGGCCACCACCATGGGGATGAGCCAGGGCAGCAGGAGCAGGGAGCGCAGCACGCCCGACAGCGGGAAGCGGCGGGAGAAGAACAGCGCGAGGCCCATGCCGATGGTGAACTGGCCGGCCAGCGAGCCCAGCGTGAAGAGCAGGGTGTGCCAGAGCGAGGCGCCGAACAGCTCGTCGGCGAAGACGGCCCGCCAGTTGTCCAGGCCGGCGAAGGGCGCCTCCCCGGTGAAGTACGTGGCGACGGAGTAGTCCTGGAAGCTCATCGTCACGTTGCGGATCAGCGGGTAGCCGAAGAACGCGAGCATGTAGAGGACGGCGGGCGCGATGAACAGCCATTGCGCGGCCGATCTGCGGCGCCGCGCGGACCGGGCGGCGTCGGCACTGGTGCGGGAGCGCTCCCGCGGCGCGGGCGGGGCGGGTGAGGTCGTCGTGGTCATGGGGGCTCCCTCACAGCTCCTCGTCGATCTGCGCCTGCGCCTGACTGAGAGCGCTTTCCGGACTGGCCTGCCCGGTCAGCGCCGCTTGGAGCGCGGTGCCGATGGCCTGGGAGTAGGTGTTCCACTCGGTGCCGACGTACTCGGTCCGGCTGCGGGCGGTCTGCACCTGGTCGGCGAACGGGGCGAGTTCGGGCACCTCTTCGCGGTAGCCCTCGACGGCCCCGGCGTCCAAGGGGACGTTGCTGACCCTGGCCGCCCAGTCGAGCTGCGCCTCGGGGGTGGTGAGGCAGGCGACGAGGGCCGCCGCCGTCCGCTCGCGTTCGGGGCGCTCGCGGTTGACCGGGACGGTGTAGGTCTCGCCCCCGAGGGGGGCCACCGGGGTCGCCCCCGCCTCGGGCACCGGGATCTCCACGACGCCCCAGTTCACATCGGGGTGCTCACGCAGGACCGGCATCTGCCACGGGCCGTTGACCATCATGGCGGCGTTGCCCGCGATGAACTGGTCGTTGACATCGGCCTGCGTCCAGTTCACCGCCGAGCGCGACGCGTATCCGGCCTCGATCAGTGAGGTCACGAAGGTGAGCGCCTCGACCGCTTCGGGGGCGCCCAGCTCGCGTTCGTCGCCGCCGTTGGACCACAGCCACGGCAGGAACTGGTACACGCCGTCCTCGGTGGCCAGGGCGCTGATGGCCAGGCCGTAGCGGTCGCCCTCGGTGAGGGCTGCGGCGGCCCGCCGCAGCTCCTCCCACGTCTCGGGCGGCTCGACCCCGGCCTCCTCCAGAATGTCGGTGTTGTAGAAGAGGCCGAGCGAGTTCACCGAGCGCGCGGCGCCGTAGTAGACGCCGTCGTAGCCGCCGAAGGACAGCGCGCCGTCGGAGAGCGAGGCGGTCGACAGGCCCAGCTCCTCCAGCGGGACCAGGCCGCCCGCCGCGGCGAACTGGGGCAGGTCCGATCCGTCCACGATCAGGACATCGGGCAGCGACCCGGACGACGCCATGCGCAGCGCCTTGGGAACGAGCTGGTCGGCGGGCACGCTGAGCTGCTGCACGCGCACGCCCGCCTCCGCGCCGCAGCGGTCCATCTCCTCCTGGTCCCAGGTGTGGTAGGGCTCATCGGTGGCGGAGTTCATGATCGTGAACACGCCGGGGTCGGGCTCGGCGGCGCAGCCGGCGGCGGTGAGCGCCAGCGCCGCGACGGCCGCGGTCAGGGGAACGGGGCGTAGGCAACGGGGGGCGGGGTGGTCGGGGGTCCGGTGGGGCATGTGGGTGCTCCGTCCTCGCAGACGGCGGATGGGCGGTGGGTTCAGGCGGGCGGCGCCAGGGTGC
The DNA here is from genome assembly GCF_042650565.1 of Nocardiopsis sediminis. NCBI lineage: Bacteria > Bacillati > Actinomycetota > Actinomycetes > Streptosporangiales > Nocardiopsidaceae > Nocardiopsis > Nocardiopsis sediminis. The sequence goes on from NZ_JBHSBH010000015.1 coordinate 946,122, forward strand.
CCCCGCTGGTGAGCCGGGGCGGGATCAGGACGCCGGCCCCCTGATCGGGGGCGTCCCGGTCGGGGCGGGAGGCGGCGACGGCCAGCCGGGTCACGGCGGCCGACATCTCGGTCACGGGCAGCTCGATGCGGGTGGTGTCGAGCCCGCCGAGGTCTTCGGGGAAATTGCCGATGGCGATGAGCGACACGTCTCGGGGCACCTCCACGCCGCGGCCCGAGAGATGGCGCAGGATGCCGGGGATCGCGGCGGGGTGCTGGACGGCCAGGCCGGTGGGCGGTTCGGGCGCGTCGAACAGCGCGTCGATCCGGCGGGCCAGCTCGGCGGGGTCGGTGCTGGAGGGGTGGACGGGTACCCCGGTGCCGAGGCCGGCGGCGGCGCGGCGGGCGCCGTCGATGCCGCGGACGGAGTAGCTGCGGCGGGTGCGGATATCGGCCTCGACGGTGGCGAGGTAGTGGATGCGCCGGTGCCCGGCGCCGTGGAGGGTGCGCACCGCCAGCGCGGCGGCCGCGGCCCAGTCGAGGTCGGCCCAGGGGGCGGCGGCCTCGTCGGCGGGGCGGCCCAGCAGCGCGACGGGCAGGCCGAGGCCGTGCATGGCGTCGATCCGGGGGTCCTCCATCTCGACCCCCATGAGCACGGCGGAGTCGGCCAGCCTGCTGCGCGCGACGCGCTCCAGCCCCGATCCGCCGTCGCCCGCGGTGATCAGCAGGAGGTCGTGGCCGAACGCGCGGGCCGCCTCACTGATCCCGTACATGAAGCGCCCGCCCACCGGCAGGTAGCCGCGCGCGGGCAGCGGCAGGGACAGGGCGATGACGTTGGTGCGGGTACTGCGCAGCGACCGGGCGCCGGCGTTGGGGTGGTAGCCCAGTTCGGCGATCGCGGCGCGCACGGCGTCGCCGGTCTCCGCGGAGATCTTCCGCGATCCGCTGAGCACGTAGGAGACGGTGGAGGGCGCCACTCCGGCGGCCCGGGCGACATCCTTGATCGTCACCATGAACGGCCTCCCGCAGTCGACCCCGCCGGAACGATCCGCCACTGTCGAATCGATTCACCTGGATCGTAAGAACCCGGCGCTCCGGGGTCAATGCCCCTTCGGCGCAGGTATCGCGGCGGCCGGCCGGGAAACGGCCGCCGCGGCATACTTGGGCGCGGGCTTTACCCTCCCTTTGCCAGAAATGATGGTGCGAGATATCGTTTCTCACCGTTCATGTTTTTTCGTGGGGCGGCGGGCGCCGCGTCCTGTCCGGGATGGAACAGCGGTGGATCTGGACGATACGCAGGTAATGCACAGGCCCGGGGAATTCGGCGGCCCGGAGGACGGCCCGGCCCCCTGGGAGGCGGTGGCGCGCGACCGCCTGAGCGGGGCGATGCGGCGGTTCGCCGGCCCTCTGGCGGAGCTGGTGCAGCGCGGGGCCAACGAGGGCGACACCCGGCTGCTCGTGACCGATTTCCTCAGCGACGCCCTCAATTACAACAAGTACGGCGAACTGACCACGGAATACCGCACCAAGGGTGAATCCGTCGATTACGGGATCGTCCTCGAGGACGAATTGTTCGCCCTCATCGAGGTGAAACCGGTCGGGCAGAGCCTCGACAACCGCAACCTCCGCCAGGCGAAACTACAGGCCGTGTCGGAGAATGTGGAATGGGTGATCCTCACCAACGGCTCCGTCTGGCAGGTCCACCACTTCCCGGCCGACGAATCCGGCGCCTCCGAGCTGATCATCGACGTCGACGTCCTCGACGACGAGGCGCGCGACACCACCGTCGACGCGCTGTTCCACCTCAGCCGCGAAGCCGTGCAGAACGGGCGCCTTGACGACCTGCGCAAATGGCGCGCTGCCCTGGGCCCGGCCCCGCTCGCCGACGCGCTGCGCAGCACGCGCGTGGTCACGGCCATCCGCGCCGAACTCCGGCGCCGCACCGGCCACGCGGGCCACGTCGGCGACTCCGACGAGATCGTCCGCGCCCTGGCCGACGACGTCGTCGCCCGCGGCCTCCTCGACACCGCCGGAGGCGAAGGCTAGCCGCGGCCCAGCCGGCCGCGCGCGTCCAGCGCGGTGTCGTCGGCCGCGGCGCGGCCCGACTCCCACCCCTCGTGGTCGTGGACCCCGCGGATCCGGCCCCGCACGGTCTGGGGGAACAGGCTCTCCGTTGCGTCCTCGACCTCGCGGTCGCGCGCGGCCAGGACCGGCAGCAGGTCACCGCCGGCCTGCTCCTCGGCCGCGCGCCGCTCCTCGGCTCCGGCCGCCGCGCGCAGCCGCTCGCCGATGCGCTGGGCGAACGCGTGCAGGAAGGAGTGGCGGAACGCCTTCCGGCGCCCCCCGGCCATGGTCCCGGCCGCCTGCACCAGCAGGGACGTGAACATCAGCTCCACCGCGTCCAGCTCGCCGGGAAAGCCCACCACCGTGCACCAGCCGAGGTCCTGGTCCCACACTGCACGGCAGCCGTTGGCCTCGGCGACCGTGTCGAGCAGGACGGCCTTGGCGTCGGGGTAGGGGTCGTCGACCGGGATGCGCCGGCCGACCGGGCCGCCGTTGTCGCCCGCCTCCGCCGCGGCCAGCAGCGCTTCGTCGATCCGGTGGCGCGCCATCAGCTCCTGCGCGCGTGCCGTGAGCGCATCGGCCTCAGCGGGGAAGCCGGTGCTCTCGGCCTTGCCGAGCAGCGCCCGGACCTTGTCGAGCATCCGCCGGTCCACCGGCGCGGCCCCGCGGGCGGCCTGCGGGGCGGCGATGCGCCGGGCCCGGCCGGGCGGCGGCCGCAGCTGCGTAATGGCCGGCAGCCGCGAGAGCACGTGCAGCGTCTCCACCGCGGCCTCGATCCACTCGGCGCGCAGGGCGCCGGCGCGGCGCGTCCACGCGCGCACGTAGGCGTCGTCGCCGTCCCACCACTGGCGGGCGCCGATGGATGCGAGCTGGCCGTCCCAGCTCGCGTCGATGGTCCGCGGGTCGTAGCGCCGCAGTTCGGCCGCGATCATGTCGGTCGCGACGCCGGCCTGCGTGTCGCCTGCGGAGCGCCGCACGTGCCGGACGAGCTCGGCGGGCTGCCACCCCTTGTGCCAGGCGGAGGAGGTGGCGCCGATGAGCCGGGCGACGAGCGCGCGGTCGGCCGCGTCGCAGGACGCCTCGTCGGGCCGGGCCGTGAGCTGGTCGAGGCACCACTGCACCTCGCCGTGGTCGCCCCGGCCGTGCGCGTCCAGCGCCGCGCCGATCAGGTCGTCGGGGGACGGCGGAACGGCGTCGGCTGCGGGGCCCGTCTTCGCGCCGGGCGCGGCGGAACCGCCGCCCCGGCCGGCGCCCTTCCGCTGCCCGGCCCGCCTGCGCCCGCGATCGGCCCCGCCCACACGTCCCCCATTCACCCCCGGGCGCCTCATGCGCCCGGATGCGATCCATGGTCGCAGCTCCGAACGGACCGCCGAGGCACCGTCCCCGGGGTAGCGTGAGAAACCGATGCGACCGGGAAAGGACACAGGACCCATGAGCCCTTCGAACGTCCCCGCTGAGGTGGATCCGGCCGTCCGGCAGGCGGTGGACCGGCGGGTGGCGGCGCCCCGCGGTTCGGTCGCGGACGGACTCGTGTCCCGGATCGGCGGCGCGCTGAACGCGCACGCCGTCTACGGCGCCCCCGTCGAGCGCGCTGGGGTCACGGTGATCCCCGTCGCCAAGGTCGCCTTCGGCTTCGGCAGCGGCGCCGGTGAAGGCGGGCCGGACACCCGCGGGGCGGGCGACGGCGCCGGAGGCGGCGGGACCGCCGTCCCCCTCGGCTTCATCGAGATCAGGGACGACGGGGCGGCGTTCGTCCCGATCCGCCGCCCGGCGAAGGCGATCGTCATCCCGCTGGCGTTCATCGCCGGCGCCACGGCGGTCGGCATCGTCTCGACCGTGATGAAACGACGCGCCATCGCGCTGCGGCGCTAGCCGGCGGGCGCTGCCCGCCCCGGTCGCCGCGCACCGGGCGGGCCGTCCCCAACCGTTCGGGCCCGCGCACGGTCCTCCCGTGTATGAAGCGACTCCCCGTGATCCTCCCGGGAACCGCCCTCTGCGCGGCGGGCTGCTCGTCCGGGCCGTTCGCCGATCCCCGCGAACGGGCGGTCGCCGACCTCGATACCGCCGGCCCCGGCGAGGGCGAGGTCCTCAACTTCACTCCAGGCCAGGCGGGCAACAGCGCCCTGCCCCGGTCCTCTTCGACGTGCCCCTCGGCACCGACGAGGTCACCCTCGTGCTCGTCCTCAACGTCCGGATGAGCCCTCTGCTAGGTCAGGGAGACGTCGCGTGGTCCCCGGAGCCGCCGCCCGAGGAAGTCGAGCTCACATTTGAAAGTAACTAGTCCGGATCGCGTCGTGACGGACTGTACCCTGCTGTGGAACTTCCCGGAGGAAGGGGCACCGTCATGGGAGGTCCGCTCGCGCACGACCACGGCCCGCTCGGCCGCTCGATCATCCGCATCTGGGATTCCCGCGGTGATGTCGCGGGCGCCGGGTTCCTGATCGGCCCGCGCCAGGCGGCGACGTGCGCGCACGTCGTCGCGGCGGCGATCGGCGGCGACCCCGAGGCCGCCCCGGCGCCGGACGGCCCCCTCACGGTCGACTTCCCCATCACGGGCGACCGCGACGGCGCCTCCGCCCCGATCACGGCACACGTGCGGGCGTGGCGGCCCATCCTGCCCGACGGCACCGGCGACGTCGCGGTCCTCGAACTCGCCGAACCGGCGCCGCCCGCGGCTCAGCCACCGCCGATGCGCCGCGCCGGGCACGTCTGGGACCACGGCTTCCACGTGCTCGGCTTCCCCGCGGGCATGCAGGACGGCGTGTGGGCGTCCGGCACGCTCCGCGACTCCCAGGGCACCCGGTGGGTCCAGCTCCAGGGCGCCGCGAACGGCCGCCCCATCACCGCGGGCTTCAGCGGGGCGCCGGTGTGGGATTCCGAGATCGGTGCCGTCGTGGGCATGGTCGTCGCCGCCGACGACGACCGCTCCGTCTCCACCGCCTACCAGATCCCGATCGAGCAGGTCCTCGGCTCCGACCCCGAGCTGATGCCCAACCCCTACCGCGGCCTGGAGGCGTTCGGCGAGGAGCACAGCGCCTACTTCCACGGCCGCGACGACGACGTCGGGCGGCTCGTCGACGCCGTGGCCCACCATCCCGTGGTCGCGGTCACCGGCCACTCCGGGGTCGGCAAGTCCTCGCTGGTCCGCGCGGGCCTCCTGGCACGGCTGCGGGCCGATGGCGCCCGGATCGCCGAGGTCAGGCCGTCCCCGGCCGTTCCCGCACGCGCCGCGCTGGCCGCCGCCCTGGCGCGGCTGCTGGCCGCGGCGCCGGCCACTGGGCCGACCGCAGGGCCGACCGCGGGCGACCTGGCCGCCAGGCTGGCGACGGACGGCGGGGCGATCGGCTCCGTCGCGGCAGAGGTCGCCGCGCTCGCCGCGAGCGGCGCCGAGGGCGCGGGCGGGGTGCTCTTCCTCGACCAGTTCGAGGAGCTGGCCGGCGAGAGCCCCGCCGAGGCGCGGGAGCTGCTGCGCCTCGTCGCCACGCTGATCGAGGAGGCCGGCCGCGCGGCGGGGCCCGGCCGCCGCCCGCTGCGGGTGGTGCTCACCCTGCGGCTGGAGAGCATCGGCGAGCTGCTCGCTCCGGACGGCCCGGTGGCGGCCGAGGCCACGGTCGTCGCCCTGTCCCCCATGAACCGCGCCCGGCTGCGGGAGGCCATCGTCGGCCCGGCCGGGCACGCACCGGGCCTGTACTTCGCGCCCGGCCTGGTCGAGCGCATCCTCGACGACGCCGGCACCGCCCCCGGCCAGCTCCCGCTGGTGGAATCCCTGCTCACCCTGTTGTGGGAGCGCCGCGAGGGCGGCTCCGTGACCGCCGAGGCCTACCAGCGGATCGGCGGCGTGTCCGGTGCGGTGACACGCAGCGCCGAGGAGGCGATCGCCGCCTACTCCGCCACCGGGGACCGTGCCCGGCTCCGGCGGCTGTTCACCCTCCTGGCCCGCCCGGACGATGACCCGTCCGGCGCCGACGACCACCCCGAGGCCCGGTTCGCGCGCCGCCGGATCCGCCTCGACGGGCTGCCCACCCCTCTGCGGCGGCTCGCGCAGGACCTTGCGGCGAGCCGACTGCTGGTCATCGGGCGCGGCGTGGACGGCGCCCCGACGGCCGAGCTCGCCCATCAGGCGCTGATCGACCACTGGCCGCGGTTGCGCGGCTGGCTCACCGAGGACCTCGGCTTCCTGCGCTGGCGCGACCGGCTCGACCAGCAGCTCGCCCGCTGGGAGCGGGCGGGCCGCGCACCCGATCTGCTGCTGCGCGGGGCGTCGCTGACCGAGGCGCGGCGCCGGCTCTCCGCCCGGCCCGGCGACCACACCGCCGCGCACCGCTCCTACATCGGTGCGAGCCGGGGGCGCCGCGCCCGGCGCCGGACGGCCCTGGTCGCCGCGGCGGGCGCGGTGGTCGTGGCGACAGCGGGCACGACGTTCGCGTTCGCCCGCACGGGCATCGGCGGGCCGGCCGGCAGGGCGGCGGCGCCCGAGTCCGTCGCAGGTGCTTCCGGTGCCACGGGCACCGCGCCGCCCCCGGGCCTCGAGGCGACGGCGCCCGATCCCGGGAGGGGCCTCACGGCGACCGCCGCCCCTTTCCCGAGTTCCGGGCCCGAAGCGTCCGCCCAGCCGGACGACCCAGCGGCGGACTCCCCCGCGTCGCCCGGACCGGCGGATCCGGAGCCGGCCGGCACCCCCGAATGCGACGAGCGGCGCATCTGCTTCTGGACGGAGGAGAACTACACCGGCGACAAGTTCACGTTCCCGATCGACCTCTCCAGCACCTCGGAATGCAACGACATCGGGTTCACCGCGCGCTCCGCCTACAACAACAGTTCGACCGGCGAGAGCCAGCGGCTCCACTCGACGGACACGTGCTCGGTCATCGGCCCCGACGCCGAGACGGTCCTCGTCGACGGTCAGGCGAAGCCGTCGATCGCCGCCACCCACTACATGCACACCTGACGCTCGGCGCCGCCCGATCCCGCGGGCATCGCGAAATCCTCTCCGGTGTCCCCAACCTTCCGCGCCCCTTTCCGGTCTCCCCGGTCAAAGGGCGACGAGGACGAAAAGGGGACGGTGCACGATGGCACCACCAGTGGACGGCCTGGACGGGGCGCGCGACGCCGCGCTGAACGCGCTGCTGGGCTCGGTGCTCCGGCGGCTGCCGGACGTGCCCGCGGGAGGGGTCCGGGCCGACCGGTCGCGGCGCTCGGGGATCAGCCGGGTCGCCCGGACCGCGCCGCCGCCGGGCCACGAGTCGCCGTTCACGCGGCTGCTGGTCGACGTGTTCGCCGCGTCCCGCGACGCGTTCATCGGCTACGCGGTCAACCGGACCGGGAGCCGTGAGAGCGCGGAGGACATCGCGCAGACCGCCTTCATGCGCGTGTTCGCCCGCTGCCCCGACGTCAAGGACCCCGCGCGCCTCCGCTCCTACCTGTGGACGGCGGTCCGCAACCTCACCAATGACGCGCTGGGCAGGATCGCCGTCGAGCGCGAGCGCATCGAGCCCGCCGCCGGGGACCAGGTCGAACGGCTCTGCGAGCGCGCCGGCCTCCCCTTCGACGACCTCGTGGCCCTGCGCGACGCGCTGATCGCCGCGCTGGACACGCTGTCGCCCCGCGAACGCGAGGCGGTGGTGCTGCGTGGCTACGGCGGCTACACCTACGCGCAGACCGCCGCGATCATGGGCGTCGCCGAGGGAAGCGCGAAGAGCTACGCCCACCACGGCCTGGCGCGCGTGCGAAGACTGCTGGAGCCCGGCAGATGACCGGCCGCCCCTCCGGTGAGCCGGTGGCGGGCGGTGGCGGCGCCACCGGTGATGCCGTGTGGGCGCTGGGCTGGCTGGCCGCTCAGATCGCCGACGGCGCCGCCCCTGAGCCGCCCCTGGAACCGCCCGGCGGGGCACCGGATATGGACGGGTCCGGCCCCGCCGGGCCGGACGGCCACCTCACGCGCGCACGTGCGCTGGGGATCGCGGCCCTGCTGCTCGGCACACCGGATGCGGCCCAGGAGGCGCTGCACGCGGCGCTGTGCCGGCTGCTGCTGACGCCCGATGATGCGCCGCGCGTGGACCCCCCGCTCGGCCTGGCGGCCGCCCTGGTCGCGGAGGCGCGGCGGGCCCGGCCCGAGGAACATGACGGCCCCGCCCCGGACGGCGGCTGACCAGCGGGCGCCCCCATGGCCCGCTGCCGGACGCACGATCGAGACACCCCCAACGAACGGAGTGAGAAGGCCATGACCAACGACCCCGGGCGATCCGTGTTCGTCGGCCTCCAACGGAACCTGTATCTGTCCATCGTGCACGTGGCGATGGCGGTCGCCCTGATCGTCGGCGGGGTGGTGTTCCTCGTCCAGTGGTTCACCGGTGCCCCCTACCCTGTGCCCAACGCCGCCATCGGCATCCTCGGCACCGTGGGCGGCGCGTTCGGGCTGCTCATCTCGGTCGTCACCCTCCTCCAGTGGACGAAGCCGTTCCACGTGGCCTTCGACGACGCGGGCGTCCAGGTGCTGATCCGCGGCAGGGACGTGCGCATCCCGTGGTCGGACATCGCGTCGGTGTACATCACCGACCGCAACCCCAACGGGACCAGGCTGCCGATGCGCCGCTTCCCCGACGAACGGGGCGTGCGGACCCGCTGGCTGGTGGCCACGCCGGCGCCCCATGTGGCGGATCCCGGCGCCGGCGACCGCGCCCACGTGTACTGGCTCTCGCGGTGGTCGCTCTGCGCGACCCACACCGTCTCCGGCACCGAGGCGCAGATGGCCGCGGCCATCCGGGCGGCGTCGCCGAGGACGCCGCTTGACGTCGCCCCTGTGGACAATGAACCGTGACCGCGCCCTGCGGTGGGATCATGGGGTCGCGGGTGGCACCCCTACCCGCGACACCACTTGAGGGGGGACTACGGGCGTGGACATCCATCGGCTGGCGGTGCGGATCCGCGGGGAGGTCCTGGGGCCGGCGAGCGCGGCGGCGGTCGACCGGCAGGTCGAGGGCATCGAGCGGCTGCTCGCCGGGCACGCCGACGCGTTCGGCTACGACCACGATCGGCTGAGCGAGGAGCAGGCCGACGCCTTGGCCGAGAACTTCCTCGCCGAGCGCGACCTGCCCGTGGTCGAGGCCGACGACATCCGCGACATCCACGAGGCGCACGAGGCGGGGGCGGTGCCGCACAACAGCGACATCACCGTCCTGGCGGTCGACCCCGCCACCTGGGGCCACTACGCGGTCATGAGCGCGGGCGAGGCGGAGCAGCGCGCGTTCCGCGTCGTCTACACCGCGGCGCAGCTCGCCGAACGCCTCGGGGGCCGCGAGCTCACCGACGACCTCGCCGAGGAGATCTCCTGGGAGGTCACCAGCGAGGTCTCCCCGGCCTGACAGCGGTGGTCAGCGCCTCGCCGACTCATCAGCGCCCCGCCGGGCCGTCCGTACCGACGACGTCCCCGGCAGGCCCGGCCGCCGGGAACCGGCCCTCGTTGATGGCGACCTTCTCGCGGAGCGCGGCCTCCAGGTCGACATCGAGCACGTCGGCGAGGCGCAGCAGGTAGCTGAAGACGTCGGCCATCTCCAGGCGGACCGCCCGCGCCTTGGCGGGGTCGTCCATGACCCGCTCCGACTCCCCTGGTTCGAGCCACTGGAACTCCGCGGCCAGCTCACCCGCCTCGCCGGTCAGGGCCATGGCGAGGTTCTTGGGGGTGTGGAAGGGGCCCCAGTCGCGGCGGTCGGCGAAATCGGCCAGCAGGAGTTGCAGCGCGGATATGCTCACACGGCGACTTCTACCACCTCCGCGACCCGCGCGGCACACCGTCCCCGCAGGCTGTGACCCGCCCGGCCCCCGGATTTCGGATCGGCAACAGGACCGGTCACGGCGGAACCGCAACGCGCTCATGGCCGTCTGAGACGATCGCGACGGCCACCCGGTCCGGCGCCCTGCTCCGCCGCCGGACGCGTCCCCGCCGCCGCACTCGCCACCAGCACGCGAAGGCCGACGATGAACCAGCTCCAGTCCCTCACCCACATCACCGTGCGTCAGCGCCTCAGGCTGGGGGTCAACCAGTACGAGGTGAACGCCGCGCAGCCCGACGGAAGCGAAGGCCCCCTGCTGGCGTTCGCCCAGCAGAAGCGGCTCGCCTTCAAGGACGAGGTCACCCTCTACACCGACGACACCAAGCAGTACCCCGTGCTGCGGTTCAAGGCCCGCCAGGCCATCGACCTGGGGGCGACCTACGACGTCTACGACGCGTCGGGTCAGCCGATCGGCCTGTTCCGGAAGGACTTCGGGAAGTCGCTGACGCGCAGCACCTGGCACATGGAGCAGCCCGGCCTGCCGCCGATCGTCGGCCAGGAGCGCAACGCGACGCTGGGGGTGCTGCGCAGGGTCAGTGACACCGCGCAGATGATCCCCTACCACTTCGACTTCACGATCAACGGCACGCCGGTGTTCAGCGTCGACAAGCGCTTCGGCCTGCGCGACCGCTACTCGGTGGAGATCCCCGACCGGAACCTCGACCGCCGACTCGTCATCGCCATGGCCGTCGCCCTGGACGCGCTCCAGGCGCGCTGACGCCGGCGCCGGATGCGGTGGGGAACCAGCCCCACCGTATCCGGACGGCCATACGATCATTACCCCTGATTCCCCGTGTCCTTCTTCCATTGAGCGGCGGATTCCCTTATTACTCAGGGGTCACATCGTGTTGGACGGAAGGGAATCCCCCACATGCGTCACCCCGCTCGACGTATCGGCCAGTCGTTCGTCGCGATCACCGCCGCAGCCCTCGTCTCCCTCAGCGGAGCCGGCGTCGCCAACGCCGCCCTCCCCCCGGCCGAGCTGCAACGGGTCACCGACCAGTACCTCTTCACCGACTCCATCACCACGTTCATCTCAACCCGCGACCAGGCCCCCTACGCCGACCAGCTCGACTGGAGCAGCGACTCGTGCAGCTGGTCGCCCGACTCCCCGCTGGGCTTCAACTTCGACCCGTCGTGCAAGCGGCACGACTTCGGCTACCGCAACTACAAGCGGCAGGCCCGGTTCAATGAGGACACCCGGCTGCGGATCGACGACAACTTCCGCTCCGACCTCTACAACGAGTGCGACGGCAACTGGGTGTGCAACGGCGCCGCCGACATCTACTACAACGCCGTGCGCGAGTTCGGCGCCTCCAGCACCAGCACCGCCGACGCCCTGACCCAGGCCGGAACCGAGGACACCCTGCGCGCCTTCGCCGAGACCGCGGAGTCCCTGGAGCAGGCCGGCACCCAGGGCGAGGCCGACCGCCTGCTCACCGCATTCGAGCAGGGCAACGACGTCGAGATCCGCCAGGACTACCCGGTCAACGGCTGATCCCGCGCTTTCCCGCCGGCCACCGGGCCGGCCCCGGCCCCGGCGCGGGTGCGCCGGGGCCGGCGCGCACCCGGTGCGGCGGGGCGCTCAGCGGGCCTGGCAGGCGGGGCAGCGGTAGAGGGTGCGCGCGGCCAGCTCGGCCTGCACGACGGCGGTGCCGCAGATCCGGCAGGGCTCTCCGGTGCGGTAGCAGACGTAGAGGGTGTCGGGCCGGGGCACCGGGAGGGCGCCGGGGTCGGGCCGGTGCTCGGGGCGCGTGGTGATGATGTAGCCGTCGCGCACGCCGTCCTGGAGCAGCCCGGTGAGGTCGGCCCACAGCGCGTCCCATTCGGCGCGGGTGACATCGCGACCAGGGCGGTAGGGGTCGATCCCGGCGCGGAAGAGCGACTCCGCCCGGTAGATGTTGCCGATCCCGGCGATGACGTCTTGGCGCATCAGCAGCGCGGCGATGGTGGTGCGCGACCGGCTGATGACGTTCCAGGCGCGCTCGGGGTCGGCGTCGGGGCGCAGCGGGTCGGGGCCCAGGCGCGCCTGCGCGGCCTCCTGCTCCGCTTCGGTGATGACCTCGCAGGCCGAGGGGCCGCGCAGGTCGGCCCAGCCCGATGCGGTCACGATCCGGGCCCGGACGGTCCCCACGGGGTCGGGGGCGAGGACGAAGCCGTCGGCGTCGCGCAGCAGCTCGCGCCGCTCGCCGCCCGCCACCCGCGGGGCGCCGAGGTGGCGCTCGCCGTCGGCGTCGCCGAAGGTCCACGCCCCGTACAGGCCCAGGTGCACGCGCAGCCGGTCGCCGGAGTCGAACGCGAGGAACAGCTGCTTGCCGTGCGCCTCGGCCTCGGTGAGGGTGCGGCCGTCGATCCGCCGCGCGCCGTCGGCGAACCGCCCCTGGGGGCTCGACACCCGCACCCGGGAGCCGCCGAAGTGCTTGGTGAAGTGCGCGGCCAGGCGGTGCAGGGTGTGGCCTTCGGGCACGTGCGTCCTCCCGTGTGCTCACCGGGCCGGGGGGCGGCCCGGACGATGGGCACTCTACCGGGGCGTCCGGACACGTCGACCGGTGTGGGCGGATGTGATCACCAGGTCGCAGGCCCGCTTAAAGTGAAGGCATCCCACCCGTTTCACCCGCTCGTGAGAAGAAGAACCGCCGATGACCGACGTGCCCGCTGCCACGAAGATCTCCGCCTCCAGCCGACTCAGTCTCGGGTACCTGATGTTCCTCAGCCGCTGGCTACAGGTGCCCCTGTACCTCGGCCTCATCATCGCGCAGGCGGTGTACGTCTGGCTGTTCATGCTGGAGCTGTGGCACCTCATCCACGAGGTCGCGCTGGGCAACGTCGACGAGACCGCCATCATGCTGATCATCCTCGGGCTGGTCGACGTGGTGATGGTCGCCAACCTGCTGATCATGGTGATCGTCGGCGGCTACGAGACGTTCGTGTCGCGGATCAACCTCGACGGCCACCCCGACCAGCCCGAGTGGCTCGACCACGTCAACGCCAACATCCTCAAGGTCAAGCTGGCCACGGCGATCATCGGGATCTCCTCGATCCACCTGCTCAAGACCTTCATCGAGGCCGCGCGCACCGAGTCCGACACCATGCTGTGGCAGACCGTTCTGCACCTGACGTTCGTGGTGTCGGCGCTGGCGCTGGCGCTGATCGACCGCATGCTGAGCCCGTCGGTGGCCCGGGTGGCCCATGAGAAGCGGGCACGCGACGCCCTCGACGACGCGCAGGTCTGACCGGCTCCCCACCCCGGGACCACGGCGTCCGGCCCGGTGAGCGCCCCGCCCTTCAGGGACGGGTGCGGTCGAGGGTGCGCAGGGCGGTCCAGAGCTCGGCGCGGTAGTCGGGGTCGTCGAGGTCGCCGGGCAGGAGTTCGCGGATGCGGGTGATGCGGTACCGCAGCGTGTGCCGGTGCACCCCGAGGGCGTCGGCGGCGGTGTCCCAGCGCCCCGCGGCCGCCAGGTAGGCGCGCAGGGACGCCAGGAGGTCGTCGCCCGTGCGGTGGGCGAGCAGTGGGGCGAGCAGATCCCGGGCGATGCGCGCGCCGGCCGGGGTGGCGGCCAGGCCGAGGAAGCCGCCGGGCAGGTCGGACGCGCGGACCAGGGGTACGCCGTCGCGCCGTGCGGCGTCGAGCGCCCGCTCGGCCTGGGCGCGCGCCGAGGGCAGGGCGGCGTAGCCGCCGGGTTCGGCCGCGCCGACCGGGCCCCCGGTGACCCGGGCGAGGACGCCCCCGGGGTCGGCGGATGCGGTGCCGAGCACGGTGAGGCGGCCGCCGGCTTCGGCGACCAGGCAGCCGTCGAGCGCGGGGTCCCACACCGGGCCGCGCCCCTCGGCCGCCTCGGCCACGGCCAGTGCCACGGGTTCGGCCGGCAGGGCGGCGCGCAGCCGCGCGGTGGCGTCGCGGCCGAGGTCGACGGCGCCGTCGAGCAGCGCGTCCAGCAGCCCGCCGCGCACCTCTTCCGCGCGGCCGGGCGCGGTCCGTTCCAGTTCCAGGGAGAGCAGTGAGACGGCGGCGTTGACCAGTGTGCGCTCGTCGGTGCCCAGCCGGTGCCCGGTGCCCACGGCGAGGAAGCCGCGCACCCGCCCGCCCACGCCCAGGGGCTGGAGGGCGATGCTCTCCCCCGCCGCCGACACCGCGGCGCCGGCGCGCTGCCGGGAGCCGCGCAGCCGCCCCACCTCCCCGGCCAGGGCGGGGGCGCGGGAGGCGGCCGCATCGGGGGCCGCGTGGCGGAGCGTTCCGTCGGCGCCGAACAGCAGCACCCAGGCGCCGAGCTCGGCCCGCAGCCGGTCGGCCACGGGTCCGGCGCCGCGCAGGGCCGCCTGGGTGAGCTGCCGCTGCGCCGCGAACGCGCGGGTCAGCCCCTCGTACTCCTCGCGCGCGAGGAGGCGGGAGACCTCCTTGCCGACGGCCATGAACGGGGTGGGGCGCGCCACTTCGATCAGTGGCAGGCCGGCCTCCTCGGCGGCGTCGACCAGCCGGGCGGGGACCCGGCCGTGGGCCACCCCGACACCGAACCCGAGTCCGGCGACCCCGCGTTCGACGAGGCGGCCGACGTAGTCGCGGGCGTCGGGGTCGCCGTCGTCGTCTCCGGGCCAGCGGACGCCGGTGGTCAGCACCAGCTCGCCGCCTTCGAGGAAGGGGGTGGGGTCGGTCAGCTCGCTGACCGCCACCCAGCGGACGGGCCGGTCGAGGCCGTGCTCGCGGGTGAGCAGGCGCAGCCCCAGGCGGGGCGTGCGCAGCAGGGCGCCGAGTGTGGGCGGCAACCGTCCCCCGATCACCGAAATGGCCAATGAGCTGCCTCGATCTTATCCACCAAGGAGATTTCCGGCGTGCACGCGCGCCTTTAGGGTCGAGCCCGATCGCCGTGCAGGCACCGGCGCGTAGGCACAAGGAGGACCGCCCGATGGCAACGACCGAGGTCGCACAGGAGCGCCGGATCGTCACCGAGATCCCCGGCCCGAAGTCGCGCGCGCTCCAGGAGCGCCGCAGCAGGGCGGTCGCCCAAGCGGTCGGCAGCGTCCTGCCGGTCTACGTGCACCGCGCCGGGGGCGGCATCGTCGAGGACATCGACGGCAACGCCCTCATCGACTTCGGCGCGGGGATCGCCGTCACCAACGTGGGCAACGCTGCCCCGGCCGTGGTGGAGCGCGCCGCCGAGCAGCTGGCCCGGTTCACCCACACCTGCTTCATGGTCAACCCCTACGAGGGCTACGTGGAGGTGTGCGAGGCGCTGAACCGGATCACGCCGGGCGACCACGAGAAGCGGTCGGTCCTGCTGAACTCGGGGGCCGAGGCGGTGGAGAACGCGGTGAAGGTGGCCCGCAGCGCCACCGGGCGCTCCGCGGTCGTGGTGTTCGACCACGCCTACCACGGACGCACCAACCTCACGATGGCGCTGACCGCGAAGAACCTGCCCTACAAGCAGGGGTTCGGGCCGTTCGCGGGCGAGGTGTACCGGATGCCGATGGCCTACCCTTACCGCTGGCCGACCGGGCCCGGGAACTGCGGACCTGAGGCGGCCCGCCAGGTGGCCGACCAGATCAGCAAGCAGATCGGCGCGGCCAACGTCGCCGCGGTGCTGATCGAGCCGATCCAGGGCGAGGGCGGGTTCATCGAGCCGGGGCCCGGCTTCCTGCCCGGGATCGCGGAGTTCTGCCGCGCCAACGGGATCGTCTTCATCGCCGACGAGGTGCAGACGGGCTTCGCCCGGACCGGCGACATGTTCGCCTGCGAGCACGAGGGCGTCGTGCCCGACCTGATCACGACCGCCAAGGGGATCGCGGGCGGGCTGCCGCTCGCGGCGGTGACCGGGCGCGCCGAGCTGATGGACGCGGTCCACGCCGGCGGGTTGGGCGGCACCTACGGCGGCAACCCGGCCGCCTGCGCCGCCGCGCTCGCCGCCCTGGAGAGCATCGAGTCCGGCGGGCTGGTGGAGCGCGCCCGCGAGATCGGGGCGACGCTGCTGGACCGGCTGCGCGCGCTGGCGGACAAGCACGACGTCATCGGCGACGTGCGCGGGCGCGGCGCGATGGTCGCGATCGAGCTGGTGGCGGGGGGCGGCGACACGACGCCCAACACCGAGGCGCTGGCCGAGGTCGTGCGCTACTGCCACTCCCGGGGGCTGATCCTGCTCACGGCCGGGACCTACGGCAACGTCATCCGGCTCCTGCCCCCGCTGGTGATCGGCGACGGCCTGCTGGACGAGGGCCTGTCCATCCTGGAGGAGGCGTTCGCGCGGCTATAGCACGGCGAGCCGACGAGCGAGCGGAGGCGACGCCGCCCCCGGCCGAAGGCCCGACCCGCGGGGTCGTTGTAGCAGAGCGAGGAGGCGAGCGTGCTCAGGGACAGGGGCGGACCGCCCTGCGGCGGCCCCGTCCGCGTGCATCCGCGCTCCCCGTTCCACCGTCGCCCCGGTGGAGCGGGGAGCGCGGTGGTTTAACCCTTCCGGTCGGGATCGGTGTGCGAAACGGGCCGCCCGAGCGCCGCGCGCCGGCCCGCGGGCTGGGCGACACAACCGACATGTCACCTGCCTTGCGACACAATCGGGCGGCATATTCCCTTCTGAACTACGGAGAGTTAGTCTGTCTAAGCTCACAGTCACAAAAATCGGCCTGGCCTATTCCCGAGACAGACTCGTTCTGGTTCAATAAGAGTCGATAGCTATAGGTCCGCCAGACTGTCCTAAACCACGGGGGGAGCAGGGACGTTGAGCGGTCTGAGCATGATGTGCGCAAGCACACCCAATGCGGACACAAGCGACAGCTGTATCTACGATCCAGGGTCACTCAGCTCCGCGCAGGCGTTGGGGGACGCCTGTGTGGTCTGCCATGTGAAGTGGCCGCGGCCTCGCAACCCGCTGGGCGTGCTGCCCGACGGAGCCGAGGTCTACGGATGCGATGAGTGCGCGGGGATCGCCGCCTCACACGCGGCCCGCGAGTTAGAGCACGCGCTCGTCGCCCACTGAGGGGGACATCAAGGGGAGGCGCTCCGGGACCAGGGGGGAGTTAGGTCCCGGAGCGCCTCTCTGACGCGCCCGCTTCCGTGGGGGGAGGAGGGGAATGAGCGCGTCGTCCGGCAGGGTCCGCGGCCGGCCGCGGCGCCCGTGCGTCCGCGCACCGCGGATGACCGGACACTACGATACCCCTCGTGGCGCCCGCGCGACCTAGAGTAGGCCAATCCCGTGCCGCGCGGACGCCGTGACCGGCCGTGGGGTCACCCGTTGGTCGGGAAGCCCAGGTCCACCCCGCCCGAGGCGGGCGCGGCCCCGGCCGCGCCGGCGGCCGCCGCCCGCCGGTCCACCGCGGCGCCCCCGGTGTCGGGCCAGCGCGAGGTCACCGCCTTCGTGCGGGTGTAGAAGTGGACGCCCTCGGTGCCGTGCGCGTGGGAGTCCCCGAACAGCGACTGCTTCCAGCCGCCGAACGAGTAGTAGGCCATGGGCACGGGGATGGGCACGTTGATGCCGACCATGCCCACCTCCACCTCGTTCTGGAACCGGCGGGCGGCCGCGCCGTCGCGGGTGAACACCGCGGTCCCGTTGCCGTAGGGGTTGGCGTTGACCAGCTCCAGGGCGGCGTCGTACCCGGAGACCCGCAGCACGCTGAGGACCGGGCCGAAGATCTCGTCGCGGTAGCAGGACATCTCCGGCGTGACGTGGTCCAGCAGCGACGGCCCCAGCCAGAACCCCTCGGCGGCGTCGTCGCCCAGCACCGGGTGCACGCGCCCGTCGATCGCCAGGGTCGCGCCCTCGTGCACCCCCGACTCCAGGTAGGACGCGACCTTGTCGCGGTGGGCGCGCGTGACCAGCGGGCCCATATCGCTTCTGTCGTCGTCGCCCGGGCCCACCCGCAGTCCGGCGACGCGGTCCTTGATCCGGTCGATCAGCTCGTCGGCGACGGACTCGGCGGCGACGACCGCCGAGATCGCCATGCACCGCTCGCCGGCCGAGCCGAATCCCGCGGAGACCGCCGCGTCGGCGGCGAGGTCGAGGTCGGCGTCGGGCAGGACCAGCATGTGGTTCTTGGCCCCGCCGAGGGCCTGGACCCGCTTGCCGTTGCGGGCCGCGTTCTCGTAGATGTAGCGGGCGATGGGGGTGGACCCGACGAAGCTGACCGCCTTGACGTCGGGCGCCTCCAGCAGCGCATCGACCGCCTCCTTGTCGCCGTGCACGACGTTGAACACGCCGTCGGGCAGCCCCGCCTCCGACCACAGCTCGGCGATGCGCACCGCCGCCGAGGGGTCCTTCTCGCTCGGCTTCAGCACGAAGGTGTTGCCGCAGGCGATCGCCACGGGGAACATCCACATCGGCACCATCGCCGGGAAGTTGAACGGCGTGATGCCCGCGACGACGCCGAGCGGCTGGAGGATGGAGTAGGCGTCCACGCCGGTCGACACGTTCTCCGAGAACCCCCCCTTGAGCAGGTGCGGGATCCCGCAGGCGAACTCCGCGACCTCCAGGCCGCGCGCGACCTCGCCGGCGGCGTCGGAGACGACCTTGCCGTGCTCGGCGCTGATCAGCCGGGCGAGTTCGCCGCTGTGGGCGTGCACGAGCTCGCGGAAGCGGAACAGGATCGACGTGCGCTTGGACAGCGAGGTGTCGCGCCAGCCGGGGAACGCCGCGCGGGCCGCCTCCACGGCGGCGGCGACCTCGGCGGTCCCGGCGAAGTCGACGGTGCCCGAGACCCGGCCGGTCGCCGGGTTGTGGATGTCGCCGCGGCGGGCGGCGGTCCCCGCGAAGGGCTTGCCCGCGATCCAGTGGGTGACGTGCTTGCTCATGGAGACCTCATTCGGTGCGGTGGTGGCGTGGGCGGGCGGTGCGCCGGGTACGTCAGGACGCCGCGGCGGTGTCGACCTCGGTGATGGCGTCGACGAGGATGTCGCGGGCCTCGCGCGCGTCGGCCTCGGTGATCGTCAGCGGCGGCGCCATCCGCAGCACGTTGCCGCGCAGCCCGCCCTTGCCGATGAGCAGCCCGCGGCTCCGGGTGGCCTCCAGCACGGCCCCGGCCAGAGCGGGCGAGGGCGCCCCCGTGGCGGGGTCGGCCATCTCGACCGCGAACATCAGGCCCTTGCCGCGCACCGCCCCCACGCTCGCCAGATCGGCCAGAGGACGCAGGCCGTCGAGGACGACGGGGCCCAGGCGCGCGGCGGAGGCCTGGAGGTCGTGGTCGAGCACGTAGTCGAGGGTGGCGTTGGCGGCGGCCATGGACACCGGGTTGCCGCCGAAGGTGGACACCCCGTTGGCGGTGAGCCCGTCCATCAGGTCGCCGCGCGCGACGACGCCGCCCACGGCGAAGCCGTTGCCGAGGCCCTTGGCGAAGGTGATGGCGTCGGGGACCACCCCGTGGTTGCCGATCCCCCAGAACGAGGAGCCGGTGCGGCCCCAGCCCGTCTGCACCTCGTCGGAGATGAACAGGATGCCCTGTTCGTCGAGGACCTCCTTGTAGGCGGCGTAGAGGCCGTCGGGCGCCATGGCGAACCCGCCGACGCCCTGGACCGGCTCGGCGATCAGGCAGGCGACATCGGGGGCGGTGGCGGTGGCGAGCACGTCGCGCAGGTCGGCGACGCAGGCCTCGATGTACTCGGCGTCGCCCATCCCCCGGAACGCCGGGGTGTCGCGGTCGGTGCCGTGCAGGTAGTGGACGTTGAGCGGCGACAGCGCGGAGTTCTTCCAGCCGCGGTTGCCGGTGACGGCGATCGTGCCGTAGGAGCGGCCGTGGTAGCTGTTGCGCATGGCCAGCACCTGGTCGGTGCCGCGCGCCTGCGTGGCGAGCAGCAGCGCGGTCTCGTTGGCCTCGGTCCCGGAGTTGGTGAAGAAGACCTTGGCGTCGGGGATGCCCGACAGGCGGGCGATCTTCTCGGCGAGCTCCACTTGGCCGCGGAGCAGGTAGAGGGTGGAGGTGTGCACCACCCCGGTGGCGATCTGGCGCTCGACGGCCTCGCGGACCTCGGCGACGTCGTAGCCGAGCATGTTGGTCACGATCCCGGCGAAGAAGTCGAGGTAGGTGTTGCCGTCGGCGTCGGTGACGCGGACGCCCTTCCCGCCGGTGATCTCGATGGGTGCGTCGTAGTAGAGGGAGAGCCACGAGGGCATGACAGCGCGGTGGCGAGCGAGGAGTTCCGACATGCGTTCAGTCTCACAAGCGGATCCCGGCGCCGCCAGGATCAGACTGTTGAGGTCGCACCGGCGCTCTTGACACTGTGTCAGTCCGAATCGGGTGCTTTGGGGGTCGATGGGGGTCGCTGGAGGCGGACCCGGGGAACCGGTCCTGGTCGCTCCCCCTGCCCCGCGACCAGGCGGAGCCGTGCGCTCCAGCAGTCTGTAAAGGCCACGGGCCGCCGGGGCCCGCCGCCTAGACTGATGGGGTGCTGCCCACCCTTGCCGACGTGCTCGGCCTGCCCGCCGTCCAGCGCGCCCGACCGCGCGTGGTCGTCGGCTCCGAGCACCTGGGGGTCACCGTCCGGTGGGTGCACATCGCCGAGGTCACCGACCTCGCGCACCTGCTGCGCGGCGGCGAGCTGGTCCTGACCACCGGCATCGCCATGCCCGACGACCCCGCGGCGCTGCGCCGCTACGTCGACGACCTCGCCTCGGCCGGGGTCAGCGGCATCGCCGTGGAGCTGGGCCGCAAGTACCACTCCGAGCTGCCCGAGGCGCTGCTCGACGCGGCGCGCGAGGCCGGGGTCCCCGTGATCTCCCTGGAGCGCGAGACCCGGTTCGTGGAGATCACCGAGGCCGTGCACGTCCGGGTGGTCAACCGGCAGCTGGAGGAGCTGCGCGAATCCGAGCGGCTGCACGAGGTGTTCACCCAGCTCTCGGTCGAGGGCGCGCGCCCCGCCCAGGTCCTCGAGGAGGTCGCCCACCTGTCGGGGTGCCCCGTGGTCCTGGAGAACCTGGCCCACCAGGTGCTGGTGTGCGACCTCAACGGCGAGGACCCGGGGTCGCTGCTGACCTCGTGGGAGAGCCGGTCGCGCGCCATCCGCAACGGGCCGCGCACCGTCCACGACCCCGCCACCGGCTGGCTGGTGACCATGGTCGGGGCGCGCGGCCAGGACTGGGGGCGGCTCATCCTCATCTGCGGCGCCTCCCCCGCGCCGCGGCAGACCATGCTGGTGGAGCGGGCCGCGACCACGCTGGCGCTGGGCCGGCTGCTGGAGCGCCACCAGGAGAGCCTGGAGCGCCAGACCCACCGCACGATCATCGCGGGGATCATCGACCGCGCCTACTCCGACCCCGAAGAGGCGCTCGTGCGCGCCCGGGCGGTGGGCGTGCCCCTGACCGGCCGCAACCTGGTGGGGCTGGTCCTGCGGCTGCGCGAGGGCGGCACCGGCCTGGCGGCCCAGGCGCGGCTCGCCGACAGCGCCGAAGGCGTCGCCCGGGCCTGCCGGGAACTGCGGCTGGCGGCGCTGGTCGGCTCGGTCGACGACCTGAGGGTGGGCATCCTGCTCGCGCTGCCCCCGCGCGAGGGCCTCGACGCCTGCCTGCACCGGCTGGCCGAACGCGTGCGCGAGCGGGTCGGGCTGGGGCCCGTGCTCGCGGTCGGCTCGCAGACCGAGGACATCCGCCAGGTGCGCCGCTCCTTCCTGGAGGCGCGCCAGGTGGCCGACGTCGCCGTGCACCAGGCCGACGACCGCCCGTTCTACCGGCTGCCCGACCTCCACCTGCGCGGGCTGCTGCACCTGTTCCGCGACGACGAGCGGTTGCAGACCTACGTGGAGCGCGAGGTCGGCCCGCTGCTGGCCTACGACGCCCGCCACGGCACCGACCTCACCGAGATGCTGCGCTGCTACCTCAACGCGGGGCGCAACAAGGCGCTCGCGGCCTCCACCGCCCACCTGTCGCGGCCGGCGTTCTACGAGCGGCTGCGCAGGATCTCCCACGTGCTCCAGGCCGACCTGGACTCCGTGGAGACCTGCCTGTCGCTGCACGTGGCCCTGCTGTCGCTCGACTCGGTGCGCGACCGGCTGACCGGGTGAATTCTCACCAGCCGAACCGTGGGATAATCAAGATTCCGTCGCCCGTGCACCCGGCGGCCACCGATTCCGGTTCCACGGCGGCGATCCACCGGCCATCCGCCACCGGGCGGGCACGGCCACGAGACCGGAGGACCGTGTGACCGACCAGGGCGCCCCGGAGACCGCGGTGCACAGGACCCCCTCGGGCGTCGTCCTCGATGCCACCGCCAAGCGCATCATCGAGCAGTTGCAGCAGGACGGGCGGCGCTCGTATGCGGCCATCGGCAAGGCCGTGGGCCTGTCGGAGGCCGCGGTGCGCCAGCGGGTGCAGCGGCTGCTGGAGTCCGGTGTGGTCCAGGTCGTGGGCGTGACCGACCCGATGATGCTGGGGTTCAGCCGCCAGGCCATGATCGGGGTGCGGTGCAGCGGCGACCCCACCGCCGCGGCCGACGCGATCGCCGCCCTGGCGGGCGTGGAGTACGTGGTGGTGACCGCGGGGTCCTTCGACATCCTGGCCGAGGTCGTGACCGCCGACGACGACCAGCTCCTGGAGGTCCTGACCCGCATCCGCGCGGTCGCGACCGTCACCGCCACCGAGAGCTTCGTCTACCTCAAGCTGCGCAAGCAGTCCTACGCGTGGGGCACCCGCTGAACGGCGCCCCCAGGGGACGCCCCGCTCAGCCGGGCAGCAGGGCCATGGCCGTGCCCGGCGCGAAGACCAGCAGCAGGAACCGCGCCGAGCGGGTGGCCATGGTGACGGCCACGAAGGCCCACACCGGCATGCGGACCGTGCCGGCCAGGACGCACACGACCATGAACGGCGGGATGCTGGCGAAGGAGCTCACCGCCACCAGGCCCGCGGTCCACCACGGGCGCCCTTCGGCCTTGGCGCGCAGGCCGGCGATCCGCTCGCCCCACCGGCCGGTGGTCGCGGCCCGGCGGCGCAGCCACGGCAGGTCGAGCACGCCGCGGCCCAGGTAGTAGTAGGCGACCTTGCCCAGGGTCTGCCCGGCCGCCGCCGCCACGGCCATGGCTGAGAGCACCGGGCCGCCGGAGAGCGACGCGGCCCCCAGCAGGTACAGCTCGATGTTGAGGACCGGCAGCAGCGCCGACGCCAGCGCGACCGCGAACGCCAGCGCCGTGCCGGCCACGGCTAGCCCTCGGCGGCGGCGAGCTGGCCGCAGGCGCCGTCGATCTCCTGGCCGCGGGTATCGCGGATGGTGGTCGAGATCCCGTGCGCCTCGAGCCGGCGGACGAACTCGCGCTCGTCCTCGGGCCGCGACGCGGTCCACTTGGACCCGGGGGTGGGGTTCAGCGGGATCAGGTTGACGTGCACCAGGTGACCCTTGAGCAGCCGGCCCAGCAGGTCGGCCCGCCACGCCTGGTCGTTGATGTCGCGGATGAGCGCGTACTCGATGGAGACCCGGCGGCCCGTGGTATCGGCGTAGCGCCACGCGGCGTCAAGGACCTCGGCGACCTTCCAGCGGGTGTTGACCGGCACGAGCTCGTCGCGCAGTTCGTCGTCGGGGGCGTGCAGCGAGATGGCCAGGCGCACCTGCATGCGCTCGGCGATCAGCTTGTCGATGGCAGGGACCAGCCCGACCGTGGAGACCGTGACCCCGCGCTGGGAGATGCCCAGGCCGCCGGGGACGGGGTCGGTCATGCGCCGCACGGAGTCGAGGACCCGCCGGTAGTTGGCCATGGGCTCGCCCATGCCCATGAAGACGATGTTGCTGATGCGCCCCGGGCCGCCGGCGACCTCGCCGCGGGCGAGGTCGCGCGCGACGGAGACCACCTGGTCCACGATCTCACCGGTGGAGAGGTTGCGGGTGAGGCCGTTCTGCCCGGTGGCGCAGAACGGGCAGTTCATCCCGCACCCGGCCTGTGAGGACACGCACAGCGTGGCGCGGTCGGGGTAGCGCATCAGCACGGACTCGAACAGCACGCCGTCGAAGGCTCGCCACAGGGTCTTGCGGGTGAGACCGTTGTCGCAGGTGATGTGCTTGACCGGGGTGAGCAGCGTGGGCAGCAGCGCCTCGCGGAGCCGGTCGCGCGACGCCTCGGGGAGGTCGGTCATGGCCGCGGTGTCGGATTCGAGGTGGCCGAAATAGTGCTGGGCGAGCTGCTTGGCGCGGAACGGCTTCTCACCGAGTTCGGAGACGACGTCGCGGCGCTCCTCGGGGGAGAGGTCGGCGAGGTGGCGGGGCGGCTTCGCCCGGCGCGGTGCGGCGAAGGTGAGCTCGGCAGGCATGGGATTCCAACGTGGACGGGAAAGGGGAGGGCGGACGGTACCGGCGATGCGCGGTAATTTAGGGGCCTGTACGACCTTTCGCGTTCACCACCGCGGTGCCACCCTTGGGGCATCACGGTTCATACTATGCGGCGCCCGGACACCGCCGCGCGACGAGCCGACAAGGAGGGCAGGTGGCAGGAGCGCAGGTCCTCCTCGACCAGTTCAGCCCGTACCGCAGCCGCCGCGTGATCGTCGAGTACGACTCCCGGACCACGGCCGCCTACCTGCTCGACGCCCGCGGGACCATCCGGGTGCCCGTCTGGCTGGCCAACCACGTCATGGCGCCCGACTCCGGTGACCCCTCCGGCCCCTACGAGGGGCAGGCGCCCCTCATGCCCGCAGCGCACACCAAGCATCCGCAGGGGCGTGCCCCGTTCGACGCCGACCGGCTGCGGGCGGTGTGGTTCGAGGAGGGCGACGGCGTCGCGCTCCTCGACGACGACGGCCTGCTGGCGATCGTCCCGGGGTGGGCCGAGGCCGACAGCGGCCTGCCCGGCTACGCGCGCGAGGCGATCGGCCGCAGCCCCTACGCCTGGGCCCTCGACCCCGTGGCCGCCCAGCTGTGGCCGCGCGTGGTGCACGCCGAGGCCTACTGGGACTGGCGCTCCTCCCCCAGCGCCTGGCGCAGCGTGCAGCGCACGGTGTTCAACCACCTCACCCGCACGGTCGGCCCCGCCGGGCACTACTGGGACGTGTCCGACGGCCACGCCCCGCTGATCCGGGTCTCGGAGCGCCCGCCCACCGCGGAGCGGCCCTACACCATCCTGAGCACGGTGGGCATGTGCGGGCAGCGCATGCCCACGCTCGACCGGTACATGGCCGACACCTCCTCCTACGCCCGCATCGAGCTCGCGCTGGCCACCACCGCACCCGCCCACGTCGCGGCCCGGATCTTCCGCTGGATCGGCGCCTTCCCGTGGCGGGCGGTCACCTGGTTCGGGTCGGGCCACAGCGTGAAATGGCTCGACAACCCCGAGGACTCCGCCATGCGCGGCACCAGCACGGCGGTCCTCCTCATCGCCGACCCGGCCCCCCTCGCCGGCCCCGACGGCCGCGTCCCCCCGGCCACATCCGGCCTGACCTTCCACGGCGACCCCGTCACCTGGCTGTGGATCGTCCCCATCACCCGGCCCGAGCACCTCTTCGCCAAGGAGCACGACTCCGCCACCCTCCTCGACAAACTCGCCGCCGAGGGCCGCACCTGGATCCTGGGGCCCTGACCGGGAGGCCGTCACCCGGATAACCGGTTGACGGCGGTCGCCGGGCACTCGATTCTGGGGCGCATGCCCGCAAACGCGTCCCTGCCCCCATGCGTTCGCACGGCGGGCCGATGACCGCCCCCGCCGAACCGCGGCCCGACGTCCTGGCGCCGCTGCGGCACGGGCCGTTCCGCGCGCTCGCCGCCGGACGCACCCTCATGTACTTCGGCAACGGGCTGGCGACCGTGGCGCTCGGCTTCGCCGTGCTCGACGCCACCGGCTCCCTCGTGCACCTGGGGCTGGTCGTCGGCGCGCGCTCTCTGGCCAACGTCGTCCTGCTGCTGTTCGGCGGGGTGCTCGCCGACCGGCTCCCGAGGGCGCTGGTGCTCCAGGGCGGCTGCGCCCTTGCGGCCCTCTCCCAGGGCCTGGTGGCCGCCGCCGTCCTCCTGGGGGCGGCGAACCTGCCCCTGCTGGTCGTGCTGAGCCTGGTCAACGGCGCCGCTGCGGCGGCCAACCTGCCGGCGTCGGCCGCCCTCACCCCGCAGACCGTCCCGCGGCCGCTGCTCCGGCAGGCCAACGCCCTCGTGCGCGTGGGCGTCAACATCGGGATGCTCACGGGCATGTCGATCGGCACCGCCATCGTCGGCGGGATCGGCCCCGGGTGGGCCATCGCGGTCGACGCCGCCCTGTTCGCGCTCGCCGGCGTGTGCTTCGCACTGCTCCGCCTGCCCGCCGCCGCACCGGCCGCCGACGGGCCCGCCCACCCCCTGCGCGAACTCGCCGAAGGCTGGACCGAATTCGTGTCGCGGCCGTGGGTGTGGATCGTCGTGCTGCAATTCATGGTCGTCAACGCCACCTGGTCGGGCACCACGGCCGTGCTGGGTCCCGCGATCGCCGACGCCACCTTCGGCCGGGTGGCGTGGGGGCTGATCCTCATGGCCTACAGCGCCGGGCTGATCCTCGGCGGCCTGCTCGCGGCGCGCTGGCAGCCGCGGCGGGCGCTGCTGTTCGGGGTGGTGCTGGTCGCGGTCGACGCCGTGCCGATGCTGGGGCTGACCGGGACCCCGGTGCCGCTGTTCCTCTTCGCCGCGATGTTCCTCACCGGGGTGGCGGTGGAGCAGTTCACCGTGGCCTGGGAGGTGTCGGTCCAGGAGAACGTCCCGCCGCAGAAGCTGGCCCGGGTGTACTCCTACGACGCCCTGGGGTCCTTCATCGCCCTGCCCGCCGGGGAGATCGCCGCGGGGCCGCTGGCCGAGGCCGTCGGCACCGATGCGGCCCTGGAGGGGATGGCCGCGCTCCTGCTGGTGGCCACCGGCGCGGCCGCCGCGAGCCGAAGCGTCCGCGGCCTGACGCGCAGGTGAGCCGGGTGACCCGGCCCCGGGGGACGGCCGGGCCGGCTACCCCGCGGCGGGGACCAAGAGGGTCAGCACGACCCAGGCAACAGGGCCGGCGATGAGGAGGGAGTCCACGCGGTCGAGCAGGCCGCCGTGGCCCGGCATGAACCGGCCCATGTCCTTCAGCCCGAGGTCGCGCTTGACCAGCGACTCGATGAGGTCGCCGACCGTCGCGGCCACGACCACGGCCACGCCCAGCACCAAGCCCGCCCAGATCGGGCCGTCGAGCATCAGGGCCACGGTGAGCCCCCCGGCGATCATGCAGCCGAGCACCGACCCGCCGAAGCCCTCCCAGGTCTTGTTCGGGCTGATCACCGGCGCCATGCGGTGCCGGCCCATGAGGATCCCGGCGAAGTAGCCGCCGATGTCGCTGCTGATGGTCACGAGGATGAACGCGACGATGCGCTCCTGGCCGTCGCCGGGGGTCGCGATCAGCAGCTGCCAGGTGCCCAGCAGGAACGGCAGGTAGATCAGCGAGAACAGGCTCGCGCCCGCGTCGCGCACGTAGCCCTCGGCGCCGTCGCGCAGCCGCCACGACAGGGTGATGATGGCCGTGAGCGCCGTGACGCCCACCAGCCACTCCGGGCCGCCGAAGTGGGCGGCCGCCTGCATCGCCACCCCGCCAACGGCGAGCGGGACCAGCGCGATGCGGGTGCCGCGGGCGGCGACGGCCCGGTGCAGTTCGCGCATCCCCAGCAGCACGGCCAGCGACGTGATGGCCACGAACACCGCGGGGAACGGGTAGATCGAGACGAACACGAGCGCGCCGAGAGCGCATCCGCTGATGATCGCCAAAGGCAGGTTGCGCCCGGCGCGCACGGGCTCGCCGCTGGGCTTGTGCAGGACGAACCGCTGCTTGTCACCGTCGGCTTCGGGGCCGGGGGCGTCCGCGGCGGACGCGCCGGCGGCGGCCTCGGGGGTGGACGCGGCGGCGGTCTCCGTGCTCGCGTTCGCGTTCGCTTCCTCGTCCGCGCCGCGGCGCGGGTCCGGCGCGCCGTTCACGGCGTCGCCGTCCTCCTCCGGACGGGCAGGGCTATGGGCGGTTCCGCTCATACGTGCGGAACCGTTCGGTGACGACACCACCGGCACCTCTCCGGAGTCGGCAGCGGGCGGGCCGGGGGCTGCGGCCTGCCCGCGATCGTCTCCCTGCTCGGATCCGGGCTCGGACAACGACACAGAACCTAGACCTCTAGCAGTTCGGATTCCTTGTGCTTCAGCAGTTCATCGATCTCGCCGACGTACTTGTGGGTGAGCTGTTCCAGCTCCTCCTGGGCGCGGTGGCCCTCGTCCTCGCCGATCTCGCCGCCCTTGACGGCCTTGTCGAAGCTGTCCTTGGCCTGCCGGCGGACGTTGCGGATGGCGACCCTGCCGTCCTCGGCCTTGGTCCGCGCCACCTTCACGTACTCCTTGCGGCGCTCCTCGGAAAGGTCGGGGAAGGAGACGCGGATGACGGTGCCGTCGTCGGTGGGGTTGACGCCGAGGTCGCTGTCGCGGATCGCCTTCACGATGGCGTCCTTCGAGGAGCGGTCGAAGGGCGACACGACCACCATGCGGGGCTCGGGAACCGAGAACGAGGCGAGCTGGTTGATCGGGGTCTGGGTGCCGTAGTACTCCGCCGTGATCTTGTTGAAGGTGGCGGGGCTCGGTCGGCCGGTGCGGATCCCCGCGAAGGTCTCCTTGGCGACGACGACGGCCTTCTCCATCTTCTCCTCGGCTTCGAGGAGGGTCTCTTCGGTCATTGCGGCTCCCGTGTGTCGCTGTGGTCCGTCGGTTCGAGGTGTGCGCGGATCAGCTGTCGGCCGGACAGACGATGGTGCCGATCTTCTCGCCCCGCACGGCGCGGACGATGTTGCCCTCGCCCATGAGGTCGAAGACCACGATCGGCAGGCCGTTGTCCATGCACAGGCTCACCGCCGTGGCGTCCATGACCTTCAGGCCGCGGGTGAGCACTTCGTTGTAGTCGAGCCGGTCGAAGCGCACCGCGTTGGGGTTGCGGTGCGGGTCGGAGTCGTAGACGCCGTCGACCTGCGTGCCCTTGAGCACCGCCTGCGCGCCGATCTCCAGCGCGCGCTGGGCGGCGGTGGTGTCGGTGGAGAAGAACGGCGCGCCCAGGCCGGCCCCGAAGATGACGACCCGGCCCTTCTCCAGGTGGCGCACCGCGCGGCGCGGGATGTAGGCCTCGGCGACCTGGCTCATGTGGATGGCGGTCTGCACGCGGGTCTCGACGCCGAGCCGCTCCAGGAAGTCCTGGAGCGCCAGGCAGTTGATCACCGTGCCCAGCATGCCCATGTAGTCGGCGCGGCCCCGCTCCATGCCGTGCTCGGCCATGGCGGCGCCGCGGAACATGTTCCCGCCGCCCACGACGACGGCGACCTCGATGCCCTCCGATACGGCCGCGGCGACCGCCTCGGCCACGTACTGGACGACTCCGGGATCGATGCCCTGCTGCTCGCCCCCTGCGAACGCTTCTCCGGACAGTTTGAGTACGACACGGCCCCAGCTCGAATCATGCATGGCTGGGCCGTCGGCGATGGTGCTGTCTTCGGTCTCCGGCACGGCGCTCGGCCTCCTTCTGATTCCCCCGAGTGGTATTGCGGCACGCGGCCCCACCCGTGCCGGGACGGAACCGCGCCTTATCCACCGAAGGTGCCGGGGACGATGTTTCCTCCCCGGCACCTCCATCATGTCAAAGGTCTACGCCTGCCCGACCTTGAAGCGCACGAACCGACGCACCGTGACACCGGCCTCGTCGACGATCTTCTGGACGGTCTTCTTGTTCTCCTTCACGAACGGCTGGCCCAGCAGGGTCGCGTCCTTGAAGAAGCCGTTCACCCGGCCCTCGATGATCTTGGGCAGCGCCTGCTCGGGCTTGCCCTCCTCGCGGGCGGTGGCCTCGGCGATGCGGCGCTCGTTCTCGACGATGTCCGCGGGGACGTCGTCCTTGCTCACGTACTTCGGCGCGAGAGCGGCGATCTGCTGCGCGAGGTCCTTGCCGACCTCGGCGTCGGCCTTGTCCAGCTCGACCAGGACGCCCATGGTCGGCGGCAGGTCCGGGTCGGACTTGTGCATGTAGCTGGCGACGAAGGCGCCCTCGAACTTCGCGAAGCGGCGGAGTTCGAGCTTCTCGCCGATGACGGCGCTGTTCTCCTCGATCACCTGCTGCACGGACTTGCCGCCGGCGTACTCGCTGGCGAGCAGGGTCTCGACGTCGGTGGCGTCGGAGGCGGCGACGAAGTCGGCGATCTCGCCGGCGAGCTGCTGGAACTTGTCGTTCTTGGCGACGAAGTCGGTTTCGCAGTTGATCTCGACCAGGACGGCCGCGGAGTCGGAGTCCTGCTTGAGCACGACCAGGCCGTTGGCGGTGGTGCGCTCGGCGCGCTTGCCGACGTCCTTGGCGCCCTTGACGCGCAGGAACTCGACGGCCTTGTCGAAGTCGCCGTCGTTCTCCTCCAGCGCCTTCTTACACGCCATCATGCCCGCGCCGGTCAGGTCGCGGAGCTTCTTGACGTCGGCGGCGGTGTAGTTCGCCATAGCTGTTCTCTAATTCCCTTGGTGTGGGTCGACGGGGTCTGAAAGCGCCCCTGCGCGCCCGCGGGACGGATCCCGCGGGCGCGATGCGAGGGGCGGCACACGGCCTCGGCGGCTCAGGCTTCCTTCGGGGCCTCGGCGGGGGCTTCCTCAGCCGGAGCCTCCTCCGCAGGAGCTTCCTCGGCAGGAGCTTCCTCGGCGACCGGAGCCTCGGGGGCCGGCGCCTCGGCAGCGGGGGCCTCGGCCGGGGCGGCGGCCTCCGCGGCGGGGGCTTCGGCCTTGGCCTCGAGGAGCTCCCGCTCCCACTCGGGCAGCGGCTCGTCGGCGGCCTTCTCCTCACCGGCGGTGGAGGCACCGGAACGGGCGAGCAGGCCGTCGGCGACGGCGTCGGCGACGACGCGGGTCAGCAGGCTGACGCTGCGGATGGCGTCGTCGTTACCCGGGATCGGGTAGTCGACCTCGTCGGGGTCGCAGTTGGTGTCGAGGATCGCCACCACGGGGATGTTCAGCTTGCGAGCCTCGCTGATCGCGATGTGCTCCTTCTTGGTGTCCACGATCCACACGGCGCTGGGCACGCGGGACATGTCGCGGATACCGCCGAGCGTGCGCTCCAGCTTCTCCTTCTCGCGGCGCAGGCCCAAGAGCTCCTTCTTGGTCAGGCCGGAGGCGGCGACGTCGTCGAAGTCGATCTCCTCGAGCTCCTTGAGCCGCTGGAGCCGCTTGTGGACGGTGGAGAAGTTGGTGAGCATGCCGCCCAGCCAGCGCTGGTTGACGAAGGGCATGCCGACGCGGCGAGCCTGCTCGTCGATGGCCTCCTGCGCCTGCTTCTTCGTGCCCACGAAGAGGATGGTGCCGCCGTGGGCCACCGTCTCCTTGACGAACTCGTAGGCGCGGTCGATGTAGGCCAGCGACTTCTGAAGGTCGATGATGTAGATGCCGTTGCGCTCGGTGAAGATGAAGCGCTTCATCTTCGGGTTCCAGCGACGGGTCTGGTGCCCGAAGTGGACGCCGCTCTCGAGCAGCTGCCGGATCGTCACGACTGTGGCCATGACCGGGTCCTCCTTGGTGCGGCGGGGCGAACCCGCCTCGGTTGTTCCTGACGCCCCGGCCGCTCCGCCGCGCCGTCTCTTCGACGGCGCGGACCGCAAGAGCGGCCCCTCCCTGGGGAAGCACGAGGACGTGCGTAGTTGTCGGCTCATGACGAGCCATAGAAGATTCTAACCGTGATCGGGCGCCGTCCGAGCCGGACCGGATCGGCCGCCCGGATGTCAAGCACCGTTGCGTCACACTCGGTTGCAGCGGGTCACCGGGGGCGGCGAGAACAATGACGGGACGGAGGACGGACGGCCGTCGGCGGACGGGCGGTTCCGGGCGTCGGGCGTCGGGCGTCGGGGCGTCATCCACAGTGCGGGAATCGGGCTGGCGCGCCCGGTGCGCGGCCGGGCAGGCTCGGAGGATGGCGCTCCTCCCCCGCACCCCGGCCCCGCTCATCGGCATATCCGCCCTGCTGATCGCGGTCCTCGTGGTTCTCGCCTCCGCTCCGGCGGCCGGCGACGACGGCCCGTGGCGACCGCCTCTCGACGGCCGCCCCGTGGTGCTGCGCGCGTTCGACCCGCCGGAGCAGCCCTGGCTGCCGGGGCACCGCGGGGTCGATCTCGCCGCCGAGGCGGGGGCCGACATCGTCGCGGCGGGCGCGGGCCGGGTGGCCTTCGCGGGGCGGGTCGCCGGAACAGGCGTGGTCAGCGTGGTCCACGGCGAGCTGCGCACCACCTACCTGCCGGTCGCGCCCGAGGTCACGCGCGGCGACACCGTGGCGGCCGGAGCCCCCATCGGCACCCTCGCCGACGACCCGCCGCACTGCGCGGACCGCCCCTGCCTGCACTGGGGCCTGCGCCGCGGCACCGACTACCTCGACCCGATGGCCCTGCTGGGCAGAGGCGAGATCCGCCTGCTGCCGCGGCCGGGCCCTGTGGCGCTCAGGCGCGCGGGTGGGCCTGGTTGTAGGTGCGGGTGAGGCGCTCGATCGAGACGTGGGTGTAGATCTGGGTGCTCTGGAGCGACGAATGGCCCAGCATCTCCTGCACACTGCGGAGGTCGGCGCCGCCGTTGAGCAGGTGCGTGGCGGCGCTGTGCCGCAGGCCGTGCGGGGCGATGTCGGCGTCGCCCTCGGCCGCGCCCATGTGGGCGTGGACATCGCGGCGCGCCGTACGCGTGCCGAGCCGGCCGCCGCGCGCCCCCAGGAACAGCGCCGGGCCGCTGCCGGGCACGGCCAGGTGCGGGCGGCCGGCGGCCAGCCACCGGTCGACCGTGTCGAGGGCGGGCACGCCCACCGGCACCACGCGCTCCTTGCCGCCCTTGCCGAACACGCGCGCCGTGCGGCGCTCGCGGTCGATGTCGTCGACGTCCAGGGCGCACAGCTCGGCCACCCGGATGCCGGTGGCGTAGAGGAGTTCGACCACGGCCCGGCGGCGCAGGCCCGCAGGGGTGGTGTCGTCGGGCGCGGTGCCGGTCTCGAGCGCGGTCCCGGCCTGCTCTTCGTCCAGCACCACGGGGAGGGTGCGGTGCGCCTTGGGGGTGGCGATCAGAGGGCCGGGGTCGACCGTCAGCCGGCCCGTGCGGTGCAGGAACGCGGTGAAGGCCCGCGCGGCGGCCACGCGGCGGGCGACGGTCGAGCGCGCGGCGCCGGCGGCGTGCTGCGCCGAGAGCCAGCCGCGGAGGGCGGCGACGTCGATGCCGTCGACGGCGCACCCGACGGAGTCGAGGTGGCCGAGCAGCCCGCGGAGGTCCCCCATATAGGCACGGACGGTGTGCGCGGAGCGGTCGGTACCGATATGGCGCCGGAACTCCTCGACGAGGTCGTCGTGTCCGGGCGACGTCATGGGGCGCACCACGGGCAAGGGACCGGGCCGGCGGCGCTGTGACTCTTCGTCATGGGAGCACACTACTCCCGTCAGAGTCGGCGGTTCCGGGGCGGACGCGCCACCCCGACGCGCACCGCTCGATGAACCCGCCGGCGGCGAGCAGGCCGAGGCGCCCGAGGGTGAGGTCGAGGCCGAGCCCGGCCGCCGACGCGATGGTGGCGGTACCCGCCCCGGTGCGGGCGGGGACGGAGTCGAGGACCTTGCGGGCGAGGTCGTCGAGGGCATCGCGGGCCAGGGCGGTACCGCCGCCGGGCCGGAGGTCGTCGCCGATGTGCCCCACCTGCTCGGCGACGTCGGTGGCGTCGGTGACACAGGCCGCCCGCCATTCGCGCAGCAGGCGGTGGCAGCCCGCGGAGAGGGCGGAGGTGACCGGGCCGGGCACAGCCATGAGGACCCGGCACAGGTCGAGCGCGTGCCGGGCGGTGTTGAGCGCCCCGCTGCGCAGACCGGCCTCGACCACGACCGTGCCGGGGGTGAGCGCGGCGATGATGCGGTTGCGCACGAGGAAGCCGTGGCGGGTGGGCGCGGTGCCCGGCGGATGCTCGCTGACCAGGGTGCCGCGCGCCGCGATGTCGGCGAACAGGCTTTCGTTGCCGCGGGGGTAGCAGAGGTCGAGGCCGCAGGCGAGGACGGCCACGGTGGGCGCTCGCCCGGCCAGCGCCCCCCGGTGGGCGGCGGAGTCGATCCCGTAGGCGCCGCCCGATACGCAGGTCCACGAGCGCGCGGCGAGCGCCCAGGCGAGGTCGCCGGCGACGTGCAGGCCGTAGGCGGAGGCGGCCCGCGAGCCGACCATTGCGACGGAGCGCAGGCAGGCGTTGCGGAGGTCGTGGGCGCCGCGCACCCACAGTGCATAGGGCCTCCGCTCCGCGAGCCCGTCGAGCTGACCGGGCCACTCGGGGTCGCCCGGGACCACGAGTCGGCTGCCGATGTCGGCGGCGGCGCTCAGCACCTGATCGGGGTCGAGCCCCGAAGCGCGCCGGCACCAGCGCTCCCAGCGTTCGCCGTGAGCACGAGCACGAACCCCCGCCGGAGCGGGCAGCACGCCACCGCCCCGCAGCCCGCCCCACACGGCAGAGGCCCCGTGCAGATCCAGCAGCGCCCCCATGACGGGATCCCCCGCCCCGGCCACGACCGTGAGACAGGCACGGGACACGGCGTCGTCGGAAAGAGCGGGATCGACCGCCCCGTCGGCCGGTTCGTCGGCCGCTGGGCAGGGGCCCGGTGACCGCGGACCCGTGGGGGTCATGGGGTCGACCTCCCGGACCAGAGGGCGAAGGCGTAGGCGGTGTCCTCGGGTTCCGGGCGGGGGCGGGCCGCGAGGTCGGCGAGGGTCCAGGAGAGGCGGATGGCGCGGTCGACTCCGCGGGCGCTGATCTCGCCGCGTTCCAGGGCCGCGGCGAGGATGTGCAGGGCCGGGCCGGGGACCGGGAAGTCCCTGCGCAGGGAGGCGCCGGGGACCTCGGCGTTGGTGGTCCACGGGGTGGCGGCGAGGCGCTTGGCGGCGCGGTCGCGGGCCTGGGCGACGCGTTCGGCGACGGTCGCCGACGATTCCGCATAGGCGCGGTCGGCGAGGAGCTCGGCGTGCGCGACCGGCTGGAGTTCGACCTTGAGGTCGACCCGGTCGAGCAGGGGGCCCGAGAGCCGCGCCAGGTAACGGCGGCGCTGAAGCGAGGAGCAGGTGCAGGCGTTGCCCGATTTTCCGCAGGGGCACGGGTTGGCCGCCATCACGAGCTGGAAGCGCGCGGGGAAGCAGACCGTTGCGGCGGAGCGGGAGACCGTGACCTCACCGGATTCCAGGGGCTGGCGCAGCGAGTCGAGCACGCCCGTGGCGAACTCCGGCGCTTCGTCGAGGAACAGCGCGCCCCGGTGGGCCAGCGAGACGCAGCCGGGCCGGAGCCGGACGCTGCCGCCGCCGACGATCGCCGCGCGGGTGGCGGTGTGGTGCGGGGCGCAGAACGGCGCCCGGGTGATGAGCGGCTGGCCCTTCCGCAGGGTGCCGGCGACCGAATGGACCGCGGTGACCTCGATCGCCTCCTCCGGGGTGAGCGGCGGCAGGACGGTCGGGAGGCGTTCGGCGAGCAGGCTCTTGCCCGTGCCCGGCGGGCCGACCATCATCAGGTGGTGCCCGCCCGCCGCCGCGATCTCGACCGCCCGCCGGGCGACCGGCTGCCCGAGGACGTCGGCGAGGTCGGGGCTGCGACCGTGGGTGGGATCGGGGACGTCCGCATCGGGATCGTCATCGTCGGCCGCGTCGGGAATGGGTTCGCCGCGAACCCAGGCGAGTAGGTCGCCGAGGCCGCCGATGGCGACGACCTCGGCATCCGGGACCAGGGCGGCCTCGGCGGCGTTGCCCCGGGCGACCATGATCGTGCGGTGGCCGCGGCGGACGGATTCCAGGACCGCGGGCAGGACGCCGCTCACCGGCCGTGCCCGGCCGTCGAGCCCCAGTTCGGCCAGCAGGACGCGGTCGTGCACGACTTCGGCGGGGATGGCGCCGTCGGCGGCGAGTACGGCGGTGGCGATGGCGAGGTCGAAGCCGCTGCCGCGCTTGGGCAGGCTGGCGGGTGACAGGCTGACCGTGATGTGGCCTTCGGGCCAGGTCTCGCCGGCGTTGACGACGGCGGCTCTGATGCGGTCGCGGGCCTCGCGCAGGGCGGTGTCGGGCAACCCGACCAGCGTGAGCCCGGCGGCCCCGCCGCCGAGATGGGCTTCGACCTCGACCGTGTGGCCCTCGACCCCGAGGAGCGCGACGGACTTCGTGCGCGCCAGGCCCATCACGACCCCCCGGTTCTGTGGCCGCTGGTCGCGCGCGCCCGGGGGCTACCGATCCCGGACCTGCGGGCTCCCGCCGTGCGGACCGTGCCCGCTGGGCGGTCGACGTGGGGGCCGGCGGACGGGGCGGGGCGGCCGGTCGCAGTCCGCCGTGCCGGGAGGTTCACCCCACACCCCGGTGGTGCCGGAGGAACATGCGGCCGCCGGTTCCGGCCAGGACGGATACGACGTCGATACGGACGCGCGCGCCGGGGTGGCCGTGTTCGGCCGACCACGCCCGGGCCAGATGGCGCAGACGACGCAGTTTCACCGGGGTGACGGCGTCGAGCGGAGAGCCGAAGCGCAGGCTGGTGCGGGTCTTGACCTCGACCGCGACCAGGGTGCCGGCGTCGCGCGCCACGATGTCGAGCTCACCCTCGCGGCACCGCCAATTCCGGGCGAGCACGCGGATCCCGCTGCGTTCGAGATGGGCGGCCGCGATGTCCTCACCCCGCCGCCCGAGCACGTCCTTGTGCCGCGCCGCGCGGGGTGGCGGACCTGAGAGCGGAGACGCCGTCACCGCGGCCGGCGACCCGCAGAGGGAGTCGGGGCCGGGTCGTCCGGCCCGCGGTTCGGGCCCCGGACCGTCCGCCTCGCCCACGGGCAACCGGGTGGCCAGGTGCCACAGGACCCCCGCCCACAGGGCGCGCAGCCATCGGAGCGGCCGCCGCGGTTCGTGGTGACTCGCGCGGTTGTCAGGAAGAGGGGCGGGAAGCCGGGGACCGGGGCGATCGCCGTAGGCGGGGCCGGCAGGGCGGTGTGCGGTGGGGACCGCGAGCGTGAGAGGGGTCGCGGGGGCGGGTGGGGCGTACGTGGATCCGGTCATGGTGGATCACCTCCACCACCCACAGTGACCGAACGGCTCCACGCCGCGCGACCATGATTCTCAGGCTGTGGAAAACCTCCGGCGAGACCTCTGCAACGGAATCTCCGGAGGAAGACGCCGCTCCCTGGGCGGGGAAGCGGCCCGGCGACCGGGCCGCTTCCCCGCCCTCAGGCGGGTCAGTCGGCCGTGCCCGGGTGGCCGGAGTCGGGGACTTCGAGATCGGCCTTGGTGATCTCTTCGACGTTGACGTCCTTGAACGTCACCACGCGCACGTTGCGGACGAACCTGGCCGGGCGGTACATGTCCCAGACCCAGGCGTCCTCCATCGTGACCTCGAAGTACATCTCACCGTTCTCGGTGCTGCGCGGTTGCAGGTCCACGTGGTTGGTCAGGTAGAACCGGCGTTCGGTCTCGACCACGTAGCTGAAGAGGCCGACGACGTCGCGATACTCGCGATAGAGCTGAAGCTCCATCTCGGCCTCGTACTTCTCCAGGTCCTCAGAACTCATCTCGCGCTCGCTTTCGTCGTGCACTCCCGATTTCGGCCGGCCCGGCCCCCTTCGCCCTCGTGCACTGCACTGGCATGCGGTGTCGTGTGGTGTCGTGGCCATGAGAGCGGACGTATCCGCTACAGAATCCATGATGCGCCACGTGTCAACCGCATGGGGTCAATCCGCCGAATCCCCGGCGTGTGCGCCCCGGATACGCCGGGCCACCAGGCGGCCCGCACGGTGCACGGGCAGGGCGCCCGCCGCGCCCAAGGCGAGCGGCAGCGCGGCGGCGGCCCCCTGTGCGACGGGGGCCGCGGCGGAGTCCTCCGAGTTCAGGGGGGCGAAGCTGTCGGGGATGGGGAGGGTGGTGATCCGGTTCAGGGGCCACACGACGACGAACGCGCGTCCGACCACGCTCTCGATGGCGACGCTGCCGCCGCCCGGGTCGTTCTGGTGCAGCCGGGAATCGTAGGAGATCTCGCGGTGGTCGCCCATGAGCCACAGCCGCCCCGCGGGCACCTCGACCGGGCCGAACTCGGTGTGGGTCTCCTGGCTGCCCGGGAAGAGGTAGGGCTCGTCGATCGGCTCGCCGTTGACCATGACGCGGTTCTGGTCGTCGCAGCATTCGACGGTGTCGCCGGGGATGCCGATGACGCGCTTGATGTAGTCCTTGCCCGTGGGCGCGACCCCGAACTGCTGCCCCACCCAGGTGAACAGCTGCGAGACGGGGTTGGAGGGCGGCTCCACGGTGACGGTGTTCTCCTCGTCCCAGGAGCCGGTGCCGTTGAAGACGACGACGTCGCCGCGCTCGATGTCGCGGACCTGGTAGACGAGCTTGTTGACGAGGACCCGGTCACCGACCAGGAGGGTGTTCTCCATCGACTTCGAGGGGATGTAGAACGCCTGGACCACCCAGGTCTTGATGACGAACGCCAAGACCAGTGCGATGACGATCAGGATCGGTAGTTCCTTCCAGAAGGAACCGGCCTTTTCGTCCTTGGTGCGTTCCTTTTCGGCGCTCATCGCATCCCCTGAGCTCTCGGCATCGACCTCATCCGCGGTCACGGTCTCCTTTTTGGCACCGGCCCCCGACATGACGCTGGCCCCTCTGTGCCTGGGCGCAGAGGAGCCAGCGTCATCGGGCTGGTCGCCCGGTTCGGGCCGGGTGGTCCCACGGGTGTGGGGCCCGGCCTCGCGAGGGTCCAAATCGTCGTTGCTCATCGGGATCGAAGCCTAGCCGAGCACGACGCCGGGCGCCGGAAAAGGCGCACCCGGATACGGCGTGTGAAGAACCTCGCCTCAGCGGGCGACGGGCTCGCGGCGCTCGCGGATGCGGGCGGCCTTGCCGCGCAGGTTGCGCAGGTAGTAGAGCTTGGCGCGGCGGACGCGGCCACGGGAGACGACCTCGATCTTCTCCAGAGCCGGGGTGTGCACCGGGAACGTGCGCTCGACGCCCACGCCGTAGCTGATCTTGCGGACCGTGAAGGTCTCGCGGGCGCCCGGGCCCTGCCGCCGAATCACGACACCCTTGAAGACCTGGACCCGGGAACGGTTCCCCTCCGTGACCCGCACGTGGACGTTGAGCGTGTCGCCGGGGCGGAAGTCGGGAATGTCGGAGCGCAGCTGGGCCTTCTCGAGCTCCTGAATAGCGGTGTGCATCTCAGCGGTTCCTCATCGATTGCGCGCCGCGGCGACGGACATTGCG
Source organism: Nocardiopsis sediminis (assembly GCF_042650565.1). Taxonomy (NCBI): domain Bacteria; kingdom Bacillati; phylum Actinomycetota; class Actinomycetes; order Streptosporangiales; family Nocardiopsidaceae; genus Nocardiopsis; species Nocardiopsis sediminis. Next base: position 985,108 of record NZ_JBHSBH010000015.1, read on the forward strand.
GTTCGCGCGGGCGGATCTGCTGGGGTCGTATTCGCGTGCCTCTGCGGGCTCCGCAGCAGTCGGCCGGTGCCTGGCGCATGCGGACACGGTTCTATGGCAGGGGCAACTCGTCTAGTCTGCCATAGGTTCGGGACCGGTCTGTAACCGAGCCTCGGCGATGACCTCCTGGTCGCGCCGGTCGAGATCATCGTCGGTGAACCGGTCCAGGAGTTCGGGCCGGTTGCGCGCGGTGGCCCGCAGCGCCTGGTCGCGGCGCCACCGGTCGACCGCCCCGTGGTTGCCCGACAGCAGCACCGGCGGGACCTCCCGGTCGCGCCACACGGGCGGCTTGGTGTAGACGGGCCCTTCGAGCAGGTGCGCCATGGCGCCGGTGGCGAAGGAGTCCTGCACCGCGGACTCCGCGTTGCCCAGCACGCCGGGCAGCAGCCGCGAGACCGTCTCGACCATCACCAGGGTCGCCGATTCGCCCCCGGCCAGCACGTAGTCGCCGATGCTCAGGTGCTCCACGGGCATCCGCCCGGCGGCGTCCTCCGCCACCCGCGAGTCGATCCCCTCGTAGCGCCCGCAGGCGAAGACGAGCCATGGCTCGGCCGCCAGGCGGTCGGCCCGCTGCTGGGTGAAGGGCAGCCCGCTGGGGGCCGGCACGATGAGCCGCGGCGTCGCGCCCTCCTCACCGCCGCCCGTGACGGCGTCGAGCGCCTCTCCCCACGGCTCGGGCTTCATCACCATGCCGGGGCCGCCCCCGTAGGGGGTGTCGTCGACGGTGTTGTGCCGGTCGTGGGTCCAGGAGCGCAGGTCGTGCAGGCGGATGTCGAGCAGCCCCGAGGCGCGCGCCTTGCCGATGAGCGAGAGCTCCAGCGGGCTGAAGTACTCGGGGAAGATGGTGATGATGTCGATACGCATGGGCTCTTCCGGGCTTCGGGGGCCGCCGTCCACGGCGCGGCGGAGGTGGCGGCCCGTCCGGGCGGGCGGCGCCGGCGATGGGGGCGGCGACGGTGGCGGGCCGGGTGCGGCCGGGGTCAGCGCCCCAGGTCGAGCAGGCCGGGAGGGGGCTCGACCACCAGGCGTCCGGTGCCGGTGTCGACCTCGGGAACCAGCTCCCGGACGAAGGGGACCAGCACCTCGCCGCCCTCGGCGTCCTTGATCACCAGGACGTCCTGGGCGTGGTGCAGGATGTCGTCGACCACGCCGATGTCGGCGCCGCCGGAGGTGACGGCGCGCAGGCCGATGAGCTCGTGGTCGTGGAACTCATCAGGGTCGTCCACCGGCGGGATGTCGGCGGAGTCGACCAGGAGGGTGACACCGCGCAGCGCCTCGGCGGCGTCGCGGTCGGCGACCGAGGCGAACCGGATGAGCAGCCGCCCCGAATGGGTGCGCACCGCCTTGACGGTGAGGGGGCCGGCGTCGTCGGGGTCGGTCAGCAGCCGGGCGCCCGCGGCGAACCGCTCAGCCGGGTCGTCGGTGCGCACATCGACCGCGACATCGCCCCGGACGCCGTGCGCACGGCCGATCCGGCCGACAACCAGACGCATCGTTCTCCTCGTGCTCGGTACCCGCGGCACGGCCGGCGGGCACGACACTGGGGCGCCGACCGGTGGTCGGCGCCCCAGCGCGCGATTCAGCGCACTTCGTTCAGGTCCAGCAGGTCGACGCGCACGTACCGGCCGCCCGCCAGCGAACCCACAACGGTCCGCAGGGCCTTGGCGGTCCGGCCGTTGCGGCCGATCACCTTCCCGAGATCATCGGGGTGGACCCGGACCTCGAGCACCTTGCCCTTGCGGAGCCGGCGGGCTCTCACCTGGACGTCGTCGGAATTCTCTACGATTCCGCGCACTAGGTGCTCAAGCGCCTCTTCCAGCACGTCAGTCCTCGCCCTCGGGCTTCTCCGCGACCTCGGCGGCCTTGTCCTCGGCCTTGTCGGCCTTCTCCGCCTTGTCGGCCTTCTTCTCGGACTTGCGGGCCTTGCCCTTGCCCTCGTTGTCGGGCAGGACGAGCTCCTTGAGGACGGCCTGGAACTCCGCCTCCTTGGCCTCCGCGTCCTTGGGCTCGGCCACCTTCAGCGGCGCGGGCGCGGGCAGGCCCTTGAACTTCTGCCAGTCGCCCGTGCGCTTCAGGATGGTCTTGACCGCATCGGTGGGCTGGGCCCCAACGGACAGCCAGTGCTGCGCCCGCTCGGAGGCGACCTCGATGAAGCTCGGGTCCTCCTTCGGGTGGTACTTGCCGATCTCCTCGATCGCCTTGCCATCGCGCTTGGTGCGGGCGTCGGCGACGACGATGCGGTACTGCGGCGTACGGATCTTCCCCATACGCTTGAGCTTGATCTTGACAGCCACGGGTGTGGTCTTCTTTCGATTGCGATGCGTGTGCCCGGTTCGGCGCCGCGTGGGGTTGCGGCGCACCGCCGAGGCGGGGACGTAGGTGCCGGGGCAAGGTAGAGGGCCGGCCCGTAGCACCGTTAGTCAACACTCAATTGTGCCAGACGCCGGGGCGTGCGGCGTGCGCCCCACGCCGTGCGCGGGCGCGCCGGCCTCACTTCTTGGGCAGCTTGAAGCCCGAAAGGTCGGGGATGTTGCCGCCGCCGCCAAGGCCGGGCGGGAGCTGCTGTGCGCCGCCACCGCCGAGGCCCGGGGGAAGCTGCGGGGGCTGCTGCTGCGTGCCGGGGTCGTCCTTGCGGCGCTGCCGCTCGGCGGCGCGCTCGGCCTCCTGCTGCTTGGCCTTGAGCGGGTTGCCGCTGCGCTGCTTGCCCTTCTTGAGCTTCTTGGCCTGGGCCTTGCCCTTCTTGCGGCCGCCGCCCACGCCCGGCATCCCCGGCATCCCGGGCATGCCCGGCATCCCGCCGTTCTTCATCTGGCGCATCATCTTCTGCGCCTCGAAGAACCGCGTGACCAGGCCGTTGACGTCGCTGACCTGGGTGCCGGAGCCGTTGGCGATGCGCAGCCGGCGCGAGCCGTTGATGACCTTGGGGTTAGCCCGCTCGCCCGGTGTCATCGACTGGATGATCGCCGCGATGCGGTCGAGGTCCTTGTCGTCGACGTTGCTGATCTGCTCGCGCATCTGGCCCATGCCGGGCATCATCCCGAGCAGGTTGCTGATCGGCCCGAGCTTGCGGACCATCGCCATCTGCTGGAGGAAGTCGTCGAGCGTGAAGTCCTCGTCGGAGGCCAGCGTGCTGGCCATCTTCTCGACTTCGGACTCCTCGAACGTGCGCTGCGCCTGCTCGATGAGCGTCAGGACGTCGCCCATGTCGAGGATGCGCGACGCCATCCGGTCGGGGTGGAAGAGGTCGAAGTCCTCGAGCTTCTCGCCCGTGGACGCGAACATGATCGGCCGGCCGGTCAGGTGCCGGATGGACAGCGCCGCACCGCCGCGGGCGTCGCCGTCGAGCTTGGTCAGCGCGACGGCGTCGTAGCCCACGCCGTCGAGGAAGGACTGCGCCGTGTTGACGGCGTCCTGGCCGATCATGGCGTCGACGACGAACAGGATCTCGTCGGGGGTGACGGCGTCGCGGATGTCGGCGGCCTGCTGCATCATCTCGGAGTCGATGCCCAGCCGGCCGGCGGTGTCGATGATGACGATGTTGTGGTTGTTGCGCCGCGCGTGCTCGATGGAGGTGCGGGCGACCTCGACCGGGTCGCCCACTCCGTTGCCCGGCTGCGGGGCGAAGACGGGGACGCTCGCGCGCTCGCCCACCACCTGGAGCTGGGTGACGGCGTTAGGGCGCTGGAGGTCGGCCGCGACGAGCAGCGGGGTGTTGCGCTGGGCGGCCAGCCAGCGGGCGAGCTTGCCCGCCAGCGTGGTCTTACCGGCGCCTTGGAGGCCCGCGAGCATGATCACGGTCGGCGGGTTCTTGGCGAACCGGATCTCCCGGGTCTCGCCGCCGAGGATCGCGATCAGTTCCTCGTTGACGATCTTGATGACCTGCTGCGCCGGGTTCAGGGCCTTGGAGACCTCTTCGCCGCGGGCGCGCTCCTTGATCTGGCCGACGAACGCGCGGACGACGGGGAGGGCGACATCGGCCTCGAGCAGCGCGAGACGGATCTCCCGCGCGGTCGCGTCGATGTCCTCGTCGGACAGCCGCCCCTTGCCGCGCAGTGAGGAGAAGACCGATGTCAGCCGGTCGGAAAGCGTCTCGAACACGAGTGTGGCCAGTTCCTTCGTCGCAGGGTTCTGTTACCTAGGTTACCCGCCGGGGCGCCGTCGTGCGCCCCGGCGGTCGCGCGCCCTTCACGGGGCCGCCCGGCAGGGCCGCCCACTCGGCTAGTTCCCCGATGCGCTGGGCTCCGCGGAGGGGTCGGCGGAAGGCTCGGCCGAACCGGTGCCCTCCTCGGGCGACAGGGTGGCTTCGCGCTGCTCGCCCACCGTGGCGACGAGTTCGTCGCGGGCGTCGCCGCTGAGGCCGCGGGTGGACAGCAGGGCGTCGCCGGAGATCTCGTACTCCTGCGGCTCCGTGCTGGGCGCCAGCTCGAAGTCGACGCTGCACGTGAGCTCGGCGGTCCCGCCGGCCTGGATCGATGTGGAGTCGCTGCACTCCTGCGAGCCGAGCTCTTCGTTGGTCAGCTCGGCGTCCATCCGGATGATGACGGTGGTGTCGCCGCCGGCGCCGGAGTCGTCGGTGGCCTGCCCGGTGACCGTGCACGCCCCGCCGTCGGCGCACTCCAGGGCGAGCTGCCCCTCCCAGTTCACGGGGAGGCGGGCATCGCGCGAGGAGCCCAGGCCGTCCTCGGCGGCCGCGAGGATGTCGTCGTAGACGGTCTCGATGTCGGCGGCCTCGGGCGCGGTGAAGTTGAGCCGGGTGCGCGGGCCGGAGTCGGCGTCCTCGGGGGCGAGCTGCTCGATCTCCATCCGCATCAGCTCACCGCTGTCCTCGCCGATCCAGACGCGGTTCTCCTCGCCGCCGCCCAGGTCGATCCGGTAGGCGGAGGTGCCGTCGAGGTTCTCCAGGGTGGCCTCGCCGCCCTCGGGCGCCAGACCCCGCAGGATCTCGGCGAGAGTGGCGGGGGTGAGCACCGCGCCGGGGTTGATGCCCAGCTGGGCGCCCGAGACCCGCACCCACGCGCCGGCGTACTGGTCGGTGTCGGGGTTGGCGACGTCCTGGTCGAGCCAGTACTCGTCGGGCGCGTTGACGAAGAGCCGGCCGTCGGCCTGGACGACCTCGGCCTCGTTCTCGCTCTCCTGGACGGTGCCGTAGGTGGCGCCGGCGTCGGTGACCGTCAGCGCGGTCTCCTTGACGACCTGGTCCTCGGCTTCGGCGATCTGCCCCTGCACCGCGATCGCGGGGGCGGCGGCCAGGGATTCGAGGGCGGCGTCCAGCAGCGGGCCGGCCTCGACCGGGGTCGGCGAGGGCGCCGGCTCCTCGCCTCCGCCGCCCGGTCGCCAGCTGCTCAGGTCGATCGAGCATCCGGCCGCGCCGAGCGCGAGGACGGCCGTGGCCGCAGCGAACCTGACCGGTCCGCTGGGTCGGCGTCTGCTGGGTAGGTCCGGCGACATCATGCCTCCTGGCCCCTTGCCGAGGGGTTCACGGTAATGGACGGGCTGAGCGGGATTCGGATCGAACGCACCCGTGCGAGGTCGGGGCCCTGGGCGCCCATGGCCGTCGTAACCGGCCGGGCGGCGGAAAAGCCCCCGTCGCACTCGTGTGCGGCCCCTCCGTTGCGGACAGCGTACCCAACGCCTCCACACACCCGGTCAAAGCAGTGTTTCCCGCTCAGCTCTCGGGATGCTCACCTGCGCTTCTCCCCAGAGGGCTCAGGCTTTCCCGGCCACAGGCCCCCGGAAAACACCTGGACCGGTGAGGAGGATCTCCTCACCGGTCCGGCGTACTGCGACCTCACCGCATATGCGGCCGGGCTCGCACCCTCAACGCTGGGGACGCTAGGACCCGACCTGCTGCGAGGTCTTCTCCTCGCCCGGAGGCGTCGGCGAGGAGAGCTCTCCGGTCTCCAGCTCGTCCAGCTCGTCGAAGGCGTACGCGGTCTCGGAGTGGAGCTCGTGGTCGAGTCCGTTGGTCTCGACGTGCTCCGGGATCCGGAAGCCGATGATCAGGTCGATGACCTTGGCGATGATCCAGGTGGCCACGAAGGAGTACACCAGGACGGCGACCACGGCCAGGGCCTGGAGGCCGAGGAGGCCGACGCCCCCGCCGTAGAACAGGCCGTTGTCCTCGCTGACCGAGGCGGCGGTCGAGGCCGCCAGGAGGCCGATGGCCAGGGAGCCGATGATGCCGCCGACCATGTGGATGCCGACCACGTCGAGCGCGTCGTCGTACTTGAACTTGAACTTCCAGCTGATCGCGTAGGCGCAGACGCCGCCCGCGATGAGGCCGAGGACGATCGAGCCGATCGGGGTCAGCGACGCCGCGGCCGGGGTGATGGCGACCAGGCCGGCGATGGCGCCCGAGGCGAAGCCCAGCGCGGTGACCTTGCCGTAGCGGATCCGCTCGACCAGCATCCAGGCGCCGGTGGCGGCGGCGGTGGCGACCTGGGTGTTGACCAGCGCCAGGGCGGCGGTGCCGTCGGCGGCCAGGCCGGAGCCGGCGTTGAAGCCGAACCAGCCGAACCAGAGCAGCGCGGCACCCAGCAGCACGAACGGAAGGTTGTGCGGGCGCATGGACTCCGAGCCGAAGCCCTTGCGGCGGCCGAGCACCAGGGTCAGCGCGAGGGCGGCGACACCCGCGTTGATGTGCACCGCGGTACCGCCGGCGAAGTCGATGACGCCGAGGTTGAAGATCCAGCCGGTGCCGCTCCACACCCAGTGGGCGACGGGGAAGTACACCAGCAGCGCCCAGAACGGCACGAAGAGCAGCCACGCGCCGAACTTCGCGCGGTCGGCGACCGCGCCGCTGATGAGCGCGACGGTGATGACGGCGAACATCATCTGGAACCCGGCGAAGGCCAGGTCGGGGATGTCCTCGCCGGTGCCGATCAGGCCGCTGAGCCCGGCACTGCTGAAGTCGCCCACCAGCGGAGCGAGCGGCCCGTAGCCTTCACCGAAGGTGAGGGAGTATCCGCAGACCACCCAGAGGACGCTGACGATCGCGATGCTGCTGAAGCTCATCAGCATCATGTTCAGCACGCTCTTCGCACGCGACATGCCGCCGTAGAAGAACGCCAAGCCGGGTGTCATCAACATCACCAGCGCGGCGCATATGAGCACCCACGCAGTGTTTCCGCTGTCCATGCCGCCTCCAGAGTCGGGCTGGGGGATTAAGTAGCCGTCGAAGTAGGGTCAGCGGGCACGCCGTCGGGCCCGGTGAAGATCACCACGGGCGCCAGCCTCGTACCGGCGTGTTTCCCGGCCGAGCCCCCGATGTTGCCCCGGCGTAAAGAGATGACCTGGGGTGTTACAACACGGTGAATCAACTGGTCAGACGGGTCGCGGATGGTGTCGCGGGGGTGACACGGGACCGAAATGGGGCATCGCGGCGCGCCCGGAATCCGCGCGGCCTGTCTCCCTTGCTCGCGGCGACCGGTTCCGGCCACCGGCGCCTCCTCCCCCTCCCCCGCACACGACGCGGCCCCTCCCCATTCGGGAAGGGGCCGCGGTGCTACGGCAGTGCGGGGCCGGGTCAGCCCTCGCCGAGGATCGCGTCGACGAACGTCTCGGCGTCGAAGGGGGCGAGGTCGTCGGGGCCCTCGCCCAGGCCCACGAGCTTGACCGGGACCCCCAGCTCGCGCTGGACCTGGATGATGATGCCGCCCTTGGCGGTGCCGTCGAGCTTGGTGAGGACGATGCCGGTGACGTTGACGACTTCGGCGAACACCCGCGCCTGGCGCAGGCCGTTCTGCCCGGTGGTGGCGTCGAGCACCAGGAGCACCTCGTCGACCTGCGACTTCTTCTCCACGACGCGCTTGACTTTGCCGAGCTCGTCCATGAGCCCGGTCTTGGTGTGCAGCCGCCCGGCGGTGTCGACGATGACGGTGTCGGCCTTCTCCTCGACCCCGCGGGCCACGGCGTCGAAGGCGACGCTGGCGGGGTCGGCGCCCTCGTCGCGGCGGACGACGGGCGCCCCGACACGGGAGCCCCACGTCTCGAGCTGGTCGGCGGCCGCGGCGCGGAAGGTGTCGGCCGCGCCGAGCACGACGCTGCGGCCGTCGCCCACCAGCACCCGGGCGAGCTTGCCGGTGGTGGTGGTCTTGCCGGTGCCGTTGACGCCGACGACCATGACCACGGCCGGGCGCCCGGGGAAGGGCCCGGTGGCCACCGTGCGGTCGAGTGCGGGGTCGATCTGGGTCAGCAGCTCCTCGCGCAGGAGGCCGCGCACCTCTTCGGGGGTGCGGGTGCCCAGGACCTTGACCCGCGTGCGCAGGCCGGCGACGATCTGCGCGGCCGAGGTGACCCCGACGTCGGCGGTGATCAGGGTGTCCTCGATCTCGTCCCACGCCTCGTCGTCGAGCCGGTCGGACGACAGCAGCCCCAGCAGGCTCTGCCCGAACACGTTCTGCGAGCGCGCCAGCCGGGCGCGCAGCCGGACCAGCCGCCCGGCCGAGGGCGGCGGGATCTCGATCTCCGGCGCCGGGGGCGGTTCGGCGACCGCGGTGGCGGTCCCGGCGGGCTCCCCGCTGCGGGGTTCGCGCTCCTCCGGCTCGGCGACGGCGGTCGCGGCCGGTGCGCCGGAGGACGGCGCCGCGGCGGACTCATCGCGGGATTCGGGCTTGCGGGGTCGGATCAGGAAGACGCCGCCGAACACCAGGAGGGCGACGATGAAGACGGCAACGCCGAAGATCGTGTAGTCCATAACGCGATCCAGTCTCGCAGAAGAAGTGTTGTCGTGAGGTCACGCCCCAGCCGCGGTCACGCCGCCCGGTGGCGGGTGGCGCGCAGGATCATGAGGAAGAACGGGGCGCCCAGGAACGCGGTCACCACCCCCAGCGGAAGCTCCGCGGGGGCGATCGCGGTGCGCGCCAGGGCGTCCACGAGGACCAGGAACGCCGCTCCCGTGACGAGCGACATCGGCAGGATGAGCCGGTACCCGCTGCCCACGAGGCGTCGCACGATGTGCGGCACCACGATGCCCACGAACCCGATGAGCCCGCTGACCGACACCGCCGCCGCGGTCGCCAGTGACGCCGCGGCGATCACGACGAGCCGCACGGCCGTCGCGTTGAGCCCGAGGCTCTGCGCCTTCTCGTCGCCCAGCGCGAGCAGGTCCAGGAGGTACCCGCAGGCCAGCAGGGCCAGCACGCTCACCGCCGCGTAGGGGGCGATGGACCACACGTCGTCCCACCCGCCGCGCCCCAGGCCGCCGAGCACCCAGGAGTAGATGCGCTGGAGCTCCTCGGTCCGCGTCGCCTGGACGAGGGTCTGCGCCGCCGAGAGGAACGACGACACCGCGACCCCCGCCAGGACCAGCGCCGCCGTGCCGCCCCGGCCCGCCGCCGAGCCCAGCGAATAGGCGGCGGCGACCCCCGCCAGGGCCCCGATGAAGGCGGCGACGGGGACGAGGGAGCGGGGGGCGTCGAAGAGCTGGTCCCCGTAGGCGATCACCAGGGTGGCGCCCAGCCCGGCGCCGCCGGCGGCGCCCAGCAGGTACGGGTCGGCCAGGGGGTTGCGGAAGACGCCCTGGTAGGCGGCGCCCGCGACGGCGAGCAGGGCCCCGACGACCGCGCCGAGCACCACGCGGGGCAGCCGGAGCTCGACCAGGACCGCGACCTGGCGGTCGCCGAGCGGGGACGCCACCCCCAGCGGGAGCCGGGAGAGCAGTTCGCGGACGATGTCGGCCGGGCCGATGGAGGAGGCGG
>NZ_JBHSBH010000015.1:994854-997192 GCF_042650565.1 Nocardiopsis sediminis
CCGCCAGCCCGGCCACCGCGACGGCCAGCGGCGGCCAGGCCCGGCGGGAGCGTCGCACCGGCTAGCCCTGGTCGGCGGCGGTGACGGCCTCGGCCACGCTCGCGGCGAGGTCGGTGACGCGCGGGCCCCAGCGCGAGGCGATGTCGGGGTCGAGCTCGACAATGTCGCCGTTGCGCGCGGCCGCGATGCCGTCGAAGGCGGGGCGGTCCGCCAGGTCGTCGGCCGCGTCGGCGCCGCCGTAGGCGAGGAAGACGAGGTCGGGGTCCTGCTCCACGATGTACTCGGCCGACAGCTGCGGGTAGCCGCCCGCGGTGTCATCGACGGAGTCGGCGATGTTGGTCAGGCCGAACTCGGCGTATATCTGGCCGATGAAGGTGTCGGAGGTGACGGAGTACATGCCGTCGTCGAGCTCGTGGTAATAGCTGAGGTCGGTGTCGCCGATCTCCTCGCGTGCCGCCTCCACGATGCCGTCGACCTCGGCCTCGACCTCGCCGGCCGCCTGGGCGGCCTCGTTGGCGTGGCCGGTGGCCTCGCCGAGCAGGCGCATCTGGGCGTAGGTGTCGTCGAGGGTGACGGCCGCCGGCATCACGAGCACGGGGACGTCGATCTGCTCCAGCTGCTCCGCGGTCTCCTCGGCTTCGCGGGCGAGGACGACGAGGTCGGGGTCGTGCTCGCTGATGGCCTCGACGCTGGGGGTGAATCCCGACAGGTCGGTGACCGGGGCCTCCTCCGGGAAGTTCGAGTACTCGTCAACGGCGGTGACCTGGTCGCCGGCGCCGATGGCGAAGAGCATCTCGGTGCTCGACGGCGACAGCGACACGATGCGCTCGGGTGCGGTGTCGAGGGTGACCTCGCCGCGGGCGTCGGTGACGGTCCCGGGGAAGCCTTCGGCGGGGGTGGCGCCGGACTCGGATTCGGGGGACCCCTGGCCGCCGCAGGCGGACAGGGTGAGTGCCGCCAGGACCAGGACGGCCGACGTTGGGCGTGCGATGCGCACGGGACTCCTTCTTCTTGCGTGAAGGGGATGGGGGGAGGTCGAGGAGCCCGCCGAACGCGTGGACGGACCGCCCTTCCCACGAGGACAGTGGACGCCGGCATCGTGGAGGCGACCTGGCTCGTCCCGCCGGGGGCCGGCGGGCATCACAGTTGCGGGACAGCGCCGGGTTCGCCGGGCGCCTCGGCGCGCCGGTACCGGACTTCGCTCACACGATGCCGTTGACCTGCCGGAATCCACCGGCAGGGCAACATGTCCACTTTAGTCGGTCGGATTTCGGGCGCCGCCGCGGCCCGCACCCCGCCGTCCCGCACACCACGGCGGGCGGCCTATGCCTGCTTGGCGCGGTCCAGCTTCTGGCTGATCACCTGGGAGATCCCGTCGCCCTGCATGGTGACGCCGTAGAGGGCGTCGGCGGCCTCCATGGTGCGCTTCTGGTGGGTGATGACGATGAGCTGGGACGACGCCCGCAGCTCCTCGAAGATCACCAGCAGGCGTTGCAGGTTGGTGTCGTCGAGCGCCGCCTCGACCTCGTCCATGACGTAGAACGGCGACGGCCGCGCCTTGAAGATGGCCGCCAGGAACGCCACCGCCGTCAGCGACCGCTCACCGCCCGAGAGCAGCGACAGCCGCTTGACCTTCTTGCCCGGCGGCCGCGCCTCGACCTCGATGCCGGTGGTGAGCATGTCGTCGGGCTCGGTGAGGATGAGCCGGCCGTCGCCGCCGGGGAACAGCCGCCCGAAGATCAGCGCGAACTCCCGCTCCACGTCGTGGTAGGCGGCGGAGAACACCTCCTGGACCCGGGCGTCGACCTCCTGGACGACGGTCAGCAGGTCGCGGCGGGTCTTCTTGAGGTCCTCCAGCTGGGTGGTGAGGAATGCGTGGCGCTCCTCCAGCGCGGCGAACTCCTCCAGGGCCAGCGGGTTGATCCGGCCGAGCTGGCCGAGCTGGCGCTCGGCGCTGCGGGCGCGCTTCTCCTGCACCTCACGGACGTAGGGGACGGGCACCGCTTCGTCGTCGGGCGCTCCCGGCGGGGGCGGCACCGGGACCCGCGGGCCGTACTCCGCGATGAGGGTCGCGACGTCGACCCCCATCTCCTCGACCGCCTTCAGTTCGAGCTGCTCCAGGCGCAGCCGGCGCTCGGCGCGGGCGACCTCGCTGCCGTGCACGACGTTGACCAGCTTCTCCAGCTCCACCGACAGCTCGCGGACGCGGGCGCGCACCGTCTTCAGCTCGGCGTCGCGGGCGGCGCGCTCCTCCTCGGCCGCCTTCCGCTCGGTGTCGGCGCCGGCCAGCGAGACGTCGATGCGCAGCAGCGCCCGGCCGGCGCCGTCGGCGACCGCG
>NZ_JBHSBH010000015.1:997287-998031 GCF_042650565.1 Nocardiopsis sediminis
GGTGCGCACCGCCAGCCGCCCCTCCATCTCGGCGGAGCGGGCGGCCGCCGCGCTCTCGGCGAGGGCGTCGCGCCGCTCGGTGTCGGGCTCGCCGTCGTCGACCGGCTCGGCCTCGGCTTCGGCGAGCCGCCGCTCCAGGTCGGCGAGGGTGTCGAGGTCGCTGGTGCGCCCGGCGGCCGCCTTGGCCGCCGCGGCGGTGTAGCGCTCGACCTCGGCGGCGGCCGAACGCGCCTGCCCGCCGAGCTTGCCGACCTGCTGGGCGATCTCGTTGCGGCGCTTGTCGGCGGCGCGGCGGCGGGCGGTGATCTCCTCGACGGCGCCCGCGGCCCCGGCCCGCTCCTGCTTGGCCTCGGCGAGGTCGGCGGCGGCCCGCTTGCCGGCCGCCGCGGCCTCCGCCAGGCTCTCGGCGGCCTCGTCGACCGCGGCCTGCACCTCCAGCAGGCTGGGGGCCGACGACGATCCGCCGCGCACGAGCACGGCGCCGAACACGTCGCCGTCGCGGGTCACCGCGCGCAGGCCGGGGCGGCCCTCGATGGCGCGGGCGGCCTCGCCGGCGTCGGCGACCAGCAGGATACGGTCCAGCAGCGCGGCCACAGCGGGCGCCAGGTGCGCGGGCGGGGTGACGGCGTCGGCGGCATAGCGCAGCCCCGCGGGTGGCGCGGGCCAGGTCTCGCGAGGCGGGGCGTCGGTCGCCGCGGCGGCCACGACGATCGCGGCGCGGCCGGCGTCGTCGCTGCGGAGCAG
>NZ_JBHSBH010000015.1:998064-1023965 GCF_042650565.1 Nocardiopsis sediminis
GTCGGCCACGGCCACGGCGTCGGAGGCGGCCCCGAGCGCCGCGGCGACCGCGGTCTCGTGGCCCGGCTCGACCTCGATCAGCTCGGCGAGGGAGCCGAGCAGGCCGGGCAGGCGGTCCCCGGCGGCGAGCAGCGCCCCGGTGCCGTCCTTGCGGTTGAGGCCCATTTCCAGGGCTTCCTTGCGGGCGGCGAGGGCGGCGCGCTCGCGTTCGGCCGTGCGCTCGGTGTCGCGCAGTTCGTTGAGCGCGGCTTCGGCGGCCACCAGGCGTTCCTGTGCGGTCTCCAGGGCGGCGTCGAGTTCGGCGCTGCCCTCGTCGGCACCGGCGGAGTCGGCGGCGGCCCGCTCGTACTCGATCTGCGCCGCTTCGGCGCGTTCGCGGGCCTCCATGGCGGCGTCGTCGAGCCGTTCCACCTCGGCCTCGCTGGCGGCCAGGCGGCCGCGCACGGCGTCGACGCGGCCGCGCAGCTTGGCGAGACCTTCGCGGCGGTCGGCGGCGGCCCGCGCGGCGGCGGAGATCCGGCGCTCCTCTCCCTTCAGCGCCTCCTCGGCCGCGGACCGCTGGGAGACCGCGGCCTCAAGGGTCTCGCGGGCGTCGTCGAGCCGGTACTGCAACTCCTCTTCCTGGGCGCAGACCTCCTCGGCCTCGCGCTCCAGCTCCTCGGGGTCGCGCCCGGTGCGCTCCTCCCCCGGGCCGGCCGCGAGGTTGCGGTGGCGCTCGGCGGCGAGGTCGGCGACCGCGCTCAGCCGCTCCTTCAGCCGGGACAGGCCGTGGTAGGTGTCCTGGACGCGGGCGAGCAGGGGCGCGGCCTCGGTGGCGGCGCTGTCGAGCAGCGCCTCGCGCTCCTGGGCGGCGGCCAGCGACCGTTCGGCGGCCTCGCGCCGGGTGCGCACCGCGGCTTCGTCGGCCTCCTCCTTGGCCAGCGCCTCGGTGAGGGTGACGATGTCGTCGGCGAGCAGCCGGAGGCGGGCATCGCGCAGGTCGGCCTGGATGGTGGCGGCGCGGCGGGCGAGCTCGGCCTGCCGGCCGAGGGGCTTGAGCTGGCGGCGCAGCTCGGTCGTGAGGTCGGTGACACGGTCCAGGTTGCCCTGCATCGCGTCGAGCTTGCGCAGCGCCTTCTCCTTGCGCTTGCGGTGCTTGAGGATGCCCGCGGCCTCTTCGATCAACGCGCGGCGCTCCTCGGGGCCGGCGTGCAGCACGGTGTCGAGCTGGCCCTGCCCGACGATGACGTGCATCTCGCGGCCGATACCGGAGTCGCTCAACAGGTCCTGGATGTCGAGCAGCCGGCAGGTGTCGCCGTTGATCGCGTACTCCGACCCGCCGTTGCGGAACATGGTCCGCTTGATGGTGACCTCGGAGTAGTCGATGGGCAGTGCACCGTCGGAGTTGTCGATGGTCAGGCTGACCTCGGCGCGGCCCAGCGCGGCGCGGGAGGAGGTGCCCGCGAAGATGACGTCCTCCATCTTGCCGCCGCGCAGGCTCTTGGCGCCCTGCTCCCCCATGACCCAGGCGAGGGCGTCGACGACGTTGGACTTGCCGGACCCGTTGGGCCCCACGACGGTGGTGATGCCCGGCTCGAACCGGAGGGTGGTGGCCGACGCGAAGGACTTGAAGCCGCGCAGCGTGAGATTCTTCAGGTACACGCATGCCCTCCTCGTCCACCCGGCGCTTGGTCACGTGTCAAGCGTCAAGGGTGCCACGAACCGCCCGGTCATGCCGCCGCATCGGGTGACGTGTCCGCGATGGTCGCAGCCACATCGGGCGGCGGCACCGGGCGGGTGCCGCGGACGGGGTGGGTCGGGTGGGCGGTTCCGGGGGTGGGCCCGGCGGGGGGCCGCGGCCGGTGTCCCTTGCGGGAATCAGCCGGGAATCAGCCGGGACGAGGGTTGCGGAATTCACCCCCGGGGTACACCACTAGAGGGTAAAGGTCGGTCAACAGAGTTCAAAGAATCTTCGAACACTGTCGTCGCGGACCCAGGGGCGCCGGAATCGTCGAGGGCGTCCCTTGTCAGTTTTCACCTGTCACGCACACCGGCAGGTCCACCGAAAAAGCCCACCGGTGATCGGCTACGGATGGTGGTAGCGCCGTGTTACGCGAGCGCGGGCTCGCGGTCGGTCGCGCTGACCGCGACATCGGCTACGGCGGCGGAGAGCTGGTCGTTGTGGGCCTGAAGTCGGCCGATCTCGTCTTCGAGGTCACGTACCCGCTTCTGTAGCCGTCGCATTTCCTGAACCATTCGAGGGTCAGGACCACCGACGTGGCCGAACAGAGCCTTCGCCATGATGTGGGTCCTCCACATTGAGTGACCAGATGGAATTCAACGCACGTGTGAGCCACGGAAACGCGGTCGAGAGTGTCGCCGGCATCGTGGACGAAAAGGCGCGCGGTCTGCCTTCCAGAGTCTCACCACATGCGTTGCTGGTCAAGATTGGACGAAACAATAAGTAACCGGACAGTGACCATGCAGGCAGGTCACAGCGCACGATCCGTACACCAGTACCCCCCGGCTCCGGCCATGCACCCCGCGGTCGAGTCCGCGCCGCGAGGCATTGGCGGGCCGACGCGGAGCACACACGAATCGCGTCGCCCCACTAGCATACTCACCGCTCGGAGAATCCGGAGTAGGAACCCCGGGGTTTTCCCCACCTCTCGACCACGCCGAGCACCCGACCAGGGGTATCGTCGCCGCGGAGCAGGACGAGCAATTGGTCACACCGGCCCCTCGGGCCTTCGGCGACCACTTCGACCCGGCCGTCGGCCAGGTTGGTCGCCGTACCGGTGAGCCCGAGCTCCAGCGCCCGCGACCGCACCCACCAGCGGAACCCCACACCCTGGACCCGGCCGCGCACCCACGCGGTCAGCCGCGCGTCGCCGCCGGCGCCCTCCCCCGGTGTGCCGGACATCGGTTCACCCCCTATTTCCGCACGGTACGCCGCGGCGCCCCGGCATCGGAGGCGCGCCGCACCGCGGGCGCCCGTTCGGCCGGGCGCGGCTGGCACTTCGGGCACGAGAACGACGAGCGGTTCATGAAGGGGTCGCGGCGGATCAGCGTGCCGCAGCGCTCGCAGGGCCGGTCGCGCCGGCCGTAGGCCTTCAGTCCGCGTTCGAAGTACCCGCTCTCGCCGTTGACGTTCACATACAGCGCGTCGAACGACGTCCCGCCCGCGGCCAGCGCCTCGCGCAGGACGTCGCGCACCTCGGCGAGCAGCGTGGTGATCTGCTCCGGGCGCAGCGACTCGGTGGGCCGCGCCCAGTGCAGCCGCGCCCGCCACAGGGCTTCGTCGGCGTAGATGTTGCCCACCCCGCTGACCAGCGACTGGTCCAGCAGGGCGCGCTTGATCTCGGTGCGCCGGCGGCGCAGCGCGTGGGCGAAGGCGTCGTCGTCGAAGGCGGTGTCCAGCGGGTCCAGGGCGATGTGCCGGATCGCCCCCGGAACCCCGGCGCCGGTGCCCATGTCGTCGGCGACGAGCGCCTCGACCATCAGGTGGCCGAAGGTCCGCTGGTCGACGAAGCGCAGCTCGCGCTCGCCGGTGGCGAGCCGCACCCGCAGGTGGCGCTCCGCGTCGGTTTCCGGCCGCTGGACGAGCAGCTGGCCGCTCATCCCCAGGTGGGCGAGCAGGGCCTCGCCGGAGTCGAGGGTCAGCCACAGGTACTTGCCGCGGCGCAGCGCGCCGGTGACGGTGCGGCCGGCCAGCCGGGCGGTGAAGTCGGGGGCGCCGGGGGCGTGGCGGCGGATCGACCGCGGATGCAACACGGCGACCTCGCCGATCGTGCGGCCGGTGACCCACTGGTCCAGGCCCCGGCGGACGACCTCGACCTCGGGGAGTTCGGGCATGGCGGGCTCAGCCCTTCTTGTCGTCGGGCCGCGCGCCCTCGGAGCGGGCGCGGATGGCCTTCCACGCCGACTCGGCCGCCTGCTGCTCGGCCTCCTTCTTGCTGCGGCCCTCGCCCAGCCCGTAGTCCTCGCCGGCCACGCGCACGCGGGCGCGGAACGTCTTCTGGTGGTCGGGGCCGCTCTCGTCGACGTGGTATTCGGGGACGCCGAGCATCTCCGCGGCGGTCAGCTCCTGGAGCGAGGTCTTCCAGTCCAGGCCGGCGCCCAGGCCCGATGCCGTGGCGATCAGCGGGTCGAACAGCCGGTGCACCAGGTCGGAGGCGACGTCCAGGCCGCGGTCGAGGTAGACCGCGCCGATGATGGCCTCCAGGGTGTCGGCCAGGATCGAGGACTTGTCGCGTCCCCCGGTGCCCTCCTCGCCCCGGCCCAGCCGGATGTAGTCGCCGATCCCCAGCCCGCGCGCCACATCGGCGAGCGCCCGCATGTTCACCACGGCGGCGCGCAACTTCGCGAGCTGGCCCTCGGGCAGGTCGGGGTGGCCGCGGAAGAGCGTGTCGGTGACGATCAGCCCGAGCACGGAGTCGCCGAGGAACTCCAGCCGCTCATTGGTGGGCAGACCGCCCTTCTCATAGGCGTAGGAGCGGTGCGTGAGCGCGCGCGCCAGCACCTTGGCGTCGAGCTCGACACCGATCGCCCGGTAGAACTCGCGCGCCTCGGCAGCGTTGAGTTGAGTGGCCAACGACCTTCACACCCCTAGTCTCCGGCGCCGCCCACGGGAGAGGCGCACGGGTTCGTTGCGCGGCTGCGCTGCTCAAGGAACCGGCCAGGGACGCTCGAAGACGAGGTGAGCGTCGCGGAGGCGTGCGCGCTCCCCGGCGTCCACCACGGCCTCGGGATATGCCCGCGCCGGCCGCATTGTTCGGTTGTGTGCCGCTCCACCACCGGCCGCGCGGCACCGGCCGACGGCGCACGCCCCGGCACCGGAACGGTGCGGGGACGCCGGAAGCCGCCGCCCTGCCGATCCCCACTGTTCCACGGCACGCGGTGGAACGGGTTCCTCGGTCCGGACGACGGCGCTGTGCCGCGGCCGTGCCGGGCGCCGGCCCCGCCGTGGGCGGGGAGGCGGACCGGCCGGATACCTCTTAGGACGCCGGGGTGATGACCTGGCGGTTGTTGTAGGTGCCGCAGGTGGGGCAGGCGACGTGGGGGAGCTTGGGGTCGCGGCAGCGCGGGCAGGTGACCAGCACCGGACGCGACGCCTTCCACTGGGAACGGCGGGTACGGGTGTTGCTCCGCGACATCTTCCGCTTCGGGACGGCCATCTGTTCAATCCTCCTGGGTCACCCGCGCGGTCGGCGGGAGTGAAACGTACTTGCGTCGTCTCCGCGGGGCCGGGGTCGTGCCCCTCACTCGCACAGGGCCGGAGCCGGGTCGTGCGAGCGCTGGTCCGCGGAGTGCGAACTCATCGGTCGCCGGGCTCCTCGCCCAGCTGCCGCAGCGCCTCCCACCGTGGGTCGACGCCGTCGCCGTGACCGTGCCCGGGCTCGGCATCGGCGAGTTTCACGCCGCACTCGGGACACAGGCCCGGACAGTCGTCCCGGCACAGCGGTGAGAGCGGCAGTGCGAGGACGACCGCGTCGCGGACCACCTGCTCGAGGTCGATCGACTCGCCCTCAAGATAGTAGTCCTCATCCTCGTCCTCCTGGTCCACCGAGTCGGCGGGCACGAGGTCGTCGTCGGGGTACCGGAACAGCTCCTGGAACCCGGCCTCGATGGGGTCGGAGACGGGGTCGAGGCAGCGGGCGCACTCCCCGGCGGCGGTCGCCGTGGCCGTGCCCGTGACGAGCACGCCCTCCATGACCGCCTCGAGGCGCAGGTCGAGGTCGATCTCCGCGCCCTCGGGCACGCCGGACATCCCGGTCGCGAACGAACCGGGAGCGGAAACGGCGCGGGAAACGGTCCGCGACGAACCGGGCTGGCGCCCCAGCGGCCGGGTGTCGACCACGAACTGGGAGCGGAGATCTGGACGAGACAGGGCGATCGCGCTTTCGGTGGGGTCCGCCGCACGCCGGCACGGAACGCGGGCGGATGTTCGGTCCGCCGCACGGAACGGCGACGGGCGCCATGCACCGGAGGCATGGTCGCCTCAGAGTCTAGCGATCGGGCCAGGTCATGCCCAAATCAGGTGGCCGGGGCAGGTCACCGCCGGTGGCCCGCCCCCGCCGCGGCCCTCAGCCGTTCCCCGGCGCGGCCGGGCGCGGCCCGACCCCGTAGGTGTCGCGCAGCCGCTGCTCGACATTGGGGGTGACCAGGCTGCTGACGTCCCCGCCGTACTGCGCGACCTCCTTGACCAGGCTGGAGGAGAGGAAGGAGTACTGGGGGTTGGCCGTCATGAACATGGTCTCGACCCCCGAGAGCCGGTAGTTCATCTGCGCGATCTGCAACTCGTAGTCGAAGTCGCTGACCGAGCGCAGGCTGCGGATGATCATGGCGATGTCGTTCTCGCGGCAGAAGTCGACGAGCAGGCCGTCGAACTCGGCGACGCGCACGTTGCCGAAGCCGGCCGTGCACTCGCGGAGCATCTCCAGCTTCTCCTCAAGGGGGAACAGCCCGCGCTTGTTCACGTTCTTCAGAGCGGCGGCGATCACCTCGTCGTACTGGCGTGCCGCACGGCCGATGATGTCGATGTGACCGTTGGTGACCGGGTCGAACGACCCGGGGTAGACGACACGGCGCACGGTGAACCGCTCCTTTCTGGCGACCTCCGCGGACGGGCACTCCACCACCGATTCTGCCCGCGGGGTCACGAACGACCGGAAGGACTCGCGGCGCGACCGTACCAAAGGGCCGCTTCGCCATAACGGCGGACCCGGTCGCCGGTGAACCCCTCGGGCCACCCCAGTGCGGGACCGCGGGAAGCCCGCTCGACCACCACCAGCGCCCCAGGAGCCAGCCAGCCGCGGTCGCGCAGGGCGGCCAGGACGGCGCCGACCTCGGCATCGGTCACGGCGTAGGGAGGGTCGGCGACCACCAGGTCGTAGGGGCCGTCCTGCGGTCCGGCGTCGAGCACGCGCTGCACGCGGTCGGCGGCGATCTCGGCGCCGGGCAGGCCGAGGGAGGCGGCGTTGGCGCGCAGAACGGACAGCGCCCGGCGGTCGGACTCCACCAGCAGGGCGTGGGCGGCCCCGCGCGACAGGGCCTCCAGGCCGATCGCGCCGGAGCCCGCGTAGAGGTCGAGCGCCCGCACCCCGTCTAGGGGGCCGAGGTCGGAGACGACGGAGGCGAACAGGGCCTCACGCGCGCGGTCGCTCGTGGGGCGGGTCGTGCGCCCGCCGGGGACGGCGATCCGCCGCCCTCCGGCGGTGCCGGCGATGATGCGGGTCATGGGGCAACGCTAGCGCGGGGCCGTCCGCCCGGCCCGCCGTGACCTCATCGGATGGCCGGTACCCGGGCGCGACCGGGACCCGCCCGCCGTGTCCGCGCACGGTGACCCGTGACCGGGCGGGACCGGGCACTCCTGCTCAGGTCTTCTCCAGGTAGTCGGCGCGCTCCTCGGTGAGCAGGGCGTCGAGTGCGGCGGTCAGCGGGGGGTGCCCGTCGAGCCCGGGGTCGGCGTCGAGCAGCGCGACCGCCTCGTCGCGGGCTTCGCGGATGAGTTCTTCGTCACGCAGCAGCGTGAGGATCCGCAGCGAGGAGCGCCGCCCCGACTGCGCGCCGCCGAGCACGTCGCCCTCGCGGCGCTGCTCCAGGTCGACGCGCGACAGTTCGAAGCCGTCGGTGGTGGCGGCCACGGCCCCCAGCCGTTCGCGCGCGGGGGTCCCGTCGTCGGCGTCGGTGACCAGCAGGCACAGCCCCGGATGCGCCCCCCGGCCCACCCGGCCGCGGAGCTGGTGCAGCTGGGAGACGCCGAAGCGGTCGGCGTCCATGATCGCCATGACGGTGGCGTTGGGGACGTCGACGCCGACCTCGATGACGGTGGTGGCCACCAGGACGTCGGTCTCGCCGGCGGCGAAGCGGCGCATGACGGCGTCCTTGTCGTCGGGGGACAGCCGGCCGTGCAGCGCCTCCACCCGCAACCCGGCGAGCGGGCCTTCGGCGAGACCCGCGGCGACGTCGAGGACGGCCAGCGGCGGTCGGCGCGCGCTCTCCTCCCCCGCCTCCGCGCCGGGCGGTGCGGGCTCCTCTCCCGCGGGGGTGTCGGCGTCACCGCCGATACGTGGGCAGACGACGTAGCCCTGGCGCCCCTGCGCGACCTCCTCTCGGATGCGCGCCCAGGCCCGCTCCAGGAAGTGGGGTTTGTCGCGGGCGGGCACGACGTGCGTGGCCACCGGCGAGCGCCCGGAGGGCACCTGGGTGAGGGCGACGACGTCGAGGTCGCCGTAGACGGTCATGGCCACGGTGCGCGGGATGGGGGTGGCGGTCATCACAAGCACGTGCGGCCGGCCGTCGGCCGACTTCTCGCGCAGGGCGTCGCGCTGCTCGACGCCGAAGCGGTGCTGCTCGTCGACCACGACCAGGCCGAGGTCGGCGAAGGAGACGTGTTCCTGAAGGAGGGCGTGGGTGCCGACGATGATCCCGGCCGCCCCGGAGGCGGCGTCGAGCAGCGCCTCGCGGCGGGCCCCCGCCCCCTGCGACCCGGTGAGCAGGGCGACGCGGGTGGCGTGCTCGGCGCCGTCGATCTGGCCGGCCCTGGCCAACGGGCCCAGCATCGCGGTGATGGAACGGTGGTGCTGCTGGGCGAGCACTTCGGTGGGGGCGAGCAGCACGGCCTGCCCGCCCGAGTCCACGACCTGGAGCATCGCCCGCAGTGCGACCAGCGTCTTGCCCGCGCCGACGTCGCCTTGGAGCAGCCGGTGCATCGGGTGCGTGGAGTCGAGGCCGGCGGAGATCACCTCGCCGACCTCGATCTGGCCGTCGGTGAGGGTGAAGGGGATCTCGGCGTCGAAGGCGTCGAGCAGGCCGCCGGCCCGGCGCGGCCGGGGACGCGCCGGCAGAGCGGCGGCCTCGCGGCGGCGCCGGGCCAGTGCGAGCTGGAGCACGAAGGCCTCGTCCCATTTGAGGCGCCTGCGGGCGCGGCCGATGTCGGCGCCGTCTGCGGGGCGGTGGATGCCGCGCAGTGCGGCGGTGAGCCCTTCGAGCCGGTGGCGGTCGCGCACGCCGCGCGGCAGGGGGTCGGTGATATCGCCCATCGTGTCCAGGAGCATGTCCAGGCAGCGCTTGATCTCCATGGACGTGAGGCTCTTGGTGGCCGGGTAGATGGGGATGAGGCGGTCGGCGAATTCGCGGGCGCGTTCGCCCGCGGAGCCGTCATCGGGCAGCATCTCGTAGGCCGGGTGGGCGAGCTGCTTTTCGCGGTTGTAGGTGGAGATCTTCCCGGCGAACATGCCGCGGCGCCCCGGGGACAGCTCTTTCTTGTGCCATTCCACTTTGTGGAAGAACGTGAGGCTGAGCTCGCCGGTGCCGTCGGTGATGAGGGCCTTCAACATCCTGCGGCGCTTGCCGCCGGGGGCCGGCCGAAGGTCACGCGTCTGCGTTTTCTTGACCTCGGCGAGGACGGTGACCTGCTCCCCTTCGGTGAGCGCGCCGAGGTCGGTCAGCTCTCCATGGGTGGCGTAGCGCCGCGGGTAGTAGTGGAGCAGGTCGCCGGCCGTGCGCAGTTCCGCCTCTGCGGCGAGCTTGGTGGCGGCGGCCGCCCCCACCGACTTGCGCAGCGGCTCGTCGAAGTCGATCATCGGCGCCTCCTCGTCGTGCCCGGCATCGTACGGTTCCCGTCCGCCACGGTAGAACGTCTGTACCCCTGGGCACGCGCGTCCGCCCCGCACCTCGCCCGGGTTATACTCGATGAAGTTCGTTCCCGTGGGGTGCGGCCCGTCGGCCGCCTTCCCCGCAGCGGGGGCCGGTAGGCCCCACGCGATCGCGTCTGCGGCGCCGATATCGTGCCTGCTCCGTTTTGGGGCTCGGCCCTTGTCGTCGTGTACGCTTCCACGGTTGGCGCGCCGCGCCGGCCTGCTCATCAGACCTCTTCCGGGTCGCATCACCACGTGTGCACCAGCATGCGGACCCGAGCGCTTGAATGGAGTTACCGTGGCTTCCACCTGCGACGTCTGCGGCAAGGGACCAGGGTTCGGTAACAGTGTTTCCCACTCGCACCGTCGCACCCGCCGCCGCTGGAACCCCAACATCCAGACCGTGCGCACCCGCGTGGGCGGTACGCCCAAGCGCCTCCAGGTGTGCACCTCCTGCATCAAGGCCGGCAAGGTCGACCGCTGACCCCAGCGGTTCCACCCGGTTCGTGATATCGGCGAAGAGCGCCGTGGCCTTCGGGTCGCGGCGCTCTTCGGCGTTCACCGGCAAGGGCGGCATCGGGCGTACGGCGGGCACGGGGGTCAGAGGTCGCAGGGGGCGCCGTTCAGGGCGCAGGAGTCCGGGCTCTGCGCCTCGCCCTCGGCGGTGAAGCTGACGGTCACGGAGTCGCCGGGGCCGACGGGGTCGGCCCAGTCGGGCTGGCGGGCGACGATGCCGGTGCGCGTGCGCTCCCAGTCGACGTCCCAGGCGTCGGTGACGGTGGCGTCGGCGAAGCCGAGGGCGAGCTCCCAGTCGTCAAGGGAGGAGCCCCCGGTGTTGGTGACCGTGACCTGGCCGGTGAAGCTGCCGCTGGAGGTCTCGACCGTCTGGTAGGAGACCGTGCTCACGCTGGTCGAGCCATCGGGGGCGGAGCCACCGGGGTCCGCGGGCGCGGCGCCGCCGGGGTCGGCGGTGGGGGCGGGGGTAGCGCCGGCACCGGGAAGGGCGCCTTCGGCGTCGGGCGGCTCGCTGAAGCGCAGGTAGATCTGCGTGGTGCTGTAGCCGAAGAGGGTCAGGGCCAGGGTGATGCCCGAGACCACCATGACGGTGAGGAAACGGGGCGGCTGCACGCGCTTGGGGACGGTGCTCTCGAGGACGTGCCCCATGGTGGAGAAGGCACCGCCGTTTTCGGGCTCGGAGCGGTGGGCGCCGCGACGTTCGGGCTCGCGCCCCAGCACGGCGGCGCGTGAGGGTTCAGGGGTACGGCGACGCTTGCCTTTGGCGCGGCCGCCCCCCGGTTTCCAGGGCTTTCCGGGCGGTGGCGGACGCACACCCGATCGCGTCCGGTCGGACATGTCCTCCGGGTCGCCCGGGGCACCCGCCCCAGGCCGGCGATCCGTTCCACGTGGGCGCACGGTGACCCCGATCCGGTGCTGACGGACAAAGACGCAGCCAGAGCTTAGCGTTATTCAGCCTGTGGAACCGACATCATAACCCCGCGTTCCGGCGGTGTGACATGGTGTTCGGGGAACACTTCGGGAACACGTGCCGGCGCCTGCACGGGTTCAGTGCGCCCCTCCCACTCCCCCACTGTGCTTGCCATCGGCTCCGCCACTGTGCTTACTATCGGCTCCGCCACTGTGCTTGCCATCGGCTCCGCCGAAGTGATCCCACCCGCTCTCCTGGGACGGCCGCCCGTCCACGGTGACGCCGCTACCCTCGCGGACGCTTCCGATGCGCACCCACGCGGCGGGCAGCGCCGTGCCGGGCGGGAACGTCGCGGCCAGGGCGTGGTCCTCCCCGCCGGCGAGCATGAGGTCGACGGACCCGCGCGGCGCACGCCCGGCCGCGTCCAGGGCGCTGACCGCGGCCGACAGGGCCGGGTGCGGGTGCAGCAGCGCGGTCTCGACGTCGATCGCCACCCCGCTTCCTCGTGCGATGTGCCCCAGGTCTTGGACCAGGCCGTCGCTGACGTCGAGCATGGCGGTGGCGCCGAGCCGGGCCGCGCGCGGGCCCTCGGCGTAGGGCGGGCCGGGCCGGCGGTGCTCGCGCAGGCAGAGGGCCCAGTCCGGCTCCGCCGCGGCGTCGCGCGGCGCGGGCGAACCCGCGGCCCCGGGGTCGTGGCCGGGCGCGATCCCCGCGGTGAGCAGCGCGTACCCGGCCGCCGACAGCCCCAGCGGGCCGCAGACCGCGACCGTGTCGCCGGGCCGTGCCCCGTCGCGCCGGACCGCGGAGCGCCCGCCGAGGTCGCCCAGCGCGGTGACGGCGATGGTCAGCAGGTCCGAGCGCACAGTGTCGCCCCCCGCCACGGTGCAGCCCGCCGCCGCGCACTCGGCGCCGACCCCTTCGGCGAACGCGTCGGCCCAGGCGGTGGGCAGGTCGGCTGGGGCGGCCAGGCCGATGAGCAGCCCCGTGGGACGGGCCCCCATGGCGGCGAGGTCGGCGATGTTCTGCGCCACGGCCTTGTGGCCGATGTCGCACGGTGCCGACCAGTCGCGGCGGAAGTGCCGCCCTTCGACCAGCACGTCCGTCGTCGCGACGACCCTCCGGTCGGGTGCGGCGATGAGGGCGGCATCGTCGCCCGGCCCGAGGATTACGTCGTCGGAACCGGGGAATCTGGCGGTCACACGCGCGATCACACCGAATTCACCTAGGTCCCCGATGGTGGTGCACACAGCCATCAGGGTACGGTGACGCCCTTGGCGGAGTGGTCTGGACCCGCGCCCGAATCGATCGGGACGCGCGATCGCCGACGAGCTTTTTTCAGGAGGTTTCATGGTGCAGGCATATGTCTTGATCCAGACGGAGGTCGGCATGGCCAAGGATGTCGCGCTCGACATCGCCGCCATCGACGGAGTCACCCGGGCCGAGGACGTCACCGGCCCCTACGATGTCATCGTGCGGGCCGAGGCCGAGGACATCGACGCTCTCGGGCGGCTGGTGATCGCCGAGATCCAGCGCCGCGATGGGATCGCGCGCACACTCACCTGTCCGATCGTCAACATCTGAGTGCGGGAGCCGGTCTTCGAGATGCGACGTGTGGCGGTGGGCGCTGCGGTGGCGGGGCTGGCGCTGGCAGCGGGGTGCTCCGGCACCGTGGAGGTGCCCGTGCCCGAGCCCCAGGGGGCCGCCGCCGAGCAGTGCCGCACCCTCGTCGGGGGTGCGCCCGATGAGCTCTTCGGCCAGGAGCGGGCGACGGTCGAACCGGAGTCGCCCTACACCGCCGCCTGGGGAGATCCGCCGATCGCGCTGCGGTGCGGCGTGGAACGCCCAGCGGGCCTGCGGCCCGATTCCGAGCTGATGGTCGTCGACGACATCGCGTGGCTGCCGCAGCCCGCCGACCGCCCAACCCTGTACACCGCGGTGGGGCGCGAGGCATACGTGGAGATGACCCTCCCGCCGTCCTATGGCCCGCCGGCCGAGGCCCTGGTGGCCGTCGGCGCGCTGATCACCGACGGCGTCCCGGCGCTGCCGGACGGCGAACTGTAGCGGGCTTCGCCCTTTCCCCTGAAACGCGGAACGGGGTCCCGGCAAACGCCGGAACCCCGTTGGTGCTCTATATCCGCGGTCACATCCCGCCGGCGAGGGCCTCGATCCCGCCGGCCTCTTCGAGCTCGGCGGCGGTCATGTCGAGGCCGCCGGAGCAGGCCGCACCGGGCTCGGGGACGTCGGAGCTGCGCTCGTAGGCCCGCAGGAACTTCGAGAGCCGGTCGTCGTCGGCGGAGTCGAGCTCCACCTGCGTCCCCCACCCGCTGGCCACGATGGGCGCGGGCATGTCGGCTTCGTCGAACGGGCTGACCAGGACGTAGCTCCCATCGCTGTAGAGGGAGTTGAGGGCCTCGACCTGGTCCGCCGGCAGCTCGGGGTCGTAGGTGATCCACACCGCGCCGTGCTCCAGGGAGTGCACGGCGTTCATGGTCGGCACCGGGGCGTCGTAGGCACCGCAGTTCTGCCAGATGGCGTGGTGGTCACCGCCCACGGGCGGGGTCTGCTCGTAGTCGACGGTCTCGGTGACGTGCTCGTTGGTGAGGTCGTCGAACGTCCGCAGACCTTCGATGTTGCGGCGGTCGATCTCGGTGTAGACGCCGAAGCCGACGAGTCCGAGCACCACCACAGCGACGCCGGCCACCCCGGAGATCGTGAGGATCTTGCGCCGGCGCTCTTCACGGATGCGTTGGAGCCGCCGCTCTTCGGCCTTCTGCCGTCGGCGTTGGGCTGCGGCTGAGTTCTTGGCCACTGCGCTATCTCTCCCGGGGGTGGGCGGTGGACGGACACGAGGACACCCGGTGAACCTCGACTAACCTCGACTCAGGGGCGCGCCATCCCAAACGCCCCATTGGCCAGGATGGTTCCCATTAGTGTTGAAGAGCATATGACAGACGCACCGGACGAACAGCCCCGGCGGACCCGGACGGTTCCCCTCTACATCGCGATCGCCCTGGTGGTGGCCGCGCTGGTCTGCGGCTACATCGCGGGGCGCCCCGGTTACCCGATCGATACATCGGCCGACGCCGGCTTCCTGCGCGACATGAGCGTGCACCACGCCCAGGCCGTCGACATGGCCTTCGTGATCCGCGACAAGACCGACGACCCCACCCTGCGGGCGATCGCCCAGGACATCGCCCGCACCCAGCAGGAGCAGATCGGCCGGATGCAGGGCTGGCTGGTGCAGTGGGACCTGCCCGCCCGGTCGTCGCAGCCGCCGATGGCGTGGATGGCCGGGCACGACGGCCATGGCGGCGAGGCCCCTGACACGATGCCGGGCTATGCCTCCGAGGAGCGCATGGCGGATCTGGCGGACGCCGACGGCGTCGACGCCGAGGTCATCTTCCTCGAGACGATGATCGACCACCACCGCGGCGGCATCGAGATGGCCGAGGCCGAGGCGCGGCTCGGCGGTGACGACATGGTCACCGCCTTCGCCGCCGGGATGGCCGAAGCCCAGCAGACCGAGATCGACCTCATGAACGACCTGCTGGAGGACCGCGGCGCCGAGCCCGTCTGATCCACGGCCACCGTGTGATGGGTCACGCGGCCCCGCGACGACTTACTACGTCCTGTAGAACTACAATTCGTAGTACTACGGGTCGTCGACGAAGACACCAGGTTCGCGGAGAGGCACGCATGGACGCTCTCGATCTCGCACGGTGGCAATTCGGGATCACCACCGTCTACCACTTCCTGTTCGTGCCGCTGACGATCGGCCTGTCGGTCATCGTCGCGTCGCTCCAGACCGCCTGGTACCGCACCGGCTCCCGCGCCTACCTGCGGGCGACCAAGTTCTTCGGCAAGCTGTTCCTGATCAACTTCGCCATGGGCGTGGTCACCGGCATCGTGCAGGAGTTCCAGTTCGGGATGGCCTGGAGCGAGTACTCGCGCTTCGTCGGCGACGTGTTCGGCGCCCCGCTGGCGATGGAGGCGCTGGTCGCGTTCTTCCTGGAGTCCACCTTCATCGGGCTGTGGATCTTCGGCTGGGACAAGCTGCCCCGCGCGGTCCACCTGGCCTGCATCTGGGCGGCCGCCATCGGCACCAACCTGTCGGCCTACTTCATCCTCGCCGCCAACGCCTGGATGCGCCACCCGGTGGGCTTCACCGTCGACGAGGAGACCGGCCGCGCCCAGCTGACCAGCATCTGGGCGGTCCTGTCCAACAACCAGGCGTGGTCGACCTACCTGCACGTCGTCTCCGCCGCGTTCATCACCGCGGGCATGTTCGTGGCGGCGGTGAGCGCCTACAAGCTGTGGAGCGAGCGGGCGGGGCGCACCACCGCGGCTGAAGGCCCTGCCGGCGGGCCCGCGGCGGCGACCGGCCCCCAGCCCCGGCTCACCGGCGACCACGAGCTGTTCCGCAAGACGCTGCGGGTCGGCATGATCGTCACCCTCGTCGCGGGGCTGGTCGTCGTGTTCTCCGGCGACCACCAGGCGAAACTCGCCGCCGCCTATGAGCCGATGAAGCTCGCCGCGGCCGAGGCGCTGTGGGAGACCGAGGACGGCGCCCCGTTCTCCACGTTCGCGGTCGGCGACACCGAGGAGCGGCTCAACGTCGTCGACCTCACCATCCCGCACGTGCTGAGCTTCCTGGCGACCGGGCGGATCGACGGCACCGTCGAGGGGATGAACGACCTCCAGGCCCAGTACGCCGAGGAGTTCGGCCCCGGCGACTACATCCCCAACGTCTTCGTCCTGTACTGGGCGTTCCGGCTGATGATCGGCTTCGGGCTGTTCGGTGTCGCGGTCTCCGCACTGGGCCTGTGGCTGACGCGGGGCCGGCGGCTGCCCCGCACGCACTGGTTCTACTACGCCGCGATCGCCGCCCTCCCCGCTGCGCTGGCCGCCAACATCGCGGGGTGGCTGCTCACCGAAATGGGCCGCCAGCCCTGGACCGTCCACGGGGAGCTGCTCACCGCCGCCAGCGTCTCGCCCGGCGTGAGCCTCGCGGAGGTGGCGATCTCACTCGCGGCCTTCACCGCTGTCTACGGGGTGCTCGCCGTCGTCGAGGCCGGGCTGCTGTGGCGCTACGTCAAGGCGGGGCCCGCCCACGTGATGCCCGAGAACGACGACCACGACGACAGCGACGACGACGCCCCCGTCCCGGCCTTCGTCTACTAGGAGCGGCGACCATGGATCTCCCCCTCATCTGGTTCATCGCCATCGCGGTGCTGTGGATCGGCTACTTCGTCCTGGAGGGCTTCGACTTCGGGGTGGGGACGCTGCTGCCCGCTGTGGGCCGCGACGACACCGACCGCCGCGTCATGATCAACTCGATCGGGCCGGTCTGGGACGGCAACGAGGTCTGGCTGATCACGGCGATCGGCGCCACCTTCGCGGCGTTCCCCTCCTGGTACGCGTCGCTGCTGAGCGGCTTCTACCTGCCGGTCCTGCTGATCCTGCTCGCGCTCATCGTGCGCGGGGTCGCCTTCGAATACCGCGGCAAGGGCGACACCGACCGGTGGCGCGCGTGGTGGGACCGCGCGATCGTCTTCGGCAGCACGGTCCCGGCCGTCCTGTGGGGCGTGATCTTCGCCAACGTCGTGCGCGGCGTCGACATGGGCGCCGACCACGTGGT
Source organism: Nocardiopsis sediminis (assembly GCF_042650565.1). Lineage (NCBI taxonomy): Bacteria > Bacillati > Actinomycetota > Actinomycetes > Streptosporangiales > Nocardiopsidaceae > Nocardiopsis > Nocardiopsis sediminis. The sequence continues at coordinate 1,014,749 of NZ_JBHSBH010000015.1, forward strand.
GGACGCCGGCCTCCTCGACCTCTTCGGGCCCTACGCGCTGCTGGGCGGGCTGACCACGCTGTCGCTGTTCACCCTGCACGGCGCGGTGTTCCTCACCCTCAAGACCGACGGCGACGTGCGGCGGCGCTCCCGCGAGCAGGCGCTGCGCGCCGGGGCCGTCGCGATCCCGGCGGGCACGGCCTTCCTCGCCTGGACCCAGGCGGCCCACGGGTCCGCGTGGACGCTGCCGGTCGCCGTCGCGGCGGGCGGGGCGCTCGTGCTCGGCGTGCTGCTGGCGGCGAGGGGCCGCGAGGGGTGGTCGTTCACCGCCACGGCGGTGGCGATCGGCGCGTTCACCGTGACGCTGTTCGGGTCGCTCTACCCCGATGTGCTGCCCTCCGCAACGGACCCCGCGCACAGCCTCACCGTCGCCAACGCCGCCTCGGCGCCCTACACCCTCACGGTGATCAGCTGGGTGGCGCTGGTGTTCGTGCCGGTGGTGGTGGGCTACCAGGCGTGGAGCTACTGGGTGTTCCGCCGTCGTGTGACCCGCGAGCACATCGAGCCGGCGCCCGCCTATGGTGGCGGCGGGGGCGCGGCCGGGGACACCGCCGCCCACGCGCCCGGATCCGGCTGAGCACGGGCACGGAAGAACGGACGGCATCCATGAGACCTCTCGATCCCCGGCTGGTGCGCAGCGCGCGGGCCGTGCGCGTGCACCTGGCCGTCACGGTGGCCGCCGGTGTCGCGGTCACGGGGCTGGTGCTGGCCCAGGCGTGGCTGCTCGCGCACACCATCGCCGGGGCCACCGGCGGCATGGGCGCCGGCGAGCTGTCCTGGGCGATCGGCGCCGTCGCCGTGGTGGCGGCCGCGCGGGCGCTGCTGTCCTACGGGGCCGAGACGGCGGCCCTGCGCTCCGCGGCGCGGGCGAAGTCCCAGCTCCGCCGCTCGCTCGTCGCACACGTGACGGGCACCCGCCTCACGTCGAGGCACGACGACCCCCCGGAGGCCCTCGGGCGTCCGGGGTCGGACCCGGTGTGGCTGTCAGGGACATCCGGGGCCGACGAGGGGACGGGCACCGCGCGCGCCGGCGAACTGGTCACGCTCGCCACACGTGGCCTCGATGCGCTGGATGACTACTTCGCCCGGTATCTCCCGCAGCTGGTGCTCGCGGTGCTCGTCCCCCTCTCCGTTCTCGTGGTGGTCGCCGGAGCCGACTGGATCTCAGCGGCGGTCATCGCGGTGACACTGCCGCTCATCCCGGTCTTCATGGCCCTGGTCGGCTGGCACACCCAGGCCCGCACCCAGCGGCAATGGCGGCTGCTCAGCCGCCTCGGCGGGCACTTCCTGGACGTCGTCGAGGGGCTGCCCACGCTGGCGATCTTCCGCCGCGCCACGGCGCAGGCGGCGATCATCCGGCGCATCACCGACGAGCACCGGCGTACGACCATGGCCACCCTGCGGGTGGCGTTCCTGTCGGCGTTCGTGCTGGAGCTGCTGTCGACGCTCGCGGTCGCGCTGGTCGCGGTGGAGATCGGGATCCGGCTGATGTACGGCGTACTGGACTTCGAGACCGCGCTGCTCGTGCTCATTCTGGCGCCCGAGGCCTACCTGCCGCTGCGCGAGGTGGGGGCGCGCTTCCACGCGAGCATGGAGGGGGTCGCGGCGGCCGAGCAGGTGTTCGCGGTCCTGGAGCGCCGCCGCGGCGGGGGCGCCGGCAGCGGGGAAGGGGCAGTGTCAAGGGACACCGGCGGCGTGGACCAGGCGGCGTCCGGGGGCGGGGGCACGGCCGCCGCGCCGCCGGAGGGAGCCGTCCGGATCCGGTTCGACGGGGTGGGGCTGACCTACCCCGGACGCGACATCCCGGCGCTGCGCGACATCGACCTCGACGTCGCGCCTGGAACCGCGCTCCTGCTCGCCGGGCCCAGCGGATCGGGCAAGACCAGCCTGCTGTCGCTGCTGCTGCGGTTCACCGAGCCGGCCACCGGCCGGATCCTGGTGGGCGGAGCCGCCGCCGACCGGGACACCCGGGACGCCGCCCACGCGGGCGGCCCGGACCCGGGGTGGACCCCGCTGGACCGGATCCCGGCCGAACAGTGGCGATCGCGTATCGCGTGGGTGCCCCAGCACCCCTACCTGTTCGACGACACCGCCGCGGGCAACATCGCGCTCGGCGCCCCGGACGCCACCCGCGAGGACATCCGGCGCGCGGCCGAGCTCGCGGAGGCCGACGGCTTCATCCGCGGCCTGCCCGACGGCTACGACACCCGCCTGGGCGAGCGGGGCGCCCGGCTGTCGGCCGGGCAACGCCAGCGCATCGCCCTGGCCCGGGCGTTCCTGCGCGACGCCCCCATCGTGCTGCTGGACGAGCCCACCGCCCACCTCGACCCCGACAACGCCGCAGCGGTGCGGGCGGCGGTCACCCGCCTCCTGCACGGCCGGACTGGGATCATCGTCGCCCACGACACCGGCTGGGCCGCCGCCGCCGACCGCACCGTCCGCATCGACGCGGGCGCCATCGCAACGGGGGCGGCGGCCTGATGCCGGAGTCACACACCAGGAGGCACGGATGACCTCGACGCCTTCCACTGGCGGGACCGTCTCCGCCGACCGGCGGGATCCGCTGTGGCGGATGGTCGCGCTGGCGCGGCCGCGGGGTTCGCGGTTCGCCCTCGGGGTCCTGCTGGGTGCGCTGGCCACCGGGTCCGGAGTGGCGCTCCTCTCCGTCGCCGCCTGGCTGATCGCCACGGCCGCGACCCATCCCCCCATCACCGCCATCAGCGTCGCCGTTGTCGCCACCCGGGCGCTGGGGGTGTCGCGGGGGGTCACCCGCTACCTGGAACGGCTGGTCACCCACGACGCCGCGTTCCGCACGCTCGCCGATGTGCGGGTGCGCGTCTACGAGCGGCTGGCGCGGACCGAGCCGATCCGCCGGTTCCGCTCCGGCGACCTGGTTTCACGCCTGGTCAGCGACACCGATGCCACGCAGGACCTGCTGGTGCGCGGACTCACGCCACCCCTGGTCGCCGTCGTCACGGGCGCGGCCGCCGTCGGCTTCGCCACGGCGCTGCTGGTGCCCGGCGGGGCCCTGCTCGCCGCGGGGCTGCTGCTGGCCGGCGTCGCGGTACCGCTCGCGGCGGCCGCTCTGGGCCGCGGCCCGGGCCGGCGCCAGGCGGCGGCGCGCGGCGAACTGTCGACGGCGCTGGTCGACACCCTCTACGGGGCGCCCGACCTGGTCGCCTACGGCGCGATGGACCGGGCGGTGCGGCGCGTCGAGGACGCCGACGACGAACTGACGCGCGTGGCCCGCCGCGATGCCGCGCTGCTCGGCTTCGGAGCGGGGGCGACGGCACTGATCACCGGGCTGACCGTCTGGGGGACCCTGCTTCTCGGGGTCGCGGCGGTCGAGGACGGCACGCTCGGGGCCATCCCGATGGCGGTGATCGTGCTGACGGCCCTGGCCGCCTTCGAGATCGTCGCCCCGCTGCCGGCCGTCGCGGCGCGGCTGGGCGCCGTGCGGGCCGGTGGGGAGCGGCTGTTCGACGTGCTCGACACCCCGCCCGCCATCGACGGTCCCGCTGAGGGCACCCTCCCGGGCGGCGGCGGCTCCGGCGGCACGGCGCTGCGCGTCAGGGGGCTGCGCGTCCGCTACGGCCCGGCCGAGCCGTGGGCGCTCGACGGGGTCGACCTCGATGTCCCCGCCGGGCACACCGTCGCGGTGCTCGGTCCCAGCGGGGCGGGCAAGAGCACGCTGGCGGCGGTGCTGCTGCGCTTCCGCGACCCCGATGGCGGGACGGTCGAGCTGGGCGGCGCCGACATCACCGGCTACCCGGCCGACGAGGTGCGCAGGGTGGTCGCGGGCGTGCCGCAGGACCCGCACATCTTCGCCAGCACCCTGCGCGAGAACCTGCGGCTGGCGCGGCCCGGGGCCGGCGACACCGAGCTGTGGTCGGCGCTGCGGCGTGCCCGCCTCGACCGGGAGGTCGAGGCGATGCCGCAGGGGCTGGACACCGAGGTCGGATCGCACGGCGCCCGGCTCAGCGGCGGCATGCGCCAGCGGCTCGCCCTGGCGCGCGCCCTGCTGGCGGCGCCACGCGTCATGGTCCTGGACGAGCCGACGGCGCACCTCGACCCGGATACGCGGGACGAGGTCGTGGCCGACCTGCTGGACGCGGCCGAGGGGTACTCCACGCTGCTCATCACGCACGACCTCGCCGGGCTCGACCGCGTGGACGGCATCTACGTGGTCGCGGAGGGGCGCGTGCTCCAGCACGGCACCCACGACGAACTCCTCGCCCAGGAGGGCTGGTACCGCGAGGCCCACCGGGACGCCTGACCCCGCGGACGGCGCACGGGCCGGGAAAAAGCCTGGCGGCACGGGCCGCGGCCACGGTAGCCTCCCGTCCCTCTGACAGGCGGAGACCCGCGCCCCAGCGTCCGAAAGAGCGACCCATGACCAGCCGACCCGCGACGACGACTCTGTGGCGCCCGACCGGCCCGGCCGAACTGGACCTGGTGCGGGGGCTCAACTGGCGCGCCTGGCCGCCGCGGCTGCCGGAGCAGCCGATCTTCTACCCGGTCCTCAACGAGGACTACGCGATCAGGATCGCGCGGGACTGGAACGTCGAGCGCGATGGTGCGGGCTTCGTCACCCGCTTCGAGGTCGAGTCCGCGTTCCTGTCGCGGTATCCCGTCCGGCAGGCAGGCGGGCGGACGATCCTCGAACTGTGGGTCCCGGCGGAAGAACTCGACGCGTTCAACGCCCACATCGTCGGCGAGATCCAGGTGGTCCACGAGTTCCGCTGAGACCGGCGGCGCCCCCCGGCGCGCCGCCGGTGTGTCCGTCCACAGGCGTGAGACGCATGTGGCGGGCGCGACCGCGCGTCCCCCAGCATGGAGATCGAGGGAGGGCCGCACGGGCGTTCCCACCGTCACCGCCGGAGGTGTCGCATGGGGGTTCTCGCCGGGCTCCTCGCCGTTCTGCTCGTCGGCGCCGTCCACCTGCCGGTGCCGGGCGGCCCATGGCCCGGGCGCGGGGGCGGGGAGCTCTCCGGGTTCACCATCGGGTTCGTGCCCGCCGGTGCCGGGGGCGATCGCGCCGATTTCGCCACCGAGTGGGGCGGGGTGGACTTCGCGTCGCGGGTGTGGGAAGGTGCCGCCCCCGGTGGCGGCTACCGGGTCGGCCTCAAGGTCAACGTGCTGCGCGGACCGGGCCTCACCGACCTCGCCGCGCTGCGCGCGTTCCTCGCCGACTACCACGAGATCGACCCCGGCACCTGGGACCTCGACCCGTTCGAGCACGGCACGAGCCCCGGCTGCCACGGCGGCGGCCGCGCCTTCTGGCTCGAGGAGCCTGGACTGGCGGTCTCGCTATGGCTCGACCCCCGGCGCTTCGGTGAGCCCGACCTCCTCACCACGGCGCACGAGATCCGGCGCAAACCCTAGCCGGGACCACGCGGCGGACACGCTGCGGGATCAGGGATCCGGTCACAGAGACACGGCCGAATCGGTCCCGGTCCCGGGACCAGGCACGGGACGGGACGCGGGTCAGAGCCAGTCGTCCCAGATGTCGCCGCTGAGCCAGCCACCGGGCGACCGCCCATAGCGGATCTTGAGCGAGCCGCCCTTGACACTGCCCTTGAGCACGAAGTGCGGGGCCGGCGGAGCGGGTGCCGGGGGAACCCTGCTGTCGACACTGCCCAGCCACGAGGTCTCGACATCCACCGCGGCGGTCGCCCCGTCGGGCAGCACGACCCGGGCCTCGCCCCAGGACTCCCCGAGCTCCAGCTCGACCACGTCGCTGAGCAGGGTCGCCTCGCGGAAGTCCAGGCGCACGACACCGTAGGGGTTGACCACCCGCACCCGCGCGGGCACCTCCCAGACGCCGCGCCGCACGATGCTGCCCGCAATGGAGGACCGGAGGACCAGCGGCGGCCCGGGGGCCGCAGGCGGGTACGCCGGCGCGGGCGCCACGGGGGCCTGGGCCCCGGCCACCGGCAGGTCGGCCGTGAGGGGGTCGAGTTCGGCGTAGGTGCGGGCCGCGAAGGTGCGGTCGAGCCGCTCGTCGAGTTCGTCAAGCGTGATGCGTCCCTCGGCGGCGGCCTCGCGCAGGATCTCCGCCACCTGGTCGCGGTCGCGGTCGGAGGCGCGCATCCGGCCGTGCGCGCCATCCGGGCCGGTGCCTGCCGCCTGCGCGTCCATGCGCCCTCCTCGTCCGCCGTCCCGCCGTCGGCCGCCCCGGTCTGCTCGCCCTGCGCCCCGGCTGCCCGTGACCGGGCCGCGGGCCCCGGCCCGGCCGACCACCGCGATCATGGTACGCCGTACCGAATGGCGGGAATACGGCGGCCATTTCGCGACGGCCGGCGAAACCACGGCGGAATGCGCGACACGGGACGGTGAAAACACGCGCCCTTTTCCGTCACACGTGCAATGATTGTTCGCCCATTGACCGCCGGTGGCGCCCGCAAAGAAATGCGAATACAACCCCACCGAATTCACGATGTCCCCGGTGCGCGTGCGTCGCGGGCGGCGGTTGAGGCCCCTGCCGGGGCAGGACGGGCCCTGGCAGGGACCTGAGCCGCTTTTCCGCCGGGTCAGACCCCGGCGGGCTCGCCCGCCCCGTCGCCCACGGGTGCCGTGCGCTCGATCCGGCCGCGCACCGAGGCCCACCGCTCGAAGACGACCGTCCCCAGCGGCGGGACGCTCGCGACCAGCGCGAGCACGCCGGTCCACAGGCTCCAGCCGAGCCGGTTCCAGGCGATCAGGGCGATGATCACGTAGAGGATGAACGCGGCCCCGTGCAGAGGACCGAAAATCTGCACACCGATCTCGTTGCGCACCACCACGTACTTGAAGAACATCCCGACCAGCAACCCCGCCCACGTGACCGCCTCGACCGTGGCGATCACCCGGAAAATGGTCAGTACCGGCTTGGACACGTGGGCTCCTGTTCGTCCGGGAGGAGGTGGTGGAGGGCGAGGCCCCGTCGTCCCCCAGTCTGCTCCACGGCGCGGAGGCCCCGGCACCGACCCCCTGGTGAACCCCGTCACCCCCCTTTACGGACGATCGCTATCACGGGTTACGGTCCCTGGATCGATCAGCCATCGGGGCACCGGCGACACCTTTCTCGCCCCGATCCGGCCACCCCTCGAAAACACCGCCGAAAACACCGCTGTGACCTGCCGGTACGCGGCCTTCGAATTCCCCTTCACCGGTGCCGCGGATCGCCCTCCACGGGGCGTTTGCCGGAATTGCGCAGCGAGCATGCCCTTATGTGAAAGCGCTCCCCATGGCAGGACTGCGACCGGAGGAACAAAGGACGTGCCCAAGCTCGCCATCTCCCCGACCTTCCTCTCCGAATTCTCCCGGCTCGAGAACGCGATCCAGACCGCGGCGCTGACGGCGGTGCAGGCCTACATGTCCGGCGACGGCGACCGGCTGGAGGCCGTCGCCGACGCCCCCGGCGGCCCCGGTATCGGGCTGCTGCACATCGGCCCCGAATGGTCGGGTGTCGTCGCGCCCGCTCCGGCCACCGACGACGTTCAGTGCCTGGTCGCGGTCCGCCCGCGCGACGAGGCGATCGCCTACGCCCACGGCCTGCGGCCCGCCGCAGGCCCCGAGATCGAGCTCGTCGACGCCGACCGGCCGCCCGCGCCCCCGGCCGGCGCGCCCGCGGTGACCGGCCCGGCGGCGCTCGCCGACGGCCTCGCCGGGTCCTTCGACGACTGGCGGATCACCCTCCACCCCGACCAGCGCCGCTTCACCGAAGCCCACTTCACCGGATCCGCGCAGGTCACCGGCGGCCCGGGAACCGGGACGACCGTGGTCGCCCTGCACCGGGCCGCCTACCTCGCCGAGCGCGACGCCGCCGCCTTCCCCGACCGGGACCGGCGGGCGATCCTGCTGACCACTCGCGGCCGCCTGCTCGCCCGGACCCTGTCCGGGCTCCTCGACCGGCTGCTTCCGGATCCGGCGGTGCGCGGCCGGGTCGAGGTCGCCACCATCGACTCCCTGGCCAGGGGCGTGGTCTGCGAGCACACCGGAACCGTGCCCGAGGCGGTCGGCCGCGATGCGCTCGGCGAGCGGTGGCGCGAAACCGCGCGGTCCGAGGGGCTGCCCTACTCCGGCCGGTTCCTCGCCGACGAGTGGGAGCAGGTCATCCTCACCCAGTCCATCGCGAACTGCCCCGACTACATCCGCTGTGAGCGCAGCGGGCGCCTGCTGCACTTGGCCCCGGAACACCGCACGCAGGTGTGGGAGACCATCCAGCGCTACACCGCGTCCATGCGGGTCTCGGGCGAGTGGTCCTATCCGCAGATCGCGGCGGAGGCGGCGCGGATCCTGGCCCGCTCGGGGCCGCGCTACCGGCACGTCGTGGCCGACGAGTCCCAGGACCTGCACCCGGCCCATTGGCGGCTGCTGCGCGCCCTCGTCGCCGAGGGGCCCGACGACCTGTTCATCGCGGGCGACCCGGAGCGGCGCGTGGGCGACCACCGGGTGTCGCTGTCGTCGCTGGGCATCAATGTGCGCGGGCGCAGCCACCGGCTGCGCACCGTCTACCGCGTGACCCAGGAGATCCTGCACTGGGCGGCCCCCATCCTGGGCCGGCACCCGGCCGAGGGCCCCGGAGCGCCGGAGGGTCGCTCCGGGTCGCCAGAGGGTCGCTCCGGCGCACCGGCGGCCCGGGGCTCGCTGCTGAACGGGCCCGAGCCCGTGGTGCGCGGCTGCGCGAACCGCGACGAGGAGCGCAGCGCCCTCGGCGACCAGGTCCGCGCGTGGCTGGAGGCGGGCGTGGCCCCGTCGTCGATCGCGGTGGCCGGCCGCAACCAGTGGGTGGTCCGCGGCCTGGCCAAGGAGCTCACCGCACGCGGTATCCCCACGGCGCCGCTCGACGCCGACGACACCATCGGGGCCGTCCGGCTGGGGACCCTGCACAAGCTCACGGGCCAGGAGTTCCGCTGCGCGGCGGTCGTGGGGCTGGGCGAGCCGCTGCTGCCGCCGAAGGCGGCGATCGACTCCGCGGAGGGCGACCCCGTCGCCCTGGAGCAGGTCTACCAGCAGGAGCGCAACCTCCTCTTCACCGCCTGCACCCGCGCCCGCGACACCCTCTACGTCTCCTTCGTCGGCACCCCCACCCGCCTCCTCCCCCACGTCGACCCGATGATCTGATCGAACGCGGTCGGCGTCCTCCCCCCGGAAGGACGCCGACCGCGGGCGAACGCCGCCATCGGCCTCCCGG
>NZ_JBHSBH010000015.1:1023978-1097589 GCF_042650565.1 Nocardiopsis sediminis
AGCCGTCCACAGGACCGGATCAGGCCGCTCGCCAGCGGGCCCAGACGGTCGTGTAACCGTTGGGGTTGCGACGGGTCCCCCACGCATCGGCGAACGCCCCGACGAGCGCGAGTCCCCGCCCGCCCTCGCCGCCGTGATCAGGGCGCCTGACGACAGGACGACTCGGCCGGTGCAGGAGCGGCCCGTTATCGATGACCTCGACGCGCGCCGCCCCGCCCTCCATCGCCTCGATGTAGAGCCCGATCTCCCCACCCCACAGCCCACTGCGCGAGTGCCGGGCCGCATTCGTGACCAGCTCCGACGCCACGAGCTGCGCGTTGTACAGATACGGATGCCGCGGCCCAAGCCCGTACACGAGCAGCCGTCGAGCCTCAGCAGCACTCTCCGGCCGTCCGGGAATAACGTGCAGTTGCCCGTGGTGATCGGTCTTCCTCCACGGAGCCATGTCCCTCCGCGCCCGCAGCATCACCAGGCCACCCCCATCGCTGCTGCGATCCGCCTCACCCGGTTGGCAGCCGCCAGGGCACGAGAGGTGGTCATCGCATAGCGCCTGACCGGGGCCGCACGCCACCGCGTGGCCAGGGAGCGACGTGTGAAGTCATGCATGGGAACCCCCGAGGGGTCTAGTCGCCCGGAACAGGGCGACGGGGAACGAGTACAGCTCCATAATGAATCCTAGAAATCTAAGATTCAAGCGCTATTCCTTAGATTGCTATATGTCCGATTTCTCGCTTGGAGGCTACGATCAGCGACGAGAAGCACCAGCGCATGAGGGGGAAGCGAGTGGCCGCGAGCCCGACCATCAGACGGCGTCAGCTCTCAGCGATCCTCCGGCGCATGCGCAAGGAGGCAGGGCTGAGCCTCGATGAGACCGCGAAGCGGCTGGAGTGGTCACGGGCGAAGCTCGGCCATATCGAGACCGGCGAACGCAAGAAGCCCTCGGTGGTCGAGATCAAGGCGCTCCTGCGCGAATACTCTGTGGAGGAGGGACACCCGCACTATGACGCGGTTCTCGCCCTCGTTCGCCAGGCTCAGCAGCGCGGCTGGTGGACGCGCTACGACGACATCCTCACCGGTTCATACGTCGAGCTCGAAGCCGAGGCCACCGGCATCGCGAACTATGAGGCGTTCGGTGTACCCGGCCTGTTGCAGACTCCGGGCTACGCACGGATCATTCAGCGGGCCCGGCTCTGGCGCGACCCCGATGACATACAGCGAGCGGTCGATGCGCGGATGCGCCGCCAGCAGATCCTGACCGCTGAAAATCCGCCGGACGTGTGGGCGGTCATCGAAGAACACGCCTTGCAACGCTTGGCCGACGCACCTGAGGTCATGCGCGAACAGATCGACCACCTCGTGGATCTGGCGGACTCATCCAGCAGCGTCACCATCCAGGTGCTCCCGACGAGCGCGGGAGTCCATGCCGGGGCCATGGGCCCGTTCGTCATCATGGACTTCCCTGACCCCGCGTCACCAGTGGTCTACCTGGAGACGTTCACCGACGGCCTCTACCTTGAGCGGCCAGACGAGATCAGCACGTACCGCAAGCTGTGGGACCACGTGCGCAGCTCCGCGCTCGACGAAGAGCGGACGATCCCGTATCTGAAACAGATGCTGAGCCGATAGAAAGACCGACATGCACCCCTTCCCCCACGACGCCAGATGGCGCACGTCCACCTACACCCAGCAGCAGAACTGCGTCGAAGTCGCCGATACCCCCGGGCAGTCGGCACTACGCGACACGAAGAACCGCGATGCAGCGACGCTCGTCTTCCCCGGGGCGGAGTGGCGATCCTTCATCCGCGCCGTCAAGAACGACGCGCTCTGACCTGAAGACGACCGCCCCAGCCGCCAAAGCGGCTGGGGCGGTCGTTCATGAGCCCGCCTTCAATATTCGAGCCGGTCCAATCAGCTGGTCCGGATCAGGAGGCGTCTTCGGCCCCTTCGGCGTACATCGCGCGGAAGGTGATGGGGCCGATGATCCCGTCGACGCCGATCCCCTGGTCCTCCTGGAACGCCCGGACCGCGGCAGCGAGGTCCCCGTCGTACTCTCCGTCGACGTCGTAGCCCAGGTGGGTCAGGGACTGCTCCAGCAGGTCGGTATAGGCGTTGCGGGGGTCGTCGCCGTCCACGGTCCCGACGTCGTCGGAGAGCGCCTCCCAAGTGGCGTCGCCCACCACACCGTCGACCGAGAGCTCGCTGTCGGACTGGTACTCCTCGACGGCGGCGGTGAGATCGGCGTCGAAGGTGTCAGTCGGCTCCTTGTCGAGGTATTCCCTCACGTTCAGGATCGCGCCCACCGCGAGCACGCGGTAATCCTGGTCGCCCTCCTGAAGCTGGACCCACGGCTGCGCCTCGATGGCGGCGGTGACCTGCGGCGGCGTGTCGGGGCCATCCGCGAGAGCCGCGGGGGCGGCCACCCCGCCCAGCGTGATGGCGATCCCGGCGGCGGCCACGATCGCGGCGATCCGGTTCTTCTTCATACCCATGGCTTCCCTTCAAGTGAGACAGGTATTCACGTGGGGGATATGGGGTGGGATGCGACCTACGGTGCTGCGGTTCGCAGCGGACCGTATATTCCGCCGTTAACTGTTTCGGCGTCGTTCACCACTACTTCACGACGGGCGATGAACGAGGGCGGGTGTTCCGCAAGGCGTGGATCGCCGGGGTCACTGCGTATTGCCCTGGTGAGCCGAAGCCCGGGTATATCGCTCCGTGGGAGGTTGCAGCGGAAGACGGACTCCGACATCTTCGAGCGCATCGAGAAGGACGCTTCACCTGAGCGCCTCGCTGAGGGGCCGACCGTGTCGGCCCCTCCTCAGGTACTCGATCAGACCACCGGGATCCGCAGGTCGGTCGGCGGGGTGTCCGACTTGGGGCGCTCGGCCAGGTCAGGGGCCAGGTCGGCGAGCAGTGTGAGGACCAGTTCGGCGCGGCGGACGCGTTCGCGGCCCAATGCGGTGGCGACGGTGGCGAGGTGGTGGCCGCTCGGGTAGATGTTGGGGGCGTTGCGGACGCCCAGTTTCACGTAGACCGGCGCGGCCGAGCGGATCAGCGCGGCGACGTCGTAGAAGCGGACCGCGCCGCCCTGGTCGTCGGGGACCTCCACGTAGACGTCCACCGCGGCCGAGGTCGCGGCGCGGATCTCGGCGATGTCGCGGACCGGCAGGTCGGTGGAGACGTTGAGGCTGGTCGCCCCCAGCCGCTCGTAGACCGCCCCCGTCGGGGCGTTGGCCAGCGGCATCAGCACCGACGTCTTCAGCGCCAGTTCGGCCGGCAGGACGCCCTCCGCCTTCATCCGGCCCAGGACCTCCAGCACCCCCACGTCGCCGACGAGCAGGCTGCGGATCCCCAGGTCGACCGCTCGCAGCGCCTCGTTCACGCAGGCGGCGAGGGTCGTGTTGCCGCGGGCGGCGCCGCCCGCTGCGGCCGTGGCCTTGGCCTGCCCACCGATGTCCCAGGCGCCGCGCGGGCCGATGAACAGGTTGACCTCGACCCCCGCGTCCGCGCCCATGGCCGCCATACGGCGAATCTCGGCGTCGGTCAGCATCATGACGCCGCTGCCCTGTGACACCCGGTCGATCCGCACGTCGCGCGCCTGGGCCTCCTCCAGGACCGCGGCGAAGACGTCGGGCCCCTCGCAGCTGGGGATCTCGATGCGGAAGCGGGCCCCGTCGGCGAAGGTCGCCGACGACGCGGGCAGCGAGCCGTCGAGAACGGGGTGGCCGAACCGGTCGGCGAGGTCGAGTAGTGCCGAGTGCTCCATGATGGGGTCCGTTCCTGTCCGGGAGATAGGGAGGCGATGGGGAGATCGCGGGCCCATTCGGCCGGGCCCCTCAGCCCTGGGGCTCGGGCGTGAGCGTGACGACGGCGGTGCCGACGGTCGTCGCCTCGCCGTCGGCGTTCTCGGTGCGGATGCTGAGCTCCACGCGTCCGCCCTCCGTGGATTCGACGCGTGCGGCGCAGGTCAGTTCGCGGTCGCGGAAGTCCATCCCGCGGTAGCGCACGCTGAGGGAGGTCAGGCGGCCTTCATCGCCGGCCCATTCGGACACGAGGCGGCCGAGCAGCGCCGCCTTGTACAGGCCGTGCAGGGACAGTTCCGGGTGCCCGAGCCGGCGGGCGAAGTCCAGGTCGTAGTGCATCTCGTAGAAGTCGCCGGCCGCCCCCGCGTAGCGGACGATGTCGCGCAGGGTCGGGGTGAGGCGGAGGGGAGGGGGTTCGGATCCCGCCGATGCACCCCGTGGGGTGACCGCGCTGCTTTCTTCCAGGCTCATCGGGTCCTCTCAAGGGGTTGCGGCGCCCGCCTTGCCGCCTCAGCGGCGCAGGCGGATACCCGTGTGGCGGACCAGGAGCCCGCCGTTCTCGTCGCGGAAGTCGGTGACGAAGGTGAGCAGGGCGAAGGCGCCGGAGCGCCCGTGCTTCTCGGTCACCTCGGTGAGCAGCGGGGCCGAGCGCAGGACCGTGCCGGTGCGAACCGTGCCGTGGCCGTCGAAGGTGTCCTCCCCGTTCAGCCAGCCGGTCCCGTAGGCGAGGGCCGCCGGGCAGTCGGGGGGTTCGTTGAGGAAGCACGCGACGAAGGTCAGCGGTGCTTCGTCGGACCGGGGCGCGCCGATGGCGTCCTGGTAGGCGTGCAGGTGCCGCCGTTCGACGGCGTCGGTCCGGGCCGCGCCCCGCCAGCCGACGGCGGCGCGCAGCGTCGCCAGGCCGCCGCTCGGTGCCACCGCTCCCGCGGTGGTGCCCTCGTTCCCCTTGTCGTCGCTCATTCCCGCTCCGCCCGCTCGTCCGTCCCCTCGTCCGTCCCCTCGGCGCGCAGCCGGTCGAGCCAGGCCCGTGCCTGGGGGCTGCCGTCCTCCAGCGAGTCGGCGACGTCGGCGATGAACGTGCGGTCGCCGTGGCGTTCGAGCTCGGCCAGCACGGGCGCGGGGTCGCCCGCCTCGATCAGCTCCAGGAGCCGGCGGTGGCGCTGCACGTCCTGGGCCGGGGTCTCGGCCCGCTGGGCACGGGCCCGGCGGTTGAGCACCATGCACAGCAGCATCTGGAGGTAGAGGGACCGGTAGGTGTCCTCCAGGCGGTCGTGCCCGGACAGCCCGATCACCGACAGGTGGAACGCGAACGCCGCCTCGGGCAGCGCCGCCGGATCGTCGTCCGTCGCGGCCAGCTCCATCGCCTCCAGCGCCGACCGGCAGCGCGCCAGCCGCGCGCCGTCGGTGACGGGCAGCGCGAGGTCGATGGCCATGCGCTCCAGCACGCGGCGCAGGGTGACGATCTCGTAGACGTCGTGCAGGGTCAGCGGCGTGACGATGGCCCCCTTGTGGGAGACCTGCTTGATGAGCCCTTCGCGCTCCAGGACCCGCAGCGCCTCCCGGAGCGGCGGCCGGCTGATGCCGAGCTCCTTGGTGAGCTGGTTCTCGACGACCCGGTCGCCGGGGAGGAGGTCGCCGCCGATGATCATCCGGCGCAGCGACTGAGCGGCGAGCTGCACCATGCTCGGCGGCCGCTCGATCTGCGCCGCGCCCTTGCGAGCCGTGGTCGACTCGATGGTCGTCATGCCTGTCCCCGTCCCGTTCGCCCGAGCCGGCACCGGTGAACCGGCTCACCCGGCAGTGTGGCGCAGACCTTGCGGTTTGTCTATTGACTGTTGTAGACAATAGTCCACCCGACGAAATGTGGCCCCCATCACCACCCACGGTGGCCGGGGACACGCCCGCGTGGAGAGGACCGCCATGCCACCCCAGCCCGACCCCGATCCGCACGAAACGGCGAGGCCGCCCCTGAGCGGCATCAAGGTCGTGGAGGTCGGCGCCTACATGGCGGCCCCCTTCGCGACCATGCAGCTCGCCGACCTCGGGGCCGACGTCGTGAAGATCGAGAACCCCGACGGCGGCGACGCCGTCCGCGACATCGGGCCGTTCATCGACGGCCGCAGCTCCCCGTTCCTCCGGCTGAACCGCAACAAGCGCTCCGTCGCGATCGACCTCAAGGCGCCCGACGGCGTCGCGGTCCTGCGCCGGCTGCTCGACGACGCCGACGTCCTGGTGCAGAACCTGCGCCCCGGCGCCATGGACCGCCTCGGCCTCGGCTACGGCAACCTCGCCGAGAGCCACCCCGCCCTGATCTACGCGTCGGCGTCCGGGTGGGGCGAGGACGGCCCGCTCGCCCACCTCCCCGGCCTCGACATCATGGCGCAGGCCCGTTCCGGGCTGATGAGCATCACCGGCATGCCCGACGGCGACCCCGTCAAGCTCGGCGTGCCGATGTGCGACCTGACCTGCGGCCTCTACGTCGCCATGGGGGTCCTCGCCGCTCTGGAGGCGCGGCGCACCACCGGGCGCGGCCAGCACGTCGACGTCTCGCTGTTCGAGTCCGGGGTCTCCTTCACCATCTGGGAGGCGTCGAAGTACTGGGCGACCGGCGCCGTCGGCCGCCCCAACGGCTCCGCCCACCAGAGCACCGCCCCCTACCAGGCGCTGCGGACCTCCGACGGCTGGATCACCGCCGGCGCCGTCAGCCCCAAGACCTGGCAGGGCCTGTGCACGGCGCTCGACCTGCCCGACCTCCTCGCCGACCCCCGCTACGCCGACGCCCACGACCGCCACGGGCTGCGCCACGAGCTGATCCCCGCCATCGAATCGGTCACCCTGCGCCGGACGACCGACGACCTCATCGCGGCCCTGGACGCCGCCGGGGTGCCCTGCGCCCCGATCAACACGACCGACCAGACCTACAACGACGCCCATTTGGCGCAGCGCGGCTTCTTCTGGGAGGCCGAGCACCCCGAGGTGGGCCCGATCCGCCAGATCGGGTCGCCGATGCGGCTGTCGGCCACCCCCGTGCGCCGCGGACCCGCCGGCCCGGAACTGGGCACCGACACCGGGCCCCTGCTGGAAGAGGCCGGCTTCACCCCGGCCGAGATCGCCGACCTGACCGCGCGCGGCATCGTCGGCTCCTCCGCCTCCGCCCCGCCGGCCGCCGGGTCCTGACCGCCCGGCCGGCGCCGCGGTCCACCCGTCCCGCGCGCCCCGTCACCTCCCCTCCCGTCCCACCGCACACCATGGCAGGAGTCCCCATGTCCCACTCGGTCACCGCCGGAACCACCCGGACCGCGCACCGCGTCGTCGAGGAGCGGCACTGCACCCGGCGCGGGGAGCACCACATCTTCTCCACCCCCAACCTGGTGCTGTTCCTCGAGGAGACGGCGATCGAAGCGCTCGCCGACCACATCGGGGAGCACCAGAGCAGCGTCGGCAGCCGGGTCGACATCGCCCACACCGCACCCACCCTGCTGGGCCAGAGCGTCGCGATCACCGCGACCGTCACCGAGGTCGACCGCAGGCGCGTCGTCTTCTCGATCACCGCCCACGACGGGGCCGACGAGGTCGCCTCGGGCAGCCACGAGCGCTTCATCGTCGACCTCGACAAGTTCGGTGCCCGCCTCGACGCCAAGAGCGATGCGCTCCGGTGACGGCCCCCGGCCGCCCAGGGGCACGATGATGGGCACCCGACGCACCGCCGCCGTCGCTGCGGCCCTGCTGCTCACCGCCGGCACCGGCGCCTGTTCCGGTGCGGCCGGCTCCGACGAGGCCGGCACGAGCGAGCTCACCGGCGACGCGACCATGGTCGTCCCCTTCGGCGCCGGCGGCGGCAGCGACGTCGCCGGGCGCACGATCGCCGCCGGGCTCGAAGCGGCCACCGGCACGACCGTCACCGTGGAGAACCGCGATGGCGGCGCCGGCGCGATCGGCTACACCTACCTGATGTCCAAGCGCGGGGACCCCAACTACCTGCTGTCGACGGAGACCGCGCTGCTCACCCTGCCCATGACCGCCGACACCGAGTACGACTACACCGACTTCACCCCGATCATGAGCATGGGCGAGGACTTCACCCTGCTGGTCGTGGCTCCGGATTCGCCCATCGAGGGCTGTGCCGACGCCGTCGCGACCGCGAAGGAGCAGCGGGTCGTCGCCGGGGTGGCGGGGGCGGCCAGCCTCGACAACGCGGTCTTCACGATGGTCGAGCAGGACACCGGGGCGCAGTTCGACCGCGTCCCCTTCGAGTCCGGCAGCGAGGTGATGGCCTCCCTTCTCGCCGGGCGCATCGACATCGCATCGCTCAACCCCAGCGAGGTCCTGGGCCAGCTGGAGTCCGGCGACCTGCGCGCCCTCTGCGTCGCCGCCGACGAGCGCTACGACTACGCGGCCCTCGCGGACATCCCCACCGCGAAGGAGGAGGGGATCGACGTCTCCTACGGGCAGTTCCGCGGGCTGCTCGCCCCCGGCGGGATCTCCGGGGAGGCCGCCGCGCACTGGGAGGAGGCGAGCCGGGAGTTCGTCGGCAGTGACGCCTACGACGACTACATCACCGCCAACCTGCTCCAGCCCGGCCCCCTCTACGGCGAGGACTTCCGCGCCTACCTCGACGACAACCGCGCCAGCCTGGAAGAGGTGCTGAACCCGTGAAGACCATCCCCCTCTTCTCCCCCGGCACCGGTTCGGGCGCGCCGGCCCGCCACGGCCAGCTGATCGCGTTCGGCGTGCTGACCGGGCTCGGCGGCGCGGTGGCCGTGGCCGCGTTCGCCTACGGCATCTGGATCGACGAGGGCCGGGTCGGCGCGGGCATGCTGCCCCTGGTCGTCGGCCTGATCCTGCTGGCGACCTGCGGCGGCCTGTTCGTGTCGGCGCTGCGCCGCACCCTGGCCGGCAAGGTGCCCGCCCCCGGCGGCACCGGCCCCGGGACCGACGCCCGCGGGCGCAGCCAGGGCGAGCGGGTGCGCAACCTGCGCATCGTGTTCGCGCTGACCCTGGCGATGGTCGTGGCGCTCCCCCACATCGGGGTGCTGCTCGCGTTCGGCGCCTACATCACCGCCGTGTCCACCCTGGTGGAGAAGCGCCCCTGGTACTCCTCCCTGGCCATCGCGGCGGCCGCGGTCGCCGCCGTCCACATCGTCTTCGGGGTGCTGCTCGGCGTCCCGCTGCCGGGCTGGACGCTGACCCCGGTGATCGGGGGATCGTCATGATCGACAACCTGATGATGGGCTTGGGCACGGCCCTCACGCCCGAGAACCTGCTGTGGTGCTTCGTCGGCGTCCTCGCCGGAACGGTGATCGGGCTGCTGCCCGGCCTCGGCTCCAGCACCGGTGTGGCGGTGCTCCTGCCGCTGACGCTCGGGTTCGAGCCCGTGACCGCGCTCATCATGCTCGCCGGGATCTACTACGGCGCGCAGTACGGCGGCACGATCACGTCGGTGCTGATCTCGACGCCGGGCGAGGCGTCCAGCGTCGCGACCACCTTCGACGGCTACCAGATGGCGCGGCGCGGCCGGGCGGGCGCCGCGCTGTCGATCGCGGCCATCGGCTCGTTCGTCGCAGCGATCGCCTCGCTCATCCTGCTGTCCGCCCTCGCCCCCGCCTTCGCCCGGTTCGCGCTGAACTTCGGCCCGGCCGAGAACCTCGCCGTGATGGTGCTGGGCCTCGCGACGATCGTGGGCTTCTCCGGCGGGTCGCAGCTGCGCGGGGTCGCCATGGCGGGGGTGGGGCTGCTGCTGGCAACGGTCGGCATCGACTCGGCCACGGCGGAGTCCCGGTTCACGTTCGGCAGCACCGACCTGCTCGGCGGCATCCCCTTCGTCGAGGTGATGATCGGCCTGTTCGCGGTGGGCGAGGTCATGTACCAGCTGCGCGTCGGCGAGGCGGTGCCGATCCGGGCGAAGTTCCGCGACCTGATGATCACCCGCGAGGAGCTGAAGCGCTCGGGCGCGCCGATCGTGCGCGGCAGCATCATCGGGTTCCTCCTGGGTTGCCTGCCCGGCGCGGGCTCCACCCTGGCGTCGTTCATGGCCTACGGCGTGGAGAAGCGCGTCTCGCGGCACCGGGACGAGTTCGGCAAGGGCGCGATCGAGGGCGTGGCCGCACCGGAGAGCGCCAACAACTCCGCGGCCAACGCGAACTTCATCCCGACCCTGGCCCTGGGCATCCCCGGCGGCGCCACGACCGCCATCCTGCTGGGCGCGCTGATCGTCTACGGCGTGCAGCCCGGCCCGCTGATGTTCGAGGAGCAGCCGGAGCTGGTGTGGGGGCTGCTGGCGTCCTTCTTCATCGGCAACCTGATGCTGCTGGTGCTGAACCTGCCGCTGGCCCCGCTCTTCGCGCAGATGCTGCGCATCCCCTACGCCTACCTGTACCCGCTGATCATCTGCACGAGCTTCGTGGGCGCCTACTCGATCGACAACAGCCTCTACAGCGTGTGGATCGTGTTCGTGTTCGGCGTCGTGGGCTACCTGATGAAGCTGCTGGACCTGCCGATCGCCCCGCTGGTGCTGGGGCTGGTGCTCGGGCCGCTGTTCGAGAAGGCGCTGGTGCAGACCTCGGCGCTGGGCGACGGGAGCTTCATCCTGGTCGCGCAGAGCCCGATCGCGGTGGCCACCCTGGCCCTCGCTATCGTGCTGGCCGCCGGCCCCTCGCTGCTGACGCGCCTGCGCCGACGCGCGGGGCGGACGGCCGACGAGGGACCGCCCACCGACAACGGCCCCGTCCCCACCGCACCCGGCGGGGCGGCCGACCGA
The DNA here is from genome assembly GCF_042650565.1 of Nocardiopsis sediminis. NCBI lineage: Bacteria > Bacillati > Actinomycetota > Actinomycetes > Streptosporangiales > Nocardiopsidaceae > Nocardiopsis > Nocardiopsis sediminis. The sequence goes on from NZ_JBHSBH010000015.1 coordinate 1,034,539, forward strand.
GAGGAACGCTGAATGGACGCACACCCCGAACCCGAGCTCCTCGTCGAGCGCCAGGGCGCGGTGCTGGCCGTGACCTTCAACCGCCCCAAGGCCCGCAACGCCATGACCTGGGGCATGTACGAGGCGCTGTACGAGGCGTGCGAACGCGCCGACGCCGACGACGGTGTGCGGGTGATGCTGCTGCGCGGGGCGGGCACCGACGCCTTCGTCGCGGGAACCGACATCGGGCAGTTCACCGAGTTCCGCGACGGCGCCGACGGGATCGCCTACGAGGAGCGGATCGAGCGCGTGGTGTCCCGCCTGGAGACCGTCACGGTGCCGACCGTGGCCGCGGTCCGCGGATACTGCGTCGGCGGCGGCCTCGCCCTCGCCGCGGTCTGCGACCTGCGGGTGGCCGACGAGACCGCGCGCTTCGGGGTCCCGGTGGCGCGCACGCTCGGCAACTGCCTGTCGATGAACACCTATTCGCTGCTGGTGCACCACTTCGGCCCGGCGCGGACGCTCGACGTCCTGCTGCGGGCGCGCCTGTACACGGCCGAGGAGGCCGGGGCGACCGGGTTCGTCGCCGAGGTGTGCGCGCCCGGCGACCTCGACGGCCGCGTGGCCGAGGTCCTGGACCGGCTCCAGGGGCACGCGCCGCTGTCCATGTGGGCGGCGAAGGAGGCGGTGCGCCGGCTGCGGCGCAGCGGGCTGCCCGACGGGGACGACATCGTCGCCCGCGTGTTCGGCAGCGACGACTTCGCGGCCGGGGTCCGGGGCTTCCTGGCCAAGGAGCGCCCGCAGTGGACCGGCCGGTGACGACCGGCGGCACCAGGCGCGTGCCGCCCCGCCACAGCGCGGGGCGGCACCGCCGCACCGGCAGCGGCCGCCCGCCCGGCTACACCGACTGACGGGCACCGTTCTTCTGCTGGTTGAGGTGGTCGAGGACCTCGGCGAAGCGTTCGCCGAGCATCTCGTGCAGGTGACGGGTCATGGCCTGGGCGAGCATGGAGTCGACCGCCGCCTGGGCCAAGGGCCGCAGCCGGCGGATGAGGTCGGCGGCCTCGCCGATGTCCTCGCCTTGGAGCAGGCCCTCGGGGGCGTGCTCGGCGACGATGTGGCCGGTGATGGCCTGGACGAGGTCGACGGCCGCGGCGTCGACGTGCTCCTTGAGGCGTTCGGCGATGTCGAGGGCGCCGGGCACCGTGAGCCCAGCAGCCACCAGCTCGGCGCCGACGTTGAGCAGCCGCGGGCTGGGGACGCGGAAGCGCGACCCCTCGCGTTCGATGATCCCCAGCCGCAGTGCGCGGGCGACATCGGGCTGGGTGACCGCACCGCCGTAGAGCCCGCTCAGCTCCTCGATGGTGACGTAGCCGAGGATCTCGTCGGACCAGGGCCCGCCGACCGCGGTCTCGAAGCCGAGGATGTCGGTGAGGTTCCCGCCGCGCTCCCACGCGGTGACGAGCTCACTGATGTTGGCGAAGGTGTAGCCGCGCTTGAGGAGCTGGCCGATCAGCCGCAGCCGGGCGAGGTGCGCCTCGGTGTAGATCCCCACCCGGCCCTCGCGGCGCGGCGGGGAGAGCAGCCCGCGGTCCTGGTAGACGCGCACGTTGCGAACGGTGGTCTCCGCAAGCCGCGCCAGCTCGTCGATGCGGTATTCGGCCATGGGGTCCAGCCTAGGGACTTTTTGCCTTCTACTCGACAGTAGCAAGCGATCCTTTGAGCCATGGCACGGTCGGCCGGCCGCCCCGGAACCGCACCGGCGGGGCGCTCGCGGCGTGCTCGCGGGGTGCTCGTGCGGATGGGCGGGTGATCGGAGCCGGCTGGGACTACTCCGCGGGGAGCAGCCGAAGATACTCCCCCCGGTGGCTGCACCGCGCCTCACCCGGCGCCCATGATGGGTCGCGGTCCCCCCGGAACGAGGAGGTCCCCGGCATGACGGCCCAGCCGACTCCCCCCGACGGCGCCGGCGGCAGCGGTGAAAGGCGCGCACCCTACTGGGTGATGCTGCTGCTGCGCGGCACCCTGATCGTCGCGACCCTCCAGATCCTTGCGCAGGCCGTCCTCGCCGGGGCCTTCTCGACCGGCGACGTGCGGATGCTCATCGTCCACGCCAACAACGGCGACTTCCTCACCGTCGTCCAGCTGCTCACCGTCATCGCATCGGTGGGGCTGTGGTGGCGCGGCCGCGGACCGGCCTGGCCGATCCTGCTCAGCGTGGTCCTGCTGGTCGCCACCGAGGTCCAGAAGTACTTCGGCTACGTCAAGAACGTGCTGGTCCACATCCCGCTGGGGGTGCTGCTGTTCGGGGCGACCCTGGTCCTGCTCATCTGGGCGCTGGCTCCGCTGCGGGTCCGGCCCCGGGCTCGCGGGAGGAAGAAGCGGGACCGCGCCGCGGCCGAGCCGGGAGGCCGCAGATGAGGCGGGTCTCGCGGCGCGCCGTGCTCGGCCTCCTGGCGGGCGGGACCGCGGCGGCCGGGCTGGGGATCGGCGGGGCATCGATGGTGCCCACCACCACCGGCCGGCTGCTGCGCAGCGACCTGGAATTGCCGGAGCCGTTCACCGTGCCGCTGCCCGTCCCCCGGCCCATCGCCCCCGAATCGGTCTCGGGGGACGCCGACGTCTACCGGCTGGCCCAGCGCGCTGTCGAGGCCGAGATCCTGCCCGGGGTGCGCACGGGGATCTGGGGGTACAACGGCACCTTCCCCGGCCCGCTGTTCGACGTGCGCGCCGGGCGGACCGTCCGGGTCGAGATCGCCAACGAGCTGCCCGTCCCCACCTCGACGCACCTGCACGGCGGGGTGACCCCGCCGGAGTCCGACGGCTACCCCACCGACGTGACCATCTCACGCGACGGCGGGTTCCGGCCGCACATGCGCGGCCACAACGGGATGGAACTCTCGCCGGAGGACTGGACCTTCCACGACGGCGTGCGGGCCTATGACTACCCGCTCCCCCAGCGCGCGGCCACGCTCTGGTACCACGACCACCGCATGGACTTCAGCGCACCGCAGGTGTGGCGCGGGCTGGCCGGGATGTTCATCGTCCGCGACGACACCGACGACGCCCTGCCGTTGCCGGAAGGCGACAGGGACATCCCCCTGATGGTCTGCGACCGGGCGTTCACCGCCGAGGGCGAGCTGTCCTACCCCGCGCTCGACCCCTCACTGCGCGAGATCCCCGGCGTCCAGGACGCGTTCATGGACGGGGTGACCGGCGACATCAACCTGGTGAACGGGGCACCGTGGCCGGAGCTCGAGGTCTCGGGCACCCGGTACCGCTTCCGCCTCCTCAACGCCGCCAACGCCCGGCGGTACCGGTTCGCGCTGGAGCCCGCCCCGCAGGAGGGGCCGCCCTTCGTCCAGGTGGGCAGCGACCAGGGGCTCCTGGCAGAACCGGTGGAGCTCGCAGCGCTGGCGATGTCGCCCGGAGAGCGGCGCGACGTGGTCGTCGACTTCTCCGGCTACCCCGTCGACACCGAGATCCGGCTGGTGAACCGGCTGGCCGAGGGCGCCCAGCGCAACGTCATGCGGTTCCGGGTGACGCGGCGGGAGAACGACGACGCCGAGGTCCCGCGCCGGCTCGCCGATGTCGAAGTGCTCCGCCCGGACGACGCCGTGCGCACCCGTACCTTCGACTTCCGCCGGGTCCTGGTGGGCGGCAGCGGCGGCAACATGAACTGGACCGTCAACGGCGCGGCCTTCGAGCCGGGCACGCCACTGGCCGACCCGGAGCTGGGAACGGTCGAGCGGTGGCGCCTCGCCAGCGATTTCCACCACCCCGTGCACATCCACCTGGCGCACTTCCAGGTGCTGTCACGCAATGGGCGCGACCCCGGCCCGCAGGACGCCGGCTGGAAGGACACGGTCGACGTGCGGCCCTATGAAGTCGTGGAGGTCCTCGCCCGGTTCGACGGATTCCGCGGCCGCTACATGCTGCACTGCCACAACCTCGAACACGAGGACATGGCCATGATGGCCGACTTCGACGTCGTCTGATCCCGTGTCCCCGTGTCCCCGTGGCCGGCACCCCCGGTGCGGCGTCACCACGGGTCCTCCCGGCGGAAGAATGCGGCGCCGGCGTGGTCGGCGCGCACCGCCGCGTACCCCGGCTTGATGACGTGGTCGATGAGCGCGAGCCGCTCGTCGTGGCCGATGAAGGCCGACTTCATCGCGTTGACCGTGAACCAGCTCAAGGTGTCGACCCCGTAGCCGAAGGTGTCGGCGAGCCGGGCGAACTCCCCCGTCATGGACGTCCGGTTGAGCAGCCGGTTGTCGGTGTTGACCGTCACCCGGAACCGGAGGCGGCGCAGCACGTCGACCGGGTGATCGGCGAGCCGGGCGACCGCGCCGGTCGTGAGGTTGGAGGTGGGGCACAGCTCCAGCGGGATCCGCTTGTCGCGGATGTAGGCCGCGAGCTGGCCGAGCTTCGCGGTGCGCACCGCCGCCCCCGCCGGGTCTCCCTCCGCGGGCTCCTCGTCGGAGAGCGCGATGTCGTCGATGATGCGCACGCCCTGGCCGAGGCGGTCGGCGCCGCACCACTGGATGGCCTCCCAGATGGAGGACAGCCCGAAGCCCTCGCCCGCGTGCAGGGTGAGGTTGAAGTTCTCCCGCTTGATGTACTCGCAGGCCGAGATGTGGCGGGTGGGCGGGTAGCCGGCCTCGGGCCCGGCGATGTCGAAGCCGACGACGCCGCGGTGCCGGTAGCGGACGGCGAGGTCGGCGATCTCCAGCGAGTCCGCCGCCTGGCGCAGGGCGGTGAGCAGCAGCCGCACATCGGTGGAGCGGCCGAACAGCCGGGCGCGCGCGGTGCCCACCCGCAGCCCCTCCAGCACCGCGTCGACGACCTGTTCGCGGGTGAGCCCCTGGCGGGTGTGCTGTTCGGGGGCGATCTTGACCTCGGCGTAGACGACCCCGTCGGCGGCGAGGTCCTGGGCGCATTCGGCGGCGACGCGGGTCAGCGCCGCGCGGTCCTGGAGCAGCTCCAGGATGGGCTCGAACCGCCGCAGATGCTCCTCGGTGGAGGCCGCGGGGGCGGCGAACCAGTCCTGGAGCGCGCCGGGATCGGTGGCGGCCAAGCCGCTGTAGCCCGATGCGGCGGCGAGGTCGAGCAGGGTCGCCGGGCGCACCCCGCCGTCGAGGTGGTCGTGCAGCAGCACCTTGGGCAGGCGCCGGATGGTGTCGCGGTCCAGTCGTCCGGCACCATCCCGGCCCCGACGGGCCGGGCTCGCGCTGGGAAGGTATCGGGTCATCGTCCCCCTCTGTCCTGGTGGATAAATTCCCCGGATTCTAGACGATCCACCGGGTGACCTGCACCGGAGATCCCCGCGCCCGGACCGCGGGCTCAGTGGGGCGGGTCGTGGCGGTGGTAGGGCAGCACGTGCTCCGAGACCTCGGAGTGGACCTGGAGCAGCCGGGCCCGGGCGGCGCGGCGCAGGCGGCTGAGGCACTCGACGGCCGCCATGTCGTCGCCCACCAGCCCGCCCTTGGAGATGACGGGCGCCCCGTCGAGCGGGCCCCCGCCGAGGGTGCCGTGCACGGCCAGGGGCACGACCTCGCCGCCGACCTCGAAGGCGTGCACGCCCAGCTCCTCCAGGACGCTGGAGGCGACGTCGCCGCCGGTGAGGAACAGCCCGCTGGGCAGGGCGTGGATCCCGGCCCGCGCCTCCACCCCGTGCACGGCGTCGGCCACCAGCCCGGCCAGCCGCGCGGGCAGGGCCCGGCCCGCCTCCGCGGGCACCGTGTCGCCGGGCACCGCCACGCGCAGGACCACCACCTCGGGGAAGTTCACGGTGGTGAGGCGGTCGATGAGGGCCTGGGTGACCTCGTCGGCGTGGTCGTCCCCGGGGTCGGCGAGGCGCACGGCGTCGGCGTCGACGAACCAGGCCGGCCCGGTGCGCGCCAGGGTCGCGAACTGACGGCGGGTCAGGGCGGTAGGGCTCCCCGCGACCGCCAGCAGCGGGCCCGGCTCGCCGGACCGGCCGCGCAGCCGCAGGGCGTAGGCGAGGAGGGCGCCGGTGGGGCCGGGGTCGGCCGCGACCCACACGGTGCCGTCGGCGCGGTGGACGTCGGCGGCGGCGACCGCGAGGTCTTCGAGGCGCCGGTCGTCGCTGGCATCGCAGAGCACCACGGGCTCGTCGCCCGCGCCGAGGTCGGCGGCGAGCAGGGCCGGCGTGACCTGCCGGTCGGGCACGTGGCGCACGGCCAGCGAGGTCTGGCGGGCGAGGATGTCGGCGACGCGGCCGGTGGTCACCGGGAAGAACGGGTCCCCGGCGAGCTCGGTGCGCTCCAGGGGGACGCCGCCGAGGAGCTGGACGCCGTCGACGGTGGTGCGCCCGGAGGCGGGGAAGGCCGGGACCATGAGGGCGCGCACCGGGACCCGTTCGGGGACGCGATCGCGGACCGCCGCGAGCGCGGCCTCCAGCTCCGCGCCGACGTTGCCGCGCAGGGTGGTGTCGGTGCGCTTGACCACCAGGTCCACCGGCCAGACGGCCTCGATGACGTCGGTGACCAGGTCGGCGGCCTGCTCGGCCGAGGCGTGCCTGCTGTCGAGGTTGGCCACGACGACGTCGTACTCGCCGGCCGCCGCGGTGACGCGCTCGGGGGTCACCGTCGCCACCCGCATCCCGGCGCGCGCGAACCGCGCACCCGTGGCGTTGGCGCCGGTGAGGTCATCGGCGACGACGAGTACCTGGGCCACGGGAACGGCTCCTCTGCGCAGATCGGGCCGCACCGAACGGGCGGCCACCCGGCGCGGGTCGGATCACACCGCGCACGTCGACTCTCTCATCCTTGAGACCCGGGTCACGCCGGTGACTGAGCGGGAAGCACGGTCACGCCGCGCTCCGGGCACCCCTCCGCAGCAGGAGCAGCCCGATGAGGGCCGCGGTGGCGCACAGCCCCGTGGCGTAGGCGACCACCGCGGTCCAGCCGAGGTGGTCGTAGAACAGCCCGCCCAGCCAGCCGAACGCGCTGGAGCCCAGGTAGTAGGCGAGGGTGTACATCGCGGCGGCCTGCGCGCGGGAGGTGGTGGCCCGGTGGCCGACCCAGGCGGCGGCGGTGGTGTGGGCGGCGAAGAAGAAGAGCGTGAAGACGACCAGTCCGGCGACCACGGCGGCCAGTGAGGGGACGAGCAGCAGGGCGGCGCCGATGATCATCGCGGCGACGCAGGCCGGCAGGACCCGACCGCGCCCGCAGCGCTCGATGACCCGGCCGACCATGGCGGAGCTGACCGTGCCCGCCAGGTAGGCGACGAAGAGGAACGCCACCACGGCCTGGGACAGGCCGAACGGCGAGTCCATCATCCGGAAGCCCAGGTAGTTGTAGACGGTGACGAAGGCGCCCATGAGGAAGAGCGCCTGGCAGTACAACGCGATGAGGCCGGGGTCGGCGACCGCTCCTCCGACCCGGCGCAGCAGCCCCGGGCCGCCGGATCGGCGGGGCCGGGCGACGAACCCGCGCGGCCGCGGGATCGCGACCAGGTAGACGACGAGCGCGAGCAGTCCCAGGAGGGAGTCGGCGCCGATCCCCCAGCGCCACCCGCCGATGTCGGCCACGGCGCCCGCGATCAGCCGCCCGCTCATGCCGCCGAACGTGTTGCCCGCGATGTAGACGCCGGCGACCCGGCCGAGGTGGCGCGGGTCGACCTCTTCGGCGAGGTAGGCCATGGCCACAGCGGGCACCCCGCCCAGCGCCGCGCCCTGGAGGCCGCGCAGGACCAGGAGCATCCACATCTCGGGGGCGAACGGGGCCGCGAGCCCGAGGAGGGTGGAGGCGACGAGGGCCACCGTCATCACCCGGACCCGGCCGAACCGGTCGGCGGCCCCGCTCCACAGCAGAACGGACGCCGCCAGGCCGGCGGTGGCGAAGGAGACGTTGAGGGCCACCTGCGATGCGGAGGCGTCGAACGCCTCCGCCAGGCCGGGCAGGATCGACTGCACGGCGTAGAGCTGGGCGAAGTTGGCGATGCCCGCGGCCGTCATCGCGACCACGATCCGCCGGTACCCCGGGCTTCCGGCACGGTGCCCCTGCTCGGCCCGGAGTTCGGTGGTCGTGTCATCCATACATCCGACGTTAGACACCCCGACCGGACACGGCACCACCCGGGGGGTGCGGTCTGGCCCACACCGGCGGATGAGGGCGGACGGGGCCCGCGGGCCGGCCCGCCGCCGGGACCAGGGGATGACCACCTCCCGAGAGCCGGCCCGCCCCCGGATCAGAGGGTGACCACCTGACCCGTACGGGCACTGCGGCGCGCGGCCTCGATGACCTCCAGCCCGTGGACGACCTCGTGGAGCTCGACCGGAACCGGCTCCGCCTCGCCGACGGCGTCGCGCACCCCGGCGTAGAAGGCGGGGTAGTCGCCGCGCTCGCTGGGGACGGCCCGCAGCTCGCCGTCCGCGCCGAGGCGGCCCCACGCCGATTCCGGCTCGACGCCCCAATCGGGCGAGCCGGGCCGCTCCCCGCGGCCGAGCCGTTCCTCCTGGCCGTCGAGCCCGTCAATGGTGAACGCGGCGGCGTCGCCCAGCACCCGGAAGCGCGGCCCGAGCTGGGCGGCGACGGCGCTCATCCACAGGTGGGAGCGCACGCCCGAGGCATGGGTGAGGGCGAGGAAGGCGTCGTCGTCGGCCCCCGCTCCGGCCCGGCGGGCGTCGAGTTCGGCGTGGACGGAGTCGACGGGGCCGAAGAGGTTGATCGCCTGGTCGATCAGGTGCGAGCCGAGGTCGTAGAGGAGGCCCGCCCCTTCGTCAGCGGTACCGCGTTCCCGCCAGGTGTCCTTGGGAACGGGCCGCCATCGCTCGAAGCGGGACTCGAACCGGTGCACCCGGCCCAGCGCGCCGTCGTCGATCAGCTTCCAGAGGGTGAGGAAGTCGGAGTCCCAGCGCCGGTTCTGGTAGACGGTCAGCACCCGCCCGAGCCGGTCGGCTTCGGCGGCGAGCCCGCGGGCGTCGGCGGCACTGAGCGCGAACGGCTTGTCGACCACAACGGACAGCCCCGCCTCCAGCGCCCGCCGCGCGAGCGGCGCATGGGTGTCGTTGGGGGTGGTGATGACGGCGATCTCGAACTCCCCGGCACGCCGCCACACCTCATCGACCGACCCGAGGACGGCCGTGTCGGGATACCGCTTCCGCACCGCCGCCTGCCGCCCGGGATCCCCGGTCACCACAGCAGAGAGCCGCAGCCCGGGAGTGGCATCGATCAAGGGGGCATGGAACACCTCGCCGCCCTTGCCGTACCCCACAACGACGACATGCAGTTCCGGCCCGGTCTCATCCCCTGTGGTCATGGGGCAACTCTATTCAGCCCCCGCCCTCAGCTCGTCGGCCGAATGCCCCTTGTCCGCGATGAGACCCGAGAATCATGGATTCTCTGATCGATCGGTATGACCTGGGCACACCCGCCTGACTAGAGACGGCGGGGCCGCCGACCCTTGTGGGTCGGCGGCCCCGCTTTCCTCTCGCTGCCCGGTGTCAGGCCGCGGCCGCGGTCTCCGCTGTGTGGGCCGGTTCCAGGGCCAGCTCCAGGACCTCCCGGACATCACTCACCGGGTGGACGGTCAGCTGTTCCAGGACGTCCTCGGGGACGTCGTCGAGGTCGGGCTCGTTGCGGGACGGGATGAGGACCGTGGTGATCCCCGCCCTGTGCGCCGCGAGGAGCTTCTGCTTCACTCCACCAATTGGCAGGACGCGGCCGGTGAGGGAGACCTCGCCGGTCATCGCCACGTCGGCGCGGGCTGTGCGGCCCGACAGCAGGGACGCCAGGGCCGTCGTCATGGTGACGCCGGCGCTGGGGCCGTCCTTGGGGGTCGCACCCGCGGGGACGTGGATGTGCACGCCGCGGTCCTTGAGGTCGGCGACCGGCAGCTCCAGCTCCGCCCCGCGTGAGCGCAGGTAGGAGAGGGCGATCTGCGCGGACTCCTTCATCACGTCGCCGAGCTGGCCGGTGAGGGTCAGCCCGCCCGCCCCGGACTCCGGGTCGGCCAGGGACGCCTCGACGAACAACACGTCGCCGCCCGCCCCCGTGACCGCGAGCCCGGTGGCCACACCCGGCACCGCCGTGCGGTCGGCGGACTCCGGCGTGTGCTTGGGCCGGCCGATGTAGTCGGCCAGGTCGCCCGCGCCCACGGTCACCGGCAGCTCCCGCTCGCCGAGGGCCACGCTCGCCGCGATCTTGCGCAGCACCCGGGCGATGGTCCGCTCCAGCCCGCGCACGCCCGCCTCGCGGGTGTACTCGGCGGCGATGGTGCGCAGCGCGTCGTCACCGAACCCGGCCTCACCGGAGTCGAGCCCGGCCCGCTCCAGCTGGCGCGGGAGCAGGTGGTCGCGGGCGATGACGACCTTCTCGTCCTCGGTGTAGCCGTCCAGGAGCACCAGCTCCATCCGGTCCAGCAGCGGGCCGGGGATGGACTCCAGCGCGTTGGCGGTGGCCAGGAAGACGACGTCGGACAGGTCGAGGTCGACCTCCAGGTAGTGGTCGCGGAACGTGTGGTTCTGCGCCGGGTCGAGCACCTCCAGCAGCGCCGCTGTGGGGTCGCCGCGGAAGTCGCTGCCGACCTTGTCGACCTCGTCGAGGAGCACGACCGGGTTCATCGACCCGGACTCCTTGACCGCGCGGACGATGCGGCCGGGCAGCGCACCCACGTAGGTGCGCCGGTGGCCGCGGATCTCGGCCTCGTCGCGGACGCCGCCCAGGGCGACCCGGGTGAACTTGCGGCCCATGGCGCGCGCGACGGATTCGCCCAGCGAGGTCTTGCCGACACCGGGCGGGCCGACCAGGGCCAGCACCGCCCCGCTGCGCCGGCCGCCGACGACGCCGAGGCCGCGCGCCTCGCGGCGCTTGCGCACCGCCAGGTATTCGACGATGCGCTCCTTGACGTCGTCGAGCCCGGCGTGGTCGGCGTCGAGCACGCCCCGCGCCTCGGCGATGTCGTAGGCGTCCTCGGTGCGCTCGTTCCACGGCATGTCCAGCACGGTGTCGAGCCAGGTGCGGATCCAGCCGGACTCCGGCGAGGAGTCGCCGGCGCGCTCCAGCTTGTCGACCTCGGCCAGGGCGGCCTTGCGGACGTGGTCGGGCAGGTCGGCCAGCTCCACGCGCTCGCGGTAGTCGTCCTCCTCGCTGCCCGGCTTGCCGTCGAGCTCGTTGAGCTCCTTGCGGATCGCCTCCATCTGGCGGCGGAGCAGGAACTCCCGCTGCTGCTTCTCGACGCCCTCCTGAACGTCCTGGTCGATGGTCTCGGCGACGTCGAGTTCGGCGAGGTAGTCGCGGGTCCACTCGGTCAGCAGCCGCAGCCGTTCGGTGACGTCGTAGGTCTCCAGGAGCTGGAGCTTCTGGGCGGTCTTGAGGAACGGCGAGTAGCCGCCGCGGTCGGCCAGGCGGCCGGGGTCGTCGAGCTGCTGCACGCCGTCGAGGACCTGCCAGGCGTTGCGCTTCTGTAGGTAGGTGGTGAGCAGGCCCTTGTACTCGCGGGCCTGTTCGAGGACCTTGCCCGGGTACCCGCCCTCGGGGGCCTCGTCGGTGTGGGTCTCGGCCGAGACCCACAGGGCCGCGCCGGGCCCGGTGGTCCCGCTGCCCACGCGGGCGCGGGCGGTGCCGCGGACCACCGCTGCGGGCTCGCCCTCGGGGGTGCGGCCGACCTGCTCGATGACGGCGACGGTGCCGAAGGGGGCGTAGGTCCCGTCGATGCGCGGGACGATCAGCACGCGGGGCTTGGTGGTGGAGCGGACACCGGGGACCCGGGCGCCGGGCCCGCTCGCCTGCGCCGCGTCGATGGCGGCGCGGACCTCGGAATCGGAGATGTCCACCGGCACGACCATGCCGGGGAGCACGACGTCGTCGTCGAGGGGCAGCACGGGCAGCGTCACGGTGGACTGCGCTTCGGTCATCGGACCCTCCTTGTTGAGTCACTAACACTCAATAAAGAAGAGTCGCCGTTTGTTCCTCGATCCTCGTTCGCCGTGAGCGATCGCCGGAGTTCCCATTCCGGCCATCACGGAGGGGAGTGTGATGTAACCGTTACGCGAGGAATCGGGGTGAACCGTGGACAGAGAGCGACCCAGGAACTTCCATCAGTGAAAGCTAAGGTCTATACCAGTACTCTCGGTTCGAGGTGCGCGTATGCCCCTGTCCTTGCCATCGCCCCGACACTGCTCCCCCCTCGCCGCCTGCCTGTCCCTGGCCCTCCTCACCTCCGGCTGCGCCTACCTGCAAGGCGGCGGAGGCCAGGTGGCCGACCCCGATTCCCCCGCCTGCGCGCCGTTCCGCGAATGGCAGGACACCGGGGGCGGCCGGGTCGAGGTCTACGCCTCCATCCGCGACACAGAGGGCGAGGCCATGCAGGCCGCCTGGGACGACTTCGCGCGATGTACCGGCATCCACATCTCCTACGAGGGCACCGGGGAGTTCGAGGCGCAGATCCAGGTCAAGATCGCGGGCGGCAACGCCCCCGACGTCGCCTTCTTCCCCCAGCCCGGCCTGCTGGCCCGCTTCATCGAGTCCGGCGACGCCCTCCCCCTTCCCGCGGGGGCCGCCCAGCGGGCCGAAGAGGGCTGGACCGCGGACTGGCTCGACTACGTGCGGCGCGACGGCGAACTGTACGCCACCCCGCTCGGCGCCAACGTGAAGTCGATCGTCTGGTACTCGCCGGGGTTCTTCGCCGACAACGGCTATGAGATCCCCGAGACCTGGGACGACATGATCGCCCTCAGCGACCGGATGGCCGGCGACGGCGTCACCCCCTGGTGCGCCGGCATCGAATCCGGCGAGGCCACCGGCTGGCCGGTGACCGACTGGCTGGAGGCCGTGGTGCTCCGCGAGTACGGCCCCGACGTCTACGACCAGTGGGTGGCGCACGAGATCCCGTTCGACGACCCGCGGATCGCCGCGTCCCTCGACCGGGTGGGCGACATCCTGCGCAACCCCGACTACGTGGGCGAGGTGCAGTCCATCCTCACCACCGCGCAGCAGGACGCCGGGCTGCCCATCCTCGACGGCGAGTGCGGCATGTACCTGATCGGCTCGTTCTACGCCTCGAACTGGCCCGAGGGCACCGACATCTCCCCCGACGGCGACGTCTTCACCTTCGACCTGCCCGAGATGAACCCCGACGTGGGCCGCCCCGTGCTCGGCGGCGGAGAGTTCGCCGCGGGCTTCTCCGACCGGCCCGAGGTGGTCGCCTTCCAGGAGTACCTGGCCACGGTCGACTACGCCGACCGCCGCGCCCAGGCCGGCGCCTGGTTCTCCGCACACCAGGACAGCGACCTGGACGCCCTGCTCAACGCCAACGACCGCTTCGCCGCCGAACTGCTGCGCGACCCCGGCACCGTCTTCCGGTGGGACGGCGGCGACAACATGCCGGCCACCGTGGGCTCGGGCACGTTCTGGCGCGGCATGACCGACTGGGTCAACGGCGACGACACCGACGACGTCCTCGCCTACATCGAGAACTCGTGGCCGGCCTGATGGGCATCGACGTGCAGGCCGCGCTGCCCAAGCTGCTCTACCTGGTCATCGCCGTCGCGGCCTTCCTCGCGGTGATCGCTCTGCTGCTGCTCATCGTCGACCGCGGCCCGCGGACCCGGCACGACTGGTGGCAGGCCGCCTGCTTCGGCGGCCCCGCCCTGGTCCTGCTGGCGGGCGGGCTGATCTACCCGGCCGTGCGCACCACGCTGCTGTCCTTCCGCGACCAGGCCGGGGAGGCGTGGGTGGGGCTGGACAACTACGCCTGGATGTTCACCCAGCCCGAGACCCTGCTCGTGCTGCGCAACACCCTGTTATGGGTGCTGTTCGCCCCCGCTCTGGCCACGGCCATCGGGCTGGTCTACGCCGTGCTGGTGGACCGGTCGCGCTACGAGTCGGTCGCCAAGTCGCTGCTGTTCATGCCCATGGCGATCTCCTTCGTCGGCGCCGGCATCATCTGGCGCTTCGTCTACGCCTACCGCCCCGCCGACAGCGACCAGATCGGCCTGCTCAACCAGCTCGTGGTCTGGGCCGGGGGCGAGCCGCGGCAATGGCTGCTCGACGAACCGTTCAACACCCTGCTGCTCATCGTGGTCCTGGTGTGGATCCAGGCGGGCTTCGCGATGGTCGTGCAGTCGGCGGCGATCAAGGCCGTCCCGGCGGAGGTCGTGGAGGCCGCCCGCATCGACGGGGTCAACGCCTGGCAGATGTTCTGGCGGGTCACGCTGCCGGTCATCCGGCCCACCGTGGCGGTCGTGCTGATCACGATCTCGGTGGCGACGCTGAAGGTCTTCGACATCGTGCGCACCATGACCGGCGGCCAGTTCGGCACATCGGTGATCGCCAACGAGATGTACGCCCAGGCGTTCCGGTACAGCGAGCTGGGCCAAGGCTCGGCGCTGGCGGTGTTCCTGTTCGCCCTGGTCACCCCGTTGGTCTTCATCCAGATCCGCAACCGCCGCACCCGGGAGGCGCGATGACACCGACCGAGACCTCCGCGGGCCGCGTCCGGCGCCGCCTGTCGGGGCGCGGCGGCAGCATCGCGGCGCTGGTGATCGCTGTGGTGTGGACCGTGCCCACCGCCGGCATGCTGGTTTCGTCGCTGCGGCCCGAGGAGCAGATCCGCACCACCGGCTGGTGGACGTTCTTCTCCGCGCCCGAGCTGACCCTGGACAACTACACCGGGGTGCTGTTCGGCGGCCCGGCCTCGGGCCGGCTGGCCGGCTACTTCGTCAACTCGTTCGTGATCACGCTGCCCACGGTGGTGTTCGATGTCGTCCTGGCGGCGCTCGCCGCCTACTGCCTGTCGTGGATGCGGTTCCCCGGCCGCGACTGGCTCTTCATCGGGATCTTCTCGCTCCAGATCGTGCCGTTGCAGATGTCGCTGGTCCCGCTGCTGCGGCTGTTCTCCGACGGCCTGGCCGTCGGCGGGTTCCAGGTCCTGCCCGCCTGGGACCTCTTGGGGGCGTTCCAGTTCACCACCGTGTGGGTGGCGCACACCGTCTTCGGCCTGCCCCTGGGCATCTTCCTGCTGCACAACTTCATCTCACGGCTGCCCCACGGGCTGATCGAGGCCGCCCGGGTCGACGGGGCCGGGCACGGGGTGATCTTCCGCCGGATCGTGCTGCCGCTGTCGGTCCCGGCGCTGGTGTCGCTGGCGATCTTCCAGTTCCTGTGGGTGTGGAACGACCTGCTGGTGGCGCTGATCTTCGCCGGGGGCAGCATCGAGGTGGCCCCGCTCACCGTCCGGCTCGCCGAGATGGCGGGACCGTCCGGCGAGGACTGGCACCGGCTCACCGCGGGGGCGTTCGTGTCGATCGTCGTCCCGCTGATCGTGTTCTTCTGCCTCCAGCGCTACTTCGTGCGCGGCCTGCTGGCCGGCGGCATGAAGGGCTGATGCGGGGTGCGCCCGCCTTCAGGCGAGGGCGGGCGCACCGCCGCCACCACCGCCCTCAGCGCACCAGCCCGGCGCGGTAGGCGATCACCACGAGCTGCGCCCGGTCGCGCGCCTGCAACTTCACCATCGCCCGGCTGACGTGCGTGCGCGCCGTGGCCGGGCTGACGAACAGCCGCTCGGCGATCTCGGCGTTGGACAGCCCCTCGCCGACCAGGGCGAGCACCTCGCGCTCGCGCTCGGTCAGCTCCGTCAGCGCCGGGCGCGCCCCCTCGCCGCCGGGCGCGCGGCTCACGAAGCTGGAGATGACCCGGCGCGTCACCGACGGCGACAGCAGGGACTCCCCCGAGGCGGCGAGCCGGATCGCGCGCAGCAGCTCGGCGGGCTCACTGTCCTTGATCAGGAACCCCGACGCGCCCGCCCGCAGCGCGTCAAACACGTACTCGTCCAGCTCGAAGGTCGTCAGCACCACCACGCGGGTCGACGCCAGCCGGTCGTCGGCGGCGATCTCGCGCAGCGCGGCGATCCCGTCCATGACCGGCATGCGCACGTCCATCAGCACCACATCGGGGTGCTCGCGGCGGACGAGCTCCACCGCTTCGCGGCCGTCTGCGGCCTCCCCCGCCGACTCCAGGTCGTCCTCGGCCTCCACCAGCACGCGCAGCCCCATGCGCACCAGCGCCTGGTCGTCGGCGATCGCCACCCGGATGGTCACCGCTCCCCCCGCGGCAGCTCGGCGCGGACCGCGAACCCGCCCTCGGGGCGCGGGCCGGCGGTCAGGGTCCCGCCCACGGCGCGGGCGCGCTCGCGCATCCCCGCGATCCCGTTTCCCTCGGCCGGTGCCTGCCCCGGCCGGGCCGGCCCGTCGTCCGTTATCTCCACCACGACCTCCGCGGGCCGGTAGGTGATGAGTACGGCCGCCCCGGCGCCTCCGGCGTGCCGCACCACATTGGTCAGGGCCTCCTGCACGATCCGGTAGGCCGCGTGGTCCACCGCCGCGGGCAGCGGGCCGGGCTCGCCCTCGGTGCGCGCCTCGGCGGCCCGGCCCGCCGAGGCGACCCCGGCGACGAGCTCGTCGAGGCGCTCCAGGCCCGGAAGGGGCTCGCGGCGGCGGTCGGCCCCTTCGGGGTCGCGGAACACCGCGAGCGTGCCGCGCAGCTCCTCCAGCGCATCCTTGCTCGTCTGCCGGATCGCCTCAAGGGACGGCTCGACGTGGTCGGGGCGCTTGTGCAGCACGTGCAGCGCCACCCCGGCATGCATGTTGATCACCGACAGGCTGTGCCCCACGACGTCGTGCACCTCGCGGGCGATGCGCAGCCGCTCCTCGTAGGCGAACCGGCGCAGCTCCTGGTCGCGTTCGCGGCGCGCGGTCTCGCGGCGCGAGCGCACGATCACCCCGAGCGCCGCCGGGACGCTGAACAGCGCCGCGCCGACCGCCACCCCCACGTAGAGGTCGATGTCGTAGAGCCCGAAGTAGGGCCGGTCCAGGTAGCCCACCAGGAACATGGGCAGCGCCACCGCCGTCCACGGCGCCCACGCGCGCGGCGGGTAGAGCGACGCCATGGTGTAGGTGAGCACGATGGGGCCGAGCAGGACGGGCCCGAAGTACCCGCCGACGAGCACGATGACGGTCACGGCGGCCACCGCCGCGACGAAGGCCGCCCGCGGGCGGATCCGGCGCACCATCACCGCCGCGGCCACCACCGCGATGGACGCGTACATCCCGATGGGCAGCGGCTCGAAGTGGGGCTCGAACTTCGGCGGCCGGTCGGGGGAGCCCGGCCCGTGCCAGGACTGGGGGAAGGGCCCGGATTCGCCGGTCTGGAACTGCGCCTGGGCCACGGCGAGCGCGAGGAGCGCGATGGCCAGCCCCAGGGGCACGTCCAGCGCGAGCTTGCGGATCAGGCGGCGGTCCCGGCTCACGCTCCCGACACTAGCCGTCCGGCCGTGACCCGGGCGTCGGCTCGCGGGCGTATCCGGTCTGGTGCCGCGCGCGTAGCGGCGAAGCCGCCGCCGGGGCGACGACGCGCGCAGGGGCAAGGGGCGACGCTGATGGCATGGATACCGCACTGATCAACGCGGCCGGAACGATCACCGCAGCGGCGGGCCACGGGCCGCCCTGGGGTGCCGGACCGCCCCCGTTCGCCCATCCACTGATCGGAGTCGCCATGTTCCTCGTACTGCTGTTGCTGATCGCCCTCGGCTTCCTGATCGCCACCCGGTTCGGCAAGCGCCGGCCGCCGTGGGCGACGCCGCCCGAGGCCCCCGAGGACGGGGCCAAGCGGGTACTGGCCGAGCGGTTCGCCCGAGGTGACATCGGGGTCGACGAGTTCCTGGAGCGCGCCAGCGTCCTGAACTGGTCCCCCGGCAGCTCCCCGGGCGCACGGAAGTGACCGCCCAGGCCGTCGGCTCCGCCGCCCCGGCGCGGCCGGGCCCGCCACGTCCGGCCGCCCGGACGTGGCGGCTGCGGCCGGCCTGGCGGGCGGCGTGGGTGAGCGCCCACGTGGTGGCGTCGGTCGGCTGGCTCGGGGTGCACGGGGGCGTGCTCGCGCTGGTGGTGACCGGCCTGGCGGCGGAATCGCCGGGCGCGGCCGCCGGCGCCTACGCCGGAGCGGCGCAACTGGTGCGGCTGCTGGTGCTCCCCCTCAGCCTCACGGCCCTCGTCACCGGGCTGGTGCTGTCACTGGGCACCCCGTGGGGATTGTTCCGCCACTACTGGGTCGCCCTCAAGCTCGTCTTCACCGCACTGCTCGTGGCCGGGAGCAACCTGAGCCTTGGCCCTATGGTGCTGGACCTCGCGGCGGCCACGGCCGACGGCTCGGTCCTGCCGTCCGACCTGGACCGCGCGCGGCCGGCCATCGCCCTGTCGGTGGCGCTGACACTGCTGCTGGCGTCGACACTGCTGTCCACGGTCAAGCCGTTCGGCCGTATCCGCACGCCCGCCCGGGCGGGGTGACCGGGGGCGGGCCGGGCACGGTCAGCCGGGCCCGCGCAGGGCCGCGCGCGCGACGTCCACTGTGGTGGTGCGGTAGGCGGCGCCGTAGATGCACACGTGCACGAGCAGCGGGTGCAGCTGGTGCAGGGGCACCCTGCCCCGCCAGCCCGGGGCCAGCGGCGCGGCCTCGTTGTAGGCGTCGCGGACCCGGTCCAGGTAGGGCAGGCCGAACAGGGCGAGCATGGCGAGGTCGGCCTCGCGGTGGCCGCCGTGGGCCGCGGGGTCGACCACCACCGCCCCGTCGTCCTGCCACAGCACGTTGCCGCTCCACAGGTCGCCGTGGATGCGCGAGGGGGGCTCGGGCTCGCCCGCGAGGTCGGCCACCGCCTCGATGACCTTCTCGACGATGCGTACATCGGGCGGTGTCAGCGCCCCCCGGTCCGCGGCGCGGCGCAGGAACGGGGCCAGCCGCCGTTCAGCGTAGAACTCGGGCCAGTCGTCGGACGGCGTGTTGTCGAGCGGCAGCGGGCCGATGAAGCCGTCGCGGCTCGCACCGAAGGAGTCCGCCCCCGCCAGGTGCATGCCGGCGAGCCGGTGGCCGAAGCGCTCCGCTGCTTCGGGGGTGGGCGGCCGCTCCTCGACCCAGGACAGCACCAGCGTGCGGGGGTCCCACCCCCACACATCGGGCACGGGCGAGCCGAAGGAGCGCCCGAGCCACGACAGCCCCAGCGCCTCGGCCCGGAACATCCCGGCGAAGGGGGCGTCGTCGGTGCCCGCGCCGAGGGCCTTGACGAACAGCGGGGTGCCGTCGGCCAGCTCGGCGCGGTACAGCTCCCACGCGTGGCTGGCCCCCATGGACGCCGCTCCGGCGACGTCGCGACCGGTGAGGTCGGCGACCCGCGCCGCGACCTCCTGCTCGACCGCGTGCTTCACCGCCGCCTACCGCGCGGCGCCCGCGCCGGGCACGGCGGCGAGCTCGGCGACCAGGCCCTTCGACGCGGCCTCGATCATGTTCAGCACGGTGCCGAACCCGTCGTCGCCGCCGTAGTAGGGGTCGGGGACCTCGGGGTTGGGCCCGCTGCCCGGCGCGAACGAGCGGAACAGCCGCAGCCGGCCGGGGTCGCCCCGATCGGGGGCGAGGCGGCGCAGCTCGTCGAGGTTGTCCAGGTCCATGGCGAGGACGAGGTCGCGCTCGGCGAACCACGCGGGGTCGAACCGCCGGGCGGTGTGGCCCGTGGGATAGCCGTGCACCCGCAGGGTCGTGGCGGCGCGCTCGTCCATGGGCGAGCCGATGTGCCAGCTCCCGGTGCCGGAGCTGTCGACGGCGACGGCCGCGCCGAGCCCGGCGCGTTCGAGGTCGGCGGAGAGGATCTTCTCGGCCATCGGGGACCGGCAGATGTTGCCGAGGCAGACGAGGCTGATGCGGTACGGCCCGTCGGGATCACGCGGTTCGGGCAGGCTCATAGTGCCTACCGTAATGGGTGGCCGGGGCGGGGACGGTGAACCGGCGCGACCCGGGCCGGGCGGCCCGCCGAGGGTGCCCGCGTGCTCAGCCCTCTGGTCACGCTCCCCTCCTCGCTCCGCTCCAACGGCCCCGCGAGTCGGGCCTACGGCCGGGGGCAGCGCCGCCTCCGCTCGCTCGTCGGCTCGCCGTTCAGCCCTTCGGCAGTCGCACGACGGTCACGAAGAAATCATCGATCTGCCGGACCACCTGGATGAACTGGTCGAAGTCGACCGGCTTGGCCACGTAGGCGTTGGCGTGCAGCCGGTAGCTGCGCAGGATGTCCTCTTCGGCCTCGGAGGTGGTCAGCACGACGATGGGGATGTGCGAGAGGGACTCGTCCTTCTTGACCTCTTCGAGGACCTCGCGGCCGTCCTTGCGGGGCAGGTTGAGGTCGAGCAGGATCAGGTGCGGCTGCGGGGCGGTGGCGTACTCGCCCTCGCGGCGCAGGAAGCGCATGGCCTCGACGCCGTCGGAGACCACGTGCAGCCGGTTGCCGACCTTGTGCTCCTGGAACGCCTCCTTGGTCATCAGGACGTCACCGGGGTCGTCCTCGACCAGCAGCACCTCGATCGGTTGCACCAAGTTGCCCTCGCTCAATCTCGTCCTCAGACCTTCTCGTCGTCCCGCTGCGGGGGCGGGGTGTCGTCGGCGTCGGCCGTGACGGTCGCCGCAGTGTCGTCACCGTGGTCGGTGTCGGCGTCGGCGGGCAGGGACCAGCATATTCGGGTTCCCGGTTCGTCGCCCTCGGTGTCCAGCCAGATGCGGCCGCCGTGGAACTCCACGATCTTCTTGCACATGGCCAGGCCGATCCCGGTCCCCCCGTACTTGTCGCGGGTGTGCAGCCGCTGGAAGATGACGAAGACGCGCTCGGCGTACTGGGGCTCGATGCCGATGCCGTTGTCGGCGCAGCAGAACACCCACTCCTCGCCGCGGCGCTCGGCGCTGAGGTGCACCTCCGCCGGGCGGTCGCCGCGGAATTTGACCGCGTTGCCGACCAGGTTGAAGAAGACCTGGGTGAGCAGGGTGCGGTCGCCGACGACGACCGGCATCTCGTCGCCGGTGACCACGGCGCCGGCCTCCTCCAGCCGCGCCTCCAGGCTGCTGAGGGCGTCGCCGAGCGCGTCGTTGAGGTCGACGGCGGTGAAGCTCTTGGTGCGGCCGACCCGCGAGAACGCCAGCAGGTCGTTGATGAGGGTCTGCATGCGCTTGGCGCCCTCGACCGCGAAGTCGATGTAGGAGTCCGCGCGGTCGTCGAGCTGCCCGCGGTAGCGGCGCTGGAGGAGCTGGCAGAAGCTGGCGACCTTGCGCAGCGGCTCCTGGAGGTCGTGCGAGGCGACGTAGGCGAACTGCTCCAGCTCCAGGTTGGAGCGCCGCAGCTCGTCGGTCTGGCGCTCCAGCAGCTCCGACTGCTCTTGCAGCTTGCGCCGGGCGGCGCCCACCTCGTGCAGGTCCTTGACGATGCGCTCGCGCATCGCGTCGACGTCGCGCCCCACCCGTTCGAATTCGGGTGGGCCGTGTAACTGGATGCGGTGGGCGTAATAGCCCTCGGAGACCTGCATGAGGTGGCTGCCGAGCTCGTCGAGCGGGCGCAGCACCCAGTTCTGGAGCATCACCCACAGGAACCCGGAGAGCACCACCACGACCACGCCGACCAGGATGAGCAGCGCCACTACCTGCTGGGTGGCGAGGGTGAGGCCGTCGCGGGCCTGCACCAGCTCCTGGGCGATGCGGGACTCGGCCGCCACCCCGGCCGAGCGCAGGTCGTCGAAGCGCTCGCGGCCCAGGCGGAAGTCGCCGTCGCTGACCTCCTCGCCGTCGCGCACCTTCTCCAGGGTGGGGTCGGCGAAGTCCTCGGTCCACGCCTCGCCGGCTTCGAGCAGCCGGTTGATGTCGGAGTCGACGTCGCCGTTGTCGCCTGCGATCGCGCGCAGCGCCGGGAGGCTCTCGGCGAGCGACTGGCTGCCCTGCTCGTAGGGGGAGAGGAACTCGAAGTCGGAGGTGAGGGCGTAGCCCCGGATGCCGTTGTCCTGGTTGAGGTAGGCGGCGAGGGTCTGCTGCACGGCGTTCTGCGCCGGGGTGAGCTGGTCGACCTGGCGGGCCAGCGAGTCGCGGGCGTTGAACGCGGCGAAGGTGATCGTGGACACCGAGGTGACCAGGATGACCGCGACAGAGGTCAGCAGGACGGTCACGCGGCGCCGGAGGGACCAGCGCTTCACCCCCGGCCCCCGTGGGTGAGCAGCAGCATGGCGACGTCGTCCTGGAGGGGGCCGCCGTTGCGGCGCTCGGCCTCGTCGACCAGGTGCTCGGGCAGGTCGACGATCGAGGTGCCCCGGCCCAGGGTCGCGGTGAGGATGGCCCGCAGGCCGCCGACCCCCAGGCGCTCGGGCGGGCCGCCGTCGTAGGCGTCGACCAGGCCGTCGGTGTAGAGCATGAGGGTGGCGCCGCGCGGGAACGCGAACTCCTCGACCTCGGTCTCGGCGACGTCGGGGAACACTCCCAGCGGCGGGCGCGGCGAGCAGGCGATCTCCTCGACCGCGCCGTCGTAGAGCGCCAGGGGCGGCGGGTGGCCCAGCAGCCGGATCCGGGCGCGCTCGCTTCCGGTGTCCAGGCTGGCCTGGCACAGGGTGGCGTACATCTCCTCCTGCGCGCGCTCGCTCATGAGGATCTGCTCCAGAGCGGGCAGCACGTCGTCTTCGCCGACACCGCCCATGACCAGGGCGCGCCAGGCGATGCGCAGGCTCACGCCGAGTGCGGCCTCGTCGGGGCCGTGGCCGCTGACGTCGCCGACGATGACGTGGGTGGTGCCGTCCTTCTGCACGGCGTCGAAGAAGTCGCCGCCGACCAGGGCGCGCTTGCGGCCGGGGCGGTAGAAGGAGCGGTGGGTCAGCGGGGAGTCGTCGAGCAGCACCTGCGGGAGCAGGCCCCGTTCCAGGCGCATGTTCTCGCGGGCGTAGAGCTCGGCTTCGCGCAGCTGGCGGGTGTTCTCGTCGGCGCGCTGGCGTTCGACGGAGTAGCGCAGGCTGCGGGCCAGCAGGGAACCGTCGACCTGGCCCTTGACCAGGTAGTCCTGGGCGCCGGCGGCCACGGCGGCGACGCCTTCGTGCTCGTCGTTGAGGCCGGTCAGGACGACGACCGCGGCGGACTGGGCCACGGTCAGCACCTCGCGGAGCAGGCTCATGCCCTCGGCGTCGGGGAGGTTGAGGTCGAGCAGGACGCAGCCGCGGAAGGTGGCCAGGTGCTCGCGTGCCTCGGCGAGGGTGGGCACCCAGGTGATGCGCGTGGTCAGCGCGCTGTCGGCGAGCAGCTCCTCGACGAGGAACGCGTCCTGGGTGTCGTCCTCGATGAGCAGGATGTCGACGGCCTCAAGGGGCGTGTCCGCGCTCCGGTCGGCGACAGCACCGTCGGCGCGGCCGGCCTGGGCCGGCCCCGCTGATTCGGGATCCGTCATCGTCACGGGATCGTGTCCTGGTTTCCTGGTATCCACACATCGCCTCTACGTCGACCGGCCGCCCGGCGCCGGGCCGGGCCGAGGAGTGCCCCGGGGCGGTGTCCTCGCGGTCTCATTCGGCAGTCAAACGATAATGTCGCGGCCACTTTTGCCGCCAGCGGGAATGCACGAGAGACATCCAACGTCGCCCACGGGAACCCCGGCCCGGATGTCCCGTCACACAGGCGCGCTCATCAGCGTACCCGTATACCTTCGCACGGCATTTCCTGACACCGTGTCGCCTCCCACCTTGACAGCCGCGGAACCCTTGATGACAAGATGTCAGAAACATGCGGCCCACCGGCCCCGAACCCCAGAAGACGGGGAGTGCGAGAGTGAGCACCGGCAGCGCATCGTCCGACGACACACCCGCCACCTTCTCCGCCCGGCTCAAGGCCGCCACCTGGGACGCCCACGGCGAGGCCGAGCAGCAGGGCTTCACCCGCGCGCTGCTCGACGGCCGGCTGCCCCGCGACGCCTACGCGGCGATGGTCGCCCAGCACTACTTCGCCTACGCCGCCCTCGAAGAGGTCGGCCGCGCGCTCGCCGGCCACCCCGTGGCCGCCGCCGTCGTCGACCCCGCCCTCTTCCGCCTCCCGGCGCTCGAACGCGACCTCGACACCCTGTCCGGCCCCGGCTGGCGCGACCGCATCTCCCCCTCGCGCCCCACCCGCACCTACGCCGCCCGCATCGAGCAGATGGCCGACGACCCCGCCGGCTACGTCGCCCACCACTACACCCGCTACATCGGCGACCTCTCCGGCGGGCAGTTCATCCGCCGGGTCGCGGCGCGCGCCTACGGGCTCACCGACACCGCGGGCCTGGAGTTCTACGTCTTCGACCAGGTGGGCAGCCTCCCCCGGTTCAAGGAGGGCTACCGCGCACGGATCGACTCCCTCGGCCTCGACGAAGCCGCACAGCGCCGCGTGGTGCGCGAGACCCGGCTCGCCTACCAGCTCAACACCGAGGTCCTGGCCGACCTCGAACGCACTCACGAAGCCGGTCTCGCCGCGTGATAAGGGCGTGCCACCATAGGGGCCATGCCGAAGATCTCCGCTCCGACCATCGCCGCGCACCGCGCCCAGACCCGTGAGCGCATCCTCGACGCCGTGGCGGCCCTGACCCGGAGCCAGGGCATCGACGAGATCTCGATGACCGACGTCGCGGCCGAGGCGGGGATCACGCGCACGGCCCTGTACAACTACTTCCCCGACAAGCCCGCCCTGCTGCTCGCCTTCACCGAGCAGGTCACCAGCGGGTTCGTCGAGCGCTACCGCCAGGAGCTGCCCACCGACGCCACCGCGTCGGAGCGGCTGTCGGCGTTCATCCGGTTCCAGCTCGAAGGCATCGCCGAGCACCCCCACCCCGACGCCGCCGAACTCGGCGCCAGCCTGGGCCCCGACGCCTACCAGGCGCTGGCCGACCACGTCGCGCCCATGCAGGCGCTGCTCGTGGGGGTCCTCCGCGAGGGGGCCGGCACCGGGGAGTTCGCGCCGCTGGCCGAGGAGCCCACCGCCCGGCTCATCCTGGCGCTCATCGGCTCCCAGCGGGTGCCGCTGCTGCGCGAGGAGACCACCCCCGAGAGCGCACACGAGCTCGTGACCGCGTTCACCCTCGCGGCGCTGGCCCCGCGGGCCTGACCGAGGCACACGGCCCCGTCGAGCTCCGTCACGGTGCGTGATATCGGTGCGCACCCAACCCGCCGGGCCCGTGTCGCCGAGCCCCTCCGGCCGCCCTGCCTGCGGCAGAATCGGGCTCCACCGCCGCCCGTTCGCCCCGGACACGAGCGGCCGGGCTGAAAGGAGCCAGCAGAACCGTGTCGCTCACGCTGATCCTGGCCGGCGCCGCCCTGGTCGCCATCGCCCTGTTCAACCGGGTCCCGGCACTGCGCTCAAGACCCGGAGGGCGCGGCCCCGGGTTCGCCCCGGCCCGCCTCACCGAGGCCGGCCGCGCCACCCTGACCACGGTGGGCGGCAGCCTGCTGATCATCGCGTTCTTCCTGGCCCTGTCCGGGCACTGAGCGCCCCCGCGGCCCGCCTGCGCGCGTCAGCGCCCCCCGCGCAGCAGCCTGCGCACGGCCGCCGCCGCGGCCAGCGCCCCGGTGGCCGCCACGGCCGCGGCCATCGCCTCCCGGCGCCTGCGGCGCCGCAGCGCGGCATCGGCCGCCGCGCGCCGCTGCTCGGCGCCGAACGACCCGCCGCACAGCTCGGGGTCCAGCTCCAGGGGGCGCCAGCACGGGGGCCAGGCGGCCAGCGGGCGCGCCGGGGCCGACCGGTCCGCCGAGAAGTGGAGCGTCCCGCCCACCGATACCCGGGGTTTGAGGCGGACCGTTTCCGTGGACTCCGCGTGCACGGACACGGACACGGACACGGGGGCAGGGCCGGTGTAGCGCAGCTCCCCGGGAGAGTTCTGCAACAGCTCGGCGAGGAGCTGCGCGCAGGCGCGGGCATCGCCGAGCGCGGTGTGCTGGGCCGCGGGCCAGTGGCCGTTCAACGCGTGGCTGGCCCGGGGCAGCGAGTACCGCGCCAGGCCGACCTGGGAGCGCAGGGCGCGCAGCGTGCACAGCCCGGGCAGCGCCGCGGGCAGGCCGGCGGGGACGAGCTCCGCCTCCAGGAACCGGCCTTCGAAGTCCAGCTTGTGGCCCACCAGCACGGCGCCTGAGATCAGTTCGGCGACCTCCCCCACCAGGTCGCCCGCCTTGGGCGCGCCCACGACGTCACCCTGGCCGATGCCGTGGAAGATCTGCCCGTCCACGGGCGCTCCCGGGTCGACCAGGGTGGTGAACTCCCGCAGGACGGTGCCGTCGCCGCGCATCCGGATCACCGCGATCTCGCACATGCGCGCGCCCTCGGCGGGGTGGAGGCCCGTGGTCTCCACATCGATCACCGCGTAGTCGAGCTCGCGGGCGGGCCGGCCGATCCGGCCGCGGGTCAGCGTTCCCATGCGCAGCGCCGGCTCGCGGGCGGGCCTGCCGGGCGCGCTCCGGTCGGCGGGGCGGGGGTCCAGCACGTCGTCCATCTCCCCTGTCGGTCGGCGCAGCGTCACCCGGCCCCCGGCGGTCCGCGCGACCGGACCGGAGGGGCCGGGCCCGACCCTATGCCACCCGCGGGAAGAGCGTCGCCGTTCGGGGCGTTTATGCTCTCGCTGGCGCAGCCGAGCGCCGCAGGGGCCCGTGCAACGGCGGTCCCCGCGCCCCATACGCTCCGCCTGATGGCGACAAGAGGCACCCCTGGGCCGACCGGTCTTACGAATGACCGGCTCAGACCCAGAAAGAAAGGTAGGGCCCTTCATGCCCGACACCGCGGTTCCCGGCTACGTCCCCCTCGCCGAGGTGGTCCGCTCGGGGTTCCGGGAGGGCGTGCACTACGGGGCCGTCATCGGGCTGGCCGCGGACGGGACCGCTGCCTACGAGCGCGGGCCGGCCGACGCGCCCATGTTCCCCCGCTCTGCGGCCAAGCCGTTCCAGGCGCTGGCGGCGCTGCGCGCCGGGGCACCGTTGTCCGGCCCCGCGCTGGCGATCGCCGCGGGCAGCCACAGCGGGCAGGACATCCACATCGAGGTGGTGAACGCCACCCTGGCCGCGGCCGGGCTCACCGCCGACGACCTGCGCTGCCCGCCCGACCGGCCCATGGGCGGCCGGTTCCGCGACGCGCTGCTGCGCGCGGGGGGCGAGCCCACCCGCACCCTGATGAACTGCTCGGGCAAGCACGCCGCGATGCTGGCCGCGTGCGTCGCCCGGGGCTGGAGCACCGGCGACTACCTGGACCCCGGCCACCCCCTCCAGCTCCTGGTCCGCGAGACCATCGAGGAGCTGTGCGGCGAGCCCGTCGCCCACACCGCGGTCGACGGGTGCGGCGCGCCGCAGATGGCGGTCTCGCTCACCGGGCTGGCCCGGGGGCTGCGCGCGATGGCGCTGGCGCCCGCGGGCACGCCCGAGGCCGCGGTCATGGCGGCCATGCGCGAGCACCCCGAGTACGTCGCGGGCGAGGGCCGCGCCGACACCCGGCTCATGGGCGCCCTGCCCGGCCTGGTCTCCAAGATCGGCGCCGAGGGGGTCATCGCCATGGCCACGCCGGCGGGCGAGGCGGTCGCGGTCAAGATCAGCGACGGCGACCCCCAGACCCGGGCGCGCACCTCGGTGGCGCTGACCGCGCTGGAGGCGCTGGGTGTCGACATCGGGCCGGCGCGCGACATGCTCGCCGTGGACGTGCTGGGCGGCGGCGCCCCCGTGGGCGCCGTCCGGCCGCTGTCCCCCCCTGCCGGGGCGTAGGTCCCCCGGAAGTCGTAGGGCCCAGGAAAACGCGC
This sequence comes from Nocardiopsis sediminis, assembly GCF_042650565.1. NCBI lineage: Bacteria > Bacillati > Actinomycetota > Actinomycetes > Streptosporangiales > Nocardiopsidaceae > Nocardiopsis > Nocardiopsis sediminis. The sequence goes on from NZ_JBHSBH010000015.1 coordinate 1,062,097, forward strand.
ACGAGGCACGAGGGTACGAGAAAGGACCAGCATGCGTCGGATCGTCATCGCGGGCGCCGGGATGGCCGGGCTGCACACAGCGGAGTCGCTGCGCGCCGAGGGCTTCGACGGCACGATCACCATGATCGGCGACGAGCCGCACCGCCCCTACTCCCGGCCGCCGCTGTCGAAGGAGATCCTCACCGGCAAGGGCACCGACAAGAGCCTGGTGCTGCGCGAGGACGCCGAGGTCGAGGCGCTCGACCTGGACCTGCGGCTGGGCCGGCGGGCCGAGCGGCTGCGCCCCCGCGACCGCGCGGTGGACCTGGACGACGGCTCCTCGATCGCCTGCGACGGCGTGGTCGTCGCCACCGGGGCGCGGGCGCGGCGGCCCGCCACCGGCCTGGCCGGGGTGCACGTCCTGCGCACCATCGACGACGCCCGGGCGGTGCGCGCCGCCTTCGGGGCCGCCGAGCGCGTGGTGGTGGTCGGCGCGGGGTTCATCGGCGCCGAGGTGGCCGCCGGCGCCCGCGCGGCGGGGCTGGAGGTCACGCTCGTCGAGGCCGCCCCCACCCCGCTGACCCGGGTGATCGACCCGCGCGTGGGCGGGGTGCTCACCGAGCTGCACCGCGACAACGGTGTGGACGTGCGGCTGGGGACCGGCGTCGCGGGGTTCGAGGGTGCGGGCCGGGTGGAGCGGGTGCGGCTGGCCGACGGCTCCGCCATCGAGTCCTCGCTCGTTGTGGCGGGGCTGGGCGTGGAGCTGAACACGGGCTGGCTCGCGGGGTCGGGGGTGCGCCTCTCCGACGGCGCGGGGGCCGTGCTCTGCGACCCGTTCTGCGCGACCTCGGTGCCCGAGGTGGTCGCGGCCGGCGACCTGGCCGACTGGCCCCACCCCCGCTACGGCGGCCGGATGCGGCTGGAGCACTGGACCAACGCCGGCGAGCAGGCCGCCGCCGCGGCGCACAACCTCCTGGCGGGGGAGGGCGCGCGGCGCCCCTACACCCCGGTCCCCTACTTCTGGTCCGACCAGTACGGGATGAAGATCCAGCTGCTGGGCCAGGCCGCGCCGGCCGACACCGTGGAGTTCGTGCACGGCAGCGCCGAGGAACGCAAGTTCGTGGCGTTCCTCGGCCGGGCCGGGCGGCTGGTGGGGGTGCTGGGCCTGCGCTCGACCCCCAAGGTGATGCGCTACCGCGCGCTGCTGGCCGAGGACACCGCGTGGGACGACGCGCTGGCCGCGGCCGGGGTCAGCCTTCGACCTTGATGGCCTGCTTGGGGCACATCCGCGCGGCCTCTTCGACCTTGTCGCGCCACTGCTCGCCGGGCTCCTCCTGGAGCACGTAGAGGAAGTCGTCGTCGCGGACCTCGAACACCTCGGGCACGATGCCCATGCAGACCGCGTTGCTCTCGCACAGGTCGAAATCGACGTTCACCCGCATGTGGCACTCCTCACTCGTCGCGGCAGGTTTCCGAGCCTAGCGCCACATGCGGGGGCCCGAACGGGCCGGGGCGTCAGGATCCCGCGAAGGCGTCGGTGGCCGCGATGAGCCGGTCGAGGATGCCGGGCTCTCTGAACGCGTGCCCGGCGTCGTCGACGAGGTGGAACTCCGCTTCGGGCCACGCCGCTCTCAGGTCGAAGGCGGTCTTGGCGGGGGTGCACATGTCGTAGCGCCCCTGCACGATGACCCCGGGGATCCCGCGCAGCCGGTCCACCCCGGCGAGGAGCTGGCCCGGGGTGAAGAACCCGCCGTGGACGAAGTAGTGGTTCTCGATGCGGGCGAACGCCAGCGCGTAGTCGTCCTCGGCGTGGTGGGCGATGATGGCGGGGTCGGGCCGCAGCGCGATGGCCGACCCCTCCCAGACGCTCCAGGCGCGCGCGGCCCTCAGCCGGACCTCGGGGTCGTCGGAGTTGAGCTGCACGGCGTAGGCGCCGATCAGGTCGTCGCGCTCCTCCTCGGGGATGGGCGCCAGGTAGGTCTCCCACACCTCCGGGAACACGAACGACGCCCCGCTCTGGTAGAACCAGCGCAGCTCCTCGTTGCGCAGCGTGAAGATCCCCCGCAGGATCAGTTCGCTCACCCGCCCCGGGTGCTGCTGGGCGTAGGCCAGGGCCAGCGCGCTCCCCCAGGACCCGCCGAACACCTGCCACCGCTGCACCCCGATCATCGTGCGCAGCAGCTCGATGTCGTCGACCAGGTGCCAGGTGGTGTTCTCCTTGAGGTCGGTGTCGTGGTCGGAAGCGTGCGGCGTGCTGCGGCCGCAGTTGCGCTGGTCGAACAGCAGGATCCGGTAGCGCTCCGGATCGAACAGCCTCCGGTGCTCGGGGGAGCACCCGCCCCCGGGCCCGCCATGGAGGAACACGACCGGCTTGCCACTGGGGTTGCCGCAGAGTTCCCAGTAGATCCGGTTCCCGTCTCCGACGTCGAGCATTCCGGAGTCGTAGGGCTCGATCGGCGGGTACAGCGTGCGCATGGCAATGGCGCCCTTCTAGGGGGGTGGCAGCGGGTACGGCGGGTAAAAGGACGGGGCAAGACTTGAATATCAGAGGTGACCGGTGAGTTCGGCCTTCTTCGCCCCGAATTCCCCACTGGTGACGAGACCTTCACCGTCCGGCGCGCCCCGCCCCCGGCCCGGCCCTCTCCAGCCGCCCCGGCCGACCTTCCCGGGCACGCGGCACCCCAGCGGTTAGAGTGACCGGAGTCACAGATCGTAGGCGGAGGTTGAGATGTCGAGCACGGCCATGGGTGGGTTCCGCTCCGCACGGGACTTCCTGCTGGAACACCGCGATGACCAGGACCGCGCCGTCAGAGGGTTCCACTGGCCGCGGCCCGACCGGTTCAACTGGGTGCTCGACGTCTTCGACCCCGCCGCCGCCGAGCACCCCGGCCGCACCGCCCTGTGGATCGTGTCCGACGACGGTTCCGAGGCCCGGGCGACCTACGGCGAACTCGCCGCCCGCTCCCATCAGGTCGCCAACTGGCTGCACGCCCAGGGCGTGCACCGCGGCGACCGGATCCTCATGATGCTCGGCAACCAGATGGAGCTGTGGGAGATCATGCTCGCCGCGATGCGGCTGGGCGCGGTCATCATCCCCGCGACCCCGCAGCTCACCGAGGACGACCTCGCCGACCGCCTCCAGCGGGGCGGGGTCGCCCACGTCGTCGTCGACGCCCCCGACACCGCGAAGTTCGAGGGGCTGCCGGGGCACTGGAGCCGGATCTCGGTGGGGCTGGTCGAGGGGTGGCTGTCCTACGCCGACTCCGAGCACGCCGGGCTCGAATTCACGCCCGAGCACGAGACCCGCGCCGACGACACGCTGCTGCTCTACTTCACCTCCGGCACCACCGCCCGCCCCAAGCTCGTGCGGCACACGCACGCGTCCTACCCGATCGGGCACCTCACCACGATGTACTGGATCGGGATCCGCCCCGGCGACGTGCACCTCAACGTCGCCTCCCCCGGCTGGGCCAAGCACGCCTACAGCAGCGTGTTCGCGCCGTGGAGCGCCGGCGCCACCGTCCTGGTGGTCGACCAGGACCGGTTCGACGCCCCGCGCCTGCTCGACCTGATCGTGGGCTGCGGCGTCGACACCTTCTGCGCCCCGCCGACGGTGTGGCGGATGCTCATCCAGGCCGACCTGGGACGCTGGCACGTCCCCATCCGCGAGGCCGTCGCCGCCGGCGAACCGCTCAACCCCGAGGTCGTCGACCGCGTGCGCGACGCCTGGGGGCTGACCGTGCGCGACGGCTTCGGGCAGACCGAGACCACCGTCCAGGTCGGCAACGGACCCGGGCAGGAGGTCCGGCCCGGGTCGATGGGCCGCCCGATGCCGGGCTTCGCCGTGGTCCTGGAGGACCCGGTCACCGGCGAGCTCTCCGACCAGGGCGAGATCTGCCTCGACCTCGCCGACCCGCCGGTGGGCCTGATGACCGGCTACCTCGACGACGACGCCCGCACCGCCGAGGTGATGCGCAACGGGCGCTACCACACCGGCGACGTCGCCTCCCGCGACGCCGACGGCTACATCACCTACATCGGGCGCAGCGACGACGTCTTCAAGGCGTCGGACTACCGGATCTCCCCCTTCGAGCTGGAGAGCGTGCTGATCGGGCACGAGGCGGTCGCCGAGGCGGCCGTCGTGCCCGCACCCGACCCGGTGCGGCTGGCGGTGCCCAAGGCCTACGTCACGCTGGTGGAGGGGGTGGCGCCCGGCCCCGACGTCGCCCGGTCGATCCTCGGCTACTGCCGCACGCACCTGGCCTCCTACAAGCGCGTCCGCCGGGTGGAGTTCGCCGAGCTGCCCAAGACCGTCTCCGGCAAGATCCGCCGCGTCCAGCTGCGCGACGCCGAGGAGGCCCGCCGCGACGCGACGCGCAGCGAGCAGGAATACCGGGAGGAGGACTTCCCCGGTCTCAAGGAGGAGGGGGAGGCCTGAACCCCAAGGGCGTCCGCCCAGTTCCGGGGGCGTTAGGGTGCTCATTGGGCCGTCGCACTGGGCCGTCGCACAAGGATGGGAACGCATGCCGAGCACCAATGACACACGGGTCGTCGACTACCAGCCGCTGGTCGCGCCACGGGACATCCTCGCCGAACTGCCGATGGGGCCGGAGCGCACCGGCCTGGTCGAGGACGCGCGCACCGAGGTCAAGCGGGTCCTCGACGGCACCGACGACCGGCTGCTGGTCATCGTGGGGCCGTGCTCCGTGCACGACCCCGATGCGGCGCTCGACTACGCCCACCGGCTCAAGGCGCTGATCCCCTCGCTCAACGATGACCTGTGCATCGTGATGCGCGTCTACTTCGAGAAGCCGCGCACCACCCTGGGCTGGAAGGGGCTGATCAACGACCCCGGCCTCGACGAGAGCCACGACGTCCACCGGGGGCTGCGCACCGCCCGCAAGCTGCTGCTGGACATCGGGTCGCTGGGGGTGCCCTCGGGCACCGAGTTCCTGGACCCGATCACCCCGCAGTACATCGCCGACGCGGTCACCTGGGGCGCCATCGGGGCGCGCACGACCGAGAGCCAGGTGCACCGCCAGCTCGGCAGCGGGCTGAGCATGCCGGTGGGCTTCAAGAACGGCACCGACGGCGACGTCCAGGTCGCGGTCGACGCCTGCGGCGCCTCCGCCGCCTCGCACACGTTCTTCGGGGTCGACCTGGCGGGCGCGGGGTCGGTCGTGGTGACCTCCGGCAACCCCGACTGCCACGTGATCCTGCGCGGCGGGCGCTCGGGCCCCAACTTCGACGCCGACAGCGTGGCGGGAGCACTGGGCACCATCGAGCGCGCCGGGCTGCCCCGGCGGGTGATGATCGACGCCAGCCACGCCAACAGCGGCAAGGACCACACCCGCCAGCCGGGCGTCGCCGACGCGATCGCCGCGCAGATCGCCGCCGGGCAGCGCGGCATCACCGGCGTCATGCTGGAGAGCTTCATCGAGGAGGGCGCCCAGAAGCTCGGCGACCCCGCCGACCTCGCCTACGGCACCTCCATCACCGACGCCTGCATGGGCTGGGACACCACCGCCGATGTCCTGGCCCGCCTGGCCGAGGCCGTGCGCAAGCGCCGCACGTCCTGATCCCGCGCCGGCCCCGCGCGCCCGGCCCGCACTGGGCCGGGCGCGTCCGCGCTGCTAGGCTGGTCGCGGTCGCCGAACCCGTACGGGAGAGTGCCCGCACAGCCGGTGCGGGCCGCCGAAGGAGCAAACCCTCCCCAGAGAACCTCTCAGGCGCGCCGGACCGTGCGGGCGAGACCACTCTGGAAAGCAGGGGCCCATGCCCCTCGCCGAAGGTGCAAGCCGATCACGCCCCCGGGCGCGGCGAAGCTCTCAGGCACCCATGACAGAGGGGGAGGATGACAGTGCATTTCGCGCTTGTGCCGAAACGACGCCCATCCTCTCGGGAGTGCCGATGACAGCGCCTGGCCACGACCCCGCAGACCTCCGCAGGACACCGCTCCACGATGTCCACGCGGCGCTCGGCGCGACCCTCGTCGACTTCGCCGGCTGGCTCATGCCGCTGCGCTACACCGGCGAGCGCGCCGAGCACACGGCCGTGCGCGAGCGCGCCGGGCTGTTCGACCTCTCCCACATGGGCGAGATCCACATCACCGGGCCCCAGGCCGCCGACCTGCTCGACCACGCGCTCGTCGGGCACCTGTCCAAGGTCGCCATGGGCCGCGCCCGCTACACCATGATCACCGCCGACGACGGCGGGGTGCTCGACGACCTCATCGTCTACCGGCTGGCCGACGACGACTTCCTGGTGGTCGCCAACGCCGCCAACGCCGGCACCGTGTCCGCCGCGCTGTCCGAGCGCGCCGCCGGGTTCGACGCCCGGGTCGAGGACCGCTCCGCCGAGTACGCGCTCATCGCGATCCAGGGGCCCGAAGCCGCGGCCATCCTCGCGCCGCTCACCGACGCCGACCTGTCGCAGATCCGCTACTACGCCGGCTACGCGCACACCGTCGCCGGGCACCCGGTGCTGCTCGCCCGCACCGGCTACACCGGCGAGGACGGCTTCGAGATCTTCATCCGGCCGGGCGGCGACGCCCCCGAGATCTGGGCGGCCCTGCTCGCCGCCGGCGAGCCGCGCGGCCTGGTGCCGGCCGGGCTGTCGGCGCGCGACACCCTGCGGCTCGAGGCGGGCATGCCGCTGTACGGCAACGAGCTGACCGCCGACACCACCCCGTTCGACGCCGGGCTGGGGCGGGTCGTGAAGTTCGACAAGCCCGGCGACTTCGTCGGACGCGCCGCGCTGGCCAAGGCCGCCGAGTCCGGACCGGAGAACCGGCTCATCGGGCTGGTCGCCCGCGGCCGCCGCCCCCTGCGCAAGGGCAACGACGTCCTGCTCGACGGCCGGCGTGTGGGGGCCACCACCAGCGGGGCTCCGTCGCCCACCCTGGGGCGGCCCATCGCCATGGCCTACATCGACCCCGGCGTGGACACCTCCGCCGACGGGTTCGTGGTCGACGTCCGGGGCCGCAGCGAGGCGGTCGACGTCGTCGAGCTGCCCTTCTACACACGGAAGTCGTGACTTTCCGCGGGCCCGTCACGTTGACGCGGCCCGGCGGATGCGGGCGCCCCGCCCATCCGGGAGAATCCGGCGGGTGGGCGGCCGCGGCCCCCACACATCGGCAGGTCAGGGCGGCGCCCCAGGTCGCGCCGTGCCGGATACAGGAACACCTCCAGGAGAGTTGAATTGAGCGTCCCCGCGGAGCTGGAGTACACGAAGGAACACGAGTGGGTGTCCATCAGCGATGGCATCGCCACCGTGGGCATCACCTCGTTCGCCGCCGAATCCCTGGGCGACATCGTCTTCGTCGAGCCGCCGGAGTCCGGCACCACCGTCACGGCGGGTGAGCCCTGCGGCGAGGTGGAGTCGACCAAGTCGGTCAGCGACCTCTACGCCCCGGTCAACGGGGAGGTCGTCGAGGTCAACGCCGACGCGGTCGCCGACCCCGAGGTCATCGGGGCCGACCCCTTCGGGCGCGGCTGGCTCTTCAAGGTCGAGATCGCCGGGGAACCGTCCGACCTGCTCACCCCGGAGCAGTACACCCAGCTGACCGAAGGCGAAGGTTAAGCACATGGCGTCTGAGAACCACCTCCTCGACCAGTCCCTCGCCGAACTCGACCCCGAGGTCGCGACCGCGGTCGGCCAGGAGCTGAGCCGGCAGCGCGACACCCTGGAGATGATCGCCTCCGAGAACTTCGCCCCCCGGGCGGTACTGGAGGCGCAGGGCACCGTCCTGACCAACAAGTACGCCGAGGGCTACCCGGGCCGCCGGTACTACGGCGGCTGCGAGTACGTCGACGTCGTCGAGCAGCTCGCGATCGACCGCGCCAAGGAGCTGTTCGGCGCCGAGCACGCCAACGTGCAGCCGCACTCCGGCGCCCAGGCCAACACCGCCGTCTACTTCGCGCTGCTCAAGCCCGGCGACACCATCCTCGGGCTCGACCTCGCCCACGGCGGCCACCTCACCCACGGCATGCGGATCAACTACTCCGGCAAGATCCTCAACGCCGTCGCCTACCACGTGCGCGACGAGGACGGCACCGTCGACTACGACGAAGTCGAGGCGCTGGCCCAGGAGCACCGGCCCAAGATGGTCGTGGCCGGCTGGTCGGCCTACCCGCGCCAGCTCGACTTCGCGCGGTTCCGCAAGATCGCCGACAGCGTCGACGCGCTGCTCATGGTCGACATGGCGCACTTCGCGGGGCTCGTCGCGGCCGGGCTGCACCCCAACCCGGTGCCCTTCGCCGACATCACCACCACCACCACGCACAAGACCCTCGGCGGTCCCCGCGGCGGGCTCATCCTCGCCAAGGCGGAGCTCGGGAAGAAGATCAACTCCGCGGTCTTCCCCGGGATGCAGGGCGGGCCGCTGGAGCACGTGATCGCCGCCAAGGCGGTCGCGCTCAAGGTGGCCGCGGGCGAGGAGTTCGCCGACCGGCAGCGCCGCACCCTCGCGGGCGCCCGGATCCTCGCCGAACGCCTGACCCGGCCCGACGCCGCTGAGGCGGGCGTGAACGTCCTCAGCGGCGGCACCGACGTCCACCTCGTCCTGGTCGACCTCGTGCACTCCGAGCTGAACGGCCAGCAGGCCGAGGACCGGCTGCACGAGATCGGGATCACGGTCAACCGCAACGCGGTGCCCAACGACCCCCGCCCGCCGATGGTCACCTCCGGGCTGCGCATCGGCACGCCCGCGCTGGCCACCCGCGGCTTCGACGACGCCGACTTCACCGAGGTCGCCGACATCATCGCCGAAGCCCTCAAGCCGGGCTACGACTCCGCGGCCCTGCGGGCCCGCGTCGACGCCCTGGTGGCCAAGCGCCCGCTGTACCCGGGCCTGTAGGACCGGGTTCACCCGGCCGGGCGGTCCGGATCGATCCGACCCGCCCGGCCGGGGCAGCGGGCCCAACGGCCGCCCCTTGCAAGGCCGTAACCATCACCCAGCTCGCGAGCCGTCCACGAGGAGGAGGGCCGGGCCATGGCCATCAGCGTCTTCGACCTGTTCACGATCGGCATCGGGCCGTCGAGTTCGCACACCGTGGGGCCGATGAAGGCCGCGCACACCTTCGTCGCGGGGCTGGCCGCCGACGGCCTGCTCCCCCTCGTGGCGTCGGTGCGTGCCGAGCTGTACGGGTCGCTCGCCCTCACGGGCAAGGGGCACGGCAGCGATCGCGCCGTCGTCCTAGGGCTGATCGGCGCGACCCCCGAGGGGATCGACGTCGACGCGGTCCCCGGCCTGCTGGAGGATGTGCGGTCCCGGGGGCGGCTGCGGCTGCCCGGCGGGCACGAGATCGCATTCGACCCGGCCGCCGACGTCGACATGCGGCGCCGCGAGAGCCTGCCCGGCCACCCCAACGGGATGCGGTTCCTGGCGTTCGGCGGCGACGGCACCGAACTGCGCTCGCGCGTCTACTACTCGGTGGGCGGCGGGTTCGTGGTCGACGAGGCCGCGGCCGGCGCCGACCGGATCGTGCCCGACGACACCCCGCGCCCCTACCCCTTCACCACGGCGGCCGAACTGCTGGACCTGTGCCGCGAGACCGGCATGTCCATCAGCGCGCTGATGCTCGCCAACGAGCAGGCGTTCGGGCGCTCACCCACGGAGATCCGCGCCGGCCTGCTGGAGATCTGGCGGGCGATGCGGCAGTGCGTGCGGCGCGGCGTCAGCACTGAGGGCACCCTGCCCGGCGGGCTGAAGGTGCCCCGACGCGCACACCGCCTCTACCGCCAGCTGGGCGGGGCTTGCGACGACCACGGTCTGCTGGCACCCGAGTCCGTCGACTCCGGCGACCCGATGCACGGCAGCGACTGGATCACCCTGTACGCGCTGGCGGTCAACGAGGAGAACGCGGCGGGCGGCCGGGTCGTGACCGCGCCGACCAACGGCGCGGCGGGCATCGTCCCGGCGGTGCTGCACTACTACACCCACTTCACCCGCGGCGCGGGCGACGACGGGGTGGTCCGGTTCCTGCTCACGGCGGGGGCGATCGGCATCCTCTTCAAGGAGAACGCGTCGATCTCCGGAGCCGAGGTCGGCTGCCAGGGCGAGGTCGGCTCGGCATCCTCGATGGCCGCCGCCGGCTTCGCAGAGGCACTCGGCGCCACACCCGCCCAGGTCGAGAACGCAGCCGAGATCGCGATGGAACACAACCTCGGCCTCACCTGCGACCCGATCGGCGGCCTCGTCCAGGTCCCCTGCATCGAACGCAACGCGCTGGCATCGGTCAAGGCGATCAGCGCCACCCGCATCGCCCTGCGCGGCGACGGCAGCCACTTCGTCTCCCTCGACAAAGCCATCAAAACCATGCGCGACACCGGCCGCGACATGCACGACAAATACAAGGAAACCAGCCGCGGCGGCCTGGCGGTCAACGTCATCGAGTGCTGAACTCGCCACGCGCCAGGGTTTCGGCCAGCACGTCGGACATCGGAACCGACGGAGAGTCCCGGCGCTCGGCGATGAGCAGCCGCAGTTCTTCGACGTCGGTGACGATCTCCGGCACGTCCGCGTGGGATTCGCGCGAGGGGTCGGTGTGCATCATGGTCTCCGTGTGGCCGAAGGGAGCTTGCGCACCAGATCTGTAGCGCCTCACCGTGGGGTGAGTCAAAGCGTGGCACGACACGGAACCGTTCCGACGACGGGATGCCCGTGTCCGGTCGTGGCCACTCCGTGCGGGGGAATGTGGGGGTTCGGGATGATGGGCGGGGGTGACGCGGCGGGGGTGGCTTGGGGATGAGGAGGGCTCGTGGACCTGAAGGACCACTACCAGCGGCTGCTCGACGGGATCGGGCTGGCGATCCAGGCGGCCGACGACGCGTTCCCGCTGCACCCGCCGTTCCGGCGGCTGCTGCACCGGTGGGCACAAGAGGAGCTGGCGGCCCGTAAGGGCGACATCGACTGGTGCGACTCCACCCAGGACCTCGCCGATGTGACCAGCGGCCTGCTGTCATTCGCACGTGACTACACCGAGCTCCGCCGGGCCCTGTTCTCCGACCACCTGCACCTCGGCCCCGAACCGCCCTGGCGGATCGTGGGGTCGCCGCATGCCCGGCGCCTCGCGGTGCGGGTCCCGCTGTCGTTCTACCGCGAGACCGCCGACCACTTCGTGCTGCGCGTGGTCGGCGCCGCACAGGTCGACGTGCGTGCGTGGGAGTTCACCGTGCTCACCCGCGCCTCGGGCAGCGACAGCGACGACCGGTTCACCCTCACGGCCGGCACGGACGTGGTCGTGCACATCCCACCCGAACTCAGCGCCCGCCCCGACTGGACCGAGCAGGCGTTCTACGGCCTCCGCTGCCTCACCGGCGATGCCTTCAACCTGAGACCGTTCCCCGACACGTGACCGGGCGCGTCCTCAACGCGTGACCGGGCGTCTCCCCCGGAGCGCCGCCTTCAGCCCTGGATCGCGGCGGGGTCCATCCAGACGGATTCCCAGATGTGGCCGTCGGGGTCCTGGAAGCTGCGGGCGTACATGAAGCCGTGGTCTTGGGGGTCCCGGGCGAAGGAACCGCCTGACGCGAGGGCCTTGTCGGCCAGAGCGTCGACGTCGGCGCGGCTGTCGGCGGACAGGGCGATGATGACTCCGGTGTGGGTCCCGGGGTCGGCGACGGGTTTGGGGGTGAAGGTCGAGAAGTAATCCCGGACGAGGAGCATCACGAATCCCTCATCGCCGATGATCATGCAGGTCGCGTTCTCGTCGGTGAATTGCGGGTTGAACGAGAAACCGAGCGCGGTGAAGAAGTCGACCGACGTCTTCAGGTCCTTCACGGGCAGATTCACAAAGATCTTCGTCGCCATGCCCGGAATGTAACAGCGCCCTATGACGAACCCCCGCGCACGACATGCGGGCCGGGGTGTTCCTCCCGGTCACGAGGGGTTCGCGGGGATTTTCCCGGCCGCCCCGCCGGGACCGGCCCGCAGGTCGGCTACCGTGGCGTGACGGAGCCGGCCGCACGGCGCCACGGTGCCGCCGCTACGACGCTACAGCGCCACGGCGCCGATGCCGCGGGCTCCGCAGTGGTCCAGTGAGGATGGGCAACACCGACGATAGGGGTGTGCGTGGGCAAGCGCCTGGTGCTGTGGGACATCGACAAGACCCTGGTGGACATGGACGACCTCGGGTTCGAGATCTTCTCGGCCGCGTTCGCCGCGTATTCCGGCCTGACCGGCCACACCGACACCCGCGGCCCCGGCCGGACCGAATGGCAGTGGTTCCACGACACCCAGCTCGCCAACGGCATCGAGCCCACCGACGGCGCTTTCGCGGAGTTCCTGCGGATCCAGGACCCCATGTTCGAGGCGCGCACGCGCGAGTTCGCCGAGCGCGGCCGGGTGCTGCCCGGAGCCCTCGATGCCCTGAGCGCCTGCTCCGAGGACCCCGATATCGTGTCGGCGGTCCTGACCGGCAACACCCGGCGCAACGCCGAGCGCAAACTCGCCGCCTTCGGCCTCGACCACCTGGTGGACGTGGAGCTGGGCGGCTACGGCGATGACCACATGGACCGCCCCGAACTGGTGCGCATCGCGCGCCGGCGGGTGTCCGAGCGCACCGGGGTGGAGTTCACCGCCGACACCACCGTGCTCGTCGGCGACAGCCCCAATGACGTCCTCGCGGCGCTGCACGGCGGCGCCCGTGTCGTGGCGGTGGCGACCGGGATCACCGACGCCGCGGCGCTGCGCGCCGTGGGTGCGCACACCGTGCTCGACGACCTGTCCGACACGGCCGCGCTCCTGGGTTTTCTGCGCGGCTGATCAGCCGCCCGGCCGCCCGGCCGAAGCAGGGGGTGAAGAGTTCGGAGCGGTACCGGTGGCTCCCCCCAGATACCTCCGGTACCGCCCCTCCAGGGTGGTCTGTGTGGCCGGCGGCGATGCGCCGGCCGGGGGGTCAGGCGGGCTCGTGTCCGGGGAGCCTCGCGGGTGCGGTGGTCGACAGCCGCACCACTACCGGCAGCCGCTCCAGCTCCAGCGCGCGGCGCAGGTTCTCCAGCGCCTCTCCGCGGACCCGCCGCCATACGGCGGTGATGTCGGCGTCGGCGTCGAGGGTGACGTCCAGTCGGACGTGCGGGTCGCGCCGGGATTGGGGCATCCGGGCCCGTGCCCGGCGGACCCCGGGGTACTCGCCGACCTCGTCCTCGAAGAGCCCGCGTGCGGCTCCCGGCGAGACCTCGGCCGCCGTGGCCCGCGCTCGTGGTGCGGCGGCGACGGCCCGTTTCCGGATCCCGTCGCAGGTACCGGCGCCGGTCCGTGATCTCCAGCGTACCCGGCGTTCGGCGGCCGCGCCGGGCTCCGCCTGTGTTGTCCTCCGGAGGAGCGGTGCGGATGCCGCTCCCAGCCGGGCCGCGGGGGCGGAGCGGCCATGGGAGCGCGCCCGGACCACGGCCGGCAGGCCGGCCGCCGCCACCGTTGCGGCCACGGCGTAGGCCGGCCAGTCGGCGAGGAAGGTGTCGGCGCCCCCGCCGAGAGCGAGCGTCGCCCGGGCGGCCGGGGCGCCGAAGAGCCCCAGCCCTGCTGAGAGCGCCGCCGTTCCGCCGGAGGCGAGCAGTGTGCCGAGGAGGGCGAGCCCCCACCGGTCCGCGTGCCCCGTTTCCCACGCTTTTTCAGTCAACGTCATTCGTCACCTTCGCATTCCGCACGCGCGTGGAAACGGTGAGTGCGTACAGGGGGGACAGATCGGACAGCCGCCGCTGCACGGCCTCGGCCACCTCGGCGCGGAGTTCCGCGCAGTCGCGCAGGTCGGCGTGGACCCGCACCCGTACGCGCACCCGCCGGCGCCGGACGGACACCCGCGCCGACCGGACCCCGCCGACCCGGCGCGCCGCCGAGGCCAGCGTGCACCGCAGCGCCGTTTTCGACACGCCCACGACCAGCGCCGGATCGTCGGTGCGCAGCACCGTCCAGCGGCCGGAACGTCCGGGCAGCAGCGCCACGACGATCAGGACCAGGCCGATGAGCGCCAGGACCCCCGACGCGATCTGGACGGAGGGGTCGCTCCACCGGGCCGTCGCCGCGTAGTCGGCCGCCGGGGCGGCGACCGCGGTCCGCATCGGCGGTCCCGCGAGGGCGGAGATCACCTCGGCCGCCGCGACACCGGCAACGGACAGCAGCACCAGCCCGGCGATGGTCGCGGGCCAGGAGAGCCGCGGCCGGAACGTGTGGACGGCCATGCGGCGCGCGCGTTGCACGGTGCCCGGGGCCCGCCGGCCCACCGTGTCCTCCACAGTCGTCATCCTGTGTCCCCTCCCGTCCCGGACCGCCGCGCCCCGGCTCCGCGATCCCGTTGCCGGTGCGCCGCACCGGCGTTCCCGCCATATGTTCGACCTGCTCCTCTGCCCGCTCTCCCACGCTCTCCGCGGTGCCGCCGACCGTGCCCGCGCCGCCCGGCCCGTCGGGACACCGGCCGGGCCCTCGGCGTTCCCCGTGCCGCACACAGCGGGCCGCCCGGGCCGCCCGCCCCGCGGTCTCGGAGCGGGCGTCGCAGCGGACGGCCGTGACTGTGCGTTCATGGCCCGCCCCCTCGGTCGGTCGGCCGATGTCCTCCGCGGGGCACCGCCGTGGTCTCCGTTCGGCGATCGCCGCGGCATCCGGAGGTCACGGGAGCCCCGCGTACCGCCCCACGCCGCACGGGACACGCTGCGCGTCACACGGCGGGAGCTGAAACTCGTTCACTCTATCGCTACCGAGTGTAATCAATAATGCCCGCAAAGTAACGCGGCACGAGATGCGGAGACGCCGGCGTTCGAGGCGGCCCCAAGGTCCGTCCGCCGCGCCGGCGGCTCTAGCGGAAGACCACCGTCTTGGCGCCGTTGAGCAGCACGCGGTGCTGGGCGTGCCAGTTGACGGCGCGGGCGAGGGCGACCGATTCGAGGTCGCGCCCGATCGCGGTCAGCCGCTCGGGCCCCTGCGTGTGGTCGACCCGCGAGACCTCCTGCTCGATGATGGGGCCTTCATCGAGGTCGGCGGTGACGTAGTGCGCGGTCGCCCCGATGAGCTTGACGCCGCGCGCGTGCGCCTGGTGGTAGGGGCGGGCGCCCTTGAAGCTCGGCAGGAACGAGTGGTGGATGTTGATGATCCGTCCCGGCATCTTGGCGCACAGGTCCGCGGAGAGCACCTGCATGTAGCGGGCGAGCACCACGAAGTCGATGTCGTAGGAGCCGGCCAGTTCGAGCAGGCGCGCCTCCTGCTCCCCCTTGGTCTCCGGGCGCACCGGCAGGTGGTGGAAGTCCAGGCCGTAGGAGCGGGCGAGGAACTCGAGGTCGGGGTGGTTGGAGACGACCGCCGCGATCTCGGCGTCGAGCAGCCCGCTGCGCTGCCGGTACAGCAGGTCGTTGAGGCAGTGCCCGAACTTGGAGACCATCACCAGCATCCGCGGCCGGGAATCGCGCCGCCACAGCTGCCATTCCAGGCCGAACTCCCCGGCCAGCGCCGCGAACGCGCCCCGCAGCGTGTCCTCGCCGGCCGCCGCGCCGCCGGGAACGGGCTCGGCGGTGAACTCCATGCGCAGGAAGAAGCGGCCTGTGTAGTGGTCGCCGTACTGCTGGCTCTCGGTGATGTTGCAGCCGTGTCCGGCGAGCAGGTTCGCCACACCGGCGACGATCCCCCTGCCGTCGGGGCACGACAGGGTCAGCACGAACTCGCGGTCCTGCTCTGGGTCGCTCATGGGTCGGCGCACTCCCGGATGACGGTCCTGGTCAGGGGTTCATCCCAGGGTATCGGGCGCCCGCCCCGCCCGTGCCCGGCCGCCGAGAAGGAAGGACGAACATGAATCAATTTCACGAAATATGCCATGATTCGCCCCATGACAAGCGCACGCGAACGCTACGACCGGGCGACCCGGAACATCGAACCCCCCTTCGCGATCATCGACATGGCCGCCTTCCGCGCGAACGCGGCCGACCTCGTCCGACGCGCGGGCGGCATGCCCATCCGCGTCGCCAGCAAGTCCGTCCGCAGCCGCCACCTCCTCAAAGAGGTGCTGGCCCTGCCCGGCTACGCCGGCATCATGGCCTTCACCCTCCCCGAAGCCATCTGGCTGGCCGAGAGCGGCCCCCTCAGCGACGACATCCTCGTCGGCTACCCCACCGCCGACCGCGCCGCCATCGCCCGGCTGGGCGCCGACCCCGAGCTCGCACGGCGCATCACCCTGATGGTCGACGACCCCGCCCACTTCGACCTCATCGGCGCCGCCGCCCCCGACCCCGCGCTCCCCATCAAGGTCTGCATCGACATCGACACCAGCTGGCAGCCCTTCGGCCCGCGCCTGCGGGTCGGCGCGCACCGCTCTCCCCTGCGCACCCCCGCCCAGGCCGCCGCGCTGGCCCGCGCGATCGTGCGCCGCCCGGACCTGCGGCTCGACGGCATCATGGCCTACGAGGCCCACATCGCCGGGGTCGGCGACGCCCCTCCCGGCCGCCCGCTGTACGGCCGCACCCTGCGGTGGGTCCAGAGCCGGTCCCGCACCGAACTGGCGCGCCGCCGCGCGGCCATCGTCCGCGCCGTCCGCGACGTCGCCGACCTGCGGTTCGTCAACGGCGGGGGGACCGGCAGCCTGCACACCACCAGCCGAGAGCGCGCCGTCACCGAGGTCGCCGCCGGGTCCGGCCTCTACCAGCCTCGGCTGTTCGACCACTACAGCGGCTTCAGCGGCAGCCCCGCTGCGCTGTTCGCACTCCCGGTGGTGCGCCGGCCCGCCGCCCGCGCGGCGACCGTGCTGGGCGGCGGCTACCTCGCATCGGGGGCGCCCGACGCGGGCCGGCTCCCGCAGCCCTACCTGCCCCGCGGGCTGTCCTACAGCCCCACCGAAGGCGCGGGCGAGGTGCAGACCCCACTGCTGGGCGCCCCGGCGGGCGGACTGGCCATCGGCGACCGCGTGTGGCTGCGCCACGCGAAGGCGGGCGAGCTGTGCGAGCGCTTCGCCGAACTCCACCTGGTCGAGGGCGACGCCCCGGAGGACATCACGACGGTGCCGACCTACCGCGGCGAGGGGCGGACCTTCCTGTGAACCGCGGCGCCGGCCCCGGACACGCCTGAGGGGGAGGGGCGTGCGCCCCTCCCCCTCAGGCCGCACCGGTGGCCCGGTGCCGGGTCTCAGCCGTGCGCCTTGGCCCGCCGCCTGACCAGCGCGATCACGCCGACCGTGACGACGAGCCCGATACCCGCGCCCAGGATCACCGCCTCGGGCGACACCCGCGTGCGCGCCCGGTAGGTGGAGACCACTTCATCGTCGCCCTTGAGCCGGACGCTGCCCTCGGGGGGCTCGACGACGTGGCTCTCCTCGCGCACCGCGCCGCCGCTGGTCACCAGCGACCAGGCCTCGTCGGCGAGGAAGCCGCCGACATCGCGCACACGGTCGAAGCCGCGCCGCGCCGCGTTGCGCGGGTTGGTGCGGTCGGCGATCTCGTCGACCGCCCGCGCCAGGGCGCGCTGCGCACGTTCGATCTCGGCCTGGACCGTGGCCGGATCCCGGCGCGTCCCCGCGGGGTCGCGTCCTTCCATACCGCCGCTTCCTTCCGCTAGCGCAGGTTCGCCTGAGAAGACGGAGACGGATCCGCGGCCGGGGCCTGCGGGGCCGCCGCGTCATCAGACGAGCGCGTGAAACTCAACGCGCTTTCGATTCCGTCCACGACACGGAAGAAGTCCCGCGTGGACAACCACAGTTTATAGACGATCGCGATCTCGAACGCGAGCAGCAAAACACCCACAACGACGGTAATCCACACGATCGACGCGGATGCCGCGACCCCGGCGAGCGGCGCCAGGACGAACACCGCCATCTGGAACTCGATCCCGCTGACAAGGTGGGTGCGCACGCGCCGCGCCCGCAGGTAGTCCCAGATCCGCTCGTACCAGGGGAAGCGGGTGCGGAACTCCTGGTGCAGGTCCACCTTGGGCAGCCGCACATCGGGCTGCTTGCCGGCGTCGCGGTCGTAGCGGCTCTCCTTCTCGGTCTGCGTGCGCAGGATCTGCTCCAGGACGGAGATCCCGTGCCGCAGCACCGCCTGCTCGCCGGTGTCGCTCAGGGGGCGGTCGCCGCCCTGCTCCGGCTCGTCGGGCTCCAGCACCGAAAGGGTGGCCCGTGCGCGCTCCAGCACACCGGCGATGTGCGAGCGCATCTCGCGGCGCATCTTGTAGACCTGGAGCGCGTTGAGGTAGCGCAGCATGTCGACGAAGACGACCGCCAGCGCCAGCCAGGCGAACCCGGCCCACCCGGTCAGCACGTACTGGCCGCCCATCAGGGCGACCGCGCAGACCAGCACCCGGAACCGGTCGAACACGTAGTCCATCCACGAGCCGAACAGGGACTCGCGGTCGGTCAGCCGCGCCAGCTTGCCGTCCATGCAGTCGAACAGGAAGCACAGGTAGTACAGCACCGCGCCGGCGATCAGGAACGGCCACCAGGCCACGGCGAAGCACGCCGCGGCGCCCAGGCCGAGGAACAGGGCCGTCACGGTCAGCTGGTTGGGGGTGATCGCGGTGCGGTTGGCGATCACCCGGACCAGCCGGAAGGCGACGGGATCGACCATCCCGACCGTCCACCAGGAGTCGCGCGCCTTGGACGTGCGCTCCCGGACGTCGTCCAGAGTGAAACCAGCCATCGTCGATGAACTCCCACGCGAAGCGGATGTGCCTCGGTCCTGCGCGGTCGGCGCGGAGTGCCGACGACCGGGGGTGTGTGACGCACGAGTCTACGCACCGGCCGGGATCCGGCGAATACGGCGCCGACCTGGTGAGTCCGCTCAACAATAGGGGATCGGCCGCCTGCTGGGGCGCGGACTCGGACAACAGGGCAGGTGAGCGACCTGGACGGGCGCCCCTCGGGGGCGCGGGCCGGAACCGCCGAATAGGCTGATGGGACGACCCCTGCGGGGCCGGCGGCCCGGCCCCGCCCAGGTAAGGAGATCCGTGAGCGAGACCACCGTCCGCCTCCAGCCCGGCGACACCGCGCCCGACTTCACCCTCACCGACGCCGACGGCGCACCCGTCACCCTCGGCCACGTCCTCAAGTCCGAGGGCCGGCGCGTGGTGCTGTACTTCTACCCCGCGGCGATGACCCCCGGCTGCACGACCCAGGCCTGCGATTTCCGCGACAACCTGCGCGAATTCGAGAACGCCGGCTTCACCGTGCTGGGCATCTCTCCCGACACCACCGCCAAGCTGGCGGCGTTCCGCGACAAGGAGGGCCTCACGTTCCCGCTGCTGGGCGACCCCGGCAAGGACGTGCTGCGCTCCTACGGCGCCTTCGGCGAGAAGAAGAACTACGGCAGGATCGTCCAGGGCGTCATCCGCTCCACCTTCATCATCGCCGCCGACGGCACGGTGGAGAAGGCCTTCTACAACGTGAAGGCCACAGGGCACGTGGAACGGATCAAGCGCGAACTCGGCCTGTGACCACACCGTGAAGGCCACCGGGCACGTGGAACGGATCAAGCGCGAGCTAGGCCTGTGACCACACCGTGAAGAACCGGGACCGCGCCTCGGTCCCGGGCCACCCGGGCCGGTGCGGCGCGGCGCGCACCCGAACTTGCAGTGTTCGCGTTCGAGCTGCCATTCTCGGACACAGACGACGGAGACAAGGCCGCACCCCGCATCCGTGCAGGGGTGTGGCGCGTCGTTCCGGGGCCGTAGTCCAACGGTAGAGACGGCTGTTTTAGGGGCAGTGCAGTGCGGGTTCGAATCCCGCCGGCCCTACGGCGAAGGCGCGGGACGGTGTCCCGCGCCTTTCGAGTTTTCCCGTTCCATCCCCCGCGCCGCGGGCTCCGGCCCCTCGATCCCGGACTCTCAGCCCCGGAAGACCAGCGCCCACAGCACCACCGACAGCAGGACGACCACACCGAGCACGACCGCGGCGATCACCGGCAGCGGGCTGCGCACCCGGTGCTTGCCCGAGCTGGTCAGCCCCAGGGTGTCGGTGGACTCCCGGATCGAGGTGAGCAGGTGGCTCACGGAGTCGGGACGGTGCCGCTGAAGCTTCTCCTGGAGCGACGACATCGACTCCGACACCGATTCGTGAAGGTCGGAGACCGATTCCTGGAGCGAGTGCCGCAGGACGTGCGCCCCTTGCCGGAAGTGCTGGCGCGCGGAGTCGATCCCGGCGTCCTCCTCGGCCGGTTCCGGGATCACCGATTGGGAGTCCGTGGCCGCGGCGCTCTTGGCCGCGGTTTCGGGGCTGGTCTCGGGCGCCCACGGCGCCAGAGCGGCGATGCGCAGCATCTTGGTGGCGTTCTCCGCGGTCAGCCGGTCCTCGGGCTTGACGTGCAGCAGCCCCGCGAGGACCGGTGCCAGCGGCCCGGCGTTCTCGGCCACGGGCGGCTCCTCCAGGTCGACGCCCTTGAGGATGCGGATGTAGCCCTTGCGGTCGTAGGGCGGGTGGCCCTCGACCGCCGC
Source organism: Nocardiopsis sediminis (assembly GCF_042650565.1). Classification (NCBI taxonomy): domain Bacteria; kingdom Bacillati; phylum Actinomycetota; class Actinomycetes; order Streptosporangiales; family Nocardiopsidaceae; genus Nocardiopsis; species Nocardiopsis sediminis. The sequence continues at coordinate 1,082,471 of NZ_JBHSBH010000015.1, forward strand.
GTAGAGCGTGGCGCCGAGCGCCCACAGGTCGGACTCCGGACCCACCGGGCCGGCCTTCGCGCGCTCCGGCGGGATGTAGGACGGCGAGCCGATGATGCGGCCCGACGTGGTCAGCGCGGATTCACCGGTCCAGGCGGCGAGCCCGAAGTCGGTGAGGACCACCCGGCCGCCCTCGCTGATCATGACGTTGTCGGGCTTCACATCGCGGTGCACGATGCCCTCGTCGTGCGCGGCCTTGAGGGCGTCGATCAGCTGGAGGCCGATCTCGGCGACGCGCTGGTAGGGCAGCTGCCCGGCGACCTGCGTGATCTCGGCGAGCGTCCGCGCGACGACGAGCTCCATGACGATCCAGGGCCGGCCGTCCTCGTCGACGACGTCGAGCACGGTCACGACGCCCGGGTGGGTGAGCCGCGCCGCGACCCGCGCCTCGCGCGTGGTGCGCTGGAGCAGCGACTCGCGTTCGGCGCGGCTGAGGTCGGTGGGCAGCCGCAGCTCCTTGACCGCGACCTCGCGGTCGAGGACGAGGTCGGTGGCGCGCCAGACGGTGCCGACACCGCCGCGCGCGATCTCATCGAGGAGCTGGTAGCGGCCCTTCAGGACACGGTCGGCGGGGCCCGCCTCGAGAGTCGCCGGGCGAGCGGGGTCGAGCGGCGGCCCCTGCCGCTCGGTTTCGGGGTTCTCTGTGGAGGACATGGCTAGTCAGCGAGTCTGATCACGGGCCATGCCGGCCTCCTGGGGGTGCTTACGGTCGCGTTCGCGTCGAATGCTGTACGGACCCTCGTTATATCAGCCAAGAACGACATCCGAGCTGGTAGTTGAAAGATCACCGGTACATGGGTTCGGTTTTGTTATGTCCGCGCCGACCCCCTTCATGCGGTGATCTGGCTCCCATTGCGTCATTTTGCCGCCGCGGACGCGGCCGAAACCGGTCAGGCCCACAGCGTTTCCGGATCGTGCACGACCACCGGGCCGTGCCCGACCTCGCGCAGCTCCCCCTCGATCTGGGCGGCGTCGCCCGCGATGATGACCACGGATTCGCGCGGGTGCAGGTAGTCGCGGGCGGCCTGGGTGAGGTCGTCGGCGGTGACGCGCTCGAACCCGGCGCGCAGCTGGTCGACGTGGTCCTCGGGCAGGTCGTGCACGACCCCCTCGACCAGCGCGGACGCCAGGCTGCGCGCGGTGGAGTAGGTCACGGGCAGGCCGACCGTGTTGGACTCGCGGACCGCCGACAGCTCGGCCTCGGTGACGCCGTCGGCCTGGAGCTTCTCGATCTCGGCGAGGGTGGCGGTGATGGAGTGCGCGGTGGTGGGCGCCTCGACCTGGGTGCTGACCAGGAACACCCCGCTGTCGCGGCGGAGGTCGAACCGGCAGCCCACGCCGTAGGTGTAGCCCAGGCGCTCCCGCAGCTCGTTGTTGAGCCGCGACGTGAACATGCCGCCGAGGACGTCGCTCATGCCGTCGGCCCGGGGCAGGTCGATCTCGGAACGGGAGGGCGCGCGGTGCGCCAGGATCAGCGCCGACTGCACCGACCCCGGCCGGTCCAGCACGACGATGCGGGGCAGCTCGCCCGGCGCGGATTCGGGCGCCGAGGGGGTGGGGGCGGGGACGTCCGACGCGTCGCCGAAGACGGTCGCGCCCAGCTCGGCGAGGTCGACCCCCGACAGGTCGCCGACCACCACGAGGGTCCCGGCGACCCCGGCGACGGCGTGGGAGTGGAAGTCCGCCACGATCTCGGGCGTGACGTTCTGAAGCTGAACCGGGCCCCCGTTGAGCGGGGTGGCGTAGCGCCCCGTGAAGAGCTGGCCGCCGATGGCGCGGGTGGCCAGGGTGGAGGCCATGGACGCCTCCAGCCAGAAGCGCTCCAGCAGCTGGTCGCGGCGGCGCACGACGTCATCGGGGAGCAGCGCGGGGGTGCGCACGGCCTCGGCGAACAGCTTGGTGGCGTCGGCGATCCGGCTGATCGGCGCGTCGACACCGGTGACGAAGCTGTCCCAGGTGACGCGGGCGACCCACTCGGCGCCGTGGCGCTCCAGGGCCGGGGCGAGGGAGCTGTCGCCGGCGACGCCGTCCTCCAGCGCCTCGCCGGTCAGGGTGGCCACGCCCATGCGGTCGAGCGGCTCGGTGATGCCGCCCGAGGGCTGGACCAGCCGGACGGCGGCGAACTGCTGGCCGGGGACGTCGATGGCGACAACGGTGCCGCCGCCTACCCGCAGGCGCTGCGGCTTGGGGAACGTGTAGGGCTTCGGGGCGCCGGGTACGGGGCGGGTCTGGAGCATGCGGAAACGACTCTCTGTTCGGCGTGGGTTCGCGGGCCGGCCGGGACGGGCCGCGGGGTCAGGCGGAGGCGGCGGGCGCGGCGGACTGCTCCCCGGCGGCGGCCCCGGCGGTCTCGGGGGCCTCCTCGGGTGCCTCAGGGACCTCGGGGTCGAAGCGGACGCTCAGCATGTTCTCGGGGGTCAGGAGCCGCTTGGCGCCGGCCACGATGTCGTCGGTGGTGATGTCGGCCCAGCGCTGCGGCCACGTGTAGGCGAGGGTGGGGTCGCCGAAGAGCTGCGTGCAGCTGCCGATGGTGTCGGCCAGGCCGCTGGGGTGGGCGATCGACTGGAGGTGGTCGCGCTCCAGGACGGCGCGGGCGCGCTCCAGTTCCTCCTCGGTGACGCCGTCGGCCAGGGCGGCGGTCTCCTCGATCATCGCCGCTTCGAGTTCGGCGCCGCTGACCCCCTCGCGGGCGATCATGTTGACCAGCATCAGGCTCGGCGTGTAGCGGAACCCGATGATGTCGGCCGACTGTCCGCCGTCGTCGGCGGCCAGGCCGCGCTCGATCACCAGGCGGCGGTAGAGGCGGCTGCCCTGGCCCTGGCCGAGGATGGCCGACGCGAGGTGCAGGACGTCGAAGTCGCGCTCGCCGTAGGCGGGCACCCGGTAGCCCAGGAAGACGCCCGCGGCCGGGACGTTGTCGACGACGCGGTCGCTGACGGGCCCGCCGATGGGGCCTTCGAGGGTGGCGTCGGGGGCCTCGGCCACGGTGGTCCGGGCGGGGATGGCGCCGAAGTAGTGCTGCACGCGCCGGTGGACGTCCTCGGGGTCGAGGCTGCTGACCACCGTGAGCACGGCGTTGTCGGGCCCGTAGTGGCTCTCGTGGAAGGACAGCACGTAGTCGAGGTCGGCGGCGTCCAGATCCTCCATCGACCCGATGGTGGGGTGGTGGTAGGGGTGGCCCGCGGGGTAGCCCAGCCGGAGCATGCGCTCCAGGGCGGTGCCGTAGGGGACGTTGTCGTAACGCTGGCGGCGCTCGTTCTTGACGACGTCGCGCTGGTTGTCCAGGACCTCCTGGGTCATGCCCTCGCGCAGGGTGGCGAGGCGGTCGGCCTCGAGCCACAGGGCGAGGTCGAGGCCGTGCTCGGGCACGGTCTCGTAGTAGTTGGTGCGGTCGGTGGAGGTGGAGGCGTTGATGTCGCCGCCCAGGCGCTCGACGGCGTCGAAGTGCTCGCCCTTCTTCACCCCGCCGCTGCCCTGGAACATCAGGTGCTCGAAGAGGTGGGCGAACCCCGTGCGCCCGGGGACCTCGTGCCGGGACCCGACGCCGTACCACAGGTTGACAGCGGCCACCTGGCCGGTGGCCGCGGGGGCGGTCACCAGGCGGAGGCCGTTGTCGAGTGTGAATTGAGCGACCCGTCCAGCCGCACCGTTGGTCGTCACCGGTTCACGCACCCCTTGTTCACGCCTCGTCCGCTTGTCGTCCTCGCGCCCCGAGCCTATGTCCTCAACACGGCTGGCGCGTACTGAACCACAAGTCACGCTCCCCTTCTCTCTCGGCTCCACCGGCCCCGCGGGAGGGCCTGCGGCCAAGGGCAGCGCCGCCTCCGCTCGCTCGTCGGCTCGCCGTTCCAAACCACAAGGGATCTCCAAGGGATCCACAAGGGAAATACCGCGCCGCGGGCACGGGCGCCAGGCCCCTCGCCGGGACGGGAAGCGGGCCGCCTGGTGGCCGGGCCGGACCCGCGCGCACAAGCGCGGCGCGGATCAGGGCTCGCGGCGCAGGACGCGCAGCGAGTCGACCGCACGGACCTCGGTGAACCGGCCCGAACCGAGGGCCCGGCGGTAGATGTCGTAGGGCGGGCGGCCGCCGTCGGCGGGGTCGGGGAACACGTCGTGGATGGCCAGTACCCCGCCGGGAACGACGTGCGGGCTCCACGACGCGTAGTCGGCCTGGGCGGCCTCATCGGTGTGGCCGCCGTCGATGAACACCATGCCCAGTGGGGTGTTCCACAGCGAGGCGACGTCGGCGGAGCGGCCGACGACGGCGACGACCTCGCGCTCCAGGCCGGCCCGGGCCATGGTGTGCCGGAACTCCCGCAGCGTGTCGATCTCGCCGGTCTCGGGGTCGACCACGGACGGGTCGTGGTACTCCCAGCCCTCCTGGTGCTCCTCCGAGCCGTGGTGGTGGTCGACCGTCACCACGGTCCCGCCCGCTGCGCGGGCCGCCGCGCCCAGGAAGACCGTGGACTTGCCGCAGTAGGTCCCGATCTCCAGGACCGGGCCGAGGCGGGCGTGGGCGAGCGCGGTCTCGTACAGCGCCAGCCCCTCGTGGGTGGGCATGAAGCCCTTGGCGGCTTCGGCCACGCGCAGCAGGGGCTCGGGCATCACGGCGGTCACGGGGCGGTTCTCCTCGGGGACCTCGGGGGATGGGGGTGGCGGCGGGGGTCCGGCGGGCAAGGGCGGCGGGCCCTGGGACGTCAGAGCAGCCCGTCCCACATCTGCTCGACGACGACCGACCACCAGTTCTCGGGGTCGCCGAGGGCCGAGGGGTCGATCGCGGCGACGGCGTCCTGGAATTCGGCGACGATCGCCCCGGCCGCGTGCGGGTCCGCCCCGCGCAGGCGCGGCAGGACGCCGGTGACCACCGCCAGGCAGGCCCCGAATGCGGCGGCCGAGTGGTTGATGTAGCGCCCGATGCCGGAGGTGATGTCGACCGACCAGATGCAGCCCGCCCCGACCCCGTTCTCGCCGCCGACGCACTGGACAGTGACGGCCGTTCCGCCGTCGCTGCCGATGCGCACGTGCCCGGCGAGGACCGCCAGGGCCGCCTCGTCGGCCCGGGTACCGCGCGCCCGCATGTGGGTGGCGGCGTCGGTCAGCAGCCCGCCGGCCGGGGCGCCGGAGGGGGTGTCGGCGGCGAAGAAGTACGGGACGACCCCGGGCAGCCCGGCGGTCGCCAGGGTGGCGCGCGTGGCCTCGGGGAGCCGGGTCCGGGCCAGCAGGGCGGGATCGTAGCGCCGGACGTCGGAGAAGGCCTCGCCGAGGAGGCCCGCCAGCCGCGCATCGGGCAGCGGCGCCGGCGGTTGAGCAGGGAACGCGACCGGCGCCGGGGCCGCCGCGGGCCGGGGCGCACCGCCGGACAGCAGGCGCATCGCATCGGCCTGCTCGACCAGCGCCGCCATGCCCTTGGCACGCCGGGCGCGGTCGGCGCCGTAGCGGTGCGAGTACGAGAGCTGCGCCGCGGGGAAGGTCTCGCGCAGGAACTTGGCCCGGTAGGCGCCGGGCAGGTCGGCGGCCTCCAGGTCGGAGTGGACGCCCACGACGTCCTCGGGGCGGACCCCCTTGCCGCGCAGGCCGGCCCAGATCTGGAATTCCGGGGGCGGGGTCCCCGGGCCGGAGAGGCCGTTGGCGTAGGTCTCCTCGCCGGAGGCGTCGCGGTAGGAGAAGACCACCATGTTGCCGGGGCCGACAGTGGGCGGAGCCGCAGGAGCGGGGGCAGGGGGTGCAGGGGGCGCCGGAGGCGCGGCGGCCCATTGCGCGCCGGAGCGGTGCTCGCGGTACATCTGCGCGACCTGGTCCACGGCGACCATGGGCCAGGTGCTCAGCTCACCGCTCCACCGGTCGATGACGCCGCGGGACCCGCCGACCTCGGCCGGGGGCCGCCGCTCCCCGGCGAGCAGGTCGTTCTCGGGAAGGGGGCTGGTGGCCCAGACGACCCAGCCGAGGTCGAACTCCTGCATCTGAACGGCGCGGCGCCGCTCGGGCGGAGCCGTCCCGTTGAGCCAGGCGTCGGCCGCCGCTGCCGCCTGCTCGCGCGTGATCACCGTGCTCGTCTCCTTCGTCCGGGGCGGTCCCCACTCACGTGGAGAACGCCCTCGTCAGCCTGTCTATGGCCGTGTCCAGGACCTCGTCGCGCTTGCAGAACGCGAAGCGCACGAGGTGCCGGCCCTCGGCGGTGGTGTCGTAGAGGACCTGCGCGGGGACCGCGGCGACGCCGGCGGTGCGGGGCAGGGCACGGGCGAAGTCGATGCCGTCGGTGAACCCGAGCGGGCGGATGTCGGTCATGACGAAGTAGGTCCCCTGCGGGCGCAGGACCTCGAACCCGGCGGCGCGCAGCCCCTGGGAGAGCCGGTCGCGGCGGGCGGCGAGGCTGTCGCGCTGGGCGCGGATCCACGCGTGCTCATCGCGGACGGCGTCGGCGATCGCCAGCTGGAGGGCCCCGTTGGCGGTGAAGGTGAGGAACTGGTTGACGGTCTGCACCGCGCGCACGAGCGGGGCGGGCCCCATGACCCAGCCGGTCTTCCACGCCGTCACCGAGAACGTCTTGCCGACCGAGGACACCCCGAGCGTGCGCTCGCGCATCCCCGGCAGGGTCGCCAGCGGGATGTGGGCGACGCCGTCGAAGGTGAGGTGCTCGTAGACCTCGTCGGTCACCGCGATGAGGTCGTGGTCGCGGCAGAGCCCGGCGATGACCTCCAGCTCCTCCGCTGTGAACACGGTGCCCGTGGGGTTGTGCGGGCTGTTGACGAGGATCATCCGCGTGCGGGGGCCGATCGCGGCCCGCAGCTCATCGGGGTCGAAGGCGAACCGGCCGCCGTCGGCGGCGGGGCCGGGGCGCAGCGGGACGGGGCGGCGCACCCCGCCGGCCAGGGCGATGACGGCGGCGTAGGAGTCGTACATCGGCTCGAACAGCACGACCTCGTCGCCGGGCTCGATCAGGCCGAGCACCGCCGCGGCGATCCCCGCGGTCGCGCCGACGGTGATGTAGACCTCGCTGCCGGGGTCGTACTCCAGGCCGTAGCGGAGCCGCCGGTCCTCGGCGACGGCGGCGCGCAGCTCGGGGCGGCCGGGGCCGGGCGGGTACTGGTTCACGCCGTCGCGGATGCGGCGCGCGGCGCCGTCGAGGAGCGACCGGGGGCCGTCGGTGTCGGGGAACCCCTGACCGAGGTTGACGGCGTCGTGCTCCACTGCGAGGCGGCTCATCTCGGCGAAGATGGTCTCGCCGAAGGGGCGCATGCGAGCGACAAGCGGTTCGTCCACAACGGGCAGCATAGACGCCGGGGCCGACAGGCCACCATGGTGCGGGCGCGGGACGCGCGGGACGCGCGGGGTGTGCGGGTGTCAGGTGGCGTTGGCCACGGGGTCGGCGACGCGCCGGGCGGCCCGCTGCGCGCGGACCTCGCGCAGGACGTCGTTGAGGCGGGCCATCTCCTCGTCGCTGAAGCCCTCGATGAAGCGGAGCATGGTGGTGCCGCGGTCGCCGCCGCCGCTGAAGACCTCGCTCATGACCCGCGCCGTGTGCTCCTCGCGGGACTCGCGCGGCCAGTAGAGCCAGGCCCGGCCCGCTTTCTCGCGGTGCAGCAGGCCCTTGTGGAACAGGATGTTGGTGACCGTCATGACGGTCGTGTAGGCGACGTCGCGGTCGTAGGTCATGGTCGCGCGCACCTCGCGCACGACGAGGGGGCCGTCGGCGGCCCACAGAGCATCCATGATCGCGGCTTCGAGCTCTCCGAACTCCTTCACCTTCACACTTCCCCACCTCCGATCCGCCATGCTAAAAGCGAACCGGAGGGCGGCGCGGTGAAACCGGGCGGAGCGCGCAGATCCGCACCCGCGGCCGCGCACCGACCGGCGTTTCACGGCCGGATCCGGCCACCCGCGCCGTGGTTTCGCCGACCCAGGGCGACGATTCGACGGCCGAGGGCGCCCGCCACCGTCAGGTGAGCCCCTGGAAGTGGACCTCGGTCTGCTCGGCGAGGTTGCGCGGCACCACATAGGGGCGCTCGGCGTTGACGTCGGGCCAGTTGTCGCGCAGCTCCTCGGCGCCGCCGTCGCCGAGCAGCGCGCCCGGCCCCTCGGCGACGAAGACGCGGGCCACGCGGCCGCCGCCCACGGAGTACGTCTCCCCCGATGTCTCGCAGTCCTCGTGGGCCAGCCAGACCACCAGCGGGGTGACCTTCTCCGGAGAGAGCAGCTCGCGGGCGCCGGGCGGGAAGAGGTCCTCGGTCATGCGGGTGAAGGCGATGGGGGCGATGGCGTTGGCCGTGATGTCGTACTTGGAGCCCTCGATCGCCAGGGTCTTGGTGAGCCCGATGATCCCCATCTTGGCCGCGGCGTAGTTGGACTGGCCGAAGTTGCCGAAGAGGCCGGCGGGGGACGTGGTGTTGACGATGCGGCCGTACCCGTTCTCGCGCAGGTGGCCGAAGGCCGCCTGGGTGACGAGGAAGGTGCCCCGCAGGTGGACCGCCAGGACGGCGTCCCAGTCGGCGCAGGTGATGTTCTTGAACGCCTTGTCGCGCAGGATGCCCGCGTTGTTGACCACGATGTCCACGCGGCCGTACGCGTCGACGGCGGACTCGATGAGGGACCGGGCGCCCTCCTCGGTCGCGACGTCGCCGCCGTCGGCGATCGCCGTGCCGCCCTTGGCGCGGATCTCCTCGGCGACGGCCTCAGCCGCCGTTGCGCCGGTGCCGTCGTCGTGTCTGCCGTCGACGCGGGCGCCGAGGTCGTTGACGACGACCTTCGCGCCGCGCGCTGCGAGTTCGAGGGCGTGCGACCGGCCCAGTCCGTGCCCAGCTCCGCTGACGACAGCGACGCGGCCGTCGAACCGCAGTTCCGCCATTGTCTCTCCTCCAAGCCCCCGATCAGGGGGTTCCCCATGCGTCCCGCCGCCGCGGCGCGGTCGGCCGCGGGCGCGTGGACCGGCGTGTGGTTGCGTGTGAATCGGTGTTGCCGTCGCAGGCCCGGTGCCCGGCGACCGGCATGTACCCGCGAGCGGCCAGAATACGTTCCGCGGACCGGAGTTCCGGCCGAGGGCGCGACGACCCGTACCGCTGCACCCCCCAGCGAAGGAGCCCACAATGCCCGAGAACGCACCGACCGGCGCCGGGAATCGACGCGCGCAGATCCGGCTGAGCCCCGATGAGGTGGCCGGCTTCCTCGGCGGCCACCGGAAGGTTCAGGTGGCGACCATCGGCCGGCACGGCGAGCCGCACCTGTCGACGCTCTTCTACGCCATGGTGGACGGCCGGCTCGCCTTCTGGACCTACGCCGCCTCTCAGAAGGCGGTCAACCTGCGGCGCGACGACCGCATCACCTGCCTGGTCGACGACGGTGACGCCTACGACGAGCTGCGCGGGGTCGTGCTGTACGGCCGCGCCGAGCTGCGCACCGACCCTGAGAGCGTACTGCGGGTGGGCACCGCCGTCACCGCGGCGATGACCGGCGCCGCGCCGGAGTCGCTGGCGACCCCCGATATGCAGGCCGGCCTGGCCCACAGCGGCCGCAAGCGGGTGGCGGTCCTCGTCACGGTCGAACGGACCGCGAGCTGGGACCACGGCAAGCTCTGAGAACTCCGACCCCCGGCCGCAACGGCCGGGGGCCCGGTCGTGTGCGGCAGGGCCTGCTCCCGCGCCCGGCGGAACCCCCGTGGCCCGCCGGACGCCGGGACCAGCCGTCCTGCCCGCGCCGCGCACACCCCTTGAGACGCCGCCGGGGGCGCCCGGGTTCCGGCCGATCGGGCCTCCCGGGTGCGGTTAGCGGCGGCCGTGAGCGGGAATGGTGGGGTCAGCCCGCCGAGTGGGGACCGCGTCCCACACCCCGCCTATCGCCATGAACCCCGAGGTCACGGCCGCCTGGAAGCCCTGATGACCCGCACGTTTGTGAAGGATTGTTAGGTATCTCCCAGTCCCGTGCCGACCTCGGGTCCCCATCGCTATGCCCGGACAAGTAGCCTGTAAGTGAGATTGCTGACCGGGCGTGTGTCCTGGGTGGCCTTGTGGAGCCGCCGCGCGTTGTGCCCGCCCTGGGTAGCGGCCATCTCTGCATACACACATTCACAAGCGAGCTGCGGAAGAGGGCGATCTCCGCCGTGTCGTCTGAGGCGTCTCAACCCCTGACAGATTTCGGCCCGAACGAGTGGTTGGTCGAGGAGCTTTATCAGAAGTACCTCGAGGACCCCAACTCGGTTGACAAGGCATGGTGGAACTTTTTCGCCGACTACAAGTCCGGCGCCACCAAGGCCTCCAATGGAACGGGCAACGGTGCCCCGGCAGCGGGTAGCGCTGCCAAGAGCGGCACCAAGGCCGCACCGAAGCCGGCCGCCAAGCCGGCGGCGGCCCCGGCCAAGCCGGCAGCGGCGGCCTCCTCCGGGGCGGCCCCCGCCGCCTCCGGCGGCGACGACGCGCTGAAGGTCACCGAGGAGCGGCTGCGGGGCGCACCGGCGCGCACCGCCACCAACATGGAGTCCAGCCTCTCCCTGCCGACCGCCACGAGCGTGCGCGCGGTCCCGGTGAAGCTGCTCTTCGACAACCGCATCGTCATCAACAACCACCTGCGGCGCGGCAGAGGCGGGAAGGTCTCCTTCACCCACCTCATCGGCTACGCCATGGTGAAGGCGCTCCAGGCGATGCCGGAGATGAACCACTCCTACGTCGAGGTCGACGGCAAGCCGGGCGTCGCAAAGCCCGAGCACGTCAACTTCGGCCTGGCCATCGACCTCCAGAAGCCCGACGGCTCCCGGCAGCTCGTGGTGCCCAGCATCAAGGCCGCCGACGGCATGGACTTCAAGGAGTTCTGGACCGGCTACGAGGACATCGTCCGCAAGGCCCGCAACAACAAGCTGGGCGTGCCCGACTTCCAGGGCACCACGATCAGCCTGACCAACCCCGGCGGCATCGGAACCGTGCACTCGGTTCCGCGCCTCATGCCGGGCCAGGGCACGATCCTCGGCGTCGGGGCCATGGAGTACCCGGCCGAGTTCCAGGGCGCCTCCCCCGACACCCTGAACAAGCTGGCGATCAGCAAGGTCATGACGATCACGTCGACCTACGACCACCGGATCATCCAGGGCGCGCAGTCGGGCGAGTTCCTGCGCCGCATCCACCAGCTGCTGCTGGGCGACGACGGCTTCTACGACGAGATCTTCCGGTCGCTGCGCATCCCCTACGAGCCGGTGCGCTGGGTGCAGGACATCTCGGTCGGCAGCGGCGACGAGCTCGACAAGGCGAGCCGGGTCCAGGAGCTGATCCACGCCTACCGGGTCCGCGGCCACCTCATGGCGGCCACCGACCCGCTGGAGTACGAGCAGCGCCGCCACCCCGACCTCGACGTCCTCGAGCACGGGCTCACCCTGTGGGACCTGGAGCGCGAGTTCCCCACCGGGGGCTTCGGCGGCAAGCAGGTCATGCGGCTCCGCGACATCCTGGGCGTGCTGCGCGACACCTACTGCCGCACGGTGGGTATCGAGTACATGCACATCCAGAGCCCGGAGGAGCGGGAGTGGATCCAGGCGCACGTCGAGCGTGAGCACGAGAGCGTCGGCCGCGACGAGCAGCTGCACATCCTGCGCCGGCTCAACAACGCCGAGGCGTTCGAGACGTTCCTCCAGACCAAGTTCGTCGGCCAGAAGCGGTTCTCGCTCGAGGGCGGGGAGTCCCTGATCCCGCTGCTCGACGGCGTGATCACCCGGGCCGCCAAGGCGGAGCTCGACGAGGTCGTCATCGGCATGGCCCACCGCGGCCGGCTGAACGTGCTCGCCAACATCTGCGGCAAGTCCTACGGGCAGATCTTCGGCGAGTTCGAGGGCAACCTCGACCCGCGCAGCGCCCACGGCTCCGGCGACGTCAAGTACCACCTGGGCACCGAGGGCACGTTCGAGACCGCCGACGGCGAGAAGATCGCGATCTCGCTGGCGGCCAACCCGAGCCACCTGGAGACCGTCGACCCGGTCGCCGAGGGCATCGTCCGCGCCAAGCAGGACATCCTGAACAAGGGCCCGCACGGCTTCACCGTGCTGCCGCTGCTCATCCACGGCGACGCCGCGTTCGCCGGCCAGGGCGTGGTGGCCGAGACCCTGAACCTGTCGCAGCTGCGCGGGTACCGCACCGGCGGCACCGTGCACGTCATCGTGAACAACCAGGTCGGGTTCACCACCTCGCCGGCCGACAGCCGCTCCAGCGTGTACGCCACCGACGTCGCGCGGATGGTGCAGGCGCCGATCTTCCACGTCAACGGCGACGACCCCGAGGCGGTCGTCCGGGTGGCCCAGCTCGCCTTCGCCTACCGGCAGGCGTTCAACAAGGACGTCGTCATCGACCTCGTCTGCTACCGCCGCCGGGGCCACAACGAGGCCGAGAACCCCTCGTTCACCCAGCCGCTGATGTACGACGTCATCGACGCCAAGCGGTCCACGCGCAAGCTCTACACCGAGGCGCTGATCGGGCGGGGCGACATCACCGTCGAGGAGGCCGAGCAGGCGCTGCGCGACTACCAGCAGCAGCTGGAGCGCGCCTTCGCCGAGACCCGCGAGGCCGGCAAAAAGCCGGTCGAGCCGGGGTCGGTCATCAAGCCCGAGGTGTTCGACGAGGGCCGGATCGACCACGCCGCGGTCGACACCTCGATCACCCACGAGGTGGTCAAGCAGGTCATCGAGACCCAGGTCAACCTGCCCGAGGGCTTCACGCCGCACCCGAGGCTCCAGCCGCAGCTCCAGCGCCGGGCGCAGATGGTCGAAGAGGACGCCATCGACTGGGCCACCGGCGAGACCCTGGCCCTGGGATCGCTGCTCATCGACGAGCACCCGGTCCGGCTGGTCGGCCAGGACACCCGCCGCGGCACCTTCGGCCAGCGGCACGCCGCCCTCGTCGACCGCAACACCGGCGAGGTGCACACCCCGCTCAAGCAGTTCGACAAGGGCACGTCGCGGTTCTACGTCCACGACTCGCTGCTGAGCGAGTACGCGGCGCTGGGCTTCGAGTACGGCTACTCCGTGGTGCGGCCCGACGCCCTGGTGGCGTGGGAGGCGCAGTTCGGCGACTTCGTCAACGGCGCGCAGAGCGTCATCGACGAGTACATCAGCGCCAGCGAGCAGAAGTGGGGCCAGCGCTCCAGCGTCACCCTGCTGCTGCCGCACGGCTACGAGGGCCAGGGGCCCGACCACTCCTCGGCGCGCATCGAGCGCTTCCTCCAGCTGTGCGCCCAGGAGAACATGACCGTCGCGATGCCGACCACCCCGGCGAACTACTTCCACCTGCTGCGCTGGCAGGTGAAGTCGACCTACCGGCGGCCGCTGATCGTGTTCACGCCCAAGTCGATGCTGCGACTCAAGGCCGCGACCTCGGCCGTGGTCGACTTCACCTCGGGCTCGTCGTTCCGGCCGCTGATCCCGGACTCCTCCGGTATCGACGCCAAGAGCGTCCGCCGCGTGGTGCTGTGCTCGGGCAAGGTGTACTACGACCTCGACGCCGCACGGAAGCGCACGGGCGACTCCCACACGGCGATCATCCGCGTGGAGCGGCTGTACCCGCTGCCGATCGAGGAGATCCGCCAGCAGCTCGCCGCCTACCCCAACGCCGGCGAGGTGCTGTGGGTGCAGGAGGAGCCGGCGAACATGGGCCCATGGCCGTTCGTGGCGCTGGTCTTCTCCGAGCAGCTCGACCGCCCCTTCACCCGGGTCTCCCGCGCGGCCGGCTCGTCGCCGGCGGCGGGCTCGGGCAAGCGGCACGAGGCCGAGCAGCAGGCGCTGGTCAACACCGTGTTCCCGCCGACCGACTAGGCGCGGATCCGGTGATGTCCTGATGTACTACACCGACCGGGGGATCGAGGAGCTGGAGAACCGGCGCGGCGAGGACCAGGTGTCCGTCGCCTGGCTGGCCGACCAGCTCCGCACGTTCACCGACCTCAACCCGGAGTTCGAAACCGCCGTCGACCGGCTGGCCACCTGGCTGGCCCGGCTGGACGACGACGAAGACGACTGACCGGACCGCCGTCAACGGGCCGGCCACCTGGCCGGCCCGGCTGACGCACGGCCCCGGCCGCCGTCCCGCCCCATCAGGGGGCGCGGGCGGCGGCCGGGGCCGTTTTCGCCTCACTGGCACATTCCCCTGACAGGGCGTATCGGCGAGGGTTACCGTCACCCCATGAGCACGCAGACCCCTGGCCACCCCGACCGGACCCGCCCGGCCGACCGGGGTTTCACCGCCCTCGAACTCGCCCCCGAACGGGGCGTCCGGCTGTCCAACGAGGAGTTCGAAAGCGATCTCCTCCGGCGCCGCAGAGAGGCCCCCGCTCAGAGGTCCTGGCGGTTCGAACGGCGCCAGCACGCCAGGGAGCGCGACCATCCCAGCTGGGAGGCGTTCGAGCGGGGCCGGTGGGACGAGTCGCTCCGCCTCCTCGAACGGCACCGCCCGAGGTTACGGGCGCAGGTGCGCGGCGACGAGCACGGCTGCGCCGCTCTGCACCGCGTGCGCGTGGTGGAGGAGCCCCTCACCCCCTACCTGCAATGGGAACTGCACCGCCTGCGGATCCAGGCCGAATGCGGCCACCCGGTCCGGGTGGTGCCCGGAGCGGCCCTGAGCGCCCTCGAAACCTCGGCCCCCCTTCCCGAGGTGATCGTCATCGGCGCGCAGGCCCTCTACGAGGTCCTCCACACAGAGCGGGGCCTCGTCGACGGGGCGATCCGCTTCACCGACCCCGCCCTCGCCGGACGCTGGCAGCGCTTCATCGGCGAGCTCTTCGCCAACGGCGAGGACGTCCGCTCCTATACCGACCGCTACGTGTTCCGGCTACCACCGCCCCGGACCTCGGCATAGGAGCACCGGCCGGTCCTACACCGACCGCTATGTGTTCCGACTGTCACCGCCCCGGACCTCGGCATAGGAGCACCGGCACCGGCACCTCCCCTCTCCCGGCCGCCCCGGCGCCGGGGCACCCTCCCGCGGCGCGCCGCGAAGGCGTAGGGTTCGGTTCCTGCCCCGGGCTTTCGCCCCGCGCCACGGGCACGCCGCAGGCCATGAGGGAGGCCGGGCGTGCCGACCCACCGGCTCCGCGTACGAGGGAGGTCACGGAGCCGGCCGGGGGCC
>NZ_JBHSBH010000015.1:1097596-1108798 GCF_042650565.1 Nocardiopsis sediminis
CTATGCGGCCCTCCGGGATACCCCCGATGCACCCCCGAATCATCGCGACATATCTTGAAGTCCGCCCACTCGCGACATATCGTGATTCTCATCAGAACCGCGAACCGAAAGGGATCCGATGGCGCGATGGACCATCGACCAGCCGACGACGCGCACACTCGACGGGATCGTGGCCCTGCGCGTGCGCATCATCGGCGGCCACGTCAACATCCTCCCCACCGATGATCCGGTGACCTTCGAGGTCTCCGACATCGTCGGGCAACCCGTCCTCGCCACCCAGGAGGCCGGGATCCTCACCATCACCTATGAGGACCTGACCGGCAGCGGACTGCTCGACCGCCTCTGGCCCATCCAGCTCTCGGGCTACCTCGGCGTGGCCCGCCGCTCCGCCACCATCGGCGTGCGCGTCCCCCGCGACTGCCCGGTGGAGGTCACGACCCTGTCCGCACCGGTCGTGGCCGCAGGGCTGACAGCCAAGACCCAGCTGCGCACCACCTCCGGTGACATCACGGTCGACGACCTGAGCGGCGAGGTCGACGTCAACACGGTGTCCGGCAACCTCGCGGCGCGCGGCCTCAACGGCGGCCTGCGGTTCAACAGCGTCCGCGGGCAGGTCGCCGTGGCCGGGGGGCGGCTCGCCGACTTCTCCGGCAAGACCGCCTCCGGCCAGCTCCTCGCCGATGTGGACCTGGCGCCGTCCGCCCGGGTGCGGCTGGCGTCGATCTCGGGCGAGATCGCCCTGCGCCTGCCGGCCGAGACGTCGGCGGCCGTCGAGCTGCGCTCGGCCTCGGGGCGGCTCGACTCCGCCTTCACCCTGGACCGGCGCGACCTGCGCGGCCGCAGCCACCTCAGCGGCAAGATCGGCAGCGGGGTCGACCCCGCGAGCGTCACCACCACGACCGTCTCGGGCACGACGTCCCTGCTGCGGCGCTCGCCCGACGCACCCGCCGCCATCCCGGAGGGCACCCGATGAGCACCATCTTCGGCCACGGCCGCCTGCGCCTGTACCTGCTCAAGCTGCTGGACGAGAGCCCGCGGCACGGCTACGAGATCATCAGCCTGCTCCGCGACCGGTTCCTGGGCGTCTACTCGCCCTCGCCCGGGACCATCTACCCGCGCCTGGCGCGGCTGGAGGAAGAGGGGCTGGTCACCCACGAGGAGGTCAACGGGCGCAAGGTCTACCGCCTCACCGACAAGGGGCGCGAGGAGCTGCGCAGCCGCGGCAAGGACCTCGACGACCTGGAGCGGGAGATCACCGATTCGGTGCGCGACGTCGCCCGCGCGGTCAAGGAGGACGTCCGCGACACCATCAGCTCACTCCGCGAAGAGCTGAAGTTCACCGCCGGAGGCGGACGCCGCTCGGCCCGGGGCGAGACGGGCAAGGCCGCGACGCCGCCGCGCGGCGAGGGCACGGGCGCATCCGGTGCCGCGGCCGGCTCAGCCGAGGGCGCCGATGCGGACGCGGCGGGCACGGCGGGCACCGGAGAGCCGGGGCCCTCAGTCGGCGACTCCGGGGAGGGCACCAGGGGCGACGGCAAGGACCGTTCCGGTTCATGGTGGGAACGCGACTGGGAGCGCTTCGCGCACGGCTTCGGCGCCCTGGGCGGCGTCTGGGCGCGGCGCGGGTCCGATGAGCGCCCGGAGTTCGAGCAGGCCCTGCGGGACTTCTCCGAACGCGTGCGCGACGTCGTACGCGAGGCGGGCCACGTCGGCGAGTCCGCGGCCAACGACCTGCGGCGGATCCTGGACGACACCGTCGACGTCATCCGGCGCGACATGAGCACATGGGGTCCGCGGGGCTCCGACGAGCGCCGGGACGGCTCGGACACCGCAGGAGAAGAAGCAGGCGCGGAAGGCCCGGCCGAAGGGGCTTCCGGCGCGGCCGAAGGGGGCTCCGGCCCGGCCGGCGACCGCCCGTCCACCGGGACAACGGGCGACCCGTGGGCCGCCGCCACGGACGAAGCGAAGGCCCCGGGCACCGGCCCCACCGAGACCGGGCCGCCGGCCAACGGCGACCCCTGGGCCACGGCGACCCGCGAGGACGGCCCGGCCGCCGACGGAGGCGAGGACACCGGGAAGCCGCAGAGCGGACCCGCCACAGATACCGGCGACGAGCAGAAGCCGGAATCGAAGCCGGAGCCCGAGGCGAAGGCGGAGCCCGGGCCGGAAACCGGAACCACCCCCGAGTCCCGACCGAAGCCGGGCACGGAATCCGAGACGGGGCCGGAACCGGACGCCGACGAAGGGACCGCGGCCACCCCGTCGGGCAACGGCGGCGACCCGTGGGCCACCGCGACGCACGAGGACGGACCGGACTCCGGCCCATCAGAGCCGGGCGCCGACCCTGACCAGGGCAACGGCGACACCCGCCGCTGACCCACGAACACGATGGGCGCCACCCCTGAGGGGCGGCGCCCATCACCATGTCGAGGGTGGATCCGGCCGAGTCCCCAGGCCCGATGGCCGCTGTCCCGATCGCTTGCCCGCGGGCCGCCTGACCGGCGGCGGACCGCGAAACACCACGATCTCATCGCGGGCACCAGCGCCCCTCCCCGCGCCATCAGGGGAGACCCCGAACCGGTTGAGCGAGTGGACGTTCGCCGGCCGCGTCCGCCCCTCCCCACGTGAGGGATAAGAAGAGAGCCCTCAGATGGGCATGCAGAAAGATTCGGGAGGATTGCGCTCACTCACGCCGCGGTCTCTTCGCCGAGAACGGCGCGCGTCAGCCGGTCCTGGGCGCGGCGGCGCCACCTGGGACCCGACTAGGCACTGATCGGCCGATCCCTCAGACCCCATGCCCACAACCCCGGCCACCCGTCCACGGGCGACCAGCCCAGCGGACGGACCGCTCGGCAGGCGCACCGCCGGTCACCGCGTCCCCCAAGCCGGGACCTCCAGGTGGATGCCCGGCAGCGGGCCCGATGGCCGCCTGCGGCCATCCGCCCCTTGGGATGTGCGCCACCCACGGCACGGGCGGGGCGGGGGCCGCCGGAAGGGGAGGGTGGTCGGGCCGGGGGCCACGGCGTTGCTGATGTCCGGGCACCCCGTGTCCGGTTCCGGCCCCGGGCCCTTCCGCCCTTGCGGCGGACCCGAACACGGCTCAACCAGAGGGCCGCAATTCGCGGCGCGAGCGGGCGATCACACCGTGAAGACCACCTTGCCGAACAGCTCGCCCTTCGCCATAGCGGTGAAGCCCTCCTCCGCCCTGGCCAGGGGCAGGACCCGGTCGATCTCCGGGCGGATGCCGGTGCGGGCGCAGAGTTCGGCGAGGCGGCGGAGCTGGTCGCGGGTGCCCATGGTGGAGCCGACCATCGACAGCTGGAGGAAGAACATGCGGGTGAGTTCGGCCGACGGTGCGTCGCCGCTGGTGGCACCGCAGGTGACGATCCGGCCGCCGGGGCGCAGGGACCGCACCGAGTGGGGCCATACGGCCGCGCCGACGGAGTCGAAGACGGCGTCCACCTTCTCGGGCAGCCGCTGCCCGGACTCGACCGCCGCGTAGGCCCCGAGGCGCAGGGCCTGCTCGCGCTTGTCCTCGCTGCGGCTCGTGGCGTACACGCGGTGGCCGGCCGCGCTCGCGAGCCGGATCAGTGCGCCGGCGACCCCTCCGCCCGCACCCTGCACCAGGACGGTGGAGCCCGGTTCGAGGCCGGCCTTCTCGAACAGCATCCGGTAGGCGGTCAGCCAGGCCGTGGGCAGGCAGGCGGCCTCTTCGAAGGAGAGCTCGGCCGGCTTGGCGACCAGGTTGCGCCGGGGTACGGCGACCTTCTCGGCGAACGTGCCGTCGTGCACCTCGGAGAGCAGAGACCTTCGCGGGTCGAGGGTCTCGTCGCCGCCGACGGCGTCGGGGTCGCCGATCACCGCGTGCACGATGACTTCGCGGCCGTCCTCGTCGATGCCTGCGGCGTCGCAGCCGAGCACCATGGGCAGACGGTCGGCGGGGAGCCCGACCCCGCGCAGGCTCCAGAGGTCGTGGTGGTTCAGGGCCGCCGCCTTGACGGTGACCGTGGTCCAGCCCTCCCCCGGCCGGGGATCGGGGCGTTCGCCGGCCTGGAGGCCGGATACCGGGTCGTCCTTATCGATGCGCGCTGCGGTGATGGCGAACATGGCACCGACACTAAACGAGCCGGAGTGGCAAGCCGCACACCGACCCGGGGGCGCGGCCCCGATGATCTGCGGCGAGCGCCCCGCAAATCCATGTGATCATATAACCACGTTGGGTAAGCGCCGGTGTTCGCAGGGTGGATCGCGAACGTGCGTTCCACTCGGCGACACCACCCCCTCTTAATCTCCCCCGCGCAATTGCACCGCAGAAAAACGGCAACTCGGTTATCGAGTAGCCTTCTCCCGGTTCTCGATTCGGCCTCTCCCCCCGGAAAAGGAGGCTCCAGTGGCTGTAGCCAACAACCCAACCGTCCGCCGACGTCGCCTTGGTGTTGAATTGCGACGTCTGCGCGAGAACGCCGGAATGACCGGAGAAGAAGCCGCCGAGCGCATGTCGTGGTCGGGCAGCAAGCTGTCCCGCATCGAGCGCGGCCAGGTCGCGACCAACTCCGACGACGTCCGTGACCTGCTGGAACTCTACGGCGTCAGCGACCCCGGCCTGCGCCAGACCCTCGTGATGCTCGCACGGGAGTCGCGCAGGCGCGGCTGGTGGCACGTCTACGGCGATGTCATGCCCGAGCGCTTCGAGGTCTATCTGGGGCTCGAACCGGAGGCGAGCACGCTCCGCTTCTATCAGTCCCAGATCGTGCCGGGCCTCTTCCAGACCGAACCCTACGCACGCGCCCTCATGGGCGCGCACCCGGCACCGGTCAGTAGGGAGGAGATCGACCGCCGGACCGAGCTGCGGACCCGGCGGCAGGAACTGCTTCTCGCCGAGGACCCGCCGGACGTCTGGGTGGTCATGGACGAATCGGTGCTGCACCGCTGCGTCGGGGGGCGCGGGGTGATGGCCGATCAGCTGGCTCATTTGCTTGAACTGGGCGAACGATCCCATATCACCGTACAGATCGTTCCCTTCACCACAGGAGCCCATTCAGGCCTCAACGGGTCGTTCGACATCTTGGAGTTCACCGAATCGGATCTGTACGCACCGCGGCTCGTCCATTTGGAAAATCTCACGAGCAGTCTCTACATAGAAAAGGCGAAAGAGGTCCGTGTATACACCGTCGCCTTCGAACACCTGCGCACCGCGGCGCTGCATCCGGAGAGGACACGGGAGGTCATCAGTGAGGTGGAGCAGTGCCTGCGTCGCCGGGAGGAAGAGGAACCAGATGAGAAATGAAGGAGGCGCGGCATGGCCGCGAACGATCCGCAGCGTCCTACGTGGCGCACGAGCTCCTACAGCGGCACTGGTGGAGGGCAGTGCGTGGAGGTCGCGGAGCTGAACACGGGCGTCGGGGTCCGCGATTCGAAGTCCCCGGACGCAGCGGTACTGAATTTCCCCCATGGTGCGTGGGCGGCCTTCATCCGGGCCGCCGCACGCCGCCGCCTCTGAGACGAGGGAGCCGGAGGGCCCCCGTCAGATGGTGATCCGGAGCGGGAGAACCCCGCTCCGGACCGACTACTAAGAATGACCGTATGACTACGTTCGGGGATTACGCCCGGGCCACGCCGTCCTTGCGGGCCTGCTCGGCCACCGCGGCCGAGACCGCCGGAACGACCCGCTCATCGAAGGTGCTCGGGATGATGTAGTCGGCGGCGAGGTCGTCGCCCACGAGGTCGGCCAGTGCGTTGGCGGCGGCCAGCTTCATGTTCTCGGTGATGTCGGTGGCGCGGGCCTCCAGGGCGCCGCGGAAGACCGCCGGGAACGCCAGCACGTTGTTGATCTGGTTGGGGAAGTCGCTGCGCCCGGTGGCCACGACGCTCGCGTACTTGCGCGCCACGTCCGGGTGGATCTCGGGGGTGGGGTTGGCCATGGCGCAGATGATGGAGTCGGGGGCCATGGTGGCGACCACGGACTCCGGCACCTCGCCGGCGGACAGGCCGATGAAGACGTCGGCCCCCGCGAGCGCGGTCTCGATCGACCCCTGGAGCCCGGCGCGGTTGCTGATGGCGGCGAGCTCGGCCTTCACCGGGTTCAGCCCCTCGCGCCCGGCGTAGATGATGCCCTTGCTGTCGGCCACCGCGATGTCGCCGACCCCGCCGTCGAGGAGCATCTTGGTGACGGCCACACCGGCGGCTCCGGCGCCCGACACCACGACGCGCAGGTCGCCGAGGGTGCGGCCGGTCAGGCGGGCGGCGTTGCGCAGCGCCGCGACCGTGACGATGGCGGTGCCGTGCTGGTCGTCGTGGAAGACCGGGATGTCCAGCCGCTCGCGCAGGCGCTTCTCGATCTCGAAGCAGCGGGGGGCGGAGATGTCCTCCAGGTTGATCCCCCCGAAGGACGGGGCCATGCGCACGACGGTCTCGACGATGTCGTCGACGTCGGTGCAGTCCAGGGCCACCGGCACGGAGTCGATGCCGCCGAACTGCTTGAACAGCAGCGACTTGCCCTCCATGACCGGCAGGGCCGCCTCAGGGCCGATGTCGCCCAGGCCCAGGACGGCCGAGCCGTCGGTGACCACGGCCACCAGGTTGCTCTTCCAGGTATAGGTCCCGACCAGTTCGGGGGTTTCGGCGATGGCGCTGCACACGCGCGCCACACCGGGGGTGTAGGCGAGGGCCAGGCCCTCGTGGTCGACGACGTCGACCGTGGGGCGGACGCCGAGCTTTCCGCCCCGGTGCAGGGCGAACGCCGGATCCGCGTCGAGATGAGAGTGGGAATCGGTGGTCAACTCTTCAAACCCCTCGTCTAGGTGCTCGCCCGCGCCGGCCATGACGCGAACGGCCTGTGTACGAACAAAGGCAGCGCATGGGAGGACCCGAGGGTGCTAGGGGAACCCCTCCACACGGGCCCACCAGGGCCGGGATGATGGGGAGGGGGTGGTCTCCACGGGGGTTCGTATGCGAACCAAGCGCTGCCGTGAGCACGGGGTTGACCCGTTACAGAATCATCTCACAACGGTGACCACAGCAACATGCCGGGACGGGCACGATGTATCGTCCACCTTTCTTACGATATTTCGTAAGATGCGCCAAACCACCGATCAGGCGTAAGGCAGTGCCGGACCGACCACCCTACGGCCGCACGACACCAGCATGAAGGAGTACTGACGTGGTTGTGCCGAAGCACGTGATCCTGTCGGCCGCACGCAGCGGACGCCTCGCCTCCGCCGGCGCGATCGCCGCTGTGCTGGCCCTGACCGCCTGCGGCGGGGGCGGCGGAGAGGGCGGCGACGCCGAACCCGGAGCGGGCGCCACACCCCAGGTCGAAGCCGACCCCGAGCTGGCCGAGCTGGTACCCCAGGCCATCCGGGACGAGGGTGCCGTCCGCATCGGCACCGACGCCAGCTACGCCCCCGCCGAGTTCCTCGACACCGACGGCTCCACGGTCATCGGCTTCGACGTCGAGCTCTTCAACGCCGTGGCCGCCAAGCTCGACCTGGAGGCCGAGTGGGAGCCGTCCTCGTTCGGCACCATCGTCGAGGGCGTCTCCACCGGCACCTACGACGTCGGCATCTCCTCCTTCACCATCAATGAGGAGCGCCTGGAGCAGGTGAACATGGTGAGCTACTACACCGTGGGCACCCAGTGGTTCACGGCGGCGGGCAACCCCGAGGGCGTCGACCCCGACAACGCATGCGGTCAGAGCATCGCCGTGCAGGCCGACACCGTCCAGGTCGAGGACATCGAGGCCCGCAGCGCCCAGTGCGAGGAGGACGGCGAGCCCGCGATCGAGATCAACCAGTTCGAGGGCCAGGACCAGGCCACCGAGTCGATCGTCTCCGGGCGCAACGTCGCCGGCCTGGCCGACATGCCGGTCGCGGTGTACGCGGTCGAGCAGACCGGCGACCAGCTGGAGACCCTGGGCGAGCAGTACGAGGCCGCGCCCTACGGCGCGGTCGTGGCCCAGGACGACACCGAGCTGGCCGAAGCCATCGCGGCGGGCTACCAGTCGATCATCGACGACGGCACCTACGCCGAGATCCTCGCCGGCTGGAACCTGGACCAGCAGGGCACCCTGGAGACCGCCGAGGTCAACCCGAGCGTCGAAGGCTAGAGACTCAAGCGTGACAACCACCTCTGACGAGACCCGGCCGCCCGAGCCCCCGGCGGCCGGCCGCACCCCGCCCGACACCATCAAGGCCGTCCCGGTGCGCTACCCCGGGCGCTGGGCGGCCTCGGCCGTCCTGCTGGTCCTCGCCGCGATGTTCGTCAACATGCTGGTGACGAACGATGCGTTCCAGTGGCCGTTCCTGTTCGAGAACATGTTCGCGCCACCGGTGCTCATCGGGGTGCGCACGACCATCACGCTCGCGGCGCTGTCGCTGGTCATCGGCATCGTCCTGGGTATCGTCGTGGCCGTCATGCGGCTGTCGGCCAACCCGATCCTGGTCGGACTGGCCTGGCTGTACACGTGGTTCTTCCGGGCGGTGCCGCGGCTGGTCCTGTGCGTGCTCTTCGGCAACCTGGGCATCCTCTACACGACGCTGGAATTCGGCATCCCGTTCGACAACTACTGGATGCCGCTGCTCGGCCTCGAAGGCGACGCCCGGTTCTTCTCGGTCCCCATGAACACGCTGCTCACGGCGTTTATGGCCGCGGTGCTGGCCCTGTCGCTGTCGCAGGGCGCCTACATGGCCGAGATCGTGCGCGCGGGGCTGCTGTCGGTCGACAAGGGCCAGACCGAGGCCGCGCAGGCGCTGGGGATGAGCCGGGCCAAGGTGCTGCGGCGGATCACCCTTCCGCAGGCTCTGCGGGTCATCGTGCCGCCGACCGGCAACGAGGCCACCGCCATGCTCAAGGACACCTCGCTGGTGTCCGCCATCCCGCTCACGACCGAGCTGTTCTTCCAGCTCCAGGCCGTGGGCGCGCGGACGTTCAACCTCTTCCCGATGCTGGTCGCGGCGTGCCTGTGGTACCTGGCGATCACCAGCGTGCTGATGGTCGGCCAGTACTTCCTGGAGCGGTCGTTCAGCAAGGGCGACCGTCAGGCCCAGGCCGGGATCACGATGATGCGCAGCAAGGCGGGACATTGACACAGGACGCGAGCGGCCCCGTGGACAGCCGACGGCCCGGGATATCCGCACAGGACGCTGAGAAGCCGGTGGACGACCGGCAGACCGGGACCACCGTGCATGAGGCGACGCAGAACCCGGCGGGCGACCGCATGGTGGTGGCCGAGAACGTGCACAAGAGCTTCGGCCGGCTGGAGGTCCTGCGGGGCATCGACATCGAGGTGCGCCGTGGCGAGGTCATGTGCGTGATCGGGCCGTCGGGCTCGGGCAAGTCCACCTTCCTGCGGTGCGTCAACCACCTGGAGAAGGTCAGCTCCGGGCGGCTGTGGGTGAACGGCCAGCTCATGGGCTACCGCCAGAAGGGCGGCAAGCTCTACGAGCTGCGCGACACCCAGGTGGCGGCCCAGCGGCGCGGCATCGGCATGGTCTTCCAGAACTTCAACCTGTTCCCGCACATGTCGGTGCTCGGCAACGTCATGGAGGCGCCGGTCCAGGTCAAGGGCGAGAAGAAGGCCGAAGTGCGGGAGAACGCCC
Organism: Nocardiopsis sediminis; assembly: GCF_042650565.1. NCBI lineage: Bacteria > Bacillati > Actinomycetota > Actinomycetes > Streptosporangiales > Nocardiopsidaceae > Nocardiopsis > Nocardiopsis sediminis. Next base: position 1,107,193 of record NZ_JBHSBH010000015.1, read on the forward strand.
TGCACCTGCTGGAGCGGGTCGGCCTGGCCGACAAGGCCGCCTCCTACCCGCGCCAGCTCTCCGGCGGCCAGCAGCAGCGGGTGGCGATCGCCCGGGCACTGGCCATGCGCCCCGACCTGATGCTGTTCGACGAGCCCACCAGCGCGCTCGACCCCGAACTCGTCGGCGAGGTCCTCGACGTCATGAAGGACCTGGCCCAGGAGGGCATGACCATGATCGTGGTGACCCACGAGATGGGCTTCGCCCGCGAGGTCGGCGATTCGCTGGTCTTTATGGACGGCGGCGTCGTGGTGGAATCGGGGGCGCCCCACGACGTGCTGGGCTCGCCCCGGCACGAACGCACCCGGGCGTTCCTGTCAAAGGTCCTCTGAGGTCCTCTGACCTCTGGATTCGGTGGGGGCGGGCGGCCTGGGAACGGGCCGACCCGCCCCTTCTGCGCGTGCACTGCGTGCACCGCGCGTACCCGAACCTCCGCACCTCCGCAGACCCGCAGACCCGCACACCGAGGAGCAGCACCGTGATCCGTCCCGCCCGCCCCGATGACGTCCCGGCCATCCACCGGCTGGTGCGCGACCTCGCCGAGTACGAGAAGGAGCCGGAGTCGGCCAAGGCCACCGAGGCCGATTTCCACGCGGCCCTGTTCGGCGAGCACCCCGCGGCTTTCGCGCACATCGCCGAGCACACCGGGGACGCCGGCCCCGAGGTCGTCGGCTTCGCCCTGTGGTTCCGCAACTTCTCCACTTGGACCGGCCGCCACGGCATCTACCTGGAGGACCTCTACATCCGCCCGGAGATGCGGGGCCTCGGCTACGGCAAGGCCCTGCTCGCCGAACTCGCCCGGATCTGCGTGGAGCAGGGGTATTCCAGGCTCGAGTGGTCCGTTCTGGATTGGAATACGCCTTCGATCGACTTCTACCGCTCCCTGGGAGCGGTGCCCATGGACGAATGGACCGTCTACCGACTCCACGGGAACGCTCTGGCGGCTCTGGGGGCTTCCACACGGCGCTCGTAGGTCCCGTAGCTTCCACGCTCGCCCAGGAACGCGCGCCCCCTCAGGAAATCGATCGTCCGGCCTGGACTCAGTGCCCTTCCGCACCCCCGTTTGCCGGTATCCCAGTTTTCAGACCTAGCCGGTGCGCCTGTTCCGAGATCTCATCGAGATCTCATCGAGATCTAGAGGATTGCGGCGGGCAGCGAGGGCCGGTGGTGGGGAAGGCCGGGCAGGCGTTGGGGCGGTGGCGGGGGGTTGCTCTTCAGGCGGGCGGCGACGGTAGCGGGGAGTTGGGCCGGGCGTGGATTCCTCAGGGGGTTGCGGGGTCGGGGTTCAAGCGGGCAGCGACGGCGGGTGAGGGCCGGGCTGGGCGCGGACGGTCGGGGTGGGCTGGGGGCTGGGGTTACGGAGGGCAGCGACGGCGGTGAGGGGTTGGGTCGGGTGCAGATCTCTCGGTCGGGCTGGGGTTACGGAGGGCAGCGACGGCGGTGAGGGGTTGGGTCGGGTGCAGATCTCTCGGTCGGGCTGGGGTTGATGTTCAGGCAGGCGGCGACGGCCGGCGGTGGGGAGGGGTTCGGGGGCGGGTTTCGGGTTCGGGGGCGGGTTTCGGGTTCG
>NZ_JBHSBH010000016.1:0-8322 GCF_042650565.1 Nocardiopsis sediminis
TGCGCCCGCTCGGTCAGGATCGCCCGCCCCAGCTCGGCGTTGTTGCCGTCCAAACGGACCACCAGCGGCTTGGACACGTCATCGCCCCGCTGCTCGAGCAGCTCCAGGGCCTGCACGATGCCGTTGGCCACCGCGTCGCAGGCGGTGATCCCGCCGAAGACGTTGACGAACACGCTCTTGACCGCGGGGTCGCCCAGGATGATCTCCAGGCCGTTGGCCATGACCTCGGCCGAGGCACCCCCGCCGATGTCGAGGAAGTTGGCCGGGGTCACCCCGCCATGGGCCTCACCCGCGTAGGCGACCACGTCCAGCGTGGACATGACCAGGCCCGCACCGTTGCCGATGATCCCGACCTCACCATCGAGCTTCACGTAGTTCAGGCCCTTCTCCTTGGCCTTCACCTCAAGCGGGTCGCCTTCGGCCGCGGAGGCCAGGCCGGCGAGGTCCTGACGGAACTCGGCGTTCTCGTCGAGGGTCACCTTGCCGTCGAGCGCGACCACACGGCCATCCTTGGTCAGGATGAGCGGGTTGACCTCGACGAGCGTGGCGTCCTTGCCGACGAAGACGTCCCACAGCTTCGTCACGATCTCGACGGCGCCTGCGGCGGCCGCCTCGGGCAGCCTGCCCTTCTCGACGATCTCGGCGGCGACCTCGGCCGGAGCACCCTTGATGGCGTCGATCGCGACCTTGGCGACGGCGTCGGGGTTGGTCTTTGCGACCTCCTCGATCTCCATGCCGCCCTCGACCGAGCAGATCGACAGGAAGGTGCGGTTGGAGCGGTCGAGCAGGAACGAGAAGTAGTACTCCTCGGCGATGTCGCTGGCCTCTTCGACCAGGACCCGGTGCACCGTGTGCCCCTTGATGTCCATGCCGAGGATCTGCTCGGCCTTGGCCTGAGCGTCCTCGGGGCCATCGGCCACCTTCACACCGCCGGCCTTGCCGCGGCCACCCGTCTTGACCTGCGCCTTGACGACAACACGGGACTTACCCGCCGCCGCGAATCCATCGGCGATGGCACGAGCCTCTGCGGCCGTGCTCGCCACCTTTCCCTGGGGTACGGGAACCCCGTACTCTGCGAAGAGTTCCTTCGCCTGGTATTCGAACAGGTCCACGAGGGTCCGTCCTTGTTACTCGGCTGGCTGCAAGTGGTCTGCGGAGGTCGATTGACACAAAGCGGCGGAACCTCTGTCGGCGCCGCCGCGTTGGAAGATTCGTCGAAAATGCCATCCGCACCATGCGGAAGCTTAGTCCTCCCCGCCCTTGTCAACGGACACCGGGGCAGCGTTGACCAGTCAAACCACCACACATCGCGTGCTCGTACCCCCTTCGGCACCGGCTTCTGCCAGGGGATGGAGTGAGAAGTCGTGTGACGAGTCACACCGCCCTAACATGCGCTAGGCGAACTGGTCCCAGGCCAGCCGGGCGAGCAGGGCGACCACCATGACCACCAGGACCGCCCGCACGAAGCCCGAGCCGCGGGTCAGCGCCATGCGCGCCCCGATCTGGGCCCCCACGATGTTGGCGGCGCCCAGCGCGAGGCCGAGGAACCACAGCACGTTGTCCTGCCAGGCGAACACGGCCAGCGCCCCGAGGTTGGTCGCGGTGTTGATGATCTTCGCCGATGCCGACGCCGTGACGAAGTCCAGCCCGATCACCGTGGTCAGCGCGATGATGAGGAACATCCCGGTCCCGGGGCCGATGAGCCCGTCGTAGAACGCCACCCCGGCGCCCGCGAGCAGGACCACCGCGACGATGCGGTTGGGGGTGAGCAGCGCGGGATCGGCCGAGGCGCCCATCGCGGGCCGGGTCACCACCAGGACGAGGACCGCCGCGAGCACCACCATCACCACGGGCCGCAGCACGTCGGAGGAGATCGACGCGGCCAGGGCCGCCCCGCCGCCTGCGCCGAGGAGCGCCAGCCCGGCGGCCGGCACGACGACGCGCCGCTCCGGGCGCAGGCCCCGGCTGTAGGTGAAGGCGGCCGAGGCCGTCCCGAAGATCGCCGTCAGCTTGTTGGTGCCCAGGAGCTGCGCCACCGGTGTGCTCGGGAAGGCCACGAGCATGGCGGGCAGCAACAGCAGCCCGCCGCCCCCGACGACGGCGTCGATCCACCCGGCGGTGGCGGCGGCGATGAGCAGCAGGGCGAAGGCGTCGAATCCGGCGTCCACCCCGCGCTACCTGGGGCCCGGAGCGGAGCAGGAGCGCAGGGCGCGACGGGATGACATGGGCGAACGAGGAGGATTCACGGTGAACCGAGTGTAGTCGCCGGGCTTCCGGCCCTCTCTGCCGGACCCTCCCCGGAGCGGTCGGCCTTTCGGCGCCGCAGCACCCCGAAGCGAGCGCGTGACCAGGTAAGACGCCCATCGGGGGACGGATCGTCAGGGGGCGGGGCACCATTGATTAAAACACCTCGATATGCGCACGGAAAATCCCATTCCACACCCCCCGGAAATATTCACAGGGAAATCAACGCGGCCACATCCGGTCGACTCCAAATGGAATCATGGACGTTTTTCTGCGGCACACCGCGGGCATTTCTCCGGCGAGATCAACACGCTGCGAGAAAGGTCGGAACATGAGCGGAAGGCACGAAGAGAAACGCGACCACGACGGGCAATGGCCCGACCCCATCCCCCCGCCCACCCCCGACGACGGCGGTAGCGGCGGCGGCAAGCACGAGCGGGACGACGACGAGAAGTGACCACCCCGGCCGACCCGTGTTCCCGCCTCGCCGACGCGTTGACGACCTCCGGGAAGCTGTCGCCGACGTGGCGGGACATTTTCGCAGCAACTGCTCGTCATCGGTTCATTCCGGAAACGGTGTGGATCGATGAGAACGGGAAGCTCACCCCGATCCACCGGGACGACTCCCCCACGGAATGGATGGCGGCCTGCTACTCGGACCGGCCGCTCATCACTCAGCTCGATGACGGGATGGGAGGTGGAGAGGGCCGTTCGACGTCCTCGGCGTCCATGCCCACCGTCGTCGCGATGATGCTCGACGCGCTGGACCTGTCGCCGGGGCACCGCGTCCTGGAGATCGGCACGGGAACCGGCTACAACGCCGCCCTGCTCGCCGCGCGCGCCGGGGCGGGCAACGTCACCAGCGTCGAGGTCGACCCCGCCATCGCCGAGCGGGCCCGCGAAGCCCTCCGGGCCACCGGGCGCGTGGTCGGCGTCGTCGCCGCCGATGGCGGCGACGGCCACGCGCCCGCGGCCCCCTACGATCGCGTGCTGGCCACCGCGGCCGTCCGGCGCGTCCCCTATGCGTGGGTGGAGCAGGCGAGACCCGGCGGCCTCATCGTCACGCCGTGGGGCACGCCCTTCCACAACGGAGCACTGCTGCGCCTGCGCGTCCACGGCGACGGCACGGCGAGCGGCCACTTCGGCGGCAACGTGGCCTTCATGTGGGTCCGCGACCAGCGGCCGCCCCCGGGCGGGGCCGTCGAGGACCGTGTGCGGCCGGACCACCCGACCACGGACTCCACCACGGACCTGCACCCCTTCCACGCGCTGTCGGACTTCGACGCGTCCTTCGCGATCGGCGTGCGGGTGCCCGCGATGTCATCAGTGGTGGTCTTCGACGGAGACGACCCCGCCAGCGGGGCCTACACCGCCTACCTCATGGACCCCTACGGGCCGTCGTGGGCATCGTGGCGCGTCGATCCGGGCGCAACGGAGTTCCCTGTGCGCCGGCACGGCCCCCGGAACCTGTTCGGCGAACTCGCCGATGCCTACCGGTGGTGGAGCGAGGCGGGCAAGCCGGCGCACACGCGATTCGGCGCCACGATCGGGCCCGGCGGCCAGACCGTGTGGCTGGACTCGCCCGCCGACCCGGTGGGATAGGGGACGACGTCGCGGCGCCGGGCCTCGCTCCGCCCGGCGCCCGCTATCCCGCCGCGTGCACGGCGCTGATGTTGCCGCGCACCCAGCCGCCGATCTCCTCGGTGGTGGCGCCCGGGGTGAAGATCTTGGCGACCCCCATCCGCTCCAGCTTGGGGATGTCCTCCTCAGGGATGATGCCGCCGCCGAAGACGGTGATGTCGGTCGCGTCCTGCTCCCGCAGCAGCTCCATGACCCGCTCGAAGATGGTCATGTGCGCCCCCGAGAGCACCGACAGCCCGATCGCGTCGGCGTCCTCCTGGAGGGCGGCGTTCACGATCATCTCGGGCGTCTGGCGCAGCCCCATGTAGATGACCTCCACACCGGCGTCGCGCAGTGCCCGGGCGACGACCTTCACCCCCCGGTCGTGCCCGTCCAGCCCCGGCTTGGCGACCACGACCCGGATCGCTGTTGACGCGCCCATGCTCAGCCCTCTCGCCTCCGGCCACCGCCCCCGCGCCCGTTGACCGGGACGGCATCGGGCCGCGGCACCGACCTCGCCAGCAGCGTAACCCAGATCACCGCCGCCCTTGAACGGCCGGGTGGCGGGTAGTCACCGGACATGAGCGATGACGTGTCCGAGTTGGAACGACTCTCCTCCGCCGAGCTGCACGAGCGCGCCGTCGCGCTGGCGCGGCACCGCTGGGACGTGCGGTTCTTCTGGCGGCTGCTGGAGATGATCCCCGCCGCGGAGGCGGTCGCCGGGAACCTGGACGCCAGCGACGCGAGCGTCGCCCAGGCGTCGGGCCTGGTGCACGAGGCGCTGAGCGCCGAGGACGACCCCGATGTGCAAGCGGCCCTGCGCCCGATCTACATCGACTACCTCTCCCGCCACGGCGACGAGGAGCAGGACCGCGCCCCCGGCGGGAAATGAGTCCGCCCCGGGCCGTGGAGATCGGGCATCATGGGAGGGCCGCATCGTACCTCCGTTCGACCCGCCCGCCCGAGCCCGCCGCCCCCGGCCCGCCGGCGCCACCGACCGACAGGGAGCGCCCCCGCGATGGAACCCGCGATGACTCAGGACATGCTTCCGCTGGACCTCCCCGAGGATCCGGGCCCGCTCGCCCCCACCGAGTTCGCCGAGCCCGCCGGGGACACCACTCTCTACACGGTGACGGACTCCCCCATCGGGCACATGCTCCTGACCTCCGACGGCACGTCCCTCACGGCCCTGTGGATGGAGCCGCCGGACGGAGGCCCCCTCCCGGTCCGCAGTGAATGGCGCCGCGACCCCGGGTGGTTCGGCGAGGTCCAGCGGCAGCTGAGCGCCTACTTCGCGGGTGAACTGCGCGAGTTCACCCTGCCTCTCGCCCCGCACGGAACCGCGTTCCAGCGCCTGGTCTGGCGCGAGCTCACCACCATCCCCTACGGCCGGACCACCAGCTACGGGGCGATCGCCAAGGCGATCGGGCACCCCAACGGATCCCGCGCGGTCGGCATGACCAACGGCCGCAACCCGATCTCCGTCATCGTGCCCTGTCACCGGGTCATCGGCGCCAACGGCGCCCTCGTCGGCTACGGCGGCGGCCTGCCCCGCAAGCGCCACCTCCTCCACCTGGAACGCACGGCCGCCGCCGGGGCAACGGCGGCCCGCGGAGGGGGAGCCCGGTGACGGACGTGACGGGTGTCGTCGGGCTGGTTCGGGTCGACGATGACGTGCTGGAGGGGCTGCTCGACGTTGCGGTGGGCGATGCCGACCCCGAGGACGTGATGCCCGCGGTGCCGGGGCCGCCCGGATGGACGCAGCGTCGCCGGGACGCGTTCCGGGCCTTCCACCGCGCGCGCTACCCCGGACTGGCCGCTCCGCCGTACGAGATCACCTACGCCGTCACCGAGGACGGCCACATCCGCGGCTCGGTCCGCCTGCGCCGCCCCGAGGAGCGCCCCGAGGCCCTGGAGACCGGGATCTGGCTCGGCCGGTCAGCCCGCGGAAGGGGCATCGGGACGGCCGCCATCAGCGCCGTGGTGGACGCGGCGGCACAGGCCGGGGCCGCCACCGTGCTGGCCGATACCACGCCCGGCAACGCCGCCATGCTGTCCGTGCTGCGCCGCACCGGCGCCGTCCTGGTCACCGACACCGCCGCCGGCCGCGTCGACGCCGAGCTGCGCACCGCCGGTCGCGATCGCGTCTGATCCTGGTGTTTCCGGCGCTGAACCGCAGCGGAGAGGCCGCCGCCCCTCAGGGCCGGTGATCGGGCGAGGGCTCGCCTTGGGGGGTGGGGGAGGCGTCGTCGTCCGTGGCGAGTTGGCGCACGAGGACGTCGGTCCCCAGCGGGGGTCCCGGCAACGGGGTCGCGTTCCCGGAGTGCAACGCGTCGAACATCAGCATCAGGTAGCGGTCGTCGGGTACCGCGAGGGGCAGCCGGGCACGCCGGGCCGGATCGAAGAAGAGGCCGATCAGCACGACGACGTCGCCGGCGCCCACATCCGTGCGCATCGACCCCTCGGTCTGGGCATCGCGCACGAGCCGCTCCAAGGTCGCCAGCAGTTCATCGCGGGAGCGCCGGGCCTCGGCGTCGTGCTTGAGCATGGAGAAGGTGCGCTCCGAGAAGAAGGCGAGGCGCAGGCTCAGCCGCACGTCCGAGGCGTGGCTCAGAAAGCTCCGGAGCGTGTGCCAGGCGCCGTGACCCTCCCGGACGAAGTTCCGGACCTCGGCCGCCACCCGCCGGTAGTTGTCCCCCGCCACAGCGACCAGGAGCGACTCCCGATCGGGGAACCGCCGGTACAGGGTCCCGACCCCGACCCCCGCGGCCCGCGCGATCTCCTCCATGGGGACATCCGGCCCGCGCTCCGCGATCAGCTCGCGCGCCGCCGCGATGATCAGCTCGCGGTTGCGCCGGGCATCGGCCCGCAGCCGGGTTCCGTCCCGGCCCGTCCCGCCCGCTGAAGTTCTCATACCTCGTATTTCGCATCACCCGTCGTGGTGTCCCCGATCCTCGCACGTCCGGGGGCCGAAGCCCAGTGGCCGCGGTGAGCCGCCGCGAAGATGTGGAAGATGATCTTCCGGATTGCTATCGTAGCGCATAACCGGAAGAAACTCTTCCGCATATGTCTTGCCGGCCCCTGGGGGACTCCATGACCAGCCGCACCGACCAGATCGCCGCCGACTTCCCTCCGCCACGCGCCTGCCCCATGCACCAGCCCGCCGAATACGAACGTCGCCGCACCGAGGAGCCCATCGCCAAGACGGAAATGCCCGGCGGGGGGCAGGCCTGGCTGGTGACCACGTTCGACGACGTGCGTGCCGCGCTCGCCGATCCGCGGCTCAGCTCTGACCGCAGGCGGGCGGGCTTCCCGCGGTACGCGCCGACGATCGGGATCAACGCCGCGGTCTCCTCCGGCGGCCCGTTCGGCGACCGGCCGCTCATGATCGGCCTCGACGGCGAGGAGCACGCCCGGGCCCGCCGCGCAGTCCTGGGCGAGTTCACCGTGAAGCGCATGCGCGCGCTGAAGCCGCGCATCCAGGAGATCGTCGACGACCACATCGACGCCATGCTCGGCGAGGGCTCCCCCGCCGACCTCGTACAGGCCCTCTCCCTGCCGGTGCCCTCCCTGGTGATCTGCGAGCAGCTGGGGGTCCCCTACGCCGACCACGACTTCTTCCAGACGTGCACGACCACGCTGCTGTCGTGGAAGTCGACCTCGGAACAGCGGCGGCAGGGGCTCATCGACCTCTTCGGCTACATCAAGCAGCTGTGCTCGGCCAAGGAACAGGCGGCCGATCCGGGCGACGACCTCATCGGCCGGCAGATCCTGAAGCAGCGCGAAGAGGGCGAGGTCGACCACCAGGGCCTGGTGGCGACGGCGCTCATCCTGCTGATCGCCGGCCACGAGACGACGGCCAACATGATCTCCCTGGGGACCGTCGCCCTCATCGAGAACCCCGACGTGCTGGGGAGGATCCGCGACGACCCCGAACTGACGCCGGCAGCGGTCGAGGAGCTACTGCGCTTCTTCAGCATCACGGGCCCGGTCACATCGCGCGTTGCGACGTCCGACATCGAGATCGGCGGCGTGACCGTCCGGGAAGGCGAGGGCGTGGTGGCTCTACTGCCTTCGGCGAACCACGACGCGACGGTGTTCGCCGACCCCGCGACCATCGACATCGACCGCGGCGCCAGGCACCACGTGGCGTTCGGCTACGGAGCCCACCAGTGCCTCGGGCAGAACCTGGCGCGGCTCGAACTCCAGATCGTGTTCGACACCCTCTTCAGGCGCGTCCCCGACCTGCGATTCGCAGTTCCCCTGGAGGAACTGCCGTTCAAGAGCGACTCCACCATTTACGGCCTGCACAAACTGCCCGTGGTTTGGTGACCACCGACCCTGTTCACGAATGCACAAGGGGCACAAAAAAGGTGGGGTGGAAGCATAGCTTCCACCCCACCTGAAAGAATGTCCGGCGGTGACCTACTCTCCCACCCCACCACAGGGCAGTACCAT
>NZ_JBHSBH010000017.1:0-742 GCF_042650565.1 Nocardiopsis sediminis
CACGTGATCATCCCGCTGGCCGCGTTGCCGAAGGAGATGGGCGGGAGCGAGTCCCGGAGCCTGGGGGAGATCCCGGGGCACGGGCCGATCCTGGCAGAGGCCGCCCGGGACCTGGCCAAGGGAGCCACCTCCAAGGCCACCCGCTGGTGCTACACGGTGGTCGATGACGACGGAAACCCGGTGGCCGATGGCACCACCGCCTACCGGCCGCCACCGTTACTCCGGTCGCATATCGATTCGCGGGACCGGACGTGCCGGTTCCCCCACTGCAACCGGCCCGCGGTCGAGTGCGATGCCGACCACACCATGCCCCACCACCTGGGCGGGTCTACCAGCGCGGGCAACTTGGCCGCGTTGTGCAGGCGGCACCACCGGTTGAAGCAAACCCCTGGGTGGAACCTGTCCCAGCCCTCCCCGGGAACCCTGGTCTGGCGCACCCCCCACAACCGCACCCACACCACCACCCGCGACCCCTACCCCAGCCAATGACCACCGGGGAGGGGACCACGGGAGGCCCGGAGGCGGAACCGGGAAAGGGGAGGGACCCCGAAGGATCCCGGCCCCCGGAGAACCCGGAAGGCCCTGGACCCCGGGGGGAACCCGGGGACCGGAGGAATCCGGGGGAGCCGGGAAGGCGGGGGACGGGAGGAAGCCGGGGGCACCGGGGCCGGGCCGACGAGGGACCCGCTGCCCGATGGGGGAGATCCGGGCGCCCCGGGGGGCGGGAGAGGCCGCCCAGAGC
>NZ_JBHSBH010000018.1:0-10381 GCF_042650565.1 Nocardiopsis sediminis
CCCGAACCACCCACAAAGAGCGTTTCCCGAGGCTTTTCCGCAGAGGCGGAGCTTCCGTCTTGCTGTGCTGTTGAATTTACCAGCCTCTCGCCCGCCCGCCAAATCGGCGTTCCGGCGATGAGTACCGGTGAATCGAACAACCGTCGGAACCATTTCGAATCTTCGATAATGATTCCACGCGAGATTATCAGGATCGGACATACGCCCGAGCCATGCGCTCTCACTCGACTTCATCGTGGGGCCGGTCGAACGAGCCAACGCCCGCCGTTCCACGACGACCATGCAACGATAGGGTCCGCGCCCGGAAACGTCAAATCAACCATGGGGACTCGCGGAAGAGCCCTGGTGGCGGGGGTCGACGTCCTTGAAGCAGGAGGTCGGTCTCCGGGCTCGCGCGGTTCGTGAGGTCCACCCGACGGGGGCTCAGGACCGCGCGGTAGGTCAAGCTTCTCTGCCTTGTTCTTAATGTTTCTGCCCCGGCAGCCCCCGGCTAAACGCCCGCCCGGGCAAAATCTGCCGCCCGAGGATCCCCTGATCCAGGCCTTGAGCAGCAGGTACATGGCCCTTACCGGGGTGGTGCAGTGGTTCCTCCACCGGCTTCCTCCACCGCACCACCCCGACGTCCACCTGCCGATCCGGCGCGCTCCCGGCCGCGGCGCTCTCAGGGCTCAGACTCGGGCTCGGACAGGGAGTTCAGACGCCGACGACGATCCCGCCGACGTTGCGCTTGCCCCTGCGCAGGACGAGGTAGCGCCCGTGCAGCAGGTCGTCCTGTGTCACGCGGGCGTCGACCTCGGTCACCTTGGTGTTGTTGAGGTAGGCGCCCCCCTCCTGGATCGCGCGGCGGGCAGCCGACTTGCTGGCGACCAGGCCGGAGGCGGCGAGCAGGTCGACGACGGGCGGAAGTTCGCTCACCGGGCCGGCCACCTCGGTCCCGGGCACCTCGCGGAGGGCGGCGCCGAGGGTGGCGGCGTCGAGGCCGGTGAGGTCGGCCTGCCCGAAGAGGGCGCGGCTGGCCTCGATGACCTTGCGGCACTCGTCCTCGCCGTGGACCAGCGAGGTCAGCTCCTCGGCCAGCGCCCGCTGCGCCGCGCGGGCGGCGGGGCGCTCGGCGGTCTGGGCCTCCAGGTCGGCGATCTCCTCGCGCGACCGGAAGCCGAACACCTTGAGGTAGCGGACCACGTCACGGTCGTCGGCGTTGAACCAGTACTGGTAGAAGGCGTACGGGCTGGTCAGCTCGGGGTCGAGCCAGACGGTGCCGGACTCCGTCTTGCCGAACTTGGTGCCGTCGCTCTTGGTGAGCAGGTTGGTGGTCAGGGCGTGGGCGCCGCCGTGCGGGGCGTTGCCGTCCATGCGGCGGATCAGGTCGAGGCCGGCGGTGATGTTGCCCCACTGGTCGCTGCCGCCGATCTGCAACGTGCAGCCGTGCCTGCGGTAGAGCTCGACGTAGTCGTAGGACTGGAGGAGCACGTAGCTGAACTCGGTGTAGCTCATGCCCTCGCCGTCGAGCCGGGTCTTGACGGTCTCGCGGGCGAGCATCTGGTTCACGCTGAAGTGCTTGCCGACGTCGCGCAGCAGCTCGATCGCGCTCATGGACGACAGCCATTCGCCGTTGTCGGCCAGGATGGCGTCGGTGGGCTGCGGGCGCTCCCCCTTGGGGGTGAACCGGAGGAACGCCGAGAGCTGCCGGGCCAGGACCCCGACCCAGCCCTTCACGGTCTCGACGGAGTTCAGCGACCGTTCGGCGGTGGGCTTGGGGTCGCCGATCAGGCCGGTGCCGCCGCCGACGAGGGCGATGGGGCGGTGGCCCGCCTGCTGGAACCGCGCGAGGGTGAGGACCTGGGTGAGGTGGCCGACGTGCAGGCTGCCCGCGGTGGGGTCGAAGCCGCAATAGAGGGTGACCGGGCCATCGGCGAGGGCCTTGCGAAGCTCGTCAAGGTCGGTGGTCTGCGCGAGGAGCCCGCGCCATTCGAGTTCGTCGATGATGTCGGTCACTGTGGTCTTTCCGTGGGTCGAGGCGGCTTCGCACGCCGGAGGCGCCAGGCGCGTCGGACCGCCTTGGTCACCTGCTGTACGCCTTCCACGGTATCCGCTGCCCGCTGCGGGTGCCGACCTCTTTTTCCCCGGCGGCTCCGCGGTGACCGCGCCGCCCCTGCCGGGGGCCGGCCGGCGCCGCGCGGCGGGCGTGCCCGTTCTCCTGGACGTCCGGGTGGGCACGCGGCCGGCCCGCTGCGCCGCTCTGAGGGGCATCGCGCCGGCCTATTTCGGGCGACCCCGCCGTTCGCTCCCTGGCAGGGGAGGTCGGCTGGTCGTGGACGGTATCCGAAGGTAAACCGACTTCAGTTGACCGGATCCGGACAGGTCGGGTAACCGATTGTTCACGCGCCGCATCTTCCCCGATATCCCCGTTGTGGGTGAACCTCATGGGGTCCGAAGTCCCCCGCTCTACTTTGGAGACCTTCATGCCGACGGCCGTCCGCCGGATCACCGGCCTACTCGCCGCAGCGGTCACCTCCCTGGCCTTGCTCCCGGGCTTCGCCGCCCCCGCTCAGGCCGCCCCACCCCCGCCCCCCTCCCTGGACGATGCCCGCTCCCAGCTCGCCGCCCTGACCGTCGAGGCCGAGGCCGGCGACGGATACGACCGCGACCTGTTCCCGCACTGGAGCACCGTCGAGGGCAATTGCAGCGCACGCGAGTACGTACTGCGCCGCGACGGCGACAACGTGGAGGTGGGCAGCGACTGCTACCCCACGTCCGGTTCCTGGTACAGCGTCTACGACGGGGTGACCAGCAGCGTCCCGTCCGAGATCAGCATCGACCACTTCGTCCCGCTGGCCGAAGCGTGGCGCTCGGGGGCGGACTCCTGGTCCACGAGCCAGCGCGAGCAGTTCGCCAACGACATCGACTCGCCCCAGCTGTGGGCCGTCACCGCGTCGAGCAACAGCTCCAAGGGCGACCGCGACCCCGCCGAGTGGCTGCCCACCCGCACCGAGATCCACTGCGACTACGCCAAGAGCTGGATCAACGTGAAGTACGTGTGGGAGCTGAGCATCGACTCCGCCGAGCAGGCGGCGCTGGAAGACCTCCTCAACAGCGCCTGCTAGAACACCCGGCGCTGTGCGGCGGTGCGCGGAGTCGTCCGCGCACCGCCGTCGCGTGTCAGCGGGCCGCGAGCAGCCGCTCGCCGAGGTGTTCGGCGATGGCGAGCGAGGAGGTGGCGGCCGGCGACGGGGCGTTGCGGACGCAGAGGAACCTGCCGTGGGTGTCCACGGCGAAGTCGTCGAGCAGGTCGCCGCCGCGGGTGAGCGCCTGCGCGCGCACCCCCGCAGGGGCGGGGAGCAGGTCGGCGGCGGTGATCTCGGGGACGAGGCGGCGCGCCTCGCGGGCGAAGGCGGCGCGTGATGCCGACACCGCCATCTCCTTGGCCCCGACCTTCCAATGGCGGCGGGCCAGCCGCCAGAAGCCGGGCCAGGCCAGGGTCTCCCGCAGGTCGCCGGGGAGGACGTCGCGCAGCCCGTAGCCTTCGCGGGCCCCGGCGAGGATCGCGTTGGGACCGGCCATCACCTCGCCGTGCACGTGCCGGGTCAGGTGCACGCCCAGGAACGGGTAGCGCGGGTCGGGCACCGGGTAGACCAGGCCGCGCACCAGGTGGCGGCGCTCCGGAGCCAGTTCGTGGTACTGGCCGCGGAAGGGGACGATACGCGGGTCGGCTCCCGCTCCGGCCATGGCGGCGAGCCGGTCGCCGTGCAGGCCGCCGCAGATGACCACGGCGTCGAAGCGCCGCTTGACGCGCTCGCCGCGGGGGTCGCCCGTCAGGACATCGGCGCCGTCCTGGTCCTGGCGAAGGGCGATCACCGGGGCGTTCAGGCGCACCCGGCCGCCGGCGCGGCGCACGTCGTCGGCCAGGGATTCGGCGACGGCGATGAAGTCGGTGATGGCGGTCGTGGGCGAGTACAGGCCGGCGACCCCCGCGACGTGCGGCTCGATCTCGCGCAGCCCCTCGGGGCCGAGCCGCCGCACACCGGGGACGCCGTTCTCGCGTGCGGTGCGTTCGACGCCGTCGAGCCGCGCGGCGTCGTCGGCGTCGGCCGCGACGAGGACCTTGCCCGCCTGCTCGTAGGGCAGGCCGTGTTCGGCACAGTAGTCGGCGAGCAGGGCGACGCCCCGGCGGCACAGCGTGGCCTTGAGGGAGCCCGGACGGTAGTAGAGGCCCGCGTGGACGACCCCGCTGTTGTGGCCGGTCTGGTGGGCGGCCACGCGGTCCTCCTTCTCCAGGACCGTGACCCGCGCACCGGGCCGGTTCAGCGTGACCCACCTGGCGAGCGCGAGGCCCACGATGCCGCCGCCGATGATGCCGATCCGATCCATGCTCATCCGGGAAACGCTAGCAAGGCGCGACGAACGGCTCCTGGCCCGGTTACGCAGTTGCCGCCGCGGCGGTCAGTGGCCTCTCAGCGTGTTCTGGAGCCGTCCTTGGAGGTCGGTGAGGTCGTCCAAGTGCAGGTCCTCCCCCCTTGCAGCCGTCTTGAGCAGCGGATTCAGGCCGTTGTAGAAGGTCTGCGAGAACCGCGGGTAGTAAGCGGTCGGCGGACGGCCCCTCGCTCCGCGGACGGAGTCGAGCAGCAGGTCGGCGTAGGCGCCTCGGCGCTCCTCCACGCTGGTCATGGGGCGGTCGTCGGTGGCGCAGCCCGGCTGCACGCCCTCGGCGACCTCTCCGTGGTAGGCGTCTTCGCGCACCGGGGCGTAGCCGGCGGTGTGGAAGAGGCGGCGCTGCTGTTCGGCCGCGGTGAGGAACTCGATGAGGTCGACGGCGGCGTCGCGGTGGGGCGACCCGGCGGCGACGGCGAGGCTCTGCCCGCCCAGCACGGCGCTGTAGTCGGGGAGCGGCAGCACGCCGAATTCGATTTCGTGGCCGCCGGGGTCCTCCCCCTGCTCCTCGACGCCGGCGAGCTCGTCGGCGGGGAGGACCCCCGGCCGTTCGGCGAGGTCGTCGTACCAGACGGGCCAATTGCGCATCGCGATGACCTCGCCGGCGGTGAAGCGGTCCGCGCTGTCGATTTCGGTGTCGTCGAGGGATCCGGGGTGGATGGCGCCGGTCGCCAGCCCGTCGGCGATGAGTCGCAGAGCGGCGCGCTGCGGGCCACCGGTGAGGTCGGCGCGCAGGCCGTCTTCGTCGGTGACCAGGCCGCGCTGGTCGACGTTGGCGACCTCCAGGGCGTTGACCGTCAGCCCTTCGTAGGCGGCCAGCTGGCCTGCGTAGCCGTGGACACCGTCCCGGCCCGCCTCCTCGGCGGCGGCGCGCAGCACCGTGAGCGTGTCATCCCAGTCCTGTCCCTCCAGGTCGTCCCGGTCGACCAGGTCGGAGCGGAAGTAGAGCAGGCCGGCGTCGGCGATGAACGGTACCGCCCACATATCGCCCTCGTAACGCACGGAGTCGAGGGTGTTCGGCAGCAGCCCCCTGGTGTCGACGTCGTCGAGGGCGGCGATGTGTCCGGCGCGGGCGAACTCGGCGATCCACTGGGTGTCGAGGTTGAGGACGTCGTAGCCGGGCCCGTCGGACTGGAGTTGGCGCAGCATGTCCGCCCTCTGGAGGTCGGTGATCCCGGACAGTTCGACGAGGCGCGCCTCGGGGCCGTCGCCGGAGTGGCAGGCGTTCCACTCCTCGATGAGCGCGGCGTAGATCCCTGTCCGCGAGGCGTCGCGGCCGGTGACGACGGTGAACTCATCCGGCGAGCCGGGTGGCCAGGCGATCCAGGCGACGAAGCCCACGGCGGCGATCAGCGCCAGAGCGACGAGGGCGGCGATGACCCCTCGTGGTCGGCGCGGTCCTCTGCTCCGCTCCTGCCCGCCGTCCTCGGCCATGGGTTCCCTTCCTCGTACCGCCCTCGGTGGGTCAATCGCCTTGGCGGGCGCTGATCAGTGCGTCGCGGCCGGCGAGGCCGGCCTGCTCGGGGTCCGCGTGGACGGCGACGCAGGAGATGCCGGAGAGCGCGTCGAGGTCCGGGAGTTCGCCGGTGCCGCACGGGTCCGGGTCTTCGCCGACGGCCAGGATGCGCACGTCGACCGGGGAGTCGGCGATGCGCTCCTCCAGTTCCGCGATACCGATGCCGGGTGCGCCGGGGATCGCGACGCCGTCGGTGATGACGACGAGCATGGGCGGCGCTGGCCGGTCGGCCCATTCCCCGGACAGGTTTTCGACGCCGTCGACGATCACGTCGGCCAAGGGGGTCGATGCACGGTCCGGGTCCAGGCCGTCGAGCCGGTCGGTGATGCGGCGGCCCTGGTCGTCGGCGTCGTCCATGGGGGCGAGGATCTCGTGGTCGGTGGCGTCGGCGGAGCCTCCCCTGGGGAAGGTCCACAGGCCTAGAGCGTCCCCGCTGCTGGAAAGGCCGGCGATGGCCGCGGCCTCGGCGCGGCCGGTCGTGAAGAGGGCGGTGGGGTCCCTCATGGACGAGGACGTGTCGATGGCGATGAGGATGGCGGCCTGCGGGTGGATGCCCGGAGGGCGGTCCAGAACGGCGCCGGCCCGGTTCTCCCAGCGGTCCGGGGTCTGTTCCCAATTCGGTACCTCGGCCGAGGCGAAGAGGCCGTCCATGGCGGGATCGGCCGCGCCGTCGGCGTCCCGGTAGCCCAGGTAGAAGCCGTAGTCGTCCGTGGAGGAGCCGTTGCCGGGGCCGATGGGGGCGGCCGTGAAAGGCTCGGGGCTCCGGTACAGCTCCGTCAGGTGATCGCGGAAGGCCTCTGCGATCTCGTCCGCGCCGTCGTCGACCCCGGCGGGCTGCACGCGCACGAACGGGTGGTCCAGGTAGGGCAGGTTCTCGGCGTACAGCGGGACGAGGGCGGTCCTCTCCTCCTCGGTGAGCCGGCCGGGGCAGCCGCCCTCGGTGCGGAGCCGATGGAGCGCGGCCTCGGTGGTGAGAACGGGCGGGGGCGGGCCGTCCCCTCCGGTGTCCGCGGCGCGGCAGAGGTGGCCGAGGTCGCTGTCGGTGGCGACCCCCGGTCGCACTTCGGCCTCGATGGCGGCCGCCGCGGCCGTGTCGGTGAATTGACCGTCGACGTCGATGGCGCCGCCCCCGTGGAAGAGGACGGCCGTGTGCAGCAGCGCGGTGGCGGAGCCGCCGGGGTCGCCGCGCTCGACGAGTGGGGAGTCCGGACCCGACGCTTCCTCGATGGCGTCGTGAACGTCGGGTACGGACCCCTGGCCGATGCCGGTGTCGCCCATGATGGTCACCGCGAGATCCCTGGGTACCGCGGCGATGAGCGGGGTGACGCGCGTGGGCTGGTCGGACACTGTCAGTTCGACCTCGGGGTTCACCTGGGCGGCAAGGCGCTCTCGGACCCAATCGGCTTCGATGGAGGAGTCGGGCAACCACACGTGCGGAAGGGGGCCGAGGGTCTGGTCCCAGCCATCGGCCAGGCCGAGCCGGACGTCCTCGGAGCGGTCGATCGCGTACACGGTGACGTTGACCGGCCGGCATTCGGCCCCGGCGGATCGGCCGTTGGCGAACCCCTCGGCGATCGCGGAGATGATGTCCGCGCTGTCGGGGGTGGTGGCGACGACCAGTTCCTCGGGCGGCGCGCAGGCGTCGTCGAGCGGGTTGAGCCAGATGACCAGGATGCTCGCTGCGACGAGGATCGTGGCGCCGCTCACGAGCAGGGCCGTAATCCGGCGCCATTTCTTGGAGGTACGGGCGAGCAGGGACACGCCGCCGAGGCAGAGCACGGCCACAAGCGTCGCCACCGGCGTGACGGGCCCCTGCCATTCCAGCACTTCGGCGTAGAGGGAAGGGCTGCCGAAGACGGCTGCTGCGATGACCACGGCCCCCGCAACGGCGGCGACGACCGTACTGACGACCCCGACCGCGTTGGCGACCTCGGCGAGCCACTCGCCGGCACCGGAGGGAGGGGCGTCATCCCGTGCGCGCTGCCCGGGGTGGTTCGGATCGCCGTTGTCTCCGCTCACCATATGACCATGAGCGGCGCGTATCCATTTTTATCGAGAAAGCGCCGCACACCTCCTCAATTGCCCAGAGCATAAGGTTTCCAGGAGATCAACTCCACTGATTGCGGGGTCAGCACGGTGCCGGATCCGGCCATGGGCCGTCCGCTTACGGCGGCGCCTCGGCCGTCCGCTTACGGCGGCGCCTCGGCCGGCCGCGTCGCGCCGCCCGCCCGGCCGGTCACAGGGCACGCAGCCCCTCCAGGACCAAGTGCAGGATGTTGTCCTGGGGGGCCGGGGCGGGATCGGGCGGGCACAGGCGCAGGGCGCCGGCGTGGATGAGGCCGGCGAGGAGCGGTTTGACGACGCCCAGCGGCAGCTCCAGCCGCGCGGCCAGTTCGGCGACCGTCAGCGGGCGCCGCGCCAGGCGCAGCGCGTCCGCGCGTTCGGGCTGGAGGGCTTCGGACCGCGCCGGCGGGCGGGTCGCGATCACCCGCGTGAGCATGTCGAGCCCGATCGCGGGCACCGCTTCCTCGATGTGCACCGCGAACGGCCGCACCAGGCGCCCGGCGTCGGTACCGGCGGCCCCTCTGGAGGCGCTCATCGGCCCACCCCCTCCTCGGCCCGGGCGCCGGCCCGCTGGCGCCGCGGGGATCCCGCGCGCCTCCGCAGGGCCCCGATGGCCGCCTGGTCGCCGCTGTCGAGCATCGCCTCGGGGATGACCGCGATCGCGCGGGTCCCGCCGTAGGGCGAGGGGCACAGCCGCACGGCGACACCGTGCCGGGCGGCCAGCCGCGCGACCACGAACAGGCCGAGGCGGGGCTCCTCCTGGAGGGCCATGACGTCGAACTCCGGTGTCCCCGCGAGGATCCGGGCGGCCGCGGCATAGCCCTGCTCGGTCATGCCGAGCCCCCGGTCCTCCACGTCCACGGCGATGCCGCCGGCGACGGGCCCGCAGTGGACGTCGACGGGGGTGTCGGCCGGGGAGAACTGGGTGGCGTTCTCGACCAGTTCGGCGAGCAGGTGCACGATGTCGGCGACGGCGGTCCCCCGCACTCGTACGCCCGGTGCGGAGGTGAGGCGGACCCGTTCGTAGTCCTCGGTCTCGGTGATGGCCGCGCGCACCACGTCGATCAGCGGCAGCGCCTCGCGCCAGCGCCGGGCGGAGTGCGCCCCGCTGAGGATGAGCAGGTTGTCGGCGTAGCGGCGGGCGCGTGTGGCCAGGTGGTCGAGGCGGAAGAGCTTGCGCAGGGTGACCGGGTCGTCCTCCTCGTGCTCGATCTCGTCGAGGACGTGGAGCTGGCGCTGCACCAGGGTCTGGTTGCGGTAGGCGATGCCCAGGAAGACCCGGTTGGCCCCCTGGCGGATCTCGGCCTGCTTGACCGCCGCCCCCACAGCGGTGCGCTGGGCGGCGTTGAAGGCCGCCGCCACCTGGCCGATCTCGTCCTCGCCGAAGGACAGCTGCGGCAGCTCGTCGGCGAGGTTCACCCGCTGCCCGCTCTGCGTGCGCGCGACGATCGCCGGCAGCCGGGTGTCGGCCAGGGCCAGGGTGTCGCTGCGCAGCCGCAGCAGGCGCCCGGTGAGCCGGCGCGAGGAGCGCGTGGCGACGACGATGGCGGCGATGCCGGCGACGAGCGTGAGGACGCATCCGGTCACGCCCAGCGCGATGATCTGCAACGCCGAGGAGTGTGCCGCACCCAGCGCCGCCTGCTGCTGAGCGGTGACGACGCCGTCGAGCTCGGCCCCGGCGCTCTGGGTCGCCTCGGCCCACTGCGCGCCGTCGATCCCGATCTCGGAGTTCCACCCGGCTCCGCGCCCGCGCTCGTCGCCGCCCGTGATGGGGGGCCGGGTCACGACCGAGCGGCTGAGCTCCTCGGTGCCGGTCCACGCGCCCGACCCGGTGGTCTCGCGGAACAGCGCCAGGACGTCGCCGCGCAGAGCGGGCTCGGTGTCGTCCAGGGTCTGCCGGTAGGAGGCGGTGAGGTAGGTGAACTGGGCGGTCTCCTCGTACTCCATGGCGCCGGCCGCGATCGCGCCGCTCAGCAGCGCGTCGGCGTGGGAGAACCCCTCGCGGGCTGAGCGCAGCTCGGCGGCCGTGACGGCCTGGGAGGCGGTGTCGTCGCGGTGGACGCCGCCCAGGAGCGACGCGGCGAGCAGGTCGGTGTCCTCGATCAGCGAGGTGTAGCGGATGAGCGCGTCGTCGCGTTCGACGTCGCCGGAGTCGATGTCGGCGCGCAGCCGCGCGAGGCGGTCGTCGCCGGTGAGCAGGGCGTCGGCGCCGCGGCGGACGTCCTCGGCGGCGTCTTGGCGCAGCTCCGGGGCGGTCTCGGAGGCGCGCTGCTGGGCGGCGTCGGTGAGCCGCCGCTGGGCGTCGAGGTCGGCCCGGGCCACGGTGTCGTCGGGGTCGCCCAGGTGGAGCTGGCTGAGCCGGCGCTCCTGGCG
>NZ_JBHSBH010000018.1:10439-38635 GCF_042650565.1 Nocardiopsis sediminis
GCCGGCCAGGGCCGGGACGCGTTCGTGGTCGGCGAGGTCGGCGGTGAAGGCCGCGGCCTCGATGCCGTCGTCGGCGGCGGCGACGGAGAGCGCCGCCGCCCCGGCCCGCCACATTCCGGCCGCGGTCATCAGGGTCCACAGCACCAGGAAGCTGATGCTCGGGATCAGCACGATGCGGGTCATCTGGCCGCGTATGGTCGGTCTGGGCGCTCTGGTCATGGTCATCCCCCCGGCTCCGCAGGGTGCACGCGGTGGCCGCGCCGGAGACGGCGCGTGCACGCACACCGCGGCGACCCAGGGGCTGACCCTACCGAAAAAGCGTAGCCCTGTGTACCGAAAGAGTTACAACGAGCTACCTCCCCTGTTCTGAACATGCCCCCGGCGGCGTACTTCCCGAAGAGCGTGCTTGTGGGGGCGCGGCGGTGGCTGGACTGAGGAGCCGGGTGCGACCGAGGTACGAGGGAGCGCCCGGCGACGAGGGAAGCCTCCGCCCGGAAGCGCCCCCACAGGCTGAGCGGGAAACACCGAGTACGCCGCCGGGGGCACAGCGAAAGGGCAGGGCCGGTACCGCGGGGACCGGCCGCCGCGATGCCGCTCTAGCTGCCGGGGCGGTGGCGGGATCCGACCGGTGCCGGGAGTTCGTCCGCGGTGGGCGGCGGGGTTTCGACGCCCAGGGTGTTGAGGATCTCCGCGTAGCGCAGCGCCGTGATCTTGGCGAGCGTGCTGCCCGCGCCCAGGGCCCCGCTGGGGCGCGCGCCGTGGCGCTGTGCCAGCTCCGCCAGCCGATCGGGGGTGAACTCCGGGCCCACCACGCTGGGGGCGATGACCGGGCGCACGCACCCGGCGTCGCGGAGCTGACCGGCGATCTCGGCCACCGAGGCGTCGTCGTCGAGGTCGGCGGGGAGCACGGTGATGCCCAGGCGCGCGGCGAGCAGCACGGCGGTCACCCCGGCGGCGCTCACGGCGTCGGGGCCGCCGACCGCGCCTACGATGACGCCGTCGGTCATGCTGGTGCTCGGCGCGACCACGCTGATGAGGCGCATCCGGTCGGCGCGGACGAAGCCGGCCTCGGCGAGCCGCAGGTGCAGCACCTCGGCGAGCATGGGGTGGGGGCCCAGCGCCTCGGTGATGCGGACGTCGGCGCCCGTGGCCTCGATCGCGGCGCGGATGGCCGCTCCGGTGGCCGCGTGCGGCGCGGTGATCAGGGGGACCACGACCCCGCGCAGGGGGTGGCCGTCCAGGGGCCGGAGGTCGGTGAGCGCCTCGGCGAGGGGGTGGCGGTCGCCCTCGGTGTAGCCGAACCGGATGGTGACCTCGGGCCGGTAGGACCGGACGAGGTCGGCCATCTGGCGGCCGATCCCCTCGCCTGCTCCCGCGGACGCGTCCTCGTAGGCCCCGGGCACCGCGAGCACCAGTGCGGGGGTGCCCACGTAGCTGTCGAACGAGAGGGGGTTCCGGTGCCGGCCGGATCGGCGTCGCGGCAGATCGCGGGGGGGTAGTCTGTCCGGATTCTGCATGCTGTCAGGGTTCACGGAAAGATGCTAACGACTCGTAGGCGATGATCTTGCCCTCGGTTCGATTCCGATCGTGAAACAGCTGATGGCGGCGTCGTTCTCGGGGGCGATCACGGTCATTGGGGCTTGTCGGGCCATCGTATCGGTCAACCGGACAAAGCAGGGCTCCGCCGCCGCATCACGTGTTCGACGAGGGCCAGCAGCACGCGCTTGCCCGATTCCCGCTCTCGTGCGTCGGTCATCAGGATGGGCACGTCGGCCCCCAGGTCGACGGCGTCGCGGACCTCCTGGGGCGTGTAGGTGTCGGTCTCGTCGAACCGGTTGACGGCCACGACGAACGGGATCCGCCGGTGCTCGAAGAAGTCCACGGCGGGGAAGCAGCTGTCGAGCCGCCGGGTGTCGGCGAGGACCACGGCCCCCAGCGCCCCCGACGCCAGCTCGTCCCACATGAACCAGAACCGGCCCTGGCCGGGCGTGCCGAACAGGTACAGCACCACCTGGTCGTTGACCGTGATCCGGCCGAAGTCCAGGGCCACGGTCGTGGTGGTCTTCTCCTCGACCCCGTTGAGGTCGTCGACGCCCATGCTGACCTCGGTCATGACCTCCTCGGTGCTGAGAGGGGTGATCTCACTGACCGAGCCCACCATGGTGGTCTTGCCCGCCCCGAAGCCCCCGGCGATGAGGATCTTCACCGCCAGGGGGATGTTCGCACCGGGGCCGTGGTCAGAGTCTGCGGATGCCATCGAGTACCGCCTGAAGTATGTTCATTTCGGGTAGGTCGGCAGGGGGCAGTGGGGCCCGGGCGAGTACGTCGCCCCGGGCGATCAGGTCACCGAGGAGCACCTTGACCACGGTCATGGGGATGTCCATCTGGGCCGACAGCTCCGCGACCGAGACCGGGCGGTGACACAGCCGCAGGATCGCTGCGTGCTCGGGTTCCAGTAAGTGCCAATCGAAGCGCTCGCGGGTGGCCACGACGATGCTGATCATGTCCAGCCCGCTGCCCGCCGGGCGGGTGCGCCCGCCGGTCATGGCGTAGGGGCGCACGAGGGAGCCGGCCGCGGCGTCGAGGTGGGAGAGGGTCCCGGGCCGGGTGTCGGCGGCGGCCTGGCCGCGCCTCCGGTACCAGGGGGCCGCCGCGGCCCCGGGATCGCGCGGGCGGACCTGTCCGCGGGTCGGGCCGCCGCGCGGGGAGGCCCCGTTGCGGGGATCTCCGGGTGGCGTCATGATCCGCTGCTCCCGGCGACGGCGGACTCGGGAAAGCGCGGGGCGGCGGTGAGGAACTGGCCGACCCGCTTGATGCGCATGTTCATCTCATAGGCGACCAGTCCGACATCGGCGCTCTCCGTGGCGAGGACCGCCAGGCAGGCGCCCTCGCCCGCGGCGGTGACGAACAGGTAGGCGTGCTCCATCTCCACGACGGTCTGGCGGACGGATCCGCCGTCGAACTGGCGGCCGGTTCCCCGGGCCAGACTCTGAAAGGCGGAGGCCACCGCGGACAGGTGCTCGGCGTCCTCGATGGACAGGTCGCGCGACCGGCCGATGAGCAGGCCATCGGCGGACAGCACGATGGCGTGCTGCGCTCCGACGACGCGATCGACCAGGTCGTCGAGAAGCCAGTTGAGGTCGCCTGCGGCGTTGCTCTTCTGCACCATTTACTCGCTCTCTCCCGTGGGCCCGCCGGCCGGGTGCGCGGCGGGCGTCTCGCGTGTCCCTGCTGCCTGGCCCGACGGCGCCCCGTTCGGGGGTTCGCCTTCGCCGGGGAGGTGGTCGTCTTCGCGTCCGCGACGGGTCCCCATCTGGAAGGCGCTCATCATCTGCCGGGCCTGCTCCGGGGAACGGAGCGTGACGGGTTCGGTGTCGGAGCCGCCCGCGGGTGTGTCGGTCCGGAGCTGCGGTGCCAGGCTGGCCTGGCGCCGCCTGCGGGGCAGGGCCGGCCGGTCGCCGCCGCCACCCGCGGGCTCGGGATCGTCGGGCCGGGAGCGCGGCGCCTCGGGAAGGGGCGGCGGCACGGACGGCTCGGGATCGGCCGGGGGCGGGGGGGACGCGGCGCGCCCCCGCACCGGCAGTGGGCCGGTAGCGGGGCGCTCGGGGAGTTCGCCCCCGATGCGCCGCCGCGGCACCGGCCGCTTCGGGTCGGCGAGGAGGTCTCCCCCGCCTCGGCGCCGGGCCGCGGGCCCCGAGACGACCTCGGCCGGGGTGCGGTTGACGGGCTCCTCGGCGGACGCGCTGGAGATGAGGGCGCTGGGGACCAGGACGACCGCGCGGGTGCCGCCGTAGGGCGAGGGGCACAGCTCGACGCTGATGTCGTGCTTCTCGGCCAGCCGCGCCACCACGAAGTGGCCCAGCCGGGAGTCCTGGTTGAGCGCCATGACGTCGAACTCCGGCGCCTTGCCGAGCGTGGCGTTGGCGGCCGCCAGCCGGTCCTCGCTCATGCCCAGGCCGCGGTCCTCGATCTCGACGACCACCCCCTTGGGCACGACCTCGCTGTGAATGTGCACGATGGTGTGCGGCGGGGAGAACGAGGTGGCGTTCTCCACCAGCTCGGCGACGAGGTGGATGACGTCGGCGACGACCGCCCCCGACAGCGACAGTTCGGGGACCATGCGCAGCTTCACGCGCGCGTACTCCTCGGTCTCGGAGATCGCCCCGCGCAGGATGTCGACAAGGGGGATCGGGTGCCGCCACCGGCGTCCGGGCTGGGCTCCGCCGAGGATGATGAGGTTCTCGGCGTTGCGGCGGCCCCGGGTGGCCAGGTGGTCCAGGTGGAACAGGTCCTCCAGCAGATCGGGGTCCTCCTCCTCGCGTTCGATGCGGTCCAGCAGCTGGAGCTGGCGCTGTACCAGCGACTGGTTGCGGTGGGCGATGGCCAGGAACACCCGGTTGACGCCGGCGCGCATGTCGGCCTGTTTGACCGCCGCGCTGACAGCGGTCCGCTGTGCGGTGTTGAAGGCGTCGGCGACCTGGCCGACCTCGTCGCCGCCGTGGTCGAGCTGGCGCAGTTCGGTGTCGAGGTCGACGGGGTCGCCGTCGGCCAGGCGGCGGACGATGCGGGGCAGCTCCTCACGGGCCAGCCCCAGGGCGTCGGCGCGCAGCCGGGCGAGCCGGGCGGTCAGCCGCGACGCCGACCGGGAGGCGGTCCCGTAGGCGAGGGTGCCGGCGAGCACCGCCAGGACGCCGCCGCCGAAGGCCACGCCGAACATCGCGCTGCCGGCGCGGTCGGTGGCGGCGATGACGGCGTGGGCCTGGGCGTCGGTCAGCTCGGCGAGGTCCTGATTGACGGAGTCGGCGTCCTCGCGCCAGGCGCCGAGCCCGTCGGGCGGCTCTTCGGAGGGGGTCCCGACGCCGGTGACGGGGTCGGTGGTGACCTCGGGCGGGCCGGCGACGGTGTCGGCGGTCTCGTTGGCCCGGCGCCACTCGGCGCCGCCGATGAGTGCGGCGTGGGCGTCGGCGGGTTCGCCGCGGAGTTCGGGGCCGACGGTGCGCAGCCGTTCGCGGGCGGCGCTCATGAAGGCGGCGAAGTCGCGGCGGTCGGCGAGGGTGAGGGTGCCGGCGGCGAGGGCGCCGCTGAGGACGGCGTCGGCCTGGGAGAAGAGGTCTTGGGCGCGCATGAGGTTGACGACGTCGGAGCCGGCGGCGGTGGAGGGGCCGTCGTCGAGGCGGCGGGCGGTGGCGTCGTAGAGCAGGACGGCCTGGTCGGTGATGGCGGTGTAGGAGCGCAGGACGTCCTCGGGGGTAGCCTCCTCGGCCATGACCTGGACGCGGATCTCGCCGCGCCGGGCGGCGGAGGTGAAGTAGGCGGCGGCGATCTCGGCGACCGCGGGGTCGCCGCGCCCGCGCAGCGCCTCGCTGCGGGAGTCGACTTCGCGGACGGCTTCGTCGGTGGCGGCGGCCTGGTCGCGCAGGGCCTGCATGGCCTCTTCGGAGGGGGCGCTGACGAAGGCGACGGCGAGGCGCCGCTCCTCTTGCAGCTCCACGATGGAGTGGTAGAGGTGGACGCCGCTGCGGCCGTCGTCGGTGGCGGTGTGCAGGGAGGCGGCCTGCATGAGGGTGCCGGCGCTCAGCGCCCCGAAGAGCACGAGGAACGTGATGCTGGGGATCAGCACGATCCGGTTCAGCTGTGCTCTGATGCCGCGGTCGGCGCCGCTCGCCCTACCCATCGAGCTCCTCCCACGGACACGGGATCGGAATCGGAGGGGCACCGTGCCGGTGGCCGCGGCGTCCCCGGCCGCGCTGGGGGAGATCGCCGCGGCGGTGGGGTCCGCCGTGAGGCGCCGGGCGCGAATCGTCGTCGCCCGGTGTCCCGGACCGCCTCCCTCACACTCTGCGCAGGGAGGGCCACCCATGGTGCCCACAAGTCCAGGACGCTATCGCATCGCCGCAGGAGGGGAAGCGCATTTCGCCGAACTCCCGGGCGCCGCCGGCGATTACGGTCGGGCCGCCTTCGGCGGTATCCGGGCAACGCCGCTGGCCCGCCCCCGTCGGTCGTGTCCGGGGGGCGGGCCGGCTGGTGCGGTGGCCGGGTCAGGCCACTGCTGAGGTGGGGTTATGGACAGGTTCGGCTCACCCGATGCGGTCGCCGCCGGTGGTGCCGGAGGGGTCCGCGATCCCCGCGAAGGCGCGGTGGCCGTCGATGGCCGCGCGCAGCCGGCCGAGCTGTTCGGCGACGCGCGCGGGGGCGGTGCCGCCCTTGGCCGAGCGCGAGTCCAGCGATCCGGCGACGGTGAGGACGTCGCGAACCCCCGGCCCCAGGTGGGGGGAGATCGCGGCGAAGTCGGCGTCGGTGAGCTGGGGCAGGTCGATGCCGCGCTCCTCGCACACGCGCACGCAGGCTCCGGCGATCTCGTGCGCCTCGCGGAAGGGCACCCGGTTGCGGACCAGCCATTCGGCGATGTCGGTGGCCAGGGAGAACCCCTGCGGTGCCAGTTCGGCCATGCGCTCGCCGTTGAAGGTGAGGGTGGCGACCATGCCGGTGAAGGCGGGCAGGAGCAGGTCCAGGGTGTCGACGGCGTCGAACACCGGCTCCTTGTCCTCCTGGAGGTCGCGGTTGTAGGCGAGCGGGAGGCCCTTGAGCGTGGTGAGCAGGCCGGCGAGGTCGCCGATGAGCCGCCCCGACTTGCCGCGCGCCAGCTCGGCGATGTCGGGGTTCTTCTTCTGCGGCATGATCGAGGACCCGGTGGAGAACGCGTCGTCGAGGGTGACGAAGGAGAACTCCTTGGTCGCCCAGAGGATGATCTCCTCGGCGGGCCGCGACAGGTCGACCCCGATCATGGCGGCGACGAACGCGAACTCCGCGACGACGTCGCGGGCGGCGGTGCCGTCGATGGAGTTCTCGGCCGCGGCCGGGAAACCGAGGTCGGCGGCGACCGCCTCGGGGTCGAGGCCCAGGGAGGATCCGGCGAGGGCGCCGGAGCCGTAGGGCGACACCGCGGCGCGGGCGTCCCAGTCGCGCAGCCGTTCGACGTCGCGGATGAGCGGCCAGGCGTGCGCCAGCAGGTGGTGGGCGAGCAGGACCGGCTGGGCGTGCTGGAGGTGGGTGCGCCCGGGCA
Organism: Nocardiopsis sediminis; assembly: GCF_042650565.1. Classification (NCBI taxonomy): domain Bacteria; kingdom Bacillati; phylum Actinomycetota; class Actinomycetes; order Streptosporangiales; family Nocardiopsidaceae; genus Nocardiopsis; species Nocardiopsis sediminis. The sequence goes on from NZ_JBHSBH010000018.1 coordinate 17,503, forward strand.
TGGCGACGCCGATGTGGGCCTCGGCCTGGTCGGCGAGGACCGCCGCGAGGTCGAGCAGCCCCGCGGCGATGCCGCGCGCCTGCTCGCGCAGGTACATGCGGACCAGGGTGGCGATCTGGTCGTTGCGCGACCGGCCGGCGCGCAGCCGCCCGCCGAGGTCGGCGCCGACCCGTTCGATGAACCCCCGCTCCAGGGCGGTGTGCACGTCCTCGTCGGCCAGGACCGGGGTGAACGCTCCCGAGGCGACGTCGGCCTCCAGCCGGTCCAGCCCGGCGAGCATGGCGTCGAGTTCGTCTCTGGTGAGCAGCCCCGCGGCGTGCAGGACGCGGGCGTGGGCGCGCGAGCCGGCGATGTCGTGGCGGGCCAGCCGCCAGTCGAAGTGGGTGCTCAGCGAGAGCCGGGCGAGGGCTTCGGAGGGGCCGCCAGCGAAGCGGCCGCCCCAAAGCCGGGTGACCTGGGTGTCGCCTTCGTCAGCCACGGTCGGGGTCCTTTGCGTCGTCTGTGCTGTGGAGTCGGGTGGGCGCGGGCGCGGCGCACGGCCCGGCCCCCGGTAGGGGGCCGGGCCGTGGCACCGGGGCCCGTCGGGTCAGGAGAGCTTCTGGTCGCGCAGGCTGGCGATCTTGGCCGGCATGCTCCAGATGTCGATGAAGCCGCGGGCCAGGCTCTGGTCGTAGGTGTCGCCGGTGTCGTAGGTGGCGAGATCGTAGTCGTAGAGCGAGGCCTCGCTGCGCCGGCCGGTGACGACCGCGCGCCCGCCGTGCAGGACCATGCGGATCTCGCCGGTGACGTGCCGGTTGGCCTCGGCGATGAAGCCGTCGAGGGCCTTCTTGAGCGGGGAGAACCACAGGCCGTCGTAGACCAGCTCGCCCCAGCGCTGGTCGACGCCGCGCTTGAAGCGGGCGAGCTCCCGCTCGACGGTGACGTTCTCCAGCTCCTGGTGGGCGGCGATGAGGGCGATGGCGCCGGGCGCCTCGTAGACCTCGCGGCTCTTGATGCCCACGAGCCGGTCCTCGACCATGTCGATGCGGCCGACCCCCTGGGCGCCGGCGCGGCGGTTCATCTCCTCGATGACCTGGAGCGGGGTGAGCTCCTTGCCGTCGATGGAGGTGGGGACGCCGTTGGTGAAGCCGATGACCAGCTCGTCGGCGGCGCGCGGCGCGGAGGGGTCGTCGGTGTAGGAGTAGACGTCCTCGATCGGGCCGTTCCAGATGTCCTCCAGGAACCCGGTCTCCACGGCGCGGCCGAAGAGGTTCTGGTCGATGGAGTAGGGGGACTTCTTGGAGACGTCGATCGGCAGGCCCTTCTCCTCCGCGAAGGCGATGGCCTTGTCGCGGGTCATGCCGGAGTCGCGGACCGGGGCGAGGACCTTCAGCTCGGGGAAGAGGGCGGCGAGGCCGGCCTCGAAGCGGACCTGGTCGTTGCCCTTGCCGGTGCAGCCGTGGGAGACCATGGTCGCCCCGTGGTAGCGGGCGGCGTCGGCGAGGTGCTTGACGATCAGTGGGCGCGACAGGGCCGACACCAGCGGGTAGCGGTCCATGTAGAGGGCGTTGGCCTGGAGGGCCGGGATGCAGTATTCGCTCGCGAACTCGTCCTTGGCGTCGGCGACGACCGCCTCGACGGCGCCGCAGTCCAGCGCGCGCTGGCGGATGACGTCGAGGTCCTCGCCGCCCTGGCCGCAGTCGATGGCCACGGCGACGACCTCGGCGCCGGTCTCCTCGGCGATCCAGCCGATGGCGACGGAGGTGTCCAGTCCCCCGGAGTAGGCGAGTACGACCCGCTCGGTCATGTCGGTTCTCCTTGTTCGTGCAGGTGTGTTCGGTGCCGCGGCGGCGGATGGCCCCCGGCCGTCCGGCGCGTCAGGGGCGCCGGTCGGCCAGCCGCAGCAGCGCTGAAGCGAGCTCCTCCCCGCCCTGGGGGTCGCGGGAGATCACCAGGATGGTGTCGTCTCCGGCGATGGTCCCCAGGATGGCGTGGAAGTCGGTGTGGTCGATCGCCGAGGCGAGGAACTGGGCCGCCCCCGGAGGGGTCCGGACGATGACCATGTTGGCCGATGCCTCGGCCGAGACCAGGAGGTCCTCGGCGAGCCGGGTGAGGCGCGCGTTGGACACGTGTTCCAGGTCGAGGGTGTCGGGGCGGGCGCGCTGGAGGCGCTCGCCGCCTTCACCGGGCAGGACGTAGACGAGGCTGCCGTCGGCGGTGCGGAGTTTGACGGCTCCCAGTTCGTCCAGGTCGCGCGAGAGCGTGGCCTGGGTGACCTGGACCCCGCTGTCGGCCAGCAGTCGCGCGAGCTCCCCTTGGGAACGGACGTCGTTCCGGGTCAGGGCCTCGGTGATGCGGGCGTGGCGGGCGGCCTTGGTCATGGGTGCCGATGCGCCGCCGTCGGCGGTCATCGTCGTCCGTCTCTGGGGTCCCCCGGTGCCCCCTGGCCACCGGGGGTCGACGTGCGCAGCAGGAAGGCCAGCACGGCCTTCTGTGCGTGGCGGCGGTTCTCGGCCTCGTCCCAGACGACGCTCTGGGGGCCGTCGATCACCGAGGCGGTGATCTCCTCGCCGCGGTGCGCGGGCAGGCAGTGCAGGACGATGGCGCCGGGCGCCGCGGCGGCGAGTCTGGCGTCGTCGACGGTGTAGGGGCGGAAGGGCGCGTCGCGGTCGGCGGCCTCGGCCTCCTGGCCCATCGAGGTCCAGGTGTCGGTGGCGAGGACGTCGGCGCCGGATGCGGCGGCGTCGGCGTCGCCGGTGACCGTGACCGACCCGCCGGTCTCGGCGGCGATCTGCTCGGCCCGGGCCCGGACGGCCGGCTCGGGCAGGTAGCCCTGCGGGGCGGCGATGCGGACGTGCATGCCGGCGAGGGCGCCGCCGAGCAGGTAGGAGTGCGCCATGTTGTTGGCGCCGTCGCCGAAGTAGGCGAGGGTCAGCCCGGCGAGGTGCCCCTTGTGCTCGCGGATCGTTTGCAGGTCGGCGAGGATCTGGCAGGGGTGGAAGTCGTCGGTGAGGGCGTTGACGACCGGGACCCCGGAGGCGTCCGCCATGGCCTCCAGGCGCTCCTGGGAGAAGGTCCGCCACACGATGGCGGCGACGTGGCGCTCCAGCACGCGGGCGGTGTCCTCGACCGGCTCGCCGCGGCCCATCTGGCTGGTCTGGGAGTCGATGACGAGCGGCTGGCCGCCCAGGTCGGCGACGCCGACGGCGAAGGAGACCCGGGTGCGGGTGGAGGGCTTGTCGAACACCAGGGCGACCGTCTGCGGGCCGGCCAGGGGGCGTTCGGCGAAGCGGTCCTTCTTCATGGCGTCGGCGAGGTCGAGGATCTCGGCCTGCTCGGCGGGGGTGAGGTCGTCGTCGCGCAGGAAGTGGCGGACGGAGACACGGGGCGCGGGACTCATGTCGTCTCCTCGTCGGTGGCGTCGCGCAGGATCGCGGGGAGCGCGGCGGTGAATTCCCCGATCTCGCCGGGGGTGATGGTGAGCGGCGGGGCGATGCGGATGACGTCGGGGGCGACGGCGTTGACCAGGAAGCCGTGTGCGGCCGCGGCGGCCTGGACGCGGGGTGCCTCGGGGGCGGTCAGCCGGATGCCGCGCCACAGGCCGGTGCCGCGGACGCCGGCGACGAGGGGGTGGCCGGCCGCGGCGATCCCGCGGGCGAGGAGGTCGCCGTTGGCGGTGACGGCGTCGAGGAGGGCGTCGGCCTCGATGGTGGCGAGGACCGCGAGCGCCGCGGCGCAGGACACCGGGTTGCCGCCGAAGGTGGACCCGTGGTCGCCCTTGGCGAAGGCGGTGGCGAAGCGGCCGAAGCCGATGCAGGCGCCGATGGGCAGCCCGCCGCCGAGGCCCTTGGCGAGGGTGAGGACGTCGGGCAGGACGCCGGCCTGCTGGTGGGCGAACCACCGGCCGGTGCGCCCGATGCCGCTCTGGATCTCGTCGAGGACGAAGGCGGCGCCGGTGGCGTCGCAGATGGAGCGGACGGCGCGCAGGTAGCCCTCGGGGGCCTCGACGATCCCGGCCTCGCCCTGGGTGGGTTCCACGAAGACCGCGGCGCAGGTGGTGTCGACGGCCGCGCGCAGCGCGTCGGCGTCGCCGTAGGGCACGAAGACGACGTCCAGGCCGAAGGGCCCGAAGGGGTCGCGGATGGCGGGCTTGCCGGTGAGGGCGAGCGCGCCGGAGGTGCGGCCGTGGAAGCCGTCGACCGTGGAGACGACGCGGGGGCGCCCGGTGCCGGCGGCGCGGCGGACGAGCTTGAGCGCGGCCTCGTTGGCCTCGGTGCCGGAGTTGGCGAAGAACACGCGGGTGTCGCCGCCGTCGGAGCCGAGGAGCGCGGTGAGGCGCTCGGCGAGCTCGACCTCGCGCTCGTGCACGTAGAGGTTGCTGGTGTGGGCGATGGTGGCCACCTGGTCCGAGACCGCCTTGACCAGCGCCGGGTGGGCGTGGCCCAGGGCGGAGACCGCGATCCCGGCGACGAGGTCGAGGTAGCGGGTGCCGTCGGCGTCCCAGACGCGGCGCCCCTCGCCGCGGACGAGCGCGATGGGCGGGGTGCCGTAGTTGGGCATCAGGTGGGCGTCGAAGCGCGCGGTGAGCGCGGCGGTGGAGGAGACGGGGGCGGCGGTCATGTCTCCTCCGGCTCGAACAGGGCGACGGGCTCGGTGGGCTCCTGGACCTCGCCGATGACCATGGTGCCGATGCCGTCGTTGGTGAAGACCTCCAGCAGCATGGAGTCGGGGGTGCGGCCGTCGAGCACGTGCGCCTGGGGCACGCCGCCGCGGACCGCGCGCAGGCACGCCTCCATCTTCGGGACCATCCCCGACGACAGGGTGGGCAGCAGGTCCTCCAGCTCGCCGGCGGTGAGGCGGCTGATCAGCTCCTCGCAGGCGGGGTAGTCGGCGTAGAGGCCCTCCACGTCGGTGAGCACCATCAGCTTGGCGGCGCCGAGGCCGACCGCCAGCGCGGCGGCGGCGGTGTCGGCGTTGACGTTGTAGACGCCGTCGGTGGAGCGGGCGATGCTGGAGATGACGGGGATGCGGCCGTCGTCGAGCAGGGTGCGCACCACCCCCGCCTGCACCTCGACGACCTCGCCGACCTGGCCGATGTCGACGGGGACGCCGTCGACCAGGGCGGGCTTGCGCTCGGCGGTGATCAGGTGGGCGTCCTCGCCGGAGATGCCGACGGCGAAGGGGCCGTGGGCGTTGATCAGGCCGACGATCTCGCGGTTGACCTGCCCGGCCAGGACCATGCGGACGACGTCCATGGTCTCGGGGGTGGTCACGCGCAGCCCGGCCGTGAAGGTGCTCTCCACGCCCAGGCGGTCGAGGTGGGCGCTGATCTGCGGGCCGCCGCCGTGGACCACGACGGGGCGCAGGCCCGCGTAGCGCAGGAACACGATGTTCTCGGCGAACCGCTCCTGGAGGGCGGGGTCGGTCATGGCGTTGCCGCCGTACTTGACCACGACGGTCTTGCCGTGGAAGCGGCTCAGCCAGGGCAGGGCCTCGATGAGGGTGTGGGCTTTGTCCAGTGCCTGTTTACGGGAGTTCATGTGCTGTAGGCCGAGTTCTCGTGAACGTATTCGACGGTCAGATCGGTGGTCCAGACGGTGGCGGCGGCGCTTCCGGCGGACAGGTCGACGGTGACGGTGACCTCGCGCGGGGCGAGGTCCACCTTGGAGCGGTCGTCCCCCACGGCGCCGCGGCGGCAGATCCAGACACCGTTGATGGCGACGTTGAGGTCGTCGGGTTCGAACGCCGCGGAGGTGGTGCCCACCGCCGCCAGGACCCGGCCCCAGTTCGGGTCCTGCCCGTACATGGCGCATTTGAACAGGCTGTTGCGGGCGACGGCGCGGGCGACCTCGACCGCGTCGTCTTCGTCGGCTGCGCCGACGACCTCGATGGCGATGGACTTCGAGGCGCCTTCGGCGTCGGCGACGAGCTGGCGGGCGAGGTCGGCGCAGACCTCGGTGAGCAGCAGGCCGAACTCGGCTTCGTCGGGTGTGACGCCCGATGCGCCGCCGGCCATGAGCACCACGGTGTCGTTGGTGGACAGGCAGCCGTCGGAGTCGACGCGCTCGAAGGTGCGGGCGGTGGCCGCGCGCAGGAGCCGGTCGCACTGCTCGGAGGTGAGGTCGGCGTCGGTGGTGATGACCGACAGCATGGTGGCCAGGGAGGGGGCGAGCATGCCGGCGCCCTTGGCCATGCCGCCGACGGTGTAGCCCGCGCCGCGCCGGAACGCGATCTTGGCGACGGTGTCGGTGGTGCGGATGGCGCCGGCGGCGGCGAGGCCGCCGTCGCGGGCGGCCTCGGCGACCGCGGCGTCGACCCCGTCGAGCAGGGCGGGCAGGGGCAGCCGCTCGCCGATCAGGCCGGTGGAGCAGACGACGATCTCCCCGGCGGAGTCGTCGAGCGCGGCGGCGGCGCGTTCGGCCGTGGCGTGGGCGTCCTGGAAGCCGGGGGCGCCGGTGCAGGCGTTGGCGTTGCCGGCGTTGAGGACGACCGCGCGGACCCGGCCGCCCGCGACCACCTGCTGCGACCACAGGACCGGGGCGGCCTTGACGCGGTTGCGGGTGAAGACGGCGGCGGCGGCGCGCGAGGGGCCGTCGTTGATGACGACGGCGACGTCGCGGTTGCCGCTGGGTTTGATGCCGGCGGTCACTCCGGCGGCCCGGAAACCTGGGGCGGCGGTGACGCTCACGGTGGAACCTTTCACGGATGGGGGTCGGCCCCGGCCGGGGCCGGCGGGGGCGCCGCTGTCTAGGGGGCGACGCCGGCCACGGGCAGGCCGTCGGTTTCGGCCAGGCCGAGGGCGATGTTGGCGCTCTGGATGGCGCCGCCTGCGGTGCCCTTGGTGAGGTTGTCGAGGGCGGCGACGGCGACCATGCGGCCGGCGGCTTCGTCGACGGTGACCTGGACCAGCGCGGTGTTGGCGCCGAGCGTCATGGCGGTGGTGGGCCAGGTGCCCTCGGGCAGCAGGTGCACGAAGGGCTCGTCGGCGAAGTGGCGCCGGTAGGTGTCGCGCACAGCGGCGGCGGTGGTCCCGGGCTTGAGCGGCGCGGTGCAGGTGGCGAGGATGCCGCGCGGCATGGGCGCGAGGACGGGGGTGAAGGAGAGCTTGACGGGGCCGCCGGTGACGCCCGACAGGTTCTGCACGATCTCGGGGTTGTGCCGGTGGACGCCGCCCACCCCGTAGGGCGCGACCGACCCCATGACCTCGCTGCCGACGAGGTTGGGCTTGGGCGCCTTCCCGGCGCCGGAGGTGCCGGTGACGGCGACGACGGTGAGGTCGGGTTCGACCAGGTCGTCGGCGAGCCCGGGGAACAGGGCCAGGGTGGCGGTGGTGACGTGGCAGCCGGGGACCGCGATGCGGGTGGCGCCGGCCAGCGCCGTGCGGGCGCCGGGGAGCTCGGGCAGGCCGTAGGGCCAGGTCCCGGCGTGCGGCGAGCCGTAGAACCGTTCCCAGGCTGCGGCGTCGCGCAGCCGGAAGTCGGCGCCGCAGTCGACGATGAGCACGCCGTCGCCGAGCTGTTCGGCGATGGCGGCGGACCGGCCGTGCGGGAGGGCGAGGAAGACGATGTCGTGGCCGGCGAGGGTGTCGGCGCCGGTGGCGGAGAGGACCCGGTCGGCCAGCGGGATCAGGTGGGGCTGGTGCTCGCCCAGCCGGCTGCCCGCACTGCCGCCGGCGGTGACCTCGCCGATGTCGATCGCCGGGTGGGCGAGGAGCAGGCGCAGGAGCTCGCCGCCGGCATACCCGCTGGCCCCGGCGACCGCCGCTGTGTACCCCATGTGCCGAACTCCCCCCGTACCGAACCCTGCATGAACCATCATGCATGTCATTGCAAGTTTATGCAACCCCTCGCGCTTCATTGACACCGCCGACCCGACGACGCCGAGAAGCCCGGTTCACCTGCGAAAACAGCTGGAACGCCTAACGTGGTCATGACTACATGAAGTAGCCATCACGGCACCGAAAGGAATGACATGCGACGTGTCGCCTCGATCCTCGGCTCCCTGCTCCTGACCACGGCGATCGTCCTGGCCGGGCCCGCCGCCGCCCAGGCCGCCACCGGGACGCTGCTCGTCAACGGACACCCCGTCGAGAACCCCAGCGGCTGCCACGAGGCCCGCGCCTGGCCCATGACGGTCGAGAACCGCACCGACCGGACCGCCGTCCTGTACTCCGGCCCGGGCTGCCAGGGGGTCGCGCTCGGAGAGGTCGGCCCCGGCGCGATCGTTGCCGAGGAGTTCGCCGTCAGCGTCGCCATCCCGTAGCGGCCGGGCCCGCGCGGGCGCGGCCCTCGGGGCGCCGGGTCAGCGGCCCGCGATGCGGCCGGCGATCTCGGCCAGGCGGGAGGTGTGGGAGACCCGGTCGGACTCGCGCCGGTCGGCGCCGCGGTAGAGGCCGTAGACGACCTGGCTGCCCACCCAGCGCAGCGGCTCGGGCTCCCAGCCGCGGACCCGCCGGCCCACCCAGGGCAGCCGCGTGAGGTCGGTCTCGCGGCCCAGGACGAGGTCGCGCAGGGTGCGGCCGGCGAGGTTGCTGGTGGTGACCCCGCTGCCGACGTACCCGCCGGCCCAGCCCAGCCCGGTGTCGCGGTCCAGGTGCACGGTGGGGCACCAGTCGCGGGGGACGCCGAGGACGCCCGACCAGGCGTGCGCGACGGGCACGGAGGCGGCCACGGGGAACAGGCGGGCCAGCACGCGCCACAGCTCGGCGATGGTCTGCGGCGGGGTGGAGCCGTTGTCGTCGTGCCCGGAGCCGAAGCGGTAGGGGACGCCGCGCCCCCCGATGGCGATGCGGCCGTCGGCCGTGCGCTGGGCGTAGACGTAGGCGTGCGCGGTGTCGCCGAGGACCTCGCGCCCCTCCCAGCCGATGTGCTCCCACATGTCGGGGCTCAGCGGCTCGGTGGCGATCATGGAGCTGTTCATCGGCAGCCACTCCCGGCGGCGGCCCTGGAGCGACGCGGTGAACCCCTCGGTCGCGCGGATGACGTGGTCGGCCCGGACCTCTCCGTGGGGGGTCACCGCCGCGGCGCGCGCCCCGTCCGCGGCCGGGCGGATCTCGGTCACCGCGGTGTCCTCGAAGATGTCCACGCCCAGGGCCTCGACCACCCGGGCGAGCCCGAGGGCGAGCTTCGCGGGCTGGATGCGGGCGGCGTGGGGGCTGTGCGCCGCCGCCACGGCGCCGTCCACCTGGAGGCGCGGCCCGCTGCCGGTACAGGGGTCGAGCAGGTAGAGGTCCTCCTCCCAGTACCCCCAGTCCTGGAGGTAGCGGACCTCCTCCAGCAGGCGGGCCTGCTGGGCGGGGTTGGTGGCGACCAGGCGCATGCCGCCCTTGACGATGTCGGCGTCGATCCCCTCGGCCGCGGCGGTCGAGATGACCTCGTCGACCGACCGCATCATGGCGCGTTGCAGGGCGATCATCGCCCCCTTGCCGTGGGAGGAGGCGTAGCGCTCGCGGGAGCCGGCGAAGTCGGCCGACAGCCAGCCGCCGTTGCGCCCGGAGGCGCCGAACCCGGCGAACTCGCGCTCCAGGACCGCGATGCGCAGGTCGGGCTGGGCCTTCTTGAGGTAGTAGGCGGTCCACAGCCCGGTGTAGCCGCCGCCGACGATGCACACGTCGTAGTCGGCGGCGCCGGGGAGCGCCGGGCGGCGCTCGGGCAGGCCGGTCTCGCGGAACCAGAAGGAGACGGCGCCGTTGCGGAACTCCGCCGACCGGGGGATGGCACGCATTTCGGCCGCGCTGGCGAAGAGTTTCATCGGGCTGCTCCCCTGGTCATCTGGGTGGCGACTGCGTTCGCGGTGGATCGCCGCCAGATTATCCGGGTGTTTCGCACGATTTCACACGAGTTGCCGTAATGCTTCGGATACCCCTGGCAGTGCGGCCTCGTCAACGGGTGTCCGCGCCCGGGGTTCCGGTCATCCGCGGCCGGAAACGGCCGGATGCGGCGGGTCGACGGCCTCGGCCGCGCTGTCGCGCAGCGTGCGGGCCAGCTCGGCGAACCGGCGCAGGCCGTCGGCGCCCAGCGGGGCCTGGACGTGCTCGCGGAGCAGCGCGACGTGCCGTTCCCGCGCCCTGCGGGCCAGCTCCAGGCCCTCAGGGGTCAGGGCCGCGTAGACGACCCGGCGGTCGGTGGGGCACGACTGGCGGACGAGGTAGCCCTTGCGCTCCAGGCGGTCGGCGAGCTTGGTGAACCCGCCGCTGCTCAGGCAGACCTCGCGGGCGAGCCTGCTCATGGGCAGCCGGTGGCCGGGCGAGCGCTGGAGGCGGATGAGCACCTCGAACCAGGGGCCGGCCATGTCGCCGCCGCCGGGGTCGATGCCGCGCAGCAGCAGCGGCAAGGTGGTGTGCATGGCCTCGTGGAGCAGCCCCCACGCGGTGAGCAGTTCGTCGTCGTCCAGCCCGCCCGGCGGAGCCGCCTCCGCGCCCTCGCGCATTCCCCTCGCCCCCGATGCCTCGAATCACCCGATCATATTCGAGAAATATCTTCCTGGCGAAGGAACCGATCGGTGTGCCATGTGATGTTGCAGACAGATCACACGCGCGTCACCGTGCTTTTCGGACCGCCTCGATCCGTCCCCCCCGGGGATGGGTCGAGGCGGGTCTTCCGCTCACGCTCGCCTGGTCACGCTCGCCTCCTCGCTCGGCTCCAACGGCCCCGCGTGGGGGCCTTCGGCAGGGGCGGCGCCGCCTCCGCTCGCTCGTCGGCTCGCCTTCAGAGATGACGGGCGGCCACGGCGTCGAGCGCCGAGCGCAGCGTGGACGTCATGTGGTCGATCTGCTGCCAGGACACGATCAGCGGCGGCGACATCAGCAGCGCGGTGGGTATCGCGCGCAGGACCACGCCGCGCGCCCTGGCCTCCTGGAACACTTCATCGGTGGTGATGCCGTGCTCCATCAGGGCCTTTTCGGTCAGCTCCACCGCGGCCATGACACCCACGCCGGAGCGGACCTCGCGCACGAGCGGGTGGTCCTCCAGCGTGCGCAGCGACACGTCCAGGTGCGCCTCGACCTCCAGGGACGCGGTGAACAGGTCCTCGCGCTCCAGGATGTCGAGGTTGGCCAGCGCCGCGGCGCAGCACGTGGGGTGCCCGGCGTAGGTCGTGCCGTGGATGAACGGGTTTCCGGGGTGGTTCCAGAACGGGTCGGCGATCTCGCCACTGGTGATGACGCCCCCCAGCGGCAGGTAACCGCTGGTCACACCCTTGGCGAACACGATCATGTCGGGCGAGACCCCGAAGCGCTCGACCCCGAACCAGTCGCCCATGCGGCCGAACGCGCAGATGACGCTGTCGACGATGAACAGCACGCCATAGCCGCGGCACAGCTCCGCGACCCGCGTGAAGTAGTCGGGCTCGGGCGCGTACACCCCGCCGGCCCCGATCACGGGCTCGGCGAAGAACGCCGCGACGTTCTCGGGGCCCACCCGTTGGATCTCCTGCTCGAGGGCCTCGACGGAGTCGTGGGGCACCACCGAGGTCTGCTCGATCAGCGGGCCGAACCCGGCGCGGAAGCGGTCCATGCCCATGCTCGTGCCGAAGCCGTGGAGGCCGTGGTAGCCGCCGGTTCGGCTGATCAGGTGCGTCTTGGACGGGCTGCCCAGCGCCGCCCAGTACCGGCGGGCCAGCTTGCTGGCGGTCTCGATGGACTCGCCGCCGCCGCAGGTCAGGATCACCCGGGGATCGGCCACGGGGGCATGGGAGGCCAGTCGCGCGCTGAGTTCGAGCGCCGGCCCGTTGGCGAAGTCGCCGTAGACGGTGTAGGCGTCGAGCGTGGTGATCTGCTTGTGGACGGCGTCGGCGATCTCGGTCCGGCCGTGCCCGACATTGCAGTACCAGAGGCTGGCGGTGCCGTCGAGGTAGCGGTCGCCGTGCTCGTCCCAGAGCCAGGCGCCTTCCGCACGCGCCACCACGAACTCCGGCCCTTTGGACACGGTGTTCATGTTGCAGAAGGTATGCCAGAGACGGCCGGGCTCCGGCTGCTCCCTCGTTTTGCGCGCATACGAAACCACTGTTTCGGTCATAAGCGACCTCCGAGCCGAGTCGTGCGTGAGAACGCACCACGAAACCGACGAAAGAAACAGCTGTTCCGCGAGTGCCCGGCGTGCCCGGATCGCGGCAGGTGCCTGAAGATTAGATTGTGAAGAGGCCCGGGTGCAAGGGACGAAACAAGGAGTAATCCCCGGATTTACAAACATCATTCCGGCTACCCCTTGCACCCCCCACTGAAACCCCCCTCGACCTGCGCGGACAGGGCGAAAAAAATTCCTGCGGAACGGCCGCGGCCCCGCCGCTTCCGGCCCTCGGAGGGCGGGAGGCGGCGCGGCCGCGGGGTGCCGCGGCGCCTGCCGGGTCAGCCGCGCAGAACCGCGCCCGTCCGCTCGGCCGCGGCCGCCCCGGCGGCGTCGCGCGCCGCCGTGATCTCCTCGGACTTCAGCGTGCGGTCGGCGGCCCGGAAACGCAGGCTGAAGGCGAGCGACGTACGCCCTTCACCGATCTGCTCGCCGGTGTAGACGTCGAACAGCCGCACGCTCTCCAGCAGTCCGCCGGCCCCCGCGCGCAGCGCCGCCTCGACGTCGCCCGCGGGCACACCGGAGTCGACCACCAGGGCGACGTCCTGCACCGCCACGGGGTAGGTGGAGATCTCCGGAGCCGACGGAACCGTCCGTACCTCCTCGATCGGGTCGAGCCCGACCTCCATGGCGACCGTACGGGGCGGCAGGCCGAACGCCTGCACGACACGCGGGTGCAGCTCACCGGCGTAGCCCACCGTGCGCTCCACCCCGCCGTCGGCCACCGACAGCACGGCGCACCGGCCCGGGTGCCACGGCGCGCGCTGCGCCGCCGCCACCCGCAGCTCGATACCGGCCGCGCGGCCGACGACCCGGGCCGCCTCGATGGCGTCGGCCCAGGTCGCGGCGCGGCCCTGCCCCCACCAGCCCGCCGCCTCACGGGCGCCGGCCAGCACGGCGGCGACCCGGCGCGGCTGCTCGGGCAGCGCGGCCTCCAGGGAGGCCAGCTCCTCGGGGGTGGGACCGCGGTCCACGCGCAGCATGGGCGCGGTTCCGGGCGCACCGGCGCGCGGCAGGTAGACCTGGCCGATCTCGTACAGCGCGACATCGGGGAACCCGCGGCCGACGTTGCGGGCGAGGGCCTTGAACAGCCCGGGCAGCAGCGTGGTTCGCAGCAGCGGCTCGTCGTCGTTGAGCGGGTTGGCCAGTCTCAGCGAGGTGCGGCGGTCGTCGTCCTCGGCGAGCTGGAGGCCGTCGAGGTCGCGCTGCCCGGTGAACGGGTAGCTGAGGACCTCGGTGAACCCGGCGCCCGCCAGCGAGCGCCCGACGGAGCGGCGCAGCCGCTGGCCGGGGGTGAGCCCGCGGCCGGCCGGGGCGCGCGGCGGGATGGCCGGGATGTTCTCGTAGCCCTCGTAGCGGATGACCTCCTCGGCGAGGTCGTTGGGGTCGGTGAGGTCGGGCCGCCACGTGGGCGGGGTGACCCGCAGCAGGTCGCCGTCGCCCTCGACCGTGCAGCCGACCTGCCGCAGCCGCGCCACGGTGGTCTCCCGCGAATACGGCACCCCGGCGACGTCGCCGGGGTGGCCGGCGGCGATCTCGATGGGCGCGGGGGCCGCGCCGCCGGAGGCCACGAGGGTGTATCCCGGCTCGACGACCGCGCCGGCCAGCTCGGCGAGGAGCCGCACCGCGCGGGTGGCGGCGGCCTCCTGCACGGCGGAGTCGACGCCGCGCTCGAAGCGCCGCGAGGACTCCGAGGACAGCTGGTGACGGCGCGAGGCGCGCGCGATGTGGGTGTCGGCGAAGTGCGCGGCCTCGATGAGCACCTCGGTGGAGCCCCACTCGGAGTCCGGGCCGGGCTCCGTGTCGATCTCGGTGGCCAGGCCGCCCATGACGCCGGCGATGTTGATGGGCCCGGAGGAGTCGGTGATGACGATGTCGTCGGGGTCGAGCGCCCGCTTGACGTGGTCGAGCGTCTCCAGCCGCTCGCCCTTGCGGGCCAGGCGCACCCCGAGCGGGCCGTCGATCTTCGAGCGGTCCCAGGCGTGCAGCGGCTGGCCGGTCTCCATCATCACGTAGTTGGTGACGTCGACCGCCAGCGCGATGGAGCGCACGCCGGTCAGGGCCAGGCGGCGCCGCATCCACGGCGGGGTGGGCGCGGCGGGGTCGAACCCGGACACCCCGCGCAGCACGTAGCGCGAGCAGATGCCGGTGTCGTCGACCTCGACCGGGTGGCCCTCGCCCGGGGTGCCGTCGATGTCGATGTCCGCGGGGTCGCGGAACGCCGTGCCGTACAGGGCCGCCGCCTCGCGCGCCACGCCGCGCATCGACAGCGCGTAGCCGCGGTCGGGGGTGACGGCGATGTCGAGCACGTCGTCGCGCAGCCCCAGCAGCGCGAACGCGTCGGCGCCCGGCTCGGCGAAGCCCTCGGGCAGCACCACGATGCCCTCGTGGTCCTCCCACAGCTCCAGCTCGGAGGCCGAGCAGATCATGCCCTCGGAGAGCCGCCCGTAGGTCTTGCGGGCGCCGATGGCGAACCCGCCCGGCAGGACGGCGCCGGGCAGCGACACCACGACCAGGTCGCCTTCGGCGAAGTTGCGCGCGCCGCACACGATGTTCTGCGGCTCGCCGGTGCCGTTGGCGGCGCCGACGTCCACCGAGCAGTAGCGGATGGGCTTCTTGAAGCCGGTCAGCTCCTCGATGCCGAGGACCCGGCCGACGACGATCGGGCCAGAGAGCTCCGCGCCGACCTCGTCGACGGTCTCGACCTCCAGGCCGGCGCCGATCAGCGCGGCGGCGAGGTCGCGCGCCGTGACACCGTCGGGCAGGTCGACGTACTCGCGGAGCCAGGAAACGGGGACGCGCATCAGATCTCCATCCCGAAGGCCGAGGTGAAGCGCACATCGCCCTCGACCATGTCGTGCATGTCCTTCACCCCGCGGGCGAACATCAGGGTCCGCTCCACGCCCAGGCCGAACGCCCACCCGCTGTAGCGGGAGGTGTCGACGCCGGCGGCGGTGAGCACGCGCGGGTTGACCACGCCGCAGCCGCCGATCTCGATCCAGCCCTCGGAGCCGCAGGTGCGGCAGGGCACATCGGGGTTGCCCACCGACGCGCCGCGGCACACGAAGCACTCCATGTCGACCTCGGCCGACGGCTCGGTGAAGGGGAAGTAGGACGGCCGGAACCGGGTCCGCAGGCCGCTGCCGAACATGCCCTCGACGAAGGCGCCGATCGCGCCGCGCAGGTGCGCCAGGGTGATGCCCTCGTCGACGACCAGCCCCTCGAGCTGGTGGAACACGGGGGTGTGGGTGGCGTCGAGCTCGTCGGTGCGGTAGGTGGTCCCCGGTGCGACGACGTAGACCGGCGGCTCGCGGTCGAGCAGGGCGCGGACCTGCACGGGCGAGGTGTGGGTGCGCATGACCAGGCCGGACTCGCCGCCCGTGGGCGACTCGACGAAGAACGTGTCCTGCATGCTGCGGGCCGGGTGGTCGGGCAGGAAGTTCAGCGCGTCGAAGTTGAACCACTCGGCTTCGATCTCGGGGCCTTCGGCGACCTCGAAGCCCATGCCGACGAAGATGTCGGCCATCCGCTCGGCGATGGTCGTGACCGGGTGGCGGGCGCCCTGCGGGGCCCGGTCCCAGGGCAGGGTGACGTCGACGGCCTCCTCGACGAGGACGCGGGCGTCGCGCTCCTCCTCCAGCACGGCCTGGCGGGCCTTGATCGCCTCGGCGACGTCGCGGCGGGCGCCGCCGACGCGCTTGCCGGCCTCGGCCTTGGCCGCCGGTGGCAGCGCGCCGATCTCGCGGTTGGCCAGGGCCAGCGGGGAGCGGTCTCCGGCGTGGGCGAGCCGGACCTCCTTCAGCCCCTCCAGGGAGGCGGCCCCGGCGATGGCGGCGAGCGCCTCCTCGCGCATCCGGGCGACCTCCTCGGGATGCAGCGGGGTCACTTCGACCGGGTCGTATGAACTGTTGGGTGCAGACATGGTTGATTGCCTCGCCGCCCCGCCCTCGGCGGGCAGGACGGTGGTTCCGGCCCGCGGGATCAGCGGGCTCAAGCCGATAGGGAAGCCGAAGGTCCGCCCGCCGTGGCCCGGTCGGGTCCGCTCAGGCGAACTCGGGGGTGCCGGCGGGCACGGTAAATCGGAACTCCGCACCGCCACTGGGTGCGCGGCCGACCGTGATCGCGCCGCCGTGGGCCTCGACCAGCCCCTTGACGATGAACAGCCCGAGACCGGTCCCGCCGCGCCGCTTGGTGCGCCAGAACCGGCGGAAGACGCGCGGAACGGCTTCGGGCGCGATGCCCTTGCCTTCGTCGCGCACCGACACCGCCGTTCCTCCCTCGCTCGGCTCGATCACAATGGTGACAGTACCAGCGCCGTGCCGCACCGCGTTTTCGACCAGGTTCGCCATGATCTGCTCGACCTTGTCGGCATCGAGCCACATCTCGGGCAGCGGGCCGTGGACCTCCAGGCGGTAGCGGTCCTGGGCCTCCCCCGCCGCGACACGCCCGGCGACCAGGCGGCGGGCGAGGTCGGGCAGGTCGACGAGCTGGCGGCGGACCTCCAGCCGGCCCGATTCGATGCGGGAGACGCTGAGCAGCTCGGTGATGAGGCGCGTGACCCGGTCGGCGTCGGAGTTGACGGTCTCCAGCATGAAGATCTTCTGCTTGTCGGTGAGCCGCTCCCACTTGGCGAGCAGGGTCGCGGTGAAGCCCTTGACGCTGGTCAGCGGGGACCGCAGCTCATGGGCGACGGTGGAGACGAGGTCGGCGCGGCTGCGCTCGCCGCGGGCGCGGTGCGAGGCGTCGCGCAGGGTGACCACGAGGCGGGACAGCTCGCCCAGCGGCTGGTCGCGCAGGTAGCGCGCCGCCATGAGGATCTCGCGGCCGTCGGCGAGGAACAGCGAGCGCTCGGGCTGGCGGGTGCGGATGCGCAGCCCGCCGTAGGGGTCGCTGGACTTCCACCAGTCGCGGCCGTCGGAGTCGTGCAGGGGCAGGACGTCGCGGAAGTCGCGGCCGATCGCGTGCCCGGCGGTGACGCGCGCCAGCCGTGCCGCCATGCGGTTGAACACCACCACGCGGCCCTCGCCATCGGCGACGATCACGCCGTCGGGCAGGTCCTCGGCCGACAGCAGGAGGCCGTTCGCGCTCCCCGGCCCGGTGCCGCCGCGATCCCCCGCATGGTCGCCGCCCACGACCGCCTCCCCACACCCTCATGTGACCGTCCGCGCCGCTCGCGCGCGTGGCGCCGGCCGCGGCATCGCGACGCCGTGATCGATCGCCCGTGCCACCCGGGACTTCATTACCCGCCGAACTCACCCGCTACGCTCCGGAACACCGGCCGGGGGCGACGGGATGCGCGATCGGCATGGTCCGCACGTCGGCCTGGTGATGAGAGCTCGAGCGTATCGGCAACAGAGGGTGGTCGGGCAACCCGCGGAAGTCCCGACAAATTACACAAAAGGCCCGAACAGAGGGCTTCTGGGGCCACCCGCGGCGGTGATCACGGTCCGTCCGGGAAACGGGGTACGGGGGTGCGCCGAGAGGCGTTTCCCCCGATGCGGCGGCCCCCTGTGGGTGCCCCGTTCCCGGGCCGCTACCCCTCTGACGCATGGCCCGGGGCGCCGTACCCGCGTGGCGGGACGGTCGTCAGGCCCTCTGCGGATGGGCCGTCCGCTGCTGGCGGGCCGTGGTGTAGAGGCACACGGCGGCGGCGGTGGCGAGGTTGAGGCTCTCGGCGCCGCCGTAGATCGGGACGCTGACCGCACCGTCGGTCAGGGCGACGGTCTCCTCGGGCAGGCCCCAGGCCTCGTTGCCGAAGACCCAGCCGACCCTGCCGTCGAGCGAGCCGGAATCGGCCGCGGCGTGCAGGTCGCGGTCGCCGCGGCCATCGGCGGCGAAAACGCTGGCGCCCTGGCCGCGCAGGTGGTCCACCGCCTCGGCGATGGGCAGCCCCACGACGACCGGGAGGTGGAACAGGCTGCCGGCGGAGGCCCGGACGCACTTGCCGTTGTAGGGGTCGACCGAGGCGTCGGTGAAGATCACGACGTCGGCGCCCGCGGCGTCGGCGGTGCGCAGCACCGTCCCCGCGTTGCCGGGGTCGCGGACGTGGGAGAGCACGACCGCCAGGCGGGCCTCCCCGACCTCCGAGAGCGGGACGTCGACGAAGTCGCAGACGGCGAGGACCCCCTGAGGGGTGACGGTCTGCGCCAGCTCCGCCATGACCTCCAGGCTGACCCGGTTGACCGGGATGTCGCGCGCGTAGGCGGCGTCTATGAGGTCGGCGTGGCGCTGCACCGCCTCGGAGGTGGCGTAGAGCTCGTGCACCCCCTGGCGCGGGGCGGCCAGCGCCTCGCGCACGGCCTGCGGTCCTTCGGCCAGGAATCGCTTCTCCCGGCGCCGGAAGGCGCGTTTGGCGAGCCGACGAGCCCCCTTGATTCGGGGCGACCGGATACTGGAGAACTCGTGGCTCGCCATGGCGCTTCGTCCGCGGCCTTAGGCCGCGGCCTGCGACGGCGCGGGCAGCGCCTGCTTCGCGGTCTCCACGAGCGTGGCGAACGCGGCCTCGTCGTTGACCGCGAGCTCGGCGAGCATGCGGCGGTCGACCTCGATGCCGGAGAGCTTCAGGCCCTGCATGAACCGGTTGTAGGTCAGGCCGTTGGCGCGGGCTCCGGCGTTGATGCGCTGGATCCACAGCCGGCGGAACTGGCCCTTGCGGTCCTTGCGGTCCCGGTAGGCGTAGGTCATCGAGTGGAGCATCTGCTCCTTGGCCTTGCGGTACAGGCGCGACCGCTGGCCGCGGTACCCGCTGGCCCGTTCGAGGACGACCCGGCGCTTCTTCTTGGCGTTGAGAGCCCGCTTCACGCGTGCCACTGGAACTCCCTTGTGGGTTGCCGGTGCGCGATCACCGCGCGACCGGTCGGCCGGACCGGCGAGGCCGGCGGGCCGTACGGAACGTGGGCGTCCGACCGGGTGGAGCCGATCGCGGGCGGTGCGCACCGCGAAGCGGACCGGTGGGACGTGGACTGGGGAACGGCGTCAGCCGAGCAGCTTCTTGATCTTCTTGGTGTCGGCCGGGGCCAGCTCGACGTCACCGGTGAGGCGGCGGGTCCGCTTGGTCGGCTTGTGCTCCAGCAGGTGGTTCTTGTTGGCACGGCGGCGCATGATCTTGCCGGAGCCGGTCACGCGGAAACGCTTGCTGGCTCCACTGTGGGATTTGTTCTTCGGCATGTCGCCGTCGTCTCCTACTCGCTCGGGCACGCCGCCGGGGCATCGGCGGCGTGCAATCTGCTCTGCTGCGGCACAGGGGCGGCACACGGTTCGCGCCGCCGCGGGTGCCTGCTTGCGGACCCGCGGCAGCGCGGTACGAATCCCCGGCACCGCCGGGTGGGACCCTGCCCGAGGGCGTCCGGCCGGGGGTCAGCTCCCCTGGCCGGCCTGCTCCTGCTCGCGCGCCTCGCGGCGGGGCTTGACGTTCCCGGCGGCGGCGCGGGCCTCGGCCTTGTGCTCGGAGCGGCGCTTGTGCGGGCCGATCACCATGACCATGTTGCGGCCGTCCTGCTTTGGCGCGGACTCCACCGCACCCAGCTCCTGGACGTCCTCGGCCAGCCGGGCCAGCAGGCGCCGTCCCAGCTCGGGGCGGGACTGCTCGCGGCCGCGGAACATGATCGTCACCTTGACCTTGTCCCCGCCCTTGAGGAACCGCACGACGTGACCCTTCTTGGTCTCGTAGTCGTGCGGGTCGATCTTCGGGCGGAGCTTGATCTCCTTGATGATCGTGTTCGACTGGTTCTTGCGCGATTCGCGCGCCTTGACCGCGGACTCGTACTTGTACTTGCCGTAGTCCATCAGCTTGGCGACCGGCGGACGGGCGGTCGGTGCGACCTCGACGAGGTCGAGGTCGGACTCCTGCGCGAGACGCAGTGCGTCCTGCACGGGCACGATGCCGACCTGCTCACCGTTGGGTCCGACGAGACGGACCTCGGAAACCCTGATGCGGTCATTGATGCGGGGCTCTGCGCTGATGGGACCCCTCCCTAGCTTCGTCGGAATTGCCGTTCGTGGGGGGTCACCCGGTCCCGTGGGCCCGAACGCGAAAAACCCCGCCAGCTGAGTGCAAGCGGGGTGATCCACCGGAATACGCCGAGGCGGCGAAGGTCGCCCTTCGCCCACGCCCTGCGCCGCCCGCAAAGGGCGACGGCGACGCCGATGCGCCGCCGACCGGGACCTGCACGGGTCGGAGCCCGGCAGGTGGGAGGATCGACCTCCGCTTACGTGCCCGGCGCATGACGCGCCGGATCAGGTCAGGAGTCCACTCTATCAGCATTTTCCGGCGAGGGCCCCGGGCGTTCACGCCCGGGAGGAATCGCCCCGCCGGCCGTCCTCGGATCGGTGCGGATCGACGAGTTGTGGGATTCGGGTCCCGCACCGAGGTGCCGTTCGTTAGTGTGTTCGACCGTGAAGCTTGCCGTGCGGGTGAAACTCCTGCCGACGCCGGAACAGGCGTCGGCTTTGGGGGCGACGCTGCGCGCCCTCAACGCGGCGGCCAACCGGGTGTCGCAGGTGGCCTACGAGCGCGGCGTGCCGCGCGAGTACGAACTGCGCAGGCACACCTACGCGGAGTTGAGGTCGCGCGGGCTGGGCGCGCAGTCCGCCCAGCACACGATCAAGAAGGTCCGCGACGCCTACACCACCCTGAAAGCCAACATCAACGCCGGGAACCTCGGTCCGCCAGGCTCGCAGCGTCGCTCCAAGGCTGAGACAAAGCCGATCACGTTCCGCCCTGACGCGGCCCAGCCCTACGACGACCGGAATCTGTCGTGGCACTACGACGCGCAGACCGTGTCGATCTGGACTACCGCCGGGAGGCTCAAGAACGTTCGCTTCGCCTGCTCGGCCGGTGCGCTGAAGATGCTCATGGAGTACCGCCAGGGCGAGTCCGACCTGATCGAGTGCGACGGCGCGTTCTATCTGACCGCGACCTGCGACGTGCCCGAGGCGGAGCAGTATGAGCCTGACGCGTTCATCGGGGTGGACCTGGGGATCGCCAACATCGCCACCGCCTCCACCGGCTACCGTGCTGCCGGGCGCGGCCTGAACCGCTACCGCAGGCGGCAGCTCGCCCTGCGCGCCAAGCTCCAGAAGAAGGGCACGAA
>NZ_JBHSBH010000019.1:0-3731 GCF_042650565.1 Nocardiopsis sediminis
TGCCCCCGCAGCGCCCCCGCACCACGACCCGACACCACCCACGGCACCACCGCAGAAGCCGAGCCGCCGTCGAACGGCACCACCACAGGCTCCGCCGACGCATCCCCCTCCACAGGAGACACCACGGCCGGCGCCTCCTCCACGATCACGTGCGCATTCGTCCCGCTCACCCCGAACGACGACACACCCGCACGGCGCGGAGTGCCGGGGAGGGCGGACCACGGGCGCTCCTCGCTGAGCAGCCGCACCTGGCCCTGCTCCCAGTCCACGTGCGTGGAGGGCTCGCCGACGTGCAGCGTCTTCGGCAGCCGGCCCTTGCGCAGCGCGAGGACCATCTTGATCACGCCCGCCACCCCGGCGGCGTGCTGCGTGTGCCCGATGTTGGACTTCACCGATCCCAGCCACAGGGGGCGCTCCTCGGGCCGGTCCCCGAAGACCTCCAGGAGGGCGTGGGCCTCGATCGGGTCGCCGAGGGCGGTGCCGGTCCCGTGGGCCTCGACCGCGTCGAGGTCGCCGGGCGCCAGGCCCGCGCCCGCGAGGGCGCGCCGGATGACTCGCTCCTGGGAGGGGCCGTTGGGGGCGGTGAGCCCGTTGCTGGCGCCGTCCTGGTTGGTGGCGCTGCCGCGGATGACGCCCAGCACTTGGTGCCCGTTGGCCTGGGCGTCGGACAGCCGCTCCAGCAGCAGCATGCCCGCACCTTCGGAGAACACCGTTCCGTCGGCGTCGTCGGAGAACGCCTTGCACCGGCCGTCGCGCGCCAGGCCCTGCTGGTGGCTGAAGTCGACCAGCAGCTCGGGGGTGGGCATGACCGTCACCCCGCCGGCCAGCGCGAGCGTGCTCTCGCCGCGGCGCAGCGACTCGACTGCCAGGTGGATCCCCACCAGCGACGACGAGCACGCGGTGTCGACCGTCACCGCCGGGCCCTCCAGCCCCAGGGTGTAGGCCACCCGGCCGGAGATGACGGAGCTGGTGTTGCCGGTCTGGAGGTAGCCTTCGAGGCCGTCCGGGAAGGGTCCTAGCCCGCTGATGTAGCCGGTCTGGGTGCCCCCGACGAAGACGCCGGTCGCCGTCCCCCGCAGCGTCCCGGGCTCGATCCCGGCCCGTTCCACGACCTCCCACGCCACCTCCAGCAGCAGCCGCTGCTGGGGGTCCATCGCCATGGCCTCGCGCGGGCTGATCCCGAAGAACGCCGGGTCGAAGTCCCCGGCGCCCTCCAGGAACCCGCCCTCACGCGCGTAGGTGGTGCCGCTGGCGCCGTGGTCGGGGTCGTAGAGGGCCTCCAGGTCCCACCCGCGGTCATCGGGGAACGGGGAGATCCCCGACGCGCCCGAGGCCACCATCTCCCACAGGTCCTCCGGTGACTCCACCCCGCCCGGGTAGCGGCAGCCCATCGCCACGATCGCGATCGGCTCGCGCTCCTTGGCCTCCACCTCGCGCAGGCGCCGGCGGGTCCGCTGGAGGTCGGCGGTGGCGCGCTTGAGGTACTCCCGGAACTTGTCATCAGTGGCCATGTGGTTCAACCAGCCTTCAAGTAGTGGGGGCGGGGAGGAGCGCAGGAGATACGGGGTCGGGGTCAGGCGGTCGGGACCGGGGCCGCCGCGCCGCGGTGCCGGTGGACCAGTTCTTCGAGGCTCTTGACCAGGTCGTGCGGGCTGGGGGAGTTCTCGACGTCCTTGCGGGCCTCGTCGGCGCGCCAGGTGAATGCGGGGTCGGTCAGGATCCGCTGGAGTTCGGTGCGGAGGGACTCCACGGACAGGTGCTCGGGGGGCAGGTGCACGCCGAGGCCGTTGTCCTGGATCACGTCGGCCAACGGGCGTTCGTCGAACAGCGCGTGCGGGACGATGAGCTGCGGGACCCCGTTCAGCACGGCGGTCGCCGTCGTCCCGGTACCGCCGTGGTGGATGATCGCGGAACAGCTCTTCAGCAGGTGGTCCAGGGGGACGAATCCGGGGATCCGGACGTTGTCCGGCACCTCGGTCCCCGCGGGGATCACCGAGGGGTCGACCAGCATGACGAGTTCTATGTCGAGGTCGGTGACCGCTTCGAACAGGTCGGCGAACCCGATCGCCGCGCGGCCGTCCCGCACCTCGTGGAAGGAGTTGCCCAGGGTCATGCACACGCGCGGCAGCTCCGGAACCGGCTCCAGCAGCCAGTCCGGTACGGTGCCCGGGCCGTTGTAGGCCACGTAGCGCACGGACAGGTGGCCGTGCCCGGAGGGCAGGCGCAGCAACGCGGGCATCGAGTCGATGGTCGTCTGCCCGAGGATCAGGTCCTCGCTGTAGGCGGCGCCGTACTTCGCCAGCTTCAGGGAGAGCCAGTCGCGGACGGGGTCCTCGTCCCCGGCATCGGGCCGCTCGGCGCGCAGCTTCAGGAAGAGTTCGCGCATCCGGCCCCAGTGGTCGCGGCCGATGGTGGTGCGCACGTGCGCCGCGCCGCAGGCCGCCGCCGCGACCGGGCCGGTGAACGTCATGCTGTCCCAGATGACCAGATCGGGCCGCCACCACCGGCAGTAGGAGACGAGGCCGTCGTAGACGGACTCGTCGGTGTTGACGTCCAGTGCCAGAGGTGAGGCGAAGGCCGCGAGGCAGTCGCGCACGTACTCGTAGGTCAGGACCTCCGGACGCAGTTCGGCGATGTCGTAGCCGGAGCCGTAGATCGTCTCTTCGGGCGCCAGCTCCGCGAGCTTCTCCGCGTAGCGCGCCTCCTCGCCGACGGGCACACCGACGAGGCCGGTCTGGCGGACCGCCGGCATGATGTCGGGCTGGGCGGCGACCACGACCTCGTGGCCCGCGGCCCTGAGGGCCCACCCGATCGGCACCATGAGGTTGAGGTGGGCGGTGGCTGCGAGCTGGGTGATAACGACGCGCATCCTGCTGTCCTTCCAGAGAGATCACGGTGAACCGAGCCGGTGCCGACCGGGCGGCCGAAGCCGTCGCCTCCACCGACCCATCGACGTGCTGCACCCGCCCCAGCGTGGTGTCCCTGATGTCGGGAAGTAGATCCACCGGATCCCATCGACACTGAAGAGACGCTATGCATCCGCCCAGGCGGCACCGACCCCTAGCTCCCCCCTCAGGTCCCCCTTGGGAACCGCCGGTCGCGGGGGGTGCGCGGGGGCGGGGTAGGGGCGGTTTCAGCAGCGGGTCCGCGGAGCCGTCTCAGCGTCAGCGCGAGGGCGAGGCGGGACCGGCCCTCGGGGGTGTGCAGGGCGAAGCCCAGCTCCTTCTCGGCTCTGGCCAGCCGGGCGCTGACGGAGCTGCGGTGCAGGTAGAGGCGGGTCGCCGTGCGGCGCAGGGAGTCGCTGGCGGCGAAGGCGTCGAGGGTCGCCAGGAGCGGGCCCCCGCTGGCGCCGGCGGCGATCCGGTCGAGCGCGGCCACGTCGGCGGAGGAGCCGATGGCGGCCTGCGGGACGTGCTCGGCGACGAGCGTGAAGGAGCCCAGCCGGTCCCAGTGCACGACCCTGCCCCACATCAGCCCGGGGCCGGCGAAGCGGGCGGCGGTGCGGGCCATGCGCCAGGCCCGCGGGGCCTGAGCCGCGGGGACCCGGGGGCTCACCCCGGCGAGCGCGCCGGTGCCGGCGAGGGCGTCGTCGCCGGGCCAGGGCGGCCCGGGAACGAGGATCGCCCACGCGTCGCCGATGCGGGCGCGTCTGCCGCCCGGCGGGCGGACCGTCTCGGCGTCGGGGCCGATGACCGAGCACGTGTCCGTCGAGTGGAGCCGCTGGCTCTCGC
>NZ_JBHSBH010000019.1:3807-13406 GCF_042650565.1 Nocardiopsis sediminis
GCACGGGCCGGTCGGGGGCGATGCCGAGCCGGTGCAGCGCCCGCGAGCGTTCGGGTTCGCCGGTCGACGCGTTCAGGACGAGTTCGACGAGCGCGGGGTCGGGGTGGTCGGTGCCGCCGCCCAGGGCGATGGTGCAGGCGAGGCCCAGCCGCTCCGCCAGCATGGTGTCGAGGGCGAGTGCGGGCCCCTGGCGCTCGATCCAGACCCGGCCGCCGTCGGCGAGCCTGTGCGTGAGCGCGCCGGGCGCGGCCTCGACGGCGGGCAGCAGGGCGCCGCGGTGGCCGGCGCGCCGGTTCACGCCGAGGGCGGGGACGCTCACCCCGACGGGGCACTCCGCCAGCCGGGCGGTCTCCAGGAGTATCCGGTCGAGCCGGGCGCCGTTTTGCAGAAGCGCATCGAAGAATCCGATCACCCGGAGTTCGTCACCCGCCTGGGTATCGAGTTCGGAGAGGCGCATCAGCAAATTCTTCATATGGCGACGGTAGCAACCGAATTCGGATTTCCTCCAGTGGCGGAGAAGCCGCACCCCTCCCCGGGATCGCCCCCCGGTATAGGGTGAATGCCGACGTCATGGCCGCGCGGAGCGCAATTTCCGGAACCGTCCGATCGCGGCGCGGACGAAACTCAGGGGGAGCATTCCGCCCGTTTTAGGGGAGCGACACGGGCCGGTTAGGGGTCCACCCCCGCATCGCCCGGCGCCTACCGTCATGATGGCCGTTCGCGTGCGAATACGCGGGCGGCGGACGAGATGAATGGCCTATGGCGCGGGGCCGTTCCCGCGCCGACCGGATGAGGTGGTCGACGTGCCCCGAACCCCCACCGCCCGGGGAACCGTGCCGTTCGGTGACTACGCGACCTGGTACCGGGTGACCGGCACACCGGGCGGCGACCGGCCCGCGGTCGTGGTCCTGCACGGAGGGCCCGGCGGCACACACGACTACCTGCTCGGCCTGGCCGACCTCGCCGAGGCGGGGTGGCCGGTGGTCCACTACGACCAGCTGGGCAACGGCGGCTCCACGTCCCTCCCCGACGCGGACCCCGGGTTCTGGACCCCGCAGATGTTCAACGACGAACTGGGCAACCTGCTGAGCCGCCTGGGCATCGCCGGCGACTACGTCCTCTTCGGGCACTCGTGGGGCGGCCTGCTGGCCGTCGTGCACGCGTCCCACCGCCCGCCCGGGCTGCGCGGGCTGGTCGTCGCGAACTCCCCCGCGTCCTACCCGGAGTGGCTGAAGGAGCTGAAGGTCCTGCGCGACCTGCTGCCTGCGGGGATCAACGAGACGCTGCTCGCGCACGAGGCCGCCGGCACAACGGACACCCGCGAGTACTTCAACGCGATGATGGTCTTCTACAACCGGCACGTACTGCGCATGGACCCGTGGCCCCGGGAGTTCATGGCGACGTTCATGGACACCTTCAGCAACCCGACCGTCTATCAGACGATGAACGGCCCGTGCGAATTCCACGTGATCGGCACGCTGAAGGACTGGGGCGTCGTCGACGTCCTGCCCCGGATCTCCACCCCCACCCTCGTGATATCGGGCCGCCACGATGAGGTGACACCGAATTCCTGGCGCCCCTTCCACGACCTCATCCCGGGGGCCCGTGCGCACACGTTCGAGGAGTCCAGCCATTCCCCGCACCTGGAGGAGCCGGAGCGCTTCGCAGAGGTCATGATCGAATTCCTCACGAGTTTGGAATAGCCTGCATGGAATTCACCCTGGAACCCGAGACCGCCGTCGTCTTTCCCGGTATGGGGCCCACTCAGGCCGCCGATGCCGTCGAGTTCATGAAGAACACGCCGGAGGCGCGCCGCCTCACGGCCGTCGCCGACGACGTCCTCGGCTATTCGCTGGCCGACCGGCTCCTGTCCTCTGACGACGACTACTCCGAGGCGGCGCAGGTCGCGTTCGTCGTGAACTCCCTCGCCCTCGCCGAGTGGGCCCTCGACTCCTACGGCATCGAGCCGGCGGTCTGCGTGGGCCCGAGCTTCGGGGGCCGGGCCGCCGCCGTGTTCTCGGGGGCGCTGACGGCCGAGGAGGGCATCGGGCTCGCCGCCGAGCTTGCGCGGCGCACCGAGGAGTACTTCGCCACCGAGCACGGCGACATCGTGACCCTCTCCTTCGTCCGGGTCCCGCCGGAGGCTCTGAAGGGGCTGCTGGCTGAGCTGGACGAGCGGTCCGAGTGGCACGATGTTGCCTGCGTCATCGATTCCGACTTCACCATGCTGTCGCTGCGGGAGTCGCGGGCCGACTGGTTGAAGCAGCGCGTCCGCGCGATCGGCGGGCTCCCGCTGTACACGATGCGCCCGCCGATGCACTCGGCGGCGTTCGGCGGCCTGCGCGCGAGCGCGGAGGAGGCGATGGCGGGGCTGACGTTCGCCGACCCGCGCCTGCCCGTGGTCGACGACCACGACGGGACGGTGCTGACCACGGGCGAAGAAGTGCGCACCCTGCTGCTCGACACCTTCACCCGGGCGCTGCACTGGCCCGATGCGGTGGCGTCGCTGAAGGGCCTGGGCGTGCGCAGCGTCTGCGTGTGCGGGCAGGACGCGCTGTTCGGCCGGGTCGCGATCACCCGGAACACCTTCCGGGTCGCCCCGGTCACCCCCAAGCTGGTCGCGATGCGCGCGAAGCCGGCGACGGCGACCTGACCCGGTGGTGCCGGGGGCGGGCGGTGACCGCCCGCCCCCGGCACCCGGTCACGCCAGCGCGGCCAGGGTGCTCCACAGGGTCCCGGCGCTCTCGAACGTCTCCAAGGCGAGCGCCTCGTCCTGGAAACGCACCTCGTAGGCGGCTTCGAGCTTCGACAGGAGCTCGACGATCCCCATCGAGTCCAGCCCCGCCTCCATCAGGCTCAGGTCCTTGCGGATCTCCTCGTCGGCCGGAAGAAAAGGAAGGTGCTCCCGGAGGATGGATTCGAACTGCTCATCCCACATGGTGACGGCCTCACACTCTCGATCGAATGAACGAGCGAACGATCGCGCGCGGCGGAAACACCGGCCGCCCGCGGATGGATCGGACGTGGATACCTGATTCGATTCATCCACCCCATTCCCTGGACATGGTAATCGCCATCGGCGACCGACGGCAATGCCCCAGGACACCGAAATAACAAACGGGGACACTCGCCAGGGAAATCACCACCGAATTCCGGTGGGCAACGGATCCGAACCACGTGGACCGGTGATCGAGAATGACAATGGAAATTCCGCATGCCCTTTATTCGCGCTTTCAGCGCGGGCTGTCGGTCAGCCCCGACCGGGCCTGCTTCCGGGCCGGGGCCGACACCGCCACCTACGCGCAGGCCGACCTGCTGGCCCGGCGCTGGGCGGGGGCCCTGCTCCACGGCGGGCCCCGGCCGCCCACCGCGATCGGCGTGCTCGCGGCCAAGGGGACCACGGCCTACGTCGGCATCCTCGCCGGCCTGTACACGGGGATCCCGGTCGTCCCGCTGAGCCCCGACTTCCCCGCCGAGCGCACCCGCCGCATGGTCGAGGCCGCCGGGGTCGACGCCGTCATCGCCGACGCGCACGGGCGCCCGGTCGCCGACGAGCTGGCCGCCGGCGGGGCGCGGCTGCGGATCCTCGACCCCGCCGCCGACGGGATCGACGACGCCACGGCCCTGGCCGCCCCGGTGCCCGTCGCCCCGTCCGACACCGCCTACGTGCTGTTCACCTCGGGCTCCACCGGCCGCCCCAAGGGCGTGCCCATCACCCACGCCAACACCCGCCACTACTTCCGCTACCTCGACGCGCGGTTCGACTTCTCCCCCACGGACGTCTTCTCCCAGACGTTCGACCTCACCTTCGACTGCGCGATGTTCGACCTCTTCTGCGCCTGGGGAGCCGGGGCCACCGCCGTCAGCGTCCCCGTCACCGTCTACCGGGACATCCCGGGGTTCATCGCCGAGCAGGGCATCACGGTGTGGTTCTCCACGCCCAACGCCATCCAGCTCGTCCGCCGCACCGGCCGGCTCACCCCCTCGGCGATCCCCGGCCTGCGCTGGAGCCTCTTCGCCGGCGAGGCCCTGAAGGAGGCCGACGCCACCGACTGGCTCGGCGCGGCACCCGCCTCGACCCTGGAGAACCTGTACGGGCCCACGGAGCTGACCATCACCATCGCCGCCCACCGGTGGGACCCCGCGGCCTCGCCCGGCATGTGCGTCAACGGGCTGGCGCCGATCGGCAGGGTCAACGACGGCCACGACCACCTGCTCATCGGCGCCGACGGCGAGCCCGTCCCCGAGGAGGGCGAGCTGTGGATCAGCGGCCCCCAGGCCACACCGGGCTACCTCGACCCGCGCGACGAGCGCGGCCGCTTCGTCCCCCGGGCCGGCCGCACCTGGTACAACACCGGCGACCGCGTCCGCCGGGCGCCCAACGGCGAACTCGTCTACCTGGGCCGCGCCGACTCCCAGGTCCAGGTGCAGGGGTGGCGCGTCGAGCTCACCGAGGTCGACCACGCGCTGCGGACCCTCCCCGGCATCACCGACGCCGCCACCGTCGCCGCCGAGAACGACGGCGGCCTCCAGCTCGTCGTTTTCTATACGGGCGCATTCCAGCGCCCGGCCGAACTCGCCTCCCGGCTCACCCGGACCCTTCCCGCCGGGCTCGTCCCGCGGCACTACGTGCACCTGGAGGAGTTCCCCTTGAATTACAACCGGAAGATCGACCGGACCCAACTCCGAAAGCACGCATTGGAACGCATCGGCGCCCGCGGATAGGCGGTTGGCGGTACCCCTTGCCGGGTTCCAGGTCAAGGAGAGCGCTAGGGGGATCTTAGGGGGTGTCTGGCGCGGCGGCGATGGTTAGCGTTTTCGCGGATTCGGTCTCCGCATTCCGCTATTCGCGTGTCAACAAGGCGGCGAACGCACCCGCTCGGATCAAGGGAGTCATATTGTCCAATTCGACCGGCGATAACCGGGCGGCCCGATCGGGTCTCATCCACGAGATCCTGGACGGGGCCGCGGCGGCGGCCCCGGGGGCCACCGCGGTGCGCGACCCCCACGGGCCGTGGGACTACGCCCGGGTCGCCGCGCTGAGCCACGCCTTCGCCCGCTGGCTGTCGGAGATGAACGTCGGACGCGGCGACCGCATCCTCGTCCTGGCGTCGAGCCGGCGCGAGATCGTCCCCGTTCTCTACGGCGCTTCGCGCGTCGGGGCCGTCCTCGTCCCGCTGGACCCCGGGCTCAAGGAGTTCCAGCTCCGATCGATCATCGCGGACTGCCGGCCCTCCCTGGCCATCGGCGAGAGCGAGGGGCTCCAGGCGGCGGCCGCCGAGGCCCGCGTCCCCACCCACGCGCTGGACAAGCTGTGGGAGGCCGTGGAGTTCTTCCTCGGCGACACCGCAGGGCCCCCCGAGGTGACCCCGGCCGACCTCGCCATCATGATCTACACCTCCGGCAGCACGGCCGCCCCGAAGGGCGTGATGTGCCCGCACGCGTCGGTGGTCTTCGCCGCGTCGGCCATCAACGAGGTCCTGGGCTACAGTTCCGACGACGTCGTGCTGTGCCGGCTCCCGCTCGCCTTCGACTACGGCCTCTACCAGGTCCTCCTGGCGGGTCTGGGCCACGCGGAGATCATCCTCAGCGGCATGGAGAGCGATCTGCTGCTGATGCGGCGCATGCGCGAGCAGAACGTGACCGTCGTCCCGGTGGTCCCCTCTCTGGGGACGATGCTGACGACGCTCGCTCGGCGCAGCCCGGACGCCACCGCGAGCGTGCGCATGATCACCAACACCGGTGCGGCGCTCTCGGCCTCCTCGATCGACGAACTGCGCGGCGCCTTCCCCAACGCCCGGGTGGTGCGGATGTACGGCATCACCGAGTGCAAGCGCGTCACGATCATGCCGCCCGACGAGGAGTTCGCCCACCCCGACTCGGTCGGCAGGCCGTTGCCCGGGACCCGGGTGCTCATCCTCGACGACGAGGGGGTCCCCCTCCCGCCGCACAAGAGCGGGGAGATCGCCGTGGTCGGCCGCAACGTGATGGCCGGGTACTGGCGCGCACCCGAGCAGACCGAGCGGGTCTACCGCCGCAACGCGTCCACCGGGGAAGTGTGGATGCGCACCGGCGACTACGGGTCCCTCGACGACGACGGCTACCTGTACTTCGAGGGCCGGCGCGACGACATGTTCAAACGCAAGGGCACCCGGATGAGCACCGTCGAGATCGAGGCCGCGGCGCTGGACATCCCCGGCGTGCGGGCCGCCGCGGTGGTCCCCCCGGGCCCCGGGCACGACCTGGCCCTCTTCGTCGAGTCCGAGCGCAGCCCCCAAGAGGTCCTCCGGGAGATGGCCCGGCGCCTGGAACCGGCGAAGGTCCCCGGGATCTGCAAGACAGTGGAGCGGATGCCGCTGACCCGCAACGGCAAGAACGCGCGCGGCCCGCTCGCCCAGATGCTCGAAGGAGGCGCGTCGTGACGGCCGAAGCGGTGTCCGCGAAGAGCGACGAGGAACTCGTCGAACGCTACGGATCGCCCCTGTACGTCTACGACCTGGAGCGCGCGGCCGCCGCGCTCGGCGACCTCACGGGGGCGCTGCCCGAGGGCACGGTCGTCTACTTCTCGTTCAAGGCCAACCCGCACCCGGAGATCGCGCGGGCGCTGCGGACGAGCGGCGCCCCGGTGTGCAGGGCCGAGATCAGCTCGACCGGCGAGCTCGCCGCGGCCCTGTCCGCCGGCTTCGACCCGGCCGAGATCCTCTACACCGGCCCGGGCAAGACCGCCGGCGAGGTGGGGGCCGCCCTCGACGCCGGTGTCCGCTCCTTCTCGGTGGAATCCCCCGGCGACCTGCGCCGCGTCGGGAACGCGGCGGCCGAGCGCGGGACCACCGCCGACTGCCTGCTGCGCGTCAACGCCGCGGGAGCGGGGGCGGCCACCAGCATCCGCATGACCGGGGCCCCCTCCCAGTTCGGGTTCGACAGCGAGACGCTGCCCGGGCTCATGCCCGATCTCCGGTCGGTGCCGGGCACCCGCCTGTCGGGCATGCACCTGTTCTCGCTGAGCAACGCCAAGGACGAGGAATCCCTGATCACCGAGTTCCGGCACACCATCGCAGCGGCCGCCGAGGTGCGCGACACGACCGGGCTGGACCCGGCGCTGCTGGACATCGGCGGGGGGTTCGCCTCCCCCTACCTCAAGCCGGGGAAGCGCCCCGTCTACAGCGGGCTGCGGGCGGCGCTGGAGGACACCCTCGACGCGCACTTCCCGGACTGGCGGCAGGGGTCCCCCCGGGTCGCCTGCGAATCCGGGCGCTACCTCACCGGCGACTGCGGCCGGCTCGTGTGCACGGTCACCAACGTCAAGGAGAGCCGCGGCAGCACGTTCGCCGTGCTCGACGCCGGGATCAACACTCTGGGGGGCATGTCGGGGCTCGGCCGGCTGCTGCCCGTCTCGGTCGGGCTCGACACCGGGGTCCCGGCCGTGGCCGCGGACACGCGGCCCGCCAACCTCGTCGGCCCCCTGTGCACACCCGGCGACCTCCTCGGCCGCAACGTGCCCGTCCCCCCGCTCCGGCCCGGGGACGTCGTGACCATCCCCAACGCCGGGGCCTACGGCATGACGGCCAGCCTCCTCATGTTCCTGGGGCGCCCCGCCCCCACCGAGGTCATCACGCGCGGCGACGAGGTCGTCTCCGCCTCCCGGATCCTCTTCACCCGCACCTACGAGTAGCCCCACCGGCCCGCCGGGTCCCCCGTGACCGCCGGTGGGCCGCTCCTGTCTCCCCTCGTCGGCTGCCCCGGCCGCGCACCACGGACGGGCAACCCCGGTTCGCATGGAGGGCCACCAACATGAGCCAGTCCGAAAACAGCGGCGTCGAGTCCAGCGGCTCCCCCTCGGGGGTCGGGCGGGTCTCGGCGTTCACACTCCGGCTCGCGGACTCCCCGTCCGTCGCGGACCGCCGGAAGGCCACCGTCGAACTGGTGGGCGCCACGACGCTCGACGTCATGAGCGCCGTCCTGCCCGGCATGCTGGAGGAGGTCTCCGCCGACCAGGGGTTCAAGGACATGGGCCTGGACTCCCTCGCGGCGGTCGAGCTGCGCGACAGACTGGCCGCCGAGCTCGGCACGGAGCTGCCGATCACCATCGCCTTCGACCACCCCACCCCCGCGGCGCTGGCCGACCACCTGCTCGGCGTGCTCGGGCTGGGCGAACAGGACGCGGGCGGCGTCACCGCCGTTGTGCACTCCGACGAACCCATCGCGATCGTGGGGATGGCCTGCCGCTACCCCGGGGACGTGTCCACACCGGAGGAGCTGTGGGAGCTGATCCGGGACGGCCGCGAGACGGTCACCGGGTTCCCCATCGACCGCGGATGGGACCTGGACCGGCTCTTCGACGACGACCCCGACGCCGGGAACACCAGCTACGCGCGGGTCGGGCACTTCCTGCACGACGCGGGCGAGTTCGACCCGGCGTTCTTCGGGATCAGCCCGCGTGAGGCCGTCGCCATGGACCCGCAGCAGCGCCTGGTCCTGGAGACGGCCTGGGAGGCGATCGAGCACGCCGGCATCGACCCGCACTCGCTGCACGGGAGCCAGACCGGCACCTTCATCGGCGCCGAGCCCCAGGACTACGGGCCGCGGCTGCACCAAGCGCCGGCCGACATCGAGGGCTACCTGGTGACCGGCGCGGCGCCGAGCGTCGTCTCGGGCCGGGTGGCCTACACCTTCGGCCTCCAGGGGCCGACCATGAGCGTCGACACCGCCTGCTCGGCGTCGCTGGTGGCCATCCACCTCGCCTGCCAGTCGCTGCGGACCGGGGAGAGCCCGCTCGTGCTGGCGGGCGGGGTGACCGTGATGTCGGCCCCGGGCACCTACACCGCGTTCAGCCGGCAGCGGGTCATCGCGGCCGACGGCCGGTGCAAGGCGTTCAGCGCCGACGCGGACGGCACCGGCTTCTCCGAAGGTGTGGGGATGCTGCTGCTGGAGCGGCTGTCCGACGCCCGGGCGAACGGGCACCGGGTCCTCGGGGTGATCCGCGGCAGCGCGGTCAACCAGGACGGCGCCAGCAGCGGGCTCACGGCGCCCAACGGGCCCTCGCAGGAGCGGGTGATCCGCCAGGCCCTGGCGAACGCGGGCCTGGAGCCGCGCGAAGTCGACGCGGTCGAGGCCCACGGCACCGGCACCCGGCTGGGCGACCCGATCGAGGCGCAGGCGCTGCTGGCGACCTACGGGCGCGGCCGGGACGAGGACGCCCCGCTGTGGCTGGGGTCGCTCAAGTCCAACATCGGGCACACGCAGGCGGCGGCGGGCGTGGCGGGCGTGATCAAGATGGTGCAGGCGCTGCGGCACGGCGTGCTGCCCCGCACCCTGCACGTCGAAGAGCCGACCGCCCACGTGGACTGGTCGCGCGGCGACATGCGGCTGCTCGGCGAAGAGCGCCCGTGGGTCAAGGACGGCCGCCGCCGTGCGGGTGTGTCGTCGTTCGGGGTGAGCGGGACGAATGCGCACGTGATCGTGGAGGAGGCGCCGGCCGCGGTGTCTCCTGTGGACGAGGATGCGCCGGCGGAGCCTGTGGTGGTGCCGTTCGGCGGGGGATCGTCCGCGGTGGTGCCGTGGGTGGTGTCGGGTCGTGGTGCGGGGGCGCTGCGGGGGCA
>NZ_JBHSBH010000020.1:0-160565 GCF_042650565.1 Nocardiopsis sediminis
TCTGGCGCACCCCCCACAACCGCACCCACACCACCACCCGCGACCCCTACCCCGGCCCATGACCACCGCCAGCCGGGAAGGGGGGACCGGGGGAAGAGGACCGGGAAGGGACCGGGGAGGCCGGGGGAAGAGGGAGGAACCCCCGAGGGGCCCGAACCCCCCGAGAACCCGCAGGACCCGAAAGGCCAGAGGGACCCGGGAGGCCCCCGAATCCCGGGGGACCCGGGCACCGTAGGAAATAGGAAGTCGGGGGCACCGGGACCGGGACGACGACGGACCCGCCGCCCGATGGGAGAGATCCGGGGCGCTCCGGGGGGCGGGAGAGGCCGCCCAGAGCCCGGCGCCCCGCGGGACAGGCAGGACTCCCCCGAGCCCCGGACCCCGGCACCAGGCCCCACCACCGCAAACCCGGCACCCGACCACGAACCCCTCCCCCCACCACCGGCCGTCGTTGCCGGCCTGAACCTCACCCCCGCACGACGGAGGATCTGCACCCGACCCCAACCCTCACCGCCGTCGCTGCCCGCCGTAACCCCAGCCCCCGGCCCACCCGGATCGTCCGCGCCCCGCCCGGGCCTCACCCGCCGTCGCCGCCTGTCTGAACCTGACCGCCCGAGGAATCCACGCCCGACCCGGCCCTCACCCACCGTCGCCGCCTGCTCGAACCCCAGCCACCGCACCAGCCGGACCGTCACCGCCGTCCCGGGCCCCACCCGCCATCGCCGCCCGCCTGAACCGCAACCCTGCGACCACCCGAGGCATTCGCGCCTCGCCCAAGTCCCCGCTGCCATCGCTGCCCGTCTGAAGAGCAACCCACCGCCACCGCCCCAACGACTGCCCGACCTTCCCCACCACTGACCCTCGCTGCCCGCCGGAAGCTCAGCCCAGCACTCACCTAGACCGTTTGCGCCACCCCCGGCCCCACCCGCCATCGCCGCCTGCTTGAACCCCTGACCTCACGACCGCCCGAGGGAATCCTGCCCAGCCCGTCAGCAGAGCCCCTCATCGGACGGCGAGCTGTACGGAAAGTCGGCGGATTCCCATGACGTCCCGACGGCGGGGCGATTCTTCGTTGATCACGTGGCGGGACCCGCCGTGTCGTGCGCTGCTCCGGGGCTTCGGTCAGCCGTCGAGGGTGACCGGAGTCGCCGGGGTGTCGAGCCACGGGGTCTGGCCCTCCGGGGTGACCGTGAGGCCGAAGCGGTCGCGGCCGGGGCGGCCTGCCGTGGTCCACCATCGGTAGGCCTCCTCCACCTCGGTCCACAGGGCGCGGGGGCCGTGCTGGGAGACCCGGAAGGACCTGGCGCCGGGGGTGTGGTCGGCGGCGGCCCAGGAGCCGTTGGCGTCGAAGAGCCAGAGGGTGTACTCGCCCGATCCGTCGTCGGCGTGCTGTTCCACCTGGTACAGCTCGGGGACCAGGATGCCGATCGCGTAGCGTGCGTTGCCGTCGAGGCCGACCAGGTCCCCCAGATCCACCGTGGTGGTGGAGTCCTCGGTCTCGGCGGAGGCGGAGGTGTCCACGTAGCGGCGCCACCCGCCCAGCGGGGCGCGCTGGCAGCGCAGCAGCATGAACCCCGCGCGGCCCGACACCTGTCCCGCGGCGGTGCCGTCGTCGCCCACGGACAGCCGCAGCAGGCCCGCGCTCGAATACGGGGTGCCCCACGGCGTCACCACCAGCCCGCCCGGAACGGTCTGCTCCACCCAGGCGTAGGGGATCGTGTTCGCCGCGACCGTCGCCAGGACCCGGTCGTAGGGCGCGTTCGCCGGGACGCCGCGGGCGCCGTCGCCCGTCACCACGCGGGGGGCCCACCCGGCGGCGAGCAGGCGCGCGCGGGCATGCCCGGCCACCTGGGGATCGATCTCGACCGAGGTGACATTGTGCGAGCCCAGCCGCGCCGACAGCAGCGCCGCGTTGTACCCCGATCCCGTCCCGATCTCCAGCACGCGGGCGCCGTCGGCGAGGTCCGCTGCGTTGAGCATCGCCATGACCAGCGACGGCTGGCTCACCGAGCTGGTCACCGTCCGGCCGCGGCCGTGCCGGCCCGAAGGGCGGCCGTCGTCGACCTGGGTGGCCACGGCGACGTCGTCGTAGGCGCTGTCCATCCAGTACGGGTCGTCACGGCCGACGGGCACCATCCGCCCGGGGGCGCCCGCCTCCGGGGCCCAGATCTCATCGGGGAGGAAGGCGTGGCGGGGCACCCCCGCGAACGCCTGTTCCCAGGCGCCGGTGAGGATGCCCCGCTTGCGCAGCCGCCGCGCGAGCGTGGCCGAGCGCTCTTCAGGTGAGGTCACTTGCCGTCGTCCCTGCCGACCTTCTCACCGCCGCCCCCGTGGTCGGCGCCGGACTGGCCGTCCCATTCCGCCGGTGTCCCGGCACCCTGGTCTTCGCCCTTGTCCTGGTCGCCGTGTCGCCCCACGTCGCTGACCTCCTTCTCAAGAGGGGATGCTGCTGTCGTGATCATGGTCATTCCCCCGTCACGATCCGCAATCATCGATGGCCCGAACCGGTCAGCGGAGGCGGGGCGGGAGCGGGGGTTTGGGCAGGTCAGGCGCGGGAGCGGGTCCACCACGCGGTCGCGGCCGCCGTGGCCGAGGCGAGGACGACCGCGGCGGCCAGGGCGGTGAGCACGGCGCCGCTCGCCTCGGGGCTCGGCGCCTCCGCGACGCCGGTCACCGCCGCCTGCGCCGGCGAGCCGGAGGCCACCAGCGCGATGACGGCGACGATGCCGGTCGCCGGGATCGCGACGCCGGGGCGGCCCTCCAGCGGGGTGGTGCAGGCGGCGCCGATGGCCACGCCCACCAGGACGCACACCAGGCCGGTGACCGCGCCCGCAGCCAGCAGCCCGGTCCACTCCGCGGCCGATGCCAGCGACGGGTCGGCGAAGCGGATGGTGACCGCGGCCGAGCCGATGCCCAGGAGCGCCAGCCCAGCTCCGACGGCCACGGCCGCGACCAGCGCCCCCAGGTGGACCCGGACCGGTCCGCGCGCGGCGACCAGGATCGCCCGGGCCGCATCGGGCTCGGCGAGCAGCAGGACGCGGGCGATCCAGGCGCAGGAGGGCACCAGCGCCATGCAGTTGTAGGCGATCACCTCGGCGAGCGGCTGTCCCGGGACACTGCCGATCGCCACGATCGCCGCCCACAGCAGGAACGGCGGCAGCCAGCGTGCCGAGCGGAACAGCAGCCCCAGGCGGTAGGCGACGAGCGCGGTCATCGGGGGTCCCTGAGGTCGTGGGTGTTCATGGGGCGGGTGTGTACTGGCGGGTGCCGTGGGTCGAGGTGGTGGCGCGGGAGGGCGGCGGCCCGGGGGTGGTGGGCCGCGGGTGTGGTCATGCGGGCCGGTCCCCTTCGTTCGCGGAGCGGGTGTGCACCGGCGGGTGCCGTGGGTCGAGGTGGTGGCGCGGGAGGGCGGCGGCCCGGGGGTGGTGGGCCGCGGGTGTGGTCATGCGGGCCGGTCCCCTTCGTTCAGGGAGCGGATGTGCACGGGCGGATGCCGCAGGCCGAGCAGATGGCGCAGGAGGGCGTCGGAGTGGCGCTCGGCGACGGTGAGGCGCGTCCGGCCCGGGGCGACGGGCTCAGCCGAGGGCGCACCGGGCAGGCCGGACGGCAGCGCCGCCCCGTGGGGCGTGTCGACCTCGATGTGCACGCGCGGCCCGGGGTCCTCCGCGGCCGGGGGTTCCGCCGGCGCCAGGCTCCCGTCGACGATCCGGTGGACCGCCGTCACCCGGCCGGCCAGCCGCGCCGGGTCGTGGTCCACGAAGACCACCCGGCCCCCGCTGCGGGCCAGCTCCAGCACGGCGTCGTCCAGGCTCCCCCGGGCCGCCTGGTCCAAGCCGGTCCACGCCTCGTCCAGGACGAGTAGCCCCGGCTCCGCCATGAGCGCCTGGGCCACGGCCACCTTCTGCGAAGTGCCCTTGGACAGCCGCTTCAGCGGCACGCGGGCGTGCCCCGACAGCCCGAGGCGGTCGATCCACAGGGCGGAGCGGCGAGCGGACTCCCTGCGCGTCAGCCCGTGGATCCGGCCGACTCGGTGCAGGTAGCCGACCGTGTGGAACGGCAGGTCGGGCGGGAACCGCTCGGGCACGTAGGCGGTGGGCGGGCGGCCGGTGACCCGGCCCGCGGTGGGCCGGCTGATCCCGGCGAGCACCTTCAGCAGCGTCGATTTCCCGCGGCCGTTGGTCCCCTCGATCCGGACGACGGCGGCCTCGGGGACCGCGAGGGTGACATCGCTGATGATCCACGGGCCGTGCCGGTCGTAGCGCTTGCCGACCTTCTCCAGGAACATGGGCCCGATTGTCGCCGAAAAGCAGCCCGCTGTCTTGCCTCCCGACCAGAACCGAATATCGTTCGGTTCACAAGTTCGTTCGTTCCCGGCCCCTGGAGGACACCGTGGCTGAGGCATTCATCGTCGGTGCGGTACGCACCCCGGTCGGAACCAGGAAGGGCGCGCTGGCCGCCGTGCACCCCGCGGACCTCGGCGCCCACGTCATGAAGGAGGTCGTCGAACGGACGGGGGTGGACCCCGCCGCCGTCGAGGACGTCATCATGGGCTGCGTGAGCCAGGTCGGCCCGCAGGCCCTCGACCTCGCGCGCACCGCGTGGCTGTCGGCCGGGCTGCCCGAGACCACCCCCGGCGTCACCATCGACCGCCAGTGCGGCTCCTCCCAGCAGGCCGTGCACTTCGCCGCGCAGGGCGTCATGTCCGGCACCCAGGACCTCGTCCTGGCCTCCGGCGTGGAGAACATGGGCATGGTCCCGATGGGCGCCAATGCCCAGTTCGCCATCGACAACGGGCTCGCGCTGTTCGGCGACGGCTGGACGGAGCGCTACGGGACCCAGGAGATCTCCCAGTTCCGCGGCGCCCAGCTCATGGCCGAGAAGTGGGGCTACAGCCGCGAGGACCTGGAGCACTACGCCCTCACCAGCCACCAGCGGGCCGCCGCCGCACGCGACGCCGGGTACTTCGACAAGGAGATCGCCCCGATCGCGGGGGTCTCCCGGGACGAGGGCGTGCGCGCCGACACCACGCTCGAGAAGATGGCCGGGCTGGCGCCCCTGCGCGAGGGCTGGGCGCTCACCGCCGCGGTGGCGAGCCAGATCTCCATCGGCGCCGGAGCGGTCCTCATCGCCTCCGAGCGCGCGGTCCGCGAGCACGGGCTGACCCCGCTGGCCCGCATCGTCCAGCTGTCCCTCGTGGGCGACGACCCCGTCTACATGCTCACCGCGCCCATCCCGGCGACCCGCCTGGCGCTGAAGAAGGCCGGGCTCGGCATCGGCGACATCGACGTCACCGAGATCAACGAGGCGTTCGCGCCGGTCCCGCTCGCCTGGATCGAAGAACTGGGCGCGGATCCCGCCGCGACCAACCCCAACGGCGGCGCGATCGCGCTGGGCCACCCCCTGGGCGCCACCGGCGCCATCCTGATGACCAAGCTGGTCCACGAGCTGCACCGCAGCGGCGGCCGGTACGGGCTCCAGACGATGTGCGAGGGCGGCGGACAGGCCAACGTCACCATCATCGAGCGGGTCTGAGGGCCGGCCCCGTCCCGCCCCGCCACGGGCCGACAGGGCCGACAAGCCCGGCAGGGCTGATCGGGCCGACAGGGAAAGAGCGCTCCGGCACCCCCCACGGTGCCGGAACGCCCCCATCCAGTTCCGGGTGACCATCGCCCGTCGGCCGCACCGTCGACGGGCCCGTCCGGACGGCCACCCGGGGGCCGATCCGGAACGAATCTGCGGGGGGAGGTTCGCCGGCGGCCGAGGGCCACCGGTCCGCGGGGCCCTCGGCGGCGCCGCTCCCGCGCCGGCCGAGGACACCGCTGGACCCGCGCTCCGGACTCCCCTCGTCCGGTTCCGGCGTACGCCGGGTTTGCGCTGGTCCTGCGCTGGTTCCGGGGAAGAACGTACTTCGGGGCCGTCAACCCCCGCAACGACTTTCGGCTGTGGCCGAAAAACGCCGGACAGAGGGCGTGCCGGGGCCGCGGCGGTACCGGAGGGCAGGGCGCGGCCCGGCGCGGCGCCCGGATCTCACGGGAACGCGGTCAGAGCAGCACACCGGCGCCGGGGTGGGGGAGCCGTCGCTCGAGCCGTGTCGCCGTGCGGCGGGCGGTTGTGCCGGTCAGAGCAGCACCCCGCTGCGGTGCAGCAGGTGCCGCCCGAGCTGGGTCGCCGTGTGGTGCACGGTGTTGCGCGTCCGGTTGCTGTAGGTGAGCCCCGCGCTGCGCAGGACCGAGGCGTGCTCGCTGGCCGAGGCGTTGGAGATCCCCAGCCGCTCCGACAGCTCGCTGGTGGTGCAGCCCTCGGCGATGACCTCCAGCGCGGCGGCGCGCGTGCTGCCAAGGAGCTTCGCCAGGGCCTTGCGCGAACCGGGCTCGCGTTCCTTCAGATGGGGCGGCGTGTGCGGCGGGGTGATCGGGTACACGACGATCGGCGGGAGCCGTGGGTCTCGCAGAGCGATGGGGTGCCTCCTACAGAAGTACGAGGGGATCAGCCGCAGCTCGCGCCCGGAAAGGCGGATCTCGCGGTCGTAGGGGTAGGCGATCTCCAGGATCGACGTCCCGCGCCAGCGCGCCAGGTGGCGCAGGGCCGCGGGCAGGTCGGGCCGCGCCCCCGGCATGCTGCCCGGTGCGGGGCCGGAGAGCACCAGGCCGGCCTCGACGGCGGCGGTGGCGGTCTCCCACTCGGGGCGCAGCGCCACCTCGGCGTAGGAGCGCACGGCATCGGCCAGCGGGACCAGCCCGTCCTTGCCGCCCAGGGCGAGGTCGCGGATCGCGGGGGAGACCGCCTGCTGCCGCTGGACGATCGCCAGCTCGCCGCGCGCCCGCGCCGGCGGGGTCGACAGCACCGCGTCGAGCCCTTCGTCGAGGGAACCGGCGTTGGGCAGCGGCGTGAGGAAGTCGGGGGAGTAGCCCCAGGGCGGGGCGATCTCGGCCAGGAGGCGCATCTGCGGTGTCAGCAGGTCGCCGACCCGCCGGCGCCAGCCGTCGAGCCGGTCGGGGTGGGGGTCCTGGAGGAGGTGCAGGCTCAGCAGGACCTCCCACATCGCGTCGGGTTCGCGGGCGATATGGATCTTTTCCGGTGTCTGCCGAGTGAAATGAATTCTCAGCACGCTGATTCCCGTCGGTGACGGCGATGGGTCACAGGCATCGCGGAGTCGGCAGCGGGGGGATGGGAGCGGCGCTGCCTGGGACTGGGGGCGCGATCAAGCCTACTGGCGGGGTGCTTACAATCCGCTTCCACGCGGGAAGCGGTCCGTGCCGAGTCGTCGCTCTTCAGGACGTTCCGTGCGCGGGTCCGGTTTACCGGATGGACCGCCATGGACCGCTGGGAGAGGGGGCGCGTCCCTACGCGCGCTGCGTGTGGACCCCCGCCGGCAGCCCGAGCCATGCCGCCATGGCCCGCAGCTCCTCGCCGAGGGCCTCGAGGGTGTCGGGCGGCGCGGTGTCCTCCAGCGTGGTCCGCTGGACGAGCAGGCGCCCGGTGGAGCGGTCGGACTTCAGGTCCACCCGGGCGACGAGGCGGTCGCCGAGCAGGAACGGCAACACGTAGTACCCGTGCACGCGCTTCGGAGCGGGGACGTAGATCTCCAGCCGGTAACGGAACCCGAACAGCGCCTCGGTGCGGTCGCGTTCCCAGATCAGCGAATCGAACGGGCTCAGCAGGGCGCGCGCCTCGACGCGCCGCGGGACGCGGGCATCGTGGTGCAGGTAGGCGGGGCGCTCCCAGCCCTCGACGGTCACGGGCACCAGCTCGCCGCTGTCGACCAGCTCGCCGATGGCCTGCCGGGCGGGGGCGGCCCCGAGCCGGAAGTAGTCGCGCAGGCACTGCTCGGTGCCGACGCCGTGCGCGCGGGCCGAGATCGCGATGAGGTCGCGGTGGGCGTCGTCGGGGGTGGGGTCGGGTGCGTTGTGCACGTGCGGGGGCAGGACCCGTTCCACGAG
Source organism: Nocardiopsis sediminis (assembly GCF_042650565.1). Lineage (NCBI taxonomy): Bacteria > Bacillati > Actinomycetota > Actinomycetes > Streptosporangiales > Nocardiopsidaceae > Nocardiopsis > Nocardiopsis sediminis. The sequence goes on from NZ_JBHSBH010000020.1 coordinate 7,941, forward strand.
GTCGTAGCGGCGCTCGAACTGCCGGTTGCGGCCGTCGGTCGTGACATCGCCGGCCCAGAACAGGAACTCCAGCGCCTGCTTGACCAGCGACCAGTTCCAGCCCCAGTGCTCCTTGGTGCGGGGGGCGTCGTGTTCGAGCGCGGCCTCGATCTCGCGCGCGGTGGCCGGGCCGCCCCGCTCGACCTCGGCGAGGACCGCGGCGACGAGGTCCGGGCGCTCCTCGGCGATCCGCCGCCGGTGCCCGCCGGTCTCGCTGCGGGCGCTCGCCATGCGCCAGCGCAGCAGCCGGTGGGTGCCGGGCGGGATCAGGCTGGCCTCGTGCGCCCAGTACTCCACCAGCCGCCCGCCGCGCCGGGTGGCGGCGCGGTCGAGCAGCGCGGTGTCGTAGGTGCCGAGGCGCGCGAAGACCGGCAGGTACTGGCTGCGGGAGAGGACGTTCACGCTGTCGATCTGGATGACCCCGACACGGTCGACGACCCGTTGCAGGTGGCGTGCCGTGGCCGGCCCCGAGGGGGCGCGGTCGGCGAACCCCTGCGCGGCCAGCGCGATCCGGCGCGCCTGCGCCGTGGAGAGCGTGGCGTCGCGCCGGGGATGGGGAGGCGGCGGCGCTGTTTCGTACATGAGTATGAATTTATCGCCGCCGGGCCGCATGCGCCAATCCTGCTGCGGGAGAGCGGGGGCGTCAGCCGCCCCCGTTCTCCCGCAGCCACTCCTCCCACGCCTCGCGGATCTGTTCCTCGGTGAACTCCTCGAAGGAGTCACCGGACCCGGGGGCGCCGTCCTCCGGGGCCTCGGGCTCGGCGGCGGGCGGTTCCGGGGACGGCGAGGCGACCGGCGGTGCGACCGTGTCGGGCGGCAGCTGCGCGGGCGCCTGCGGTTCGGGGGTCCGCTCGGGCTCGGGCTCCGGTTCCTCCGGGGTGCCGGCGTCCTCGGGTGTGGGCGAGGGGTCGGAGACCGTGGACGACCGCAGGCCCTCGGTCTCGGAGCCGGATTCGGTCTCGGCATTGGGCGCACCGGCGCCGCCACCGCCGGCGGTGACCGCGACCAGCCCGAAGCCCAGGAAGGCGACCACGGCGGCGCCCGCGACGGTCAGCACCGCCCGGCGTCTCCCGCGATGGGGGGCCGGTCCGGGACCGGGGACGATCTCGGCGCCGCGCGGGATGTCGTAGTCGCTCAGCGGCTCGGAGGGGGCGGGGCCGGGGTGGGAAGTGGCGGGCGGGACCGCGTCAGTGCCCTCAGGGCCGTGGTCGGCCGAGGCGTGGGGATGCACGAGGGGGTCTCCTCGGAAGGGAGGGATCGGCCGCGGCCACCGGGGCCCGCGGATGCGGTGCACGAGGGAGCGGAAGAGCATGGCGCGGCGTGATTCCAGGCATGGTAGTGGTGCCCTGCGGCGGGGAACAACCCCTGAATCCTTTCCGATGCCGCGCCCGGACGGGCGGAGGCGCGCCGGGCGGTGCTCGTCGTCGGCCGGTGGGCGCGGGCCGTTCCGGGCCGTGTCCTCTGGTCGGACCGGTGCCGGTCACTGGCCGGTGAGCGCGGGATCCGCGGGGCCCTGGGGAAGCCGTACCGTCACCGTGGTGCCCGCTCCCGGGGCGGACTCGATGCCCACTGCTCCGCCGTGGGCGGTCGCGATCGCGTGGACGATGGCCAGGCCCAGCCCGCTGCCGCCGCCGGGGGCGCGGTTGCCGCGGTGGAAGCGGTCGAAGGCGCGCCGCAGGTCCTCAGCCCCCATGCCCGGGCCGTCGTCGGCCACCTCCAGTACTGCGGAGCCGTCCTCGGCGCGCAGCCGCACCGTCGCCGACGTGCCCTCGGGGGTGTGCTCGCCGACGTTGGCGAGCAGGTTGGCCAGGATCTGCCGGAACCGCGCCTCATCGGCGCGGCACGGCAGCCGCTCGGGCGCCTCGAGCGCGATGGGGCGGCCCGGCTCGACGGCGCGTGCGTCGGCCACCATCTCGCGCACCACCAGCGCCAGGTCGGCGTCGGCGAGCTGCAAGGACCCGTTGCGGTCCAAGCGCGCGAGTTCGAGCAGCTCGGCGACGAGCCGGCTCATCCGCTCGGCCTCGTTCTCGATGCGGCGCATCGCCTCGGGCAGCTCGCCGTCGGGGATGGCCCCCTGCCGGTAGAGCTCCGCGTAGCCGCGGATGGTGGTCAGCGGGGTCCGCAGCTCGTGGGAGGCGTCGGCGGCGAACGAGCGGACCCGCTCCTCGGACTCCCGCTGTGCGGCGAAGGCGAGCTCGATCCGGCGCAGCATCGTGTTGATGGCCGACGCCAGCCGGCCCACCTCGCTGTGCGACTCCGACCCCGGCATCCGCACCGACATGTCGGAGCCGACGCTGATCCGGTTGGCCGCGGTCGCCATCCGCCCCAGGGGCTCCAGCCCGCGCACGATCAGCCACCGCCCGGCCAGCGTCAGCCCGCCCAGCAGCAGCCCGGCCGTGATGAGCTGGGTGAGGACGAGCTGCCAGGAGTACTGCTCCCGGTCGCTGGCCGGCACACCGGTGACCATGACGGCCTCGGGGCGCAGCCGCACCGTCGTCCGGTGCGGGGAGACGCCGTCCTCCGGACCGTCCAGCTCGAAGATCTCCCCGCTGCGCCCGTAGGCCTCCAGCTCGGTGAGCGGCAGGGCGGCCAGCCGTTCCAGGACGACGTCCTCGCGGTCGGTGTCGCCGTAGACCTGGGCGACCTCACCGGTGTCCGGGTCCAGCAGCACCACGAAGTACGGGGAGGGGCTGGGGGCGTCGATGCCCACCGGCGGGGTGTCGTTGTCGAGCCGGACCATGGCGCGCTCGGCGGCCAGGACCAGCTGGGCGTCGATGCGGTCGGTGATGAAGGTGCGCAGCGTCACGAACCCCACCACGCAGGTGACCAGCAGGCCCGCGCCGGTCACCGCGAGCAGGCCGACGAGCAGCCGTGAGCGCAGCCTGCCGTGGAGCATCTAGGCGCTGTCCCGGATCCGGAGGGCGTAGCCCACCCCCCGCTGCGTGTGGATCAGCGCGGGACCGAGGGGGTCGAGCTTGCGCCGCAGGTAGCTGACGTAGGTCTCGACGATCTGCGACTGGCCGGCGTAGTCCCAGCCCCACACGTTCTCCAGTAACTGGGCGCGGGTCAGCACCTGCCCGGCGTTGCTCATCAGGTAGGCCAGCAGCCGGAACTCGGTCGGCGACAGCTCGATGGGGACGCCGCCGCGGCGCACCGTCCACGTGCGCTCGTTGAGCTCCAGGTCGGCCACGCGCAGCACCCCGTGCTCGTCGCGGGCGGAGTCGGCCGCGTGCTCGTCGCGGCGGGCGCGGCGCAGCAGCGCGTGGATGCGGGCGATCAGCGCCTCGACGGAGAACGGCTTGGTGACATAGTCGTCGCCGCCCAGCGACAGACCCGTGACGGTGTCGGAGGGGGTGTCGCGGGCGGTGAGGTAGATCACCGGGACGTCGTTGCCGGAATCGCGCAGCCGCCGGCAGACGTCGAAGCCCGTGACGTCGGGGAGCAGCACGTCGAGCAGGATGAGGTCGGGGCGGCGCTCGCGGGCCAGCCCGAGGCCTTCACCGCCGGTCTCGGCGGTGGTCACGCTGAAACCGTGGAAGCGCAGTGCGGCCTGCACCAGATCCCGGATATTGGGTTCGTCGTCGATCACGAGCACATGGGGGCGTGTCGCGGTCTCGGTCATCTCTCACCTCGGTCGGGATCCAGGGGCCGCCTGGCCGGGCCCTCCATGATGCCGCAGACCGCCGGAGGGGCCCGACCCCGTTCCGCCGGCCCCCGGCCCTCGCCGGCGGGGGAAAGACAAGGGACGGCGGAGCGCCCCATGCCCGCCGTCCCTTCGGCACCGCCGCGGCTCGGCGCAACCCAGCGCGGCGCGTGCGGTGCCGTGTGTCCGGATCCGCCCCCACCCGGCGCGGCCCGGACGGCGCACGTCCTGGTGTCGGCCCCCGGGGAGGGGCGTGACGGCCTGCGTGCGCGGTCCAGAGCCCACGATGCCGGTCCATGCTGGGACGACACCGAGCATCCGCTGAGAAATCGCTGAGTCCGGGGCTCTCCGGGCCCTCTGGGGAAATTTCCCGCCGATCACAGCGAACCGAAGCCGATCCGCGCTCATCTCACGGATGGCGGCACCAGTGGCCGACTGTACGGCCGCGGGTCGTGTGACGAGGCCTCGGTGTGGAGGACGGCCACACCGAGGCCTCGCTCACGAACATAGTTCTACCCCCCACGCGCTCCGGCTCACGCGCCGGTGCCGCGGAGTGGGGGTGTCCGGCACCGGCCCCGGCCCCCCGGCAGGGCGATAGCCTTGCAGTGTGCGAATCGCGACGTGGAATGTGAACAGTGTCCGGGCGCGCGCCGAGCGCGTGGCGGGGTGGGTCGAGCGCAGCGACGTCGACGTCGTCGCCATCCAGGAGACCAAGGCGCGCGACGACCAGTTCCCCACCGAGCTGTTCACCGGCCTCGGCTACGAGGTCGCCCACCACGGGCTGTCGCAGTGGAACGGTGTGGCACTGCTCTCCCGGGTCGGCCTGGAGGACGTCCGCGTGGGCTTCCCCGACCAGCCCGGCTGGGGCGACCCCGAGGCGCCCGAGGCCCGCGCCATCGGCGCCGTCTGCGGCGGGGTGGAGGTCTGGAGCCTCTACGTGCCCAACGGCCGCGAGATCGACGACCCGCACTACGCCTACAAGCTCCGCTGGCTCGACCGGCTGCGCGCCTTCGGTGCCGGCCGCCTCGCCGACGACCCCGCCGCGCAGGTCGCGCTCTGCGGCGACTTCAACGTCGCCCCGCAGGACGACGACGTCTGGGACATGGCGGTGTTCGAGGGCAAGACCCACGTGACCAAGGCCGAGCGCGAGGCGTTCGGCGCCGTCGTCGACGCCGGGTTCGCCGACGTCGTCCGGCCGCACACCCCCGGCCCCGGGGTCTACACCTTCTGGGACTACCAGCAGCTCTCCTTCCCGAAGAAGAAGGGGATGCGGATCGACTTCGTCCTCGCTTCGCCCGCGCTGGCCTCGCGGGTCTCGGGCGCGATGATCGACCGCCAGGAGCGCAAGGGCAAGGGCGCGTCCGACCACGCACCGGTGATCGTGGAGCTCGACGGGGCGCGGGGCGCCTGAGGGCCCCGGGCTGGGCTGCATCGGTACTCTCGGCACGTGACTTCGACAACGTCGCCGCGCATCGCGGTATTCGGCAGTATCAACATGGACCTCGTCGCCTACGTCGACACCGCCCCCGCCAGCGGCGAGACCGTTTCGGGCAGCCGGTTCGCGCAGGTCCCCGGCGGCAAGGGGGCCAACCAGGCGGTGGCCGCGGCGCGGGCCGGGGGTGACGTCGCCTTCTTCGGCGCCGTCGGCGACGACGCCTTCGGCACGCAGCTGCGCACCAACCTCGTCGAGACCGGGATCGAGGTGTCGGAGATGCGCACCGTGCCTGGCGCCTCCGGCGTGGCGCACATCGTGGTCGAGAGCACCGGGGCGAACTCCATCATCGTCATCGCCGGCGCCAACGCCGCGATGACCGACGTGAGCGAGCGCGACCGCCGGCTGCTGGAGGGCAGCGCGGCGCTGCTGCTCCAGCTCGAACTGCCGATGGAGGGGGTCATCGCCGCGGCGCGGGCCGGCCGTGAGGCGGGCGTGCCGACCGTGCTGACCCCGGCACCCGCCCGCGAGCTGCCCGCCGAGCTGATCGGCCTCGTCGACCTGCTGGTCCCCAATCAGCACGAGGCCGCCGCGATCACCGGCGAGCGCGAGCCCCGCGCCGCTCTGGCGGAGCTGCTGAAGCTGGTGCCCGAGGCGATCATCACCCTCGGCGCGGACGGCTCCCTCTACGGCCGCCGCGGTGCGGACCCCGTCCACGTGCCCGCTCCGCGGGTCGAGGCGGTCGACACCACGGCGGCGGGCGACACGTTCTGCGGCGCCTTCGCCGTCGCGCGCGCCGAGGGCCGCGCGCCCGAGGACGCCCTGCGCTTCGCCGCCGCGGCGTCGGCGCTGTCGGTGCAGCGTCTCGGCGCGAGCTCCTCGATGCCGGGGCGTGCGGAGATCGAAGAGGCAATCGCAAAGGCCTGATCTCGGGTTTTGTGACGATTGGCAGTGTTTCGCGTTTGACACGGCGGCTCGTCCGGTATGGGGTGTCAGGGTTCACTGCCCATGAGAGTCGGGACGCCCCTGGTGAACGCCCTACCCCCGTGGCGTCCTGCCTGCTGAAGGACATCCCCGATGAAGGACGAGTCACCGGAAGAGATCCACGAGGATCAGCTCCGCGATGAGACCGCCGAGCACGACTTCCCCCCTGTGGACGACCGATACGACGACAAGTACGACGATAGGGACGACAAGTACGACGACGACTACGACGACGACCCGAACGACGACGGCCAGTCCCGGATGGCCCGGCGGCGCGAGGAGCGGGCCAAGAAGCGCGGCCGGATGGCGGTGATCTTGTTCGCGGGCCTGGGCGCGCTCGTCGCCCTGACGGTCGTCATCACCTCCTTCGCCCAGGGCACGGGCCCGTTCGAGGCGGCGGAGCGCCCGGAGCCCCCCGAGACGATGGACCGCCCGGACATCCCCGAGACCTCCCCCTCGGCGTCCCCCTCGCCGTCGCTCAGCCCGTCGCCGTCGGCGGAGCCCTCCCCCTCTGAGCTGCCCTCGATCGAGCCGGTCGAGTCGGCCGCCGTCCCCGAGGACACCCCCGAAGCCGAGTCCCCGCCGGCCGAGGAGGAGACAACGCAGCCGCCGCGGCCGGAGGAGCCCGAGAGCCCCGGAGGCGGCGAGACGCCCGAGGACCCGGGCACGCCGAGCGCCCCGGAGTCGCCCGAGGACCCCGGCGAGGAGGTGCCGGATCCCCCGGAGGACGACTGCTGGTGGATCTTCTGCCCCGCCTGATCCCGGACAGCCTCTCCCGCCACCGCTTCCAGCGCGGCGGCGGCCCGCCGTACCGCACCCTCCCTTTCACCGTCCCGCCCCCTGCTCCGGGCTTGGACCATCAGTCGAACCCACCGCCGGTGGGGGAGTCGATCGCGGCCCCTTGACCCACGTGCCCGATCCGTCGCAGGAAGCCGATGGGATCGGTGTCCTGCAACCGCACCTCCAGGACGACGTCGACGGTGTCGCCCACCAGCCGTCCGCCCCACGGCAGGGGGCCGCCGTCGCCCACTCCGAACGCCGCGAGGCTGATCTGCGTGGTCGCGGCGAAGAAGTGCCCGTGCGTGTCGCCGGGGCTGGCGTAGTCGGGGGCTTCGCCGGCCCACTGGCAGTCCAGGGTGACCGGAAGCGTGGTGCCGTGGACGGTGAGGTCACCGTGGAGCCGGAAGGCGGTGCGCGCCCGCCCGGGCTCCAGGCCCGTTCCGGTGAAGTGGATCTCCGGGAAGCGCTCGGCGTCGAGGAAGTCCGGCGAGCGCAGGTGGTCGTCGCGCGCCCGGACGCCGGTGTTGAGCGCCGCCGTGCGGATCGTGACGTCGACCTTGGAATCGGCGGGGTGCTCGGCGACCCGCACCAGGCCCTGGGCGTCCCCGAACGTGCCCTGGACGCGGCCGAACCGCAGGTAGTGCGCCACGAAGATGATGCACGAGTGGACCGGGTCGAGGTGCCAGGTCCCCGGCGCCGGCCCGATGGCGTCGCCGCGCCGCGGGGGCACAGAAGTCATGGCTGATCGCTCCTTGTACACGAGAGTGAGCGACAACACCTATCGCGGGCCGATGAAAAGGGGCTTTCGGGCGCCTTACAGTGTTGAGTGCGTCACATCCGCGTGTCCGGAAGCCCTGCTCTCCGGGGGTTGACGGCGATGCGCCGCGGCGGCCGGGGTGTCATGGAACGCACCGTCATCTACCGTTCAGCTGAGATACGTCCGCCGTGCCGCCCCCACACCGGACGTCTGACCGACGACCCGGCCGCCCCCACCGGCCCCGCACGGAGCCGCGCGGACCGGGTCGACCCCACGAGTAGTCAGCGACCCGAATGAGTGGAGACCAACGACGGCCGGACGGCTTATCACGGAGCGACCGGCGAAAACAGCAGCGGCAGCGCAAGCGCCGGCGGACCATGGTCGTAGGCGGCCTGGTGGCCGGGCTCGCCGTGGTCGGCGGAGTCACCCTGGTCGGTATGGACCTGGCCGGGGGCACCGAAGAAGTACGCGCAGGTGACCCGCCCCCCGCCGATTGGCAGGGGGCCACGCCCACCACCGACGGCGGGGGCGCGTCGCCGGTCCCGCCCGAACCCGGCGCCAGTGGCGCCGCCCAGGTGCGGCCTGGGGCTCCCCCGGCCGCCCCGGAGGAGCAGCCGCCCGCGGACGACGGAGGGGCCGACGACCCCGCCCCGGAGCCCGAGCCCGAACCGACCGGCGACCAGGGCGACGACGACCGCGAGGACCCCCGGCCCACGGGGCGGCCGACCGCCGAGCCGCCCGACCCCGAACCCACGGGGCCCGAGCCGAGCGATCCCGGCCCGGAGCCGGATCCCGATCCCACGGACGACGACCCTGACGACTGGCCCCGCGGGCCGCGCAGCGCGAGCGCGACCCCCTGAGGGGCGCTCCACTAGGGAGCGCGCCGTGCCACCGTCCGGCAGGAAATGCGCGATATGGAGAAGGGGCGCCCCGTGGAGCGCCCCTTCCTCGCGTGAACACCCTCCCCGATGTCACATCTGGTCGGGGGAGCGCACCCCCAGCAGGTCCAGGCCCTGGACCAGGGTGCGCAGCGTCGCCGCGGTCAGCGCCAGGCGGGAGTCGCGCACCGCGGGGTCGCCGGCGGCGAGCACCGGGCAGTGCTCGTAGAACGCCGTGAACGCCTGCGCCAGGTCGAACAGGTACCCGCACAGCCGGTGCGGCTCCAGGACCTCGCCCACCTGCGCGACCGTGGGGCCGAACCCCAGCAGCGCCAGAGCGAGCGCCCGCTCTGCGGGCTCGGTGACCGCGATCGGGCCGGCCGCGTCCTGGGGGTCGATCCCGCCGGTGCGGAAGATCGACTTGATCCGCGCCGTGGCGTACTGGAGGTAGGGCCCGGTGTTGCCGGTGAGCGCCAGCATGCGGTCGAAGTCGAAGACGTACTCGGTGTCGTGCGACACCGACAGGTCGGCGTACTTCACCGCGCCGATGCCGACGTCGTGCGCGATCGCGGCGCGCGTGGCGTCGTCGAGGTCGGGGCGGTTGGTGTCGACCACCTTCTGCGCCCGCTCGACCGCCTCGTCGAGCAGCGCCATCAGCCGGATCGGCTGCCCGCTGCGCGTGCGCAGGATCTTGCCGTCGGACCCGAGGACGTTGCCGATCTGGACGTGGACGGTCTCGACCCGCGGCGGCAGCCACCCGGCGGCGCGCGCCGTGGCCCACATCATCTGGAAGTGGGTGGCCTGCGGCGCGCCCACCACGTAGATGATGCGGTCGGCGCCGAGGTCGTCGACCCGGTGGCGGACGGTGGCGAGGTCGGTGGTGGCGTAGTTGTAGCCGCCGTCGCTCTTGCGGACGATGAGCGGCACCGGCTTGCCCTCGCGGCCGGTGAAGCCGTCGAGGAACACGCACAGCGCGCCCTCGCTCAGCACGGCGATGCCGGAGTCCTCCAGCGCGTCGCAGACCTCGGCGAGGGCGTCGTTGTAGGTGCTCTCCCCGGCGAGGTCGGCGTCGGTGAGGGTGACGTCGAGCTTGGTGTAGATCTTGTTGAAGTAGATCTTGGAGAGGTCGATCAGCTCCTGCCACAGGCGCAGGGTGTCGGTATCGCCGCCCTGGAGCGCCACCACGCGCTTGCGGGACCGGGCCGCGAAGTCCTCCGATGCGTCGAACTTCGCCTTGGCCGCCTGGTAGAAGGCGTTGGGGTCGGTCTTCAGCAGCCCGGCGTCGGCGGAGTCCTCGCCCACCTCCAGCAGGTGCTCGATGAGCATCCCGAAGGGGGTCCCCCAGTCGCCGATGTGGTTCTGGCGGATGACGTCGTGCCCGAGGAACTCCAGGGTGCGCGCCAGGGCGTCGCCCACGACCGTGGTGCGCAGGTGGCCGACGTGCATCTCCTTGGCGACGTTCGGCGCGGAGTAGTCGATCGGGACGGTCTGCGACGGCGGCCGGGGGACCCCGAGCCGGGGGTCGGCCAGGACCGCCTGGGCCTGCGCGGCGACCCAGTCGTCGCGCAGGGTCATGTTGATGAAGCCGGGGCCGCTGATCTCGACCTCTCGGCACACGTCCGCCAGATCCAGGCGCGCGACGACCTCGGCGGCGACGTCGCGCGGCTTTCGGCCGAGCCGCTTGGCCAGCGGCAGCGCCACGTTGGCCTGGTAGTCGGCGAATTGGGAGGGGCGGATGACGGGGTCGGTCTCGGCGTGGTCGGCACCGAACGCGGCGCCGAGCGCGGACTGGACCCGTTGCGAGAGAATTTCCTGCGGGTCGGCCATGGCCTCAGCCTACCGACATCGCCCTACCGGCAGTGCCTGAGCTGCGATGACGCCACCCCCGGTGGAGCGCGCGGACCGCGGGCCACCACAGCAGTGCCATCGCGGTGCCGGTCAGCAGCAGCCACGGCACCCGCCACGCGGGTGAGGGGCCCTCTCCGCCGGGCGCCGTGGCGTCCCGGGCGGCGGCCGCCTCGCCTCCGGCGGTCAGCGACCACACCAGGAACGCGTCGCCCACCGGCAGCACCCCGCCCAGGTAGCGGCGCTGACCGCCGGCCTCGACCGGAACGCCGCTCGCCTCGGCCAGCCCCGTCAGCGCCCGGGCCGAGGCGGCGTCGCCGAACAGGACGGCGTCGCCCAGCGCCACGGTGCTCGCCGATGCCGAGAGCCCGAGGATGAGCGGCCCGGAGTCGACGTCCCCCGGGGAGCCGTCGCCTTGAGGGAATTCGCGTGTCCCGGGCGCCATGGCGACGGTGGACGCGAACGTCGTGCGGAACACCCGGTGGTCGGCGGCGGCCCATTCCCGGTCGACCTCGGCGAGGAAGCGCAGCAGCAGCGACTGCGAGCTGCCGCGCGCGCCTTCGAGCGGGGCGCCGGTGGCGGGGTCGGCGCTGTGGGGGATCAGCCCGGTGGCGGGGTCGAGCCGGTCGCGCACGGCGGCGCTCCAACGGTCGATGGTGCCGGCGTGGGCGTCGTCGCCGCGCAGCCGGTCGTCGAGGCGGAGTGCGGCGATGCCCACGACGCTGTCGACCGGCCAGGCCGCGCCGGGGTAGGCCATGAGGTAGGGCGTGCCGTCGTCCAGGGCGGCGTCGAAGGCGGCGCGCAGCTCCTCGGCGGCGGCGGACAGCTCCCGCGCCTCGTCGGGGGCGGCATCGGGGCCGCCCGCCAGTTCCACGATCCGCCCGCGCAGCCACGCCGTCCACCCGGCGTGGAAGACGCCGTAGGCGGGGGCGGCGTCGGCCGGGAAGGGGGCCCGGCCGACGGCGGACTCGGCCTGCTCCAGCGCCCAGCGGGCTTCGGCGAGGGCGTCGCCGCGCAGGCCGGGGTCGAGCATGCCGGTGTTCACCCGGCTCAGGCCGTAGAGGACGTGGGTGAACAGGTACCCCTCCGGGAACAGCCGCTGCATCCGCTCCCCGGCGCCGTCGTCCAGCCGCGCCCGTACGAACGCCAGCCGGGGGAGCGCATCGGCGGCCACCTCGGGGCCGTCGCGGTCGAGGGGCGAGGGGGTGAACGACCGGGCGGTGGCCGTGCCCGCCAGCACGGTCGCCGCCAGGGCGGTGAAGGTGAGCAGGAGGGCGAGGACCCGGTGCGGCCGGGACACCGCGGCGGGGCTGCGGGGAGGGCGGCGCATCGGGCCAGTATCCCTGAGGGCGGGCCCCGGGGTGTCCGGTGTCTCGGGGCCCGTCGCCCGCTCTCCGGCTATTCGTCGCTCTGGCTGAGGCGGTGCAGCCAGCCGGCCGGGCGGGTGGTGGCGCCGAGGCGGCGGCGGACCTGTTCGACGATGCGGCCGCCGGCGAGTTCGTGGGCGAGCAGGCAGGCGCGGGCGATCCCGTTGGCGCTGCTGGAGCCGTGGGCGATCACCACCGTGCCGTTGAGCCCGAGCAGCACCGCGCCGCCGTAGGTCTCGCTGTCGAGGCGGGTCCGCAGCTCGCGCAGGGATCTGCGCTGGAGCAGCGCGCCCGCCTTGGCGATCCGGCTGGAGGTGAGCGCATCGGTGACCGCCTCGAACGCGAACCGCACCGCGCCCTCGACGGATTTCAGCGCGACGTTGCCGGTGAAGCCGTCGGTGACCACCACGTCCACCTCGCCCGCGAGCAGGTCGTGGCCCTCGATGTTGCCGCGGAAGTCCAGCGGGGGCGTGCCCGCTTCGGCCGAGGTCGCCGTGAGCAGCTCGGACGCCTTGCGCGCCAGGCGGTTGCCCTTGCCCGGCTCCGCGCCGATGGTGAGGATGCCCACGCGCGGCGCGGCCACGCCGTGGGCCGTCTGCGCATAGGCGGCGCCGAGGTGGGCGAACTGCACGAGCATCTCGGGCTTGGCGTCGGCGTTGGCGCCGGCGTCGAGCAGGATCGTGGGGCGCGGGTGGGTGGGCAGGACCACGGCGAGGGCGGCCCGGAGCACACCGGGCTGGGTGCGCAGCCGCACGGTCGAGGTGGCCACGACGCCGCCGGTGGAGCCGGCCGACACGAGCGCGGACGCGTCGCCCTGCCGGATCAGCTTGCACGCCATCGCGACGCTGGAGCGGGGGCGCCGCCAGCTGGTCAGCGCGCCCTCGTGCATGGCGAGGGCGTCCTCGGCGTGCACGACGGGGATCAGGCCGGTGGCGTCCTCCTGGGCGAGCAGGGCGTTGACCTCGGGTGAGCGGCCGATGAGAACGGGGCGCAGGCCGTGCTCGCGGACGGCGAGCACGGCGCCCTTGACGACCTCCCCGGGGGCGTTGTCGCCGCCCATGGCGTCGAGCGCGATCACCGGCGGGGCCGCCGCCGCGGACCGCTTCTTCGCCTGGGGTTGGCCGCTCACGTGGTGTCCTCGCTCTCGCCGGGGTGGTCGGGGGCGGGGCGCCGGGTGTCGCGGGTGCTCCGGCCCCCTGTCCGGACCCCTGTCCTCCGGCCAGGCTATGCCTCCCGGGGCCGGTGTCCTGCCAGCGCCCGGACGGTGGGGCGATCAGGCCCCCGAAGGTGACGTACCAGGTCACAACATGCGGTGATGTGGATAGAAACGCCGCAAATGGGGTACGTCCGTGTGCTGGCCGGGGCAGGGATCACCCTCCGCTCCGGCGGCATAACCGCATTGTTCACGTCAGAGGCGGACGTTCGGCGTGTGAACACGCCGGATCCGCCGGGTCAGGGCTGCCCGCACCACCCCCGCCGGGCGGCCCGTCGACTTCATGAAGGGAGACGCGTGAGCTTGACGCACGACGCGGCACCGACCCCGTCCACAGGGCGCCGGTTTCGTGCCTACACGACCAAGCACCTGGACGAGTTGACCGCTCGGGCCGGTCTCGGCGCCGATGAGCGCCTTGCGGTCCGTGCGGTGGCATCGGTGCTTCCGTTCCGGGTCAACAGCTACGTCATCGACGAGCTGATCGACTGGGACGCCGCCCCCGACGATCCGATCTACCGGCTCGTCTTCCCACAGGCCGACATGCTGCCGAAAAGCGACGTGGCGAGGATCGCCGACCTGCTGCGCCAAGACGCGCCGCGGAAGGAACTGAACGACGCCGCCAACCGTGTCCGGGCGAAGCTCAACCCGCACCCGGCGGGCCAGATGGACCTGAACGTCCCCAAGATCGGCGCATCCGACCCGCTCGAGGGCATGCAGCACAAGTACGCCGAGACCGTTCTGTTCTTCCCCAAGCAGGGCCAGACCTGCCACGCCTACTGCACCTACTGCTTCCGATGGGCGCAGTTCGTCGGCGAACCCGACCTCAAGTTCGCCTCCAGTGAGATCGACCACCTCGTCCGCTACCTCCACGCCCACCCCGAGGTCACCAGCGTCCTGTTCACGGGCGGCGACCCGATGATCATGGGCGGGGGCGTCCTGGCGCGCTACATCGAGCCGCTTCTGGCGGTGGACACGCTGGAGTCCATCCGGATCGGCACCAAGTCGCTGGCGTACTGGCCGCAGCGCTTCACCACCGACCCCGATGCCGACGACACCCTGCGGCTGTTCGAACGGGTCGTGGAATCCGGCAAGAACCTCGCGTTCATGGCGCACTTCTCGCACCCCAACGAGATGGCGCCCACCCTCGTCCACGACGCGGTGCGCCGCATCCGCGCCACCGGGGCGGTCATCCGCACGCAGGCCCCGCTCATCCGCACCATCAACGACGACTCGGCCACCTGGGAGAGCATGTGGCGCACCCACGTGCGCCACGGCATGGTGCCGTACTACATGTTCGTCGAGCGCGACACCGGCCCGCAGGACTACTTCGCGGTCCCGCTGGCCCGGGCCTATGAGGTCTTCCGCGGCGCCTACACCAAGGTGTCGGGCCTGGCCCGCACCGTGCGCGGCCCGTCGATGTCGGCCACCCCGGGCAAGGTCTGCGTCGACGGCACCGCCGAGATCGCGGGGGAGAAGGTCTTCGTCCTCCGCTTCATCCAGGCCCGCGACCCCGAACTGGTCGGCAAGCCCTTCTTCGCCAAGTACGACGAGAAGGCGTCGTGGCTCTTCGACCTCGAACCCGCCTTGGGAGCCACCCGCTTCCCCTATGAGCAGCCCCTGCCGGACCCGGCGCCCGACCTGGTGATCCCCGCGGCCCCTGTGTCGTCCCCGTAGCGGTCGGACGATCCGACCCATTTCCCGGGCCCCCGGCCGCCGAACGGCGCCGGGGGCGTTCAGGTGCTTCAGGTGCATTGGGGGCCCGTCAGGAATTTCCGCCGTCCGAACCGCGTCTTTAGTGCGCACGGTGCATAATCGTGCTCTTGCTCACGGCTCGGTCGGTTCGGGAGATTCCTATGGACGGGTGGCACGACTGGTTCGGCTTGTACGTCGTCGACGCCGACCGCCTGCCGCTGTTCAGCTTCTTCGTCGCGTTCGTCGTGGGGTTCCTCTTCATCCGGGTCAGCGTCCGGCTGATCCGCGCCCGCGTCCGCTGGTGGCCGGGGAACGTGCGGCCCGGCGGCCTGCACATCCACCACGTCGTCTTCGGCGTGGCGCTCATGCTGCTCGGCGGGGTCTCCGCGCTGCTGATCACCGACCGCGACGGCGCCCCGATCGTCGTGGCCGCCGCGCTGTTCGGGCTGGGCGCGGCGCTCGTCCTCGATGAGTTCGCGCTCATCCTGCACCTGCGCGACGTCTACTGGACCGAGCAGGGCCGCACCTCCGTCGACGCCGTGTTCGTGGCGATCGCGCTCACCGGCCTGCTGCTCACCGGGTTCCGCCCGTTCGGCTGGGACGAGGTGCGCGCCGCCGGCCCCGGCGGCGGCCCCGCTGCACTCGGCCTGGTCGCCCTGGCCCTCGTCAACCTGGCCGGGTCGGTCCTGAGCCTGCTCAAGGGCAAGATCTGGACCGGGATCACGGGGGTGTTCGTCCCCGCCATCTCGGTGATCGCGGCGCTGCGGCTCGCGGTGCCCGGATCGCCGTGGGCGCGCTGGTACTACCCCGAGGGGTCGACCAAGCTGCTCCAGGCGCAACGGCGCGACGAGCGGGTGCGCCGCCCGCTGATCCGGGCCAAGATCCGGTTCCAGGAGGCCATCGCCGGCCGGCACGACCTCGACGCCGGCCCCGCGGAAAGGGCCGCGGCCGACCCGGGCCCGCCGGCGGCCGTCAGGTCGCCGGCCGCTCCGTGATGCCCTGAGAGCCCGCCGTGATGCCCTGAGAGCGCTCGATTAGAGTGGGCAGGCTATGGCAGCGCACACGACGGGGACCACAGTGACCGCACGGCAGCCGCGAGGGCTCGCCATCGGCATCGACATCGGCGGCACCAAGGTGGCGGCCGGGGTGGTCACCCCGACCGGCCGGGTGCTCGCGCGCCGCCGCACCGAGACCCCCGACAAGAGCAAGAGCCCCAAGGTGGTCGAGGACACCATCGCCGGGCTCGTCGAGGAGCTGCGCGCCGAGTACGCGGTCAGCGCGGTCGGCGTCGCCGCGGCCGGGTTCGTCGACGAGCGCCGCGCCAACGTGCTCTTCGCCCCCCACCTGGCCTGGCGGCGCGAACCGCTGCGCGACGCGCTGCGGACCCGCCTGGGCCTGCCGGTCGTGGTGGAGAACGACGCCAACGCCTCGGCCTGGGCCGAGGTCTGCGTCGGCGCGGGCCGCAACACCTGCGACGCCGTCGTGGTCAACCTCGGCACCGGCATCGGCGGGGCCGTCGTGATCGACGGCCGGCTCTACCGGGGCCGCCACGGGATCGCGGGGGAGTTCGGGCACATGACGGTCGTGCCCAACGGCCACCGCTGCGAGTGCGGCAACCGCGGCTGCTGGGAGCAGTACGCGAGCGGGCACTCGGTCACCCGCGAGGCGCGCGAGCTGGTCGCCGCCGACTCCCCGGTGGCGCGCCCCCTGATCCAGGCGGTGGGCGGCGACGCGTCGCTCATCACCGGGACGCTCGTCAGCGAGCTCGCCGCAAAGGGCGACCGTGCCTGCATCGAGCTGCTGGAGGACGCGGGGACCTGGCTGGGCGTGGGGCTGGCCAACCTGGCCGCGGCGTTCGACCCCGAGCTGTTCATCATCGGCGGCGGGGTCTCCGAGTGCGGCGACCTGCTCCTGGAGCCCGCGCGCCGTTCCTTCCGCCGCGCCCTCACCGGCCGCGGCTACCGCCCCGAGGCGCGGGTTGCCGCCGCCGAGCTGGGCAACGAAGCCGGGGTGATCGGCGTCGCCGACCTGGCCCGCGACGCGCTCCCGCGCCGCCGCCAGGGGCGCAGGCAGCGGGGGCTGCGGCACTGTGCGCCTAGGGAGCGCCGCGGGAGGTGATCTGACCCTCCTGACTGTCCGCTCCCTCTGCTACATTTCCGGCCTGATCGGGGCGATCGCCCCGGACGTGCCGTGGAAGGTGGCGCCGAATGGGACAGGCCGGACCCGATGCCCCCGCTGAGAAGCGGGCGAGCTGCTACCTGCTGGAGTTCTCGGTTTCGCCGGGCGGTGCGCGGCAGGGGGACATCCACGCGTACACGGATCTGAAGGCCCTGCGCGAGGGGTTCGACGAGCGCAACGGCGCCGACCCCTACCTCATCATGTGGTACGGGGCGCTGCTGCACCTGTGGGTGGTGCAGAACGGCGAGATCGTCCAGGGCATCGACCTCCACCCCTTCCTGCGCACCGGCGACGAACGCCTCGACCGGACGCTCGCGCGGGTGCTCGACGGCGGCCGCAAGGAGGGCGACGACGATGCGTGGGACGAGCTGTTCTCGACGGTCACGGAGGACTTCGACTGGAACCCGGCCGCGGCGCTGCCGACCCTGGCGCACCTCTACGACCTTCGCGACCGGGCGGGGGCGGGGGACGAGGCCGCGAAGGCGGAGATCCACCGGCTGAACGAGGCGGTGGAGGACGGGGACGACCTGGAGGAGTTCGCCGAGGCGGGGCCCGAGGGCCTGGAACTCGACTGGGACGCGATCGCCGCGGCCGTCCCCGCGCTCCGGGAGCCGCTGATGGGGCCGGGGTGGCTGCCCGTGGCCTGGGCCAAGGGCGTGCGCAAGCCCAGGGACAGCTACCTCGACATCGCCGATGAGCTCCGCCTGGGGTTCAACGACCTGGAGAACGGCGACAGCGAGTACCTCTATGACGAGGACGAGGACGAAGGCTGACCCCTTCGGGTCCGCTCAGCTGGTCAGCGTCAGTTCAAAGGTGTACAGCGACGCACGGTAGACGTGGGAGCCCGCCTCCACGACACGGCCGGTGTCGTCGTAGACCGTGCGGTCCATGGTGAGCAGCGGGGCGCCGTCGGCCTCGCCCAGGATGCGGGCCTCGCCGGCGGTGGCGCCGCGGGCGCCGATGACCTGGGAGGCGATCTTCAGGGTCGCGCCGGCCGCCCGGAGCAGGTTGTAGAGGCCGTTCTCGGTGAGCGCGTCCTCCGACAGCCGCACCAGGCCCAGCGGAACGTGGTTGTGCATGATCGCGAGAGGCTCTTCGCCCGCGTAGCGCAGCCGTTCGAGGGTGTAGACCTCGGTGCCCGGCGCGACCTCCAGCGCCGCCGCGACGGCGTCGGACGCGGGCTCCACTCTGAGGTCCAGGACGTCGGTACGCGGGCGCTGCCCGGCGTGGGCGAGGTCGTCGTAGAGGCTCGACAGCTCGACGGGGCGGCGCACGCGCGGGGTCACGACCTGCGTTCCCACCCCCCGCTTGCGCACCAGCATCCCGCGGTCGACGAGGTACTCGATCGCGCGGCGCAGCGTGGGCCGCGACAGGCCGAGGCGGTCGGCGAGGAGGATCTCGTTCTCCAGGCGGGTCCCGGCGGGCAGGGCCCCCGTGCGGATGCGCTGCTCCATCTCCTGGGCGACCTGGAAGTACAGCGGGACCGGGCTGTTCCGGTCGAGGGTCATCGACAGCGGTGACTCGGTCACGTGTCTCCGTTCTGCGGAATGGGGCGGCGGGATCCCCGCTGTGGGCCGGGACGGCTGTTTTCAGGCGCTTCCCATTCTATGGACCTCCTCCTGTTGACGGCATATTACTACGTACATATGTCTAGACAAAGTCTTGACAGCTTCGCCGCCGGAAGCGTACAAACGTCTCCAGGAATGTGACCCACGGAACACGTGGGTGAGACGCAGGTCAAAGCGGAGGAGGTCCGCCATGCGGATCGGTCTCGTCGGCACCGGCAGGATCGGGGCGTCCCACGCCGCCGCCATCGCGGCCCGCCCCGAGGTCACCCGGCTGGTGGTCGCCGACACCGACTCCGCCCGCGCCCGCGAGGTCGCCCGCCGCATCGGCGCGCACGTCGCCGACGACATCGGCCTCCTGCTCGCCCCCGGGGCGGTCGACGGCCTGGTCATCGCCGCCGCCACCGCCGCCCACCCCGATCTGATCCTGGCCGGCGTCCGGGCAGGGACCCCCGTGTTCTGCGAGAAACCGGTCGCCCCCGACCTCGCCGGGACCGTCGCGGTGCTGCGCGAGGTCGAAAAGCGCGGCGTCCCCGTGCACATCGGCTTCATGCGCCGCTTCGACCCCGGCCACCGGCGCGCCCGGCAGGCGCTGCGCGACGGCGAGATCGGCGACCTCCACCGGGTCCACGCCGTCACCGCCGACGCCGCGCCCCCGCCGGCCGGCTACCTGCCCACGTCGGGCGGCATCTTCCGCGACTGCCACGTGCACGACTTCGACGCCCTGCGCTGGATCACCGGCCGCGAGGCCGTCGAGGTCCACGCCTACGGGGCCAACCGCGGCGCCGGCTACTTCGCCGAGGCCGGCGACGTCGACACCACCGTTGCGGTGCTGCGCCTGGACGACGGCACCCTCGCCACCCTCCAGGGCTCCCGCTACAACGGCGGCGGCTACGACGTCCGCATGGAGCTCGCCGGGACCGCCGGCACGATCGTCGTCGGCCTCGACGACCGCGCCCCCCTGACCTCCGCCGAACGCGCCACCGACTTCCCCCGTGAGCGCCCCTGGCCGGAGTTCTGGTCCCGGTTCACCCCCGCCTACGAGGCCGAGATCGACGCGTTCCTGCGCATGGTCGCCGACGGCGACGACCGCAGCCCCTGCACCGTCGCCGACGCCCTCGAAGCCGTGCTGGTCGCCGAGGCCGCCGACCGCTCGATGCGCGAGGGGCGGCCGGTGCGCGTCGCTGACGTCCGCCCGCCTTAGGCGGCGCATCCGACCCGAGCGGTGAGCCGACCGACCCGAAAGAGGAGCCGATGGCAGCCACCACCCCGTTCCCGCGCAGCCCCGATACGCCGCCCGACGACGTCATGACGATGGGCCGGGTCGGCGTCGACATCTACCCCGACCAGACCGGGGTCGGGCTGGACCGGGTGTCGTCCTTCGGCAAGTACCTCGGGGGCACCGCCACCAACGTGGCGGTGGCCGCCGCCCGCTACGGCCGCCGGGCGGCGCTGATCACCCGCACCGGCGACGACACCTTCGGCCGGTTCGTCCACCAGGCGCTCCAGGGCTTCGGCGTCGACGACCGGTTCGTCACCCCCGTCCCCGGCCGGCTGACCCCGGTGACCTTCTGCGAGATCTTCCCGCCCGACGACTTCCCCCTCTACTTCTACGGCCGCGACCCCAAGGCCCCCGACCTCGAGATCCACGGCTCCGAACTCGACCTCGCCGCCATCCGCGCCGCCCGCATCTTCTGGGTCACCGGAACGGGCCTGTGCCAGGAGCCCAGCCGCTCGGCCACCCTCGGCGCCCTCAAGGCGCGCGACCCCGGCACCCTCACCGTCCTGGACCTCGACTACCGGCCGATGTTCTGGGACTCCCGCGAGGACGCCCGCCGCTGGGTCCGCGAGGCCCTGCCGCACGCCTCCGTCGTCGCGGGCAACCTCGACGAGTGGAGCACGGCCGTGGGCACCACCGACCCCCACGAGGCCGCCGCGGCAGCCCGTGACCTGGGCGTCGGCCTCGCCGTGGTCAAGCAGGGCCCCAAGGGCGTGCTCGCGGTCGACGACGGCGGCGCCGTCGAGGTCCCGCCGGTACCGGTCGACGTCGTCAACGGGCTCGGCGCCGGCGACGCCTTCGGCGGCGCGCTCTGCCACGGTCTGCTCAGCGGGTGGGACACCGAGCGCATCATGCGGTTCGCCAACGCCGCCGGCGCGATCGTGGCCTCCCGCATCCCCTGCTCGGCCGCCATGCCAACGGCGGACGAGGTCGAGGCCGCCATGGGCGGGGTGCACCGTGCTGGCTGACCGGCTGCGCGACATCGTCGAGACCCGGGTGCACAACCCGGGCGCGATCGCCGAGGCCGCCGCGCGCCGGGTGCCCGCGCCCTCGCCCGTCGGCCCCAACGGCATGGCGATGATCGTCGCCGCCGACCACACCGCGCGCGGCGCCCTGCGCTCCGGTGACCGCCCCATGGCCATGGCCGACCGCGCCGACCTGCTCGACCGGGTCTGCACCGCGCTGGAGCGGCCCGGGGTCACCGGGGTCCTGGGCAGCGCCGACATCCTCGACGACCTGCTGCTCCTGGGCGTCCTCGACGGCAAGAGCGTCTTCGGGTCGATGAACCGCGGCGGGCTCGCCGGCGCCGCGTGGGAGATCGACGACCGGTTCACCGGCTACGACGCCGCCTCGATCGCCGCCATGGGCTTCGACGGCGGCAAGATGCTGCTGCGCGTCGACTACGCCGACCCCCGCACGGCCCGCACCCTCGAAAGCTGCGCCCGCGCCGTCAACGAGCTCAACGACGCCCGGGTCATGGCCATGGTCGAGCCGTTCATCGCGCGCCAGGCCGACGGCGCGGTGCGCAACGACCTGTCCACCGAAGCGGTCATCACCTCGGTCGCCATCGGCGCGGGGCTGGGCCGGGCCTCCGCCCGCACCTGGCTGAAGGTGCCGGTGGTCGACGGCATGGAGCGCGTCATGGCCGCCACCACCCTGCCCACTCTGCTGCTCGGCGGCGAGCTCGCCGCCGACCCCGAAGCCACCTACGCCCGCTGGGGCGCCGCACTGAAACTCCCGGGCGTGAAGGGTCTGGCCGTGGGCCGGTCCCTGCTCTACCCGGCCGACGACGACGTCGTCGGCGCCGTCGACACCGCTGTGGGGCTGCTGTGACCGCCACATCCACCACCCACCACCTCCCCGCCGGCAGCACCGCCTCCGGCGCCTACCGCACCGTCGTCACCCCTGAATCCGCGGGCTGGGGGTACTCCGGCCTGCGGGTCCTCGATCTCGCCCCGGGCGGCGCCGCCGAGATCGCCACCGGCGACGCCGAGACCCTGGTGCTGCCGCTGTCGGGCGGCTGCACGGTCACCTGCGAGGGCGCGGAGTTCGACGTCGTCGGCCGCGCCGACGTGTTCTCCCGGGTCACCGACTTCGTCTACCTGCCCCGCGACGCCCGCGCCACCGTGCGCAGCGAGGCGGGCGGCCGGTTCGCGCTGCCGTCGGCCCGCTGCGAGCGGCGGCTGCCCGCCCGCTACGGGCCGGCCGGTGACGTCCCGGTGGAGCTGCGGGGCGCCGGGCAGTGCAGCCGCCAGGTGAACAACTTCTGCACCCCCGAGACCTTCGACGCCGACCGGCTGATCGCCTGCGAGGTGCTCACCCCCGGCGCCAACTGGTCGTCCTACCCGCCGCACAAGCACGACCAGGCCACCGCGACCGAATGCGAGCTGGAGGAGATCTACTACTTCGAGGTCGCACCAGGGCCCGCGGGCCCAGGGCTCGGCTACCAGCGGGTCTACGGCAGCCCCGGCCGCCCGATCGACGTCTTCGCCGAAGTCCGCAGCGAGGACGTCGTCCTCATCCCGCACGGCTGGCACGGCCCCTCCATCGCCGCCCCGGGCCACGACCTCTACTACCTCAACGTCATGGCCGGCCCCGGCGCGGAGCGCGCCTGGCTCATCTGCGACGACCCCGCCCACGGCTGGATCCGCGAGACGTGGGCCGGGCAGG
Source organism: Nocardiopsis sediminis (assembly GCF_042650565.1). NCBI lineage: Bacteria > Bacillati > Actinomycetota > Actinomycetes > Streptosporangiales > Nocardiopsidaceae > Nocardiopsis > Nocardiopsis sediminis. The sequence continues at coordinate 30,263 of NZ_JBHSBH010000020.1, forward strand.
ACACAGACCCCCGGTTGCCGCTGTACACGGCTGATGGCAGGACCGGGCACACGACCGGCGAGCACGCCGCAGCCCATGCACACGACAGGTACGGCAACAAGGACAGGTGAGCGCAGTGACCGATACCGTCCGGCTGACCACCGCGCAGGCGCTGGTCCGGTTCCTGGCGGCGCAGTACTCCGAGCGCGACGGCACCGAGCAGCGGCTGATCCCCGCGGTGTGGGGCATCTTCGGCCACGGCAACGTCGCCGGGATCGGGCAGGCGCTGCTCCAGGCCGCCACCGCCGGCGACGCCGACCTGCCCTACCACCTGGCCCGCAACGAACAGGGGATGGTGCACACCGCGGCGGCCTTCGCCAAGGCGCGCGACCGGTTGCAGACGTTCGCCTGCACCGCCTCCACCGGCCCCGGCTCCACCAACATGGTCACCGGCGCCGCCCTGGCCACGGCCAACCGCGTCCCCGTTCTGCTGCTGCCCAGCGACATGTTCGCCACCCGCGCCCCCGACCCCGTCCTCCAGCAGCTGGAGGACGCCCGCGGCGGCGACGTCACCGTCAACGACGCGTTCCGCCCGGTGTCGAAGTACTTCGACCGGGTCACCCGCCCCGAGCAGCTGATCCCCGCCGCGCTGGCCGCCATGCGGGTGCTCACCGACCCCGCCGAGACCGGAGCCGTCACCCTCTGCCTGCCCCAGGACGTCCAGGCCGAGGCACACGACTGGCCGGCCGCGTTCTTCCGCCGCCGGGTCTGGCACATCGACCGCCCCCAGCCCGACCCGGCCGCCGTGGCGCGCGCGGTCGATGCGCTGCGCGGCGCCGCGCGCCCGCTGATCGTGGCCGGCGGCGGGGTCGTGTACTCCGAGGCGATGGCGGAGCTGCGCGCGCTCGCCGACGCCACCGGGATCCCCGTGGCCGACACCCACGCCGGCAAGGGGGCGCTGGCCTGGGACCACCCCTGCGCGGTCGGCGGGCTCGGCTCCACCGGCACCTCGGCCGCCAACGCCCTCGCCCGCGAAGCCGACGTCGTGCTCGGCGTCGGCACCCGCTACAGCGACTTCACCACCGCCAGCCACACGGTCTTCGCCGACCCCGGCGTCCGGTTCGTCAACCTCAACGTCGCCCGGCTCGACGCCGCCAAGCACTCCGCCGTACAGGTGGTCGCCGATGCCCGCGCCGGGCTGGCGGCGCTGGCCGCGGGGCTCGGCGGCTGGACGGTCGATCCCGCGCACCGGCGGCGCACCCGGCGGCTCATCGCGGACTGGACCGCGGCGGCCGACACCTGCCGCACCGTCGACCACGGGCCGCTGCCCGCCCAGACCGCGGTCCTCGGCGCCCTCAACGACGCCCTCGGCGACCGCGACGTCGTGATCAACGCCGCCGGCAGCATGCCCGGCGACCTCCAGATGCTCTGGCGGGCCCGCGACCCCAAGGCCTACCACGTGGAGTACGCCTACTCCTGCATGGGCTACGAGGTCGCGGCCGGGACCGGCGTGAAGCTGGCCGCCCCCGACCGCGAGGTGGTCGTCCTGGTCGGCGACGGCTCCTACCTGATGATGTCCCAGGAGATCGCGACCATGGTCTCCGAGGGCATCAAGGTCGTCATCGTCGTGGTGCAGAACCACGGCTTCGCCTCGATCGGGTCGCTTTCCGAGTCCCTGGGCTCGCAGCGGTTCGGCACCGGCTACCGCTACCGCGACCCCGCCAGCGGGCTGCTCGACGGCGACGTGCTCCCCGTCGACCTCGCCGCCAACGCCGCCAGCCTCGGCGCCCGGGTGATCCGCGCCGACGGCATCAAGGGGTTCCGCGACGCCGTCGAGCGCGCCAAGGCCGCCGACACCACCACGGTCGTGCACATCGACACCGACCCCTACGGCCCCAACCCGCCCTCGACCGCCTGGTGGGACGTTCCCGTGAGCGAGGTCTCCGACCTCGGCAGCACGCGGGACGCCGCCGCCACCTACGCCGAAGCCAAGCGGGACCAGCGCCACTACCTCTGACGACACCCCCACCCTCCCAGCGAAGGACAAGGACGTGGTCATGACCGACAAACTGGTCCTCGGATCGGCCCCCGACTCCTGGGGCGTGTGGTTCCCCGAGGACGAGCACCAGACCCCCTGGGACCGGTTCCTGGACGAGCTGACCGAGGCCGGCTACGACTGGCTCGAACTCGGCCCCTACGGCTACCTGCCCACCGACCCCCGCCGGCTCGCCGACGAGGTCGGGCGCCGCGGCCTGAAGGTGTCCGGCGGCACCGTGTTCGGCAACCTGCACCGGCCCGATGCCTGGGACGGCATGCTCGCCACCGTCCGCAAGGTCGCCGGGCTGACGGCCGCCGTGGGCGCCCACCACCTGGTCTTCATCCCGCCGATGTACCGCGACGAGAAGACCGGGGCGTTCACCGAGTCCCCGGACCTCGACGCCGATGCGTGGGCCGCGCTGCACAAGGGCGCCGACGAGCTGGGCCGCATCCTGCGCGACGACTACGGCATCCGGCTGTGCCTGCACTCCCACGCCGACTCCCACATCCAGACCCAGCCCGAGATCGAGCGGTTCCTCGACGGCACCGACCCCGATCTGGTGTCGCTGTGCCTGGACACCGGGCACGTCGCCTACGGGGGCGGCGACGCCGTCGACCTCATCCGCCGTTACGCCGAGCGCATCGGCTACGTGCACATCAAGCAGATGGACCCCGATGTGCTGGCCCAGGTCGCCGCGGAGGAGCTGTCCTTCGGCGAGGCCGTCAAGCGCGGGGTGTGCGTGGAGCCGCCCGCGGGCGAGCCCGCGCCGGCCGCCGTCATCGACGCCCTGGAGGAGGTCGACGCCCGCGTCTTCGTGATCGTCGAGCAGGACCTCTACCCCTGCGCCCCCGAGGTCCCGCTGCCCATCGCGCGGCGCACCCGCACCTACCTCAACGGCTGCGGCCTGGGCGCCCGTCACCAGCAGGCGTGATGCGCCCGCGCAAGGACCGCACCCGCACCCGCACCGGTCGCCGCCCCCACCCACCCTCTCCACCCTCCGGTAACACCCTGCGAGGTCCCCATGAACCGATTCCGCCGATCCCGCGTCCTCCTTGCCGGCGCGGCCGCGGGCACCGTCGTGCTCGCGGCGTCCGCCTGTAGCTCCCAGGGCGGTGCCCAGGAGGAGGCCGGCTCCGGGGCCGAGACCCCGGACCTGACCATCGCGATGATCACCCACCAGGCCCCGGGCGACACGTTCTGGGACATCGTCCGCCAGGGCGCCGAGGACGCCGCCGACAAGAGCGGCGTCACCCTGGAGTACTCCTCCGACCCCGAGGGCTCCCGGCAGGCCACCCTCATCCAGACCGCTGTGGACAGCGGCGTCGACGGCATCGCGATCACCCTGGCCAAGCCCGACGCGCTCCAAGGGGCGATCGACGCCGCCACCGAGGCCGGGATCCCGGTCGTGGGGTTCAACTCCGGCATCGACCAGTGGCAGGACGCCGGGCTCACCGAGTACTTCGGCACCGACGAGACGCTCGCGGGCGAGGCGTTCGGCGAACGCCTCAACGAGGCCGGGGCGGAGAAGGCCCTCTGCGTCATCCACGAGCAGGGCCACGTCGGCCTGGAGACCCGGTGCGCGTCGCTGGCCGAGACCTTCGACGGCGAATCGGAGGTGCTCAATGTCGACGGCGCCAACATGCCCGACGTCAAGTCCGGGATCGGCGCCAAGCTCCAGGAGGACTCCGGCATCGACTACGTCGTCACGCTCGGCGCGCCGTTCGCGCTGACCGCGGTCGAGGCGGTCGATGAGGCCGGCAGCGAGGCGAGCGTGGCCACCTTCGACTCCAGCCGCGACCTCGTGGGCGCGATCGAGGACGGATCGGTGGAATGGGCCGTCGACCAGCAGCCCTACCTCCAGGGCTACCTGGCCGTCGACGGCCTGTGGCTCTACAACACCAACGGCAACGTCTCCGGCGGCGGCACCGAGCCGGTCCTGACCGGCCCCAGCTTCATCGACCGCGACAACATCGACGACATCGCCGCGTTCGCCGAGAACGGGACCCGGTGATGCGCCCATGAGCCCCACACTCACCCGCGACCCCGGGGTCCCCGAGTCCGCCGCCCCCTCGGAGAAGGCGCTCCGCGTGGGCCGGCGCTCCCTGCTGACCCGCTTCCTCGCCCGGCCCGAGGTCGGCTCGCTGATCGGCGCCGTCCTCGTGTTCGCGGTGTTCTTCACCGTGGCGGCGCCGTTCCGGCAGGCCACGTCGTTCTCCACGGTGCTCTACGCCAGCTCCACGATCGGCATCATGGCCGTCGCGGTCGCGCTGCTGATGATCGGCGGCGAGTTCGACCTGTCGGCGGGCGTCGCCGTGGTCACCGCCGCGCTGTCCGCCGCGACGTTCAGCTACCAGTTCTCGCTGAACATCTGGGCCGGGGCCGTGCTCTCGCTGCTGCTCGCCCTGGCCGTCGGCTTCCTCAACGGGTGGCTGCTGATCCGCACCGGGCTGCCGAGCTTCCTGGTGACCCTGTCGGTGTTCCTGATGCTCCAAGGGCTCAACATCGCGGTCACCAAGCTCGTCACCGGCGGCGTCGCCACCCACAACGTCGCCGACATGGACGGGTTCGCCTCGGCGTACGCGGTGTTCGCCTCCAGCATCCCCATCGGCGGGGTCCAGGTGCGCATCACCGTGCTGTGGTGGCTGCTGTTCGCCGCCGCGGCCACCTGGGTGCTGATGCGCACCAGGGTCGGCAACTGGATCTACGCAGTTGGCGGCGACGCCGCCAGCGCCCGCGCGGTCGGGGTGCCGGTGGACAAGGTGAAGATCGGCCTGTTCGTGACCGTCGGGTTCTTCGCCTGGTTCAGCGGCATGCACCTGATGACGGCCGCCAACGGCGTCCAGCAGTCGGGCGAGGGGGTCGGCAACGAACTCCTCTACATCATGGCCGCGGTGGTCGGCGGCTGCCTGCTCACCGGTGGCTACGGCACGGTGGTGGGCGCCGTGATCGGCGCGTTCATCTACGGGATGACCAGGCAGGGGATCGTCTACGCCGGCTGGGACAACAACTGGATCATGTTCTTCGTCGGCGCGATGCTGCTGCTCGCGGTCGTGGTCAACATGTGGGTCCGCAAGCAGACGAGCACGAGGTGAGAGCGGTGGACACCACTACGACCACGTCCACGACACGCGAGCGCGCGGCGGGCACCCCGGGCGAGGGGGCCGGACCGGTGCTGGAGCTCAAGGGCATCGGCAAGTCGTTCGGCAACATCCGGGCGCTCTCGGGCATCGACCTGGCGGTGGGGGCCGGGAAGGTCACCTGCATCCTCGGCGACAACGGCGCGGGGAAGTCGACCCTGATCAAGATCATCGCCGGCCTGCACGCCCCCACCGACGGCGAGTACCGCGTCGACGGCGAGCCCGTGCACTTCGCCTCGCCGCGCGAGGCGCTGGACCGCGGGATCGCCACCGTCTACCAGGACCTCGCACTGGTGCGGCTGATGCCGGTGTGGCGCAACTTCTTCCTCGGATCCGAGCTGCACCGCAGGGTCGGCCCGTTCACGATGCTCGACGTCGCGCGGATGCGCCGCATCGCCGACGAGGAGCTGAAGCGGATGGGCATCGACCTGCCCGACATCGACGCGCCCGCGGGCAACCTGTCCGGCGGCCAGCAGCAGGTCGTCGCCATCGCCCGCGCCGTGTACTTCGGGGCGCGCGTGCTGATCCTCGACGAGCCGACCGCCGCGCTGGGCGTCAAGCAGTCGGGGGTGGTGCTGAAGTACATCGCCGCGGCGCGCGAGGCCGGGCTCGGCGTCATCTTCATCACCCACAACCCGCACCACGCCTACCTGGTCGGCGACCACTTCGTGGTGATCAAGCTCGGGCGGATGGAGCTCGACGCCGCCCGCTCCGAGCTGACCCTCCCGGACCTGACCCACCACATGGCGGGCGGTGCCGAGCTGGACGCGCTCGAACACGAACTGAACAACGGGTCGGCCGAGGGGCCGCAGGAGAGGGGTGAGCAGCGATGACCGTCAACGTCGGCGTGATCGGCGCCGGGATGATCGGCGCCGACCACATCCGCCGCCTGACCACGGTGGTGAGCGGGGCGCGGGTACGGGCCGTCACCGACATCGACGCCGGCCGCGCCGCCGCGGTCGCCGGCTCCGTGGGCGCGCGGGCGCTGCCCGGCGACGCGGAGGTGATCGGGGCGGGCGACGTCGACGCGGTGCTGGTCGCCTCCTGGGGCGCGGCGCACGCGGAGTCGGTGCTCGCGGCCATCGAGGCGGGCAAGCCCGTGTTCTGCGAGAAGCCGCTCGCCACAACGGCGGAGGACTGCCTGCGCATCGCGGACGCCGAGCAGCGGCACGGCGCGCGCCTGGTGCAGGTGGGGTTCATGCGCCGCTACGACCCCGGCTACCGGGAGATGAAGCGGATCATCGACGCCGGCGACATCGGCACCCCGCTGATGGTGCACTGCGCGCACCGCAACGCCACGGTGCCCGAGTCCTACCACTCCGCGATGGCCGCGCACGACACCGCGATCCACGAGATCGACGTCGTCCGCTGGCTGCTGTCCGACGAGATCGTCTCCGCGCAGGTCCTCACGCCGCGCCGGACCGCCCACCGGTTCGAGCACCTCCAGGACCCGCAGATCATGCTCTTCGAGACCGCCGACGGCGCGCGCGTGGACGTCGAGGTGTTCGTGAACTGCCGGTACGGCTACGACATCCAGTGCGAGGCGGTGGGCGAGACCGGCACGGTGCGGCTGCCCGACCCGGCGGCGCCCGCGGTGCGCACCGCGGGACGATCGGCCACCTCCGTCCTCCAGGACTGGAAGGACCGGTTCGCCGAGGCCTACGACGTCGAGATCCAGGAATGGGTCGACTCCGTGGCGGCCGGGGCCCCCGCCGGGCCGAGTGCCTGGGACGGCTACGCCGCCGCGATGATCAGCGACGCCACCGTCGAGGCGCTCCACTCGGGGCGGATCGTCGGCACCGGCATCAAGGCCCGGCCGGACTTCTACGCATGAGCCGTGCGCGAGAGCACCCCGGAGAGAGGAGAGGCCCGTGAAGATCGCCCTCGACCCCTACATGCTCCGCGGCCTGCCCATGGGCGAGATGGTGCGGACGGCGGCCGACATCGGCTACCGGTGGATCGAGCTGTCGCCGCGCGCCGAGTTCATGCCGTTCTTCCTGCACCCGCGGGCCGATGACGCCCGGGTCGCCGAGCTGAAGGAGGCGCTGCGCGCGACCGGGACCGGGCTGTCGAGCATCCTCCCGCTGTACAGGTGGTCCAGCCCGATCGAGGAGGAGCGGCGGGCCGCCGTCCGCTACTGGCGGCGGATGATCGAGGTCGCCGTGGAGCTGGACTGCCGGCTGATGAACTCCGAGTTCAACGGTCGCCCGGAGCTGGCGGCCGAGAGCGAGGCCGCGTTCTGGCGGTCGCTGGAGGAGCTGCTGCCCGTCTTCGAGCGCGAGGGCATCGCCCTCAACCTCGAAGCCCACCCCGACGACTTCATCGAGGTCAACGGGCCCGCGGTCGACCTCGTCCGGGCGATCAACAAGCCGTGGGTCAACTACCTGTACTGCGCACCGCACACCTTCCACCTCTCGGGCGAGGCCCCCGGCGCCGACATCCGGGCGATGCTCGATTACGCCGGGGACCGGCTCGCGCACCTGCACATCGCGGACTCCTTCGACCACAAGGGTTCGTCGGGGCTGCGCTACATCCTCAACCCGCCCGGGACGCCCGCGCGGATCCACCAGCACCTCGACATCGGACAGGGGGAGGTGGACTGGGACGTGTTCTTCTCGACCCTGCGCGACATCGGGTTCGACGGGGTGGCCACGGCGTGCGTGTTCGCGTGGGAGGAGCGCGCCGTCGAGTCGAGCGCGTTCATGCTGGAGCGGATCACCAAGGAACTCGGGGGGTGAGCGGGGCGCCGGGGTGCTGGGTTGGTAGCGTCCCGGGCCATGACGACGGTCGATGGTGGTGCGGAACGCCTGGTGCGGGCGATGGGGCTGCTGGAGGAGTGCGAACGGCGGCTCTGGGACCACGCGGACACCGGTGACGGGATCGCCGGCCTGATCGCCGAGGCCCGGCGCCGCTACGACGAGGTCGAGCGCGCGATCATGCCCGGCGACACCGGGACCGCCGCCACGATCGCCATCGGGCGCTCCATGGCGGCGGCACTGGACCTGCGGTTCTGCATCGACCGAGCCGCCGACCTGAATTCCGGGTGGGACTGGGAGTGGGACGGCCCGCCCCTCGGGGGGATGCGCGAGGAGGACCACGAGGGCGTCAGCGAGCCGTTCGCCCGGCAGGCGGCCGAGGCGGCGCGGGCGGCACTGGACGCCGACCCCGACGAGGAGCGCCTCGGCGATTTCGAGTGGTCGGACGGCAGTCGCGTCTACGGGACCGTCGGGAACGTGTGCGCCGATGCCGACGCCATGATCGCCGAGGGGATCGGCGACCTGGCGCGGAACGAGCTTCGCGGAATGCTGAAGCTGGTGCTGGAGATCCACCGCCCCGGGCGGCCCATCGCCGAGCACGACCTCATCGCCCGGATCCCGGGCGAGAAGGACGGGCCGCTCGCCATCGACTGGTCGGACATCCCGGTCGAGGAAGCGCTGGAGTTGCCGCTGCCTCCCGGGCGCCCGTTGCGGATGGACGCGAAGACCTGCTTTTACGGTTCCGGACAGGGATGGGCGGCGGAGGAGCCGGCGAAATACCGAACCCCGTTCTAGTCGCGGGGGCGGCGAGTGGGTAAAGTGCCGCGCATGGAGCTGAATGGAGTTTCCGCCCTTGTCTCCGGCGGCGCCAGTGGGCTCGGTGCCGCCACCGTGAAGGAGCTGGCGTCGGCCGGCGCGAGCGTCGTCGTCGCCGACCTTGACGCCGAGCGCGGCACGGCGCTGGCGAAGGAGGCCGGGGGCGTGTTCGTCGCCACCGACGTCTCCGACGAGGCCCAGGTCCAGGCCGCCGTGCAGGCGGCGGTCGACACCGGCAAGCCGCTGCGCGTCGCCGTCTCCTGCGCCGGGATCGGCTGGGCCACCCGGACCGTGAACCGTGAGGGCGCCCCGCACGACCTCGCGAGCTACAAGAAGGTCATCGACGTCAACCTCATCGGCACGTTCAACGTGCTGCGCCTGGCCGCCGCCGTCATGGCCGGGACCGAGCCGGTCAACGCCGACGGCGAGCGCGGCGCGATCGTCAACACCGCCTCCCTCGCGGGGATCGAGGGTCAGATCGGCCAGATCGCCTACTCCTCGTCCAAGGGCGGCATCATCGGCATGACCGTCCCGGCGGCGCGCGACCTCGCGGCCATCGGGGTGCGGGTCAACACCGTCGCGCCGGGCATCCTCGACACCCCCATCTACGGGCAGGGCCCCGAGGCCGAGGCGTTCAAGGAGCGGCTGGCCGCGCCCGTTCCCTTCCCCAAGCGGCTGGGTACGCCCGCCGAATTCGCCAAGCTGGTGCGGGCGCTCCTGGAGAACGGCTACATCAACGCCGAGGTCGTCCGGATCGACGGCGGCCTGCGCATGCAGCCCAAGTAAAGGAGCGCGGCATGTCGGACGAGGTGCAGTACACGGCAGAGGACGGCGTCGCCGTCATCACCATCGACCGGCCCCGGGCCCGCAACGCGGTCAACGCCGCTGTGGCCCAGGGCATCGCCGACGCGCTCGACGACCTGGACGCCCGCTCCGACCTGGCCGTCGGGATCCTCACCGGTGCGGGCGGCACGTTCAGCTCCGGGATGGACCTGAAGGCGTTCATGGCGGGCGAGGTGCCCGTGGTGGACGGGCGCGGGTTCGCCGGGTTCGCGCAGCGGCCGCCGCGCAAGCCGCTGATCGCCGCGGTCGAGGGGTACGCGCTCGCGGGCGGCTTCGAGGCGGTACTCGCCTGCGACCTGGTTGTGGCCGCCGAGGACGCGAAGTTCGGCATCCCTGAGGTCAAGCGGGGGCTGGTCGCGGGCGGCGGCGGGCTGCTGCGGCTGCCCGCCCGCATCCCGCGCAACATCGCCATGGAGTTCGCCCTCACCGGCGACCTCGTGGACGCGCCGCGGCTGGCCGCGCTCGGCCTGGTCAACACGGTGACCCCCAGCGGGGGCGCGCTGGCCGGGGCCCGCGAACTCGCGGCCCGCATCGCCGTCAACGCCCCATTGGCGCTCGCGGTCTCCAAGCGCGTGGTCACGGAGTCGGCCGACTGGCCGGCCGGTGAGACCTGGCAGCGGCAGGACGATCTCATCCTCCCGGTGTTCGCCAGCCACGACGCGATGGAGGGCGCCGCGGCCTTCGCCGAAAAGCGCCCGCCGGTGTGGCGGGGGGAGTGACAGCCGTGGTGTGGCGGCGGAGTGGCTGAGGCGGGCGCTCAGCGGGCGTTGAGGTCTTGGAGTTCCTGGAGCCCGGCGAGGGTGCGTTCCGCGAGGGTGGGCTCGACGGAGTCCTGGCCGTGGTGGCGACGGTCCTCGTTGGCGGCCGCGAGCTGGTGGGGCGTCCCGATGATGTAGGGCCGCACCAGGTGGGCGGCCTCCTCCCGGCAGTCGCGCGGGGTGCCGGGCGTCGCGGCCTGGAACCGCTCCCAGAGGAGGTAGGGGCGGGTGATCTCGGTGGCGGTCATGTCGGCCTCCACCGGGACCCGGACCGTGGCCCTGCGCCGGGGTGGGATGACCGGGACGTCGGCCCCGGGGCCGGCCGCGCGGGGTATGGCGCGCATGAGGCGGCGGGCCTGCGTGCTGCGCGGGCGCAGCGGCACGGTGCGGGCGTGGATGGTCAGGGCCACGAGCAAGGCGGAGGCGATCCAGAGACCGCACGCGCTGAAAATGATAAAGTTCGTCACAGCTCTTCTGCTCCTGGTTCTGGCAGGACGGGGGGCGAGGCCCCGGTTAGGTGTTCCAGCACCTATCGGGGCCGTTCTTTTGGGTGCGCTGGACACTCTACACGCTTGGAAATGCATTTCAACGAGAGTTCATATGGCGAATTTGAGTGACGTTTGTCCATTGATTTCAGTAGATGAATGAACTTGAATCGATGGATAATGTTTTATTTTCCGGGCAAATGTCCTCTTTGGGAGGCCCGCGTGCCGATGCCTTCCTCTCCCCGGCAGAGGCACCGGCACGCGGGGGTTTTCAGGCGATTCGCGGCGTAATGGCCGTGGACCTGGCGTGACTGGTGCTCCATGTGAGCGTGAAGGTGACGCCGGTACGCGGGTGGGCGAGGGGTGCCCAGGAGTCGGCGAAGTGGTCGATCAGCGCAAGACCGCGCCCGTGCTGCGCCATCGGGGTGAGGGGGCGGATGAAGGGAAGTGTCCCGCCGGCGGGACACCCTTCGTCGTCTACCTCCATGGTCACGCGGCGCTGGTCGAGCTTGATGGTGACCTGGAAGACGCCGCCCCGGCCGCTGGCCGTGTACCGGAGGCTGTTGGTCACGGCTTCGGAGAGGCAGAGGACGGCAGCGGCGGCGGTGTCGTCGGGGATGGCGTATCCGGAGTGGACGGCCATGACCTGGTCGGCCCAGATGCGGGCTTCGCGGACCTGCTCGGCCCATCCGGGGAATTCGCGCGTATAGGACATCCCCATCACCGCCCCATGACGATGTGCGAGCGCCGGTATTCGGTCTCCCCGACATAGGGGCGCACCCGCCGAGCGCGCCGCCTCGGGTCTTTTCCGCGGCGGGATTGCATGCCGCTGGTGTTCATGGTGTGGCCCTCCTTGGATTGGTCAGGTCCCTTTCCTTGCTCAGGAACACCATGAACGATCCGGAATCCAGTGCGCTAGAAACATCACTGCCGCGTCAAGAAGGATCATGTTCTATGATGCATGATCGTATTATCATCACGCATTGCTGATGGAACGGCAGATCTATGGAAGGGATACACCATGGGTCGGAGTGCGAAGCAACACCAAAAGCGGATAGGTAGGGAAATTCGGGCGGCCCGCGACAGAATGGGCCTCACGCAATCCCAGGTGGCCGACGCGTTGTCGGTCGTGCAGTCCGCGGTTTCGGCGTGGGAATCCGGTGTCAATGGAGTGTCGGCAGAGCAGGCGGCTCAGCTCGACAAGCTGCTCGGAACCTCTGGCGTGATCCAGCGGGCTTGGAACAAGGCCAACACCACTGATGCGCTGCCCGAGTGGTACGAACGCGTCGAAGAGCTAGAGCGCAACATCTCCGAGCTGCGCGAATATCAGTCGTCGGTCATACCAGGGCTCATCCAGACCGAGGGCTACATCAGGGGCCTGCTTCGCGACTCTGCCCCATGGGCTTCCAAGCAGGAGGTCGAGCGGATGGTGAAGTCTCGCTTGAACCGGCAACGAATCTTGGACAGGGACGAGCCTCCGTCGATATCGATGGTGATCGAGGAATCGGTGTTGAAGCGGCACGTCGGCGCTTCCGATGATCCCGGGACCTTGTCCGTTCAGCTCGCCAGGGTGCTCGATCTCATTGATCGTGGGGTTCTTCGTATGCAGGTCATGCCTGCGGATGCCGAGTGCCATCCTGGCGCCAGTGGTCCGTTCCGGATCTACACCTTCCCGGATGAGCCCGTGGTCGCGTCGGCGGAACACATGTGGGGGGAACAGGTATCGGATAAGCGGACGCACGTGCAGCAGTGCACCGCCGTGTTCGGGATACTTCAGTCCGAAGCACGCTCCCCCAGAGCGAGCAGGGATCTGATCAGGAAGGTCAAGGACGAGCTCGATGAGAAGCCGTACTCCTGAGTGGCACAAGAGTTCCTACAGCGGGGCGCAGGGAAGTTGCGTGGAGGTGGCCGAGGGTGAGGTGGTCCGCATCCGGGACACACAGCACCGGGAGCTCGGCGCACTGGCCTTCCCCGTCCGCGAATGGGGGGCCCTCCTGGCCGACATCGACGCGCTTTGACCACCGGCCTCCCGGATCACCCCTCCGGGAGGGGGACCCGCAGGGTGCGGAGGAGGGTCGAGAGGAGGTCGTAGTAGCCGACCAGGGTGATCAGCTCGATCACCCCCGCCTCCCCGAAGTACTTCTCGGCGGCCGCGTGGCAGGCGTCCGAGGCGTCGCGGTCGCGGAGGAGGGCCCTGGCGAAGTCGAGTGCGGCCTTCTCGTCGTCGGCGAAGGTGCCCGGCGTCCCGTACCCGCCCAGCGCGCTGATCTCCTCCTCGGTCAGCCCGGCCACCGCCGCCAGCCGCCGGTGGGCCGACCACTCGAACGAGCTGGCCCGCGCCGTGGCCACCGCCAGGATCACGATCTCGCGCACTCTCACGGATAAAGACGTCCGCGAGCCCACCGCCTCGCTCAGCCCCTGGAGCGCGGTCCCCACGCTCGGCGCCGCCAGCATGGCATTGAAGGGCCCGTGCAGACGGCCCTCTGGGTCCCGCAGCTCGAACCCCGGCTCGGGGCCGTACTTGCGCAGGACGCCGTCGTAGATCGCCTGTTGCTCGGCCGTTAGCTCGCCGGGCGCGTACCAGTGGATTCTGCCGTGTCGCACAGGTCGATTATGGCGTTCGCGGCCCCTCCCCGTGGGCGGGGCCGCGAATCCGCCGGGTGCGCCCGGCTGCAACTGACCACAACCCCCGTTCCGGCCCGTCCGCACCAGCGCGGCCGGGACCGGCCAGCGCGCGCACTCAGGGCGATCGAATCGCTACCGTCGGCATGACGTCCGTGGACGGCGCGAGGACCCGCACGGTGCTCCCCACGGACGCGAGGGCCCATGGACGAAACCACGGATTGGACCGAGCGGCAAGCGCGGCTGGCCGCCTCACTGGGGACGTCCGAGCAGGTCGCACGGGCGTTCGCCACTGTGCCCCGCCATCGGTTCATCCCTTCCCGGGTATGGACGGGGCTCGTCGGTCCGCCGCTCGACCGCGACGCCGACCCGGACGCGTGGGCGGACCTCGTCTTCGCCGACGATGCCGTGACCACCCAGGTCAACGACGGCGAGGACGGCCGGGCCAACTTCCCGACCTCCTCGTCGTCGCAGCCGTCCGTCATGGCCGCCATGATCGAGGCGGCCGGTGTGGAGGCCGGGATGCGCGTGCTGGAGATCGGGGCCGGGACCGGCTACAACGCGGCGATCCTGAAGGAGCTCGCCGGAGTCGGCGGCCGGGTCGCCACGGTCGAGGTGGATCCGGCCGTCGCCGCCGGGGCCCGCCTGTCCCTCAAGAACGCGGGATACGACGTGGCCGTGGTCGACGGAGACGGAGCAGACGGGCACGCGGCGGCGGCCCCGTTCGACATCACCCTCGCCACCTGCGCGGTCGTCCGCTTCCCGGCCTCCTGGATCGCGCAGACACGGCCGGGCGGGCGGGTGGTGGCGCCGTGGAAGGCGTCCGCGGCTCTGCCCGGAGGGCTCCTGGCCAGGCTCGTCGTCGACGATGACGGGTCCGCCGGCGGGAGGTTCGCGGGCGGAGCGTCGTTCATGATGATGCGCTCGCAACGGTGGAGCGGGCCGATGCACGGTCGCGATGACGAACCCGAGGAGACCCGGACCGCGGCAGGCGACCCCTCCGCGATCGTCGCCGACGAAGCGTCGGGGCCGGTTCTCGCCATGACCGTGCCCGCGTGGCGCTTCGCGCCCCGCCGCTGGCCCGACGGGTCCGAGGGCGTGTGGGTGTCCGCGACCGACCGCCCGGCATGGGCCCGGCTCTATGCCGATGGCCGTGTCGAGCAGGGCGGGCAGCGGCGCCTTTGGGACGAGCTGGAATCCGCCCACCGGGCGTGGGTGGGCCACGGCCGCCCCGCCTTCACCGACTACGGCCTGACCGTCGCCCCGGATGGGACGCACCGGGTCTGGCTGCACGACCCGGCCGGCCCCACCTGGGTTCAGCCGAGAGGAGACGCTTAGGACAGCGGGGCGCTGTACCAGCGCCAGGTGGTGGGGCGGGGGCGGCCGGGGAGGTCGGTGCGGCCGGTGGACCAGAGGAGGGCGGGCCAGGGGGTCGCGTCGGCCGGGGCTTCGGGGAAGAGGCGGGCGAGGACCCGTTCGCAGAGGTCGGCGGGTGGGGTCCAGGTGAGCCCCAGGCCCTCGGCGACGTCGTGGGTGTGGACCAGGGTCTCCACGATCCCCATCGCCGCGAAGCCCTCAGGGTCGGATACGCCTTGCGTGTGGAAGGCGCGGACGTGCGGCGGTGTCGTGCGCACCATGGCGACCAGCAGCGCCCCGTTGGCCTCCAGCACCTGCATGAGCCCGGCCGGGCCGGCGTCGCGTTCGGCGTGGATGGTGTTCCCCGGCCCGCCCGGTCGGCGGCTCTCGCTGACGATGGGCACGTAGCGGTCCAGGGGCGGGGTCCGCGGGCCGAGCTGGGCGGCGTAGGCGAACAGGTCGTCGGCCAGGTGCTCGACCGTCTCCCAGCAGTTCCACTCCAGCGCCCCCGCCTTCCGTCCCCACGCCGATCCGGGCGCCCCGCCCAGGGCGTCCACGGCGAGCCGCACGGCGAGATCCACGTCGTCGGCCGTGACGGGGGCCCGGGAAGGGGCAGATGAAAGGCCGTTCTCCGGCGATCGCGACATGGCCGACACCGTACCGCGACGGTAGGGCACCGGTCGTTCCCGTCAGCCGAAGGTGTCGATCAGCCCGAAGGTGTCGATCAGGTAGAGGGCGGCGTACAGCGCGAGGAAGGCGGACCCGATGACGGTCAGGGCCACGCCGCCCCAGCGCGCTTCCCGGATCTTCCTGCGCATCGTGGTGGGCTGCACCCTGCCGCGGAGGGAGATGAACAGCAACGGGTCGTCCCCGGGGGTCCGGCGGGCGCGGATCACCGGTTCGCCCGTGGCTTCGTCGACGCCGAGCCAGCCGGTGACGGTGGTGTCCGTCCCCTCCGGGACGCGCCACTCCACGAACTGCACCCGGCGGACGACCATGTTCGACAGGCTGGCCCGGATATCGGGGAAGCCCTCCTTGATGCGGTCGGAGACCGCGGTGCGCTTGGGGAACGACTTCGTGTGCCACTCCTCGTGGGCGGTGACCGCGGTGTTCCCGTTGGCCATGTCCGGGTCGGGTTCGACGCGGATCCGGCGGCCTTCCCCGGCCAGCTGGAAGGCGCGCGGGGACGACTCGACCGCGGACAGGTCCTCACGGCTCCCCCAGAACCGCCGGTATGCGCGGAGCCGCAGACGCCACCAGACGGTTCCGCCGCGGCGGCTCAGGGGCGCCGACTCGGTCGGGTTCCCGGGAAGCGGCTCGGCCCGGCCGCGGACCGCGCACCGGTAGGGCGGGGTACCGGCGCCGGCATGGGCGAGGGCTTCGGCCACCCCGTACTGGGGCGTCTTCTCTTTCTTGGGGGCGCCATCATGGCCGTCGCGGTTCGTGCTCGGACGATGAGCAGCACGCCGACGACCACCATTGCCACGAAGGTGATCACGATCGACACGCCCCTTCCATTCGATTCCGGCCCTGCCGGGCCCGGTCCCCCTTGGGACGCACTCCCCGTCGGCCCGGTTTCGTCCGGGTCCGGCCAGCGCCTTCGCGCTGTCGCATTCGTGGCGGTCCGTCCTACCGCGGCGGGCCATCGCCGCCCGTCCCGGCGTTGCCGTCCGACCGGGGCCCATATACCGTGCATTCAGATGGCCACACCATGTGGTCATTTCATGTGAATCGTTTTGGAGGCCCCTGTTGACCGGCAGCCGAGGCGGCGGGAGCGGTGCCGAACCCCTGACGTGTACGTTCTGCGGAAAGACCCAGCAAGAGGTCAGAAAGCTGATCGCCGGACCGGGCCTCCTGTGCATCTGCGACGAGTGCGTCGGCCTCTGCAATGAGCTGATCGAAGAGGAACTCGCCGAATCCCGGCCCGCTGACGACGGTCCGCGGCCGCAGGCGCCGAAGCCGCGGGAGATCCACGCGTTCCTGGAGCGCTACGTCATCGGGCAGGACGACGCCAAGAAGGCGCTGGCGGTGGCGGTCTACAACCACTACAAGCGGGTGTGGGCGGACGCCGGCGGGTCGCGGCGGTCGCAGGAGCCGGACGTCGAGATCACCAAGTCCAACATCCTGCTCGTCGGCCCCACCGGCTGCGGCAAGACCCACCTCGTCCAGACCCTCGCCCGGATGCTCGACGTCCCCTTCGCCATCGCCGACGCCACCGAGCTGACCGAGGCGGGCTACGTGGGCCAGGACGTCGAGAACGTCCTGCTCAAGCTCGTCCAGGCGGCCGACCACGACATCGCGCGGGCCGAGACCGGGATCGTCTACATCGACGAGATCGACAAGGTCGCCCGCAAGGACGCCGGCCCCTCGATCACCCGCGACGTCTCCGGCGAGGGCGTCCAGCAGGCGCTGCTGAAGATCCTCGAAGGGACGATCGCGAGCGTCCCTCCGCAGGGCGGGCGCAAGCACCCCCAGCAGGAGCTGCTCCAGATCGACACCACCAACGTGCTGTTCATCGTCGGCGGCGCGTTCGCCGGCCTGGAGGACGTCATCGAGCGGCGCAGCGGCAGCGGCGGCCTCGGGTTCGGCGCGGCCGTCCGCTCCCGGACCGAGCGCGAGAAGGCCGACCCCTTCGCCGATGTCATGCCCGAGGACCTGGTGGCCTACGGTCTGATCCCGGAGTTCACCGGCCGGCTCCCCGTGGTGGCGACCGTGCAGCCCCTCGACCGCGCGGCGCTGATGCGGATCCTCACCGAGCCGCGCAACGCGCTGGTCAAGCAGTACCAGCGGCTCTTCGAGCTCGACGGCGTCGAGCTGGAGTTCACCGACGACGCCATCGGCGCGATCGCCGACCAGGCGCTGCTGCGCCGCACCGGCGCCCGGGCGCTGCGCGCGATCGTCGAAGAGGTGCTGCTCAACGTGATGTACGAGGTGCCCAGCCGCGACGACGTGGGGCGCGTCGTGGTCGACCGCGACACCGTCCTCGACAACGTCAACCCGACCCTGGTGCCGCGCGACCGCCCCGGGCGCGACCACGACCGCCGCGACAAGTCCGCCTGACCCCCGCTGTCAGCGCGGTCACCGCTGTCTCTATCTCTACGCGCGCGGAACGGCGGATGACATCTGTCATCCCCGCTACGCGGCGAAGCTCATGCCGAGCCGGTGACAGCCGTGCCTACCCCGCCCCGGCCCCCGCCGCCGAGAATCGACGGCATGAGCACGGGACACCAGGACCTCCCCCCGGACACCGCCGCCGCGATCAGCGTGCGGGACCTGCACCAGCGCTACGGTGACTTCGAGGCCGTCAGGGGGATCTCCTTCGACGTCGCACGCGGCGAGCTGTTCGCCCTGCTGGGGACCAACGGCGCCGGGAAGACGACCACCGTCGAGACCCTGGAGGGCTTCCGCCGCCCCGCCTCCGGCACCGTCCGCGTCTTCGGCATCGACCCCTACGGCCAGCCGGCCGCCCTGCGCGAGCGCGTCGACGCCGTGCTCCAGCACAGCGGGGTCTTCGCCGAGCTGACGGTCGCCGAGACCGTCGACCTCTCCCGCGACCTCGCCGCCGACCCCCTCGACCGCGACCACGTGCTGGAGCTGACCGGCCTCGCCGACAAGGCGGGCGCCGCCGTCCGGCAGCTCTCCGGCGGCCAGAAGCGTCGCCTCGACCTCGGGCTGGCCGTGCTCTCGCGCCCCGAGGCGCTGTTCCTGGACGAGCCCACCACCGGCATGGACCCCGAGGCCCGCCGGGCGACCTGGACCCTCATCGCCGGCCTGGTCGACGACGGCACCGCCGTCCTGCTCACCACGCACTACCTGGAGGAGGCCGAGCGCCTCGCCGACCGGCTCGCCATCATGCACCGGGGCGAGATCCGGGTATCGGGCACGCTGCGCGAGGTCGTGGCGGGCCGGGGCGACCGGATCGGCTTCCGGCTGCCGCACGACGTCCGCGCCGGGGACCTGCCCGATCTGCCCGGTGCGACCGTGGCCGTGGAGACCCGCGACGGCGCGGCGTGGGCCGGGTACACGGTCCTGGGCGACGACGCCGAGGGCCGGGCCCACCGGGCGCTGGCCCCGCTCATGGCGTGGGCCGGGGAGCGCGGGCTCACCCTGGACCGGCTGGAGCTGCGCTCGGCCTCGCTGGAGGACGTGTTCCTCGGCGTCGCCGACGGCGACGTGGCCGACCTCGTCGCGGATGGCCCCCGATGACCCCGGCGCCGCCGTACCCGACCACCGGCGGATCCCCCGCCGACCCGCCGCCGCCCCGCAAAGGACTCCGATCATGACCGCCACCGTGCGCGCCGCCGCGTCGCCGCGGCCGGGCGCGGGCCGCACGCCCGTGAACCGCCGCCGCCAGGCCCTCCGCCTGCTCCGCACCGAGCTCGTCCTGTTCTACCGCTACCGGGTGGCGCTGTTCTTCGCCGCCTTCCCGCTGGTGTTCGTCGCGTTCTACCTGCCGTTGGAGGGTCAGGAGGCGCTGCCCGGGATCGACGCCGCCGCCCTGAGCATGAGCGGCATCCCGATCCTGGCGGCCCTCGCGCTCGGCCTCATGCACGTGCCCAACGTCTACGCGGCGCGCCGCGAGCAGCTGGTGCTCAAGCGGTTCCGCGCGAGCGGGGTCGCGCCCGCGGCGCTGTTCGGGGCGACGACGCTGTCGGTGCTGCTGGTCGCGGCCGCGCTCACCGCGGCGGTGACGGCGATCGTGGCCGCGCGCTACGGCGCCCTGCCCGCCGACCCGGTGCTGATGCTGGCCGGCGCCGCCCTGATCACCGTGGTCATGTCGCTGCTGGGGATCGCCTTCACCAGCCTCACGCGCAACGCCGAGAGCGCGCAGATGATGTCCATCGTCCCGTTCATGCTCCTGTACGGGGCGAGCGGCCTGGTGGTGCCGCTCGAGATACTGCCCGACCAGGTCGCGGCCGTGTGCCGGCTCCTGCCCGCCGCCCCGGCGGCCGACCTGGTGCGCTCCGGGTACTGGGGGCACGACCTCTTCGGCGGCGGCAACGGGGCCGCGCCCGCCGGGTTCGCGGAGCTGTGGACCGCGGCGCTGCCCTCGCTGGGGGTGCTGCTCGCCTGGACGGCCGTGGCCGTGTTCCTGCTGCGCTACGTCCGCTGGGACCCGCGCCAGGCGGGGTGACCGAGACCGCCGCGGGGAGAGGCACGGGCGCGCTCTCGCCTCGCGGAAGGGGTGGGGCGGCCTGAGGACGGCGGGCCGCCCTCACCCCGGTTAAGCTGGCCCGACGACTGGGACGAGAGGGGACGGACGATGCCGGACACCGGGTCCGACACCGCCGCCGGGACCGGCGCCGAGATCGGCGACCGCGCCGCCGACGCGGTCGCGGCCGACGGCGCCGCCGCCCCCTCCACCGGCTCCGGCCCTGCTGCGGGCACCGGGCTGGGCGGCGGGTCCAGCCGCGCCGAACTGCGCCGGCTGCGCTATGCGCGATGGTTCGTCATCTCCGCGTTCGTCTTCCTCGCCCTGCTGATCCCGTTCTTCGCCGCGCTCGGCGTGGGAAACTCCCTGGCCACCGGTGAGATCCCGCTGTGGCGCAACATCCCCGCGTTCGTGCTCAGCCTGCCCCTGGGCGGGCTGTGCATCTGGATGGTCACCGTCCGCCTGGCCGATCCCGCGGTCGTCCCGGAACGGGTATTCTGGGCCTCGTTCGCCCTGGTCGTGCTCGTCGCCGTGCTGCTGGACGTCTACACCTGGACCCTGATGCTGGTGGGTGCGTGGTGGTCGACGGCGGCGCTGGTCGCGCCGCGCGCACGGATGGCCGCCATCGCCGCCGTCCTGCTCCTGCTGCCGTGGATCCGGATCGGGCTGCTGCCGGAGCCCGATTTCGTGCTGCTGCTCCAGGTGTGGGTGAGCGCGATCCTCTGGGCGGCGCTGATGCTCGGGGCCAACAGGGGGACCCTGTTCCTGTGGGACATCGCCTCCGAGGCCCTGGCCGCGCGCGATGCCCGCGCCCGGCTCGCCGTCAGCGAGGAGCGGCTGCGCTTCGCCCGCGACATGCACGACCTGCTCGGGCACAGCCTCTCGGGCATCGCCGTCAAGAGCGAGCTGGGCGCGCGGCTGGCCGAGCGCGACCCCGAGCGGGCCGCCCGCGAGATGGCCGATGTCCAGCGGCTGGCCCGCGAGGCGCTGCGCGAGGTGCGCGCGGCCGTCTCCGGCTACCGCGAGGTCGACCTCGCCGCCGAGGTCGCCGGCGTGCGCGCGGTGCTCGGCGCGGCCGGTATCCGCTCCACGGTCGACGTCCCCGAGGACGACACGCTCCCGGCGGACTCCGCCGCGCTCGCCGCGTGGGTCGTCCGTGAGGGCGCCACCAACGCCCTGCGGCACAGCAACGCCCGGTCGTGCGACCTCTCCGTGCGCCGCGGCGAGCGCGCGGTGGTCATCGAGGTGTACAACGACGGCGTGCGCGCCGACGCCGTCGACCCGTCCGGCCCGCGCTACGGCAACGGGCTCAGCGGCCTCGCCGAGCGCGTTGCCGCGGCCGGGGGATCATTGTCGGCCAGCCCCACCGGCGACGGCGGGTTCCTGCTGCGGGCGGTGCTGCCCGCCCTGGACGAAAGGACGTGACCGTGTGATCCGCATCGTGCTGGCGGACGACGAGCACCTGGTGCGGGGGGCGATCGCCGCCCTGCTCGGCCTGGAAGACGACCTGGAGGTCGTCGCCGAGGTGGGGCGCGGGGACGCGGTGGTGGGCGCGGTGACCGCGCAGCGCGCCGACATCGCGGTGCTCGACATCGAGATGCCCGGCGGATCGGGGCTGGAGGTGGCGGCCGACCTGAAGGCCGCCGCCCCCGGGTGCGGGGTGCTCATCCTCACCAGCTTCGGCCGGCCCGGCTACCTGCGCCGCGCACTGGCCGCGGGCGCGCGCGGGTTCCTGGCCAAGGACGCCCCGGTCGACCAGCTGGCCGGCGCGATCCGCAAGGTGCACGGGGGCGGCCGCTACATCGACACCGAACTGGCGGCCGCGGCCATGACCGCCGGCGAGAACCCGCTGACCGCCCGAGAGGCCGAGGTTCTACGCGGCGCCGCAGAGGGCAAGCCGGTGAGCGCGATCGCCTCCACCCTCCACCTCACCGAGGGCACCGTGCGCAACTACCTCTCCAGCGCCATCACCAAGACCGGCGCCGACAACCGCATGACCGCCATCCGCACGGCCCAGGACATGGGCTGGCTGTGAATGGTGACGTTGTCCACAGGCTGTGGACGAGCGCTAGGTGTACTGATCACAGGAAGCGCAGCACCAGCATCGCCGTGTCGTCGGTGTGGCCGCCCGGGGCGAATTCCTCCAGGTCTCTGTCGAGGCGGACGGTGATCGCGTGGGCGGTGAGGCCGGAGCAGGCGGAGAAGATCCGGGTCAGGCCTTCGTCGCCGAGCATGTCGGAGCCGTTGCGGCGCTCGGTCACGCCGTCGGTGACCGCGAGCAGGACGTCGCCCGATGCGACCTCAAGGGTCTCGGTGTGGAACTCGACGTCCTCGAACGCGCCCAGCAGCGGCTGGGAGCTGCCCATCGGCTCGACCGCGCCCTTCTGGTTGAGCCGCAGCGGGAGCGGGTGGCCGGCCGAAACCAGGCGGATCCGCATGCCCTCGCCCGGCCGGCCCAGCGGGGTCATCTCCCCGTAGAGCATGGTGAGGAACCTGGTGCTGGTGTTCTCGTCCAGGATCGCCAGGTTCAGCCGCTGCATGATGTGCGACGGGGAGAACCCCTCGCGGGCCAGCGCCCGCAGCGTGTGCCGGGCCAGGCCGGTGACCGCGGCGGCCTCCGGCCCCGTTCCGCAGACGTCGCCGATCGCGAAGCACCAGCGGCCGTCGATGGCGAAGAGGTCGTAGAAGTCGCCGCCCACCACCGTGCGCTCGTCGGCCGACCGGTAGAACACCGCGTGGTCGACACCGGGGATGACCGGCACCTTCTCCTTCGCCGGCAGCAGGCTGCGCTGAAGCGCCTCGCTCATCGACGTCTGCGCCGCGTACAGCCGCGCGTTCTCCATGGCCGAGGCGACCCGGCGGGCCAGGTCGTCGACGATGTCGACGTCCTCCAGGGTGAAGTCCTCGCCCGCCTGCTTGCCCAGCGTCATCCGGCCCAGCTTCTGCCCGTGGGCGACCAGCGGCACGCTGATCGCCGGGCACTCCGCCAGCTCCATGGTGAGTTCGTCGCCCAGCCCGGCCGCGATGAGCGCGTCACGTGACCACAGCGGCCGGGGCTCGCGCTGCTCGGGCGGCGGCAGCTCGGTGAGCAGGGTCCGCAGGACGTCGTTGTAGTTCTCGTTGCCGTGCATGGTGTGCACCAGCCGGGACACGCCCAGGTCGGTGGTGGTGTGCACCGCACACCACGCGTGCAGCCGCGACGTGATGAGCTGCGCGGCCAGCGCCGCGGTCATCTGCTCGTCGAGGGTCCCGGTGAGCAGGTCGCTGGCCTCGGCCAGGAAGCTCAGCGACGCACGGCGGGCGAGTTCGACCTCGGCAAGGCGGGCGCGCTCCATGGGCAGCGCGATCCGGTCGGCGCCCTCCTGGAGCCGGCGCGCCGCTGTGTCGCCGAAGTGCCGGATGCGCCGCGACGCCACCCCGATCAGCCCGGTGATCCGGCCCTCGACGATCAGCGGGGCGGTCACCAGCGACCGCATGCCCGCCTCCGCGAGCCGGCCGCGGTGGGCGCGGGCGATCATCAGGTCGTCGTTGATGACGGCGCCCGGCGCCGGTGCGACCGAGGGGAATGTCTCCTCGGTGCGGCTGCGGAACCTGCGCCAGGGGCCGGTGGTGACGCCGACGGCCGCGCGGACCTCCCACTCGGTCTCATCGGTGGTGGCCAGCGCGATGTAGGCGGCGTCGCCGCCCAGCGCCGAGCGGGCGTATTCGACCGTGCGGTCCAGCAGGTCGGGCAGCGACAGCCGCGCCGACAGCGCGGCGTCCAGCGACGCCCACGGGCTGGGCCGCGTGGGACGGCGCCGCAGCGGGCGCACCGGCAGCGGGGGAGTCAGCTCCGAGTGGGACATGCCGTTCTCGTCCTGGATCCGGAACCAGACGGCCTTGTCCTCCTTGCTGTAGCTCACACCCCAGCTGGTGGCGATCGCCGCGGCGAGGGCCAGGCCCAGCCCGCCGCTGCGGGAGTTCTCGTGTGAGGGGGAGGTGTCGACGGCCAGGGGGCCGGCCTGGGGCACGGCCCGGCCGGGCACCCGGTCGGCGACCACGACCTCGACGGCGCCGTGCAGCCGGCGCACGGTCAGTTCGAGCACGCTCTCGGCGTGCACAACGGCATTGGTGACCAGCTCGCTGACCAGCAGGATGATGTCGTCCGCGCCGGATTCCACGCCCCAGTCGCTCAGGGTGTCGCGGACGAACAGCCGGGCGTCGCCCGCGGTCTCGGGAGCGGGGGAGAACTGCTGGCGGGCGACCTTCATCTCGTCATGTGGCATGGTGAAGCCGTACGGTTTCCTTCGGCGTCGAGCGGGACGGGCTGCGGCTCGATAGCGGCTCGACCACCCCACTACCCCTGTCTACCCCTGTCACGTACCGCCGCCCGGTGCGGTGGGTCCGGCGAGTCCAGGGCCGGGCCGTGGCCGCGGTGCGGACGGCGACGAAGTCATGATGTCAGAACGCCCATGTGAAGAGCAGCTCGGCCGCATAACGTGGTGCGATACGGCGCTCACGCGCGGACGCCGTTCCGGGCTGGTCGCCACGCGCATCAGTACGTAGCGTTGGGGGTCACGGCGACGCCTCCGCCGAGCGGGACGCCCCGCCCCAGGTGGGGCCCGGCCCCTCGCCGGGGTCGCCGGCGACGAGCAGCAGAGGAGGGGGATCCATGCCCGAGGCAGCCACCCGAGCACCGGACACCGACGCGCAGCTGGACGAGTTGCTGAGCGCGCTGTACGAGATGCGCGACGGCGATTTCAGCGTTCGGCTGAACGCCCGCCGCGACGGCAAGGCCGGAGAACTCGCGTCGGTGTTCAACCAGGTGCTCGACCACTGCGAGCAGCTCAGCAGCGAGCTGCAACGCGTGGGCGGCGTCGTCAGCCGCGAGGGGCGCCTGACCGAGCGCATCTCGGTCAGCCCGGCGCGCGGCGCCTGGGGCACGACCGTGCGCTCGCTCAACCAGCTGCTCGACGAGGTCAGCGAGCCCGTGACCGAGGTCGCCCAGATCCTCGACGCCGTCGCCGGCGGCGACCTCTCCCAGCGCGCCGACCTCACCAGCAGGCACGGGGCGCTGCACGGCGACCTGCTGGGCCTGGCCACGTCGGTCAACCGCATGGCCGACCAGATGCACGGGTTCACCAACGAGGTGACCCGGCTGGCGCGCGAGGTCGGCACCGAGGGCAAGCTCGGCGGCAGCGCCCGGGTCGAGGGGGTCTCGGGCGCCTGGCGCGACGTCACCGAGTCGGTCAACCAGATGGCGTCGCGGCTCACCGCGCAGGTGCGCGACATCTCCACCGTGACCTCGGCGGTGGCGCAGGGCCACCTGAGCCGCAAGGTCACCGTGGACGTCCAGGGCGAGATGCTCCAGCTCAAGGACACCGTGAACACCATGGTGGACCAGCTGTCGACGTTCGCCGACGAAGTGACCCGGGTGGCCCGCGAAGTGGGCACCGAGGGCAAGCTGGGCGGCCGCGCCAAGGTCAAGGACGTGTCGGGCATCTGGAAGGACCTGACCGACAACGTCAACTCCATGGCCGACAACCTCACCAACCAGGTGCGTGACATCTCCCAGGTGACCACCGCCGTGTCCCGCGGCGACCTGGGCCGCAAGGTGACCGTGGACGTCCAGGGCGAGATGCTCCAGCTCAAGGACACGGTCAACACCATGGTCGACCAGCTCGACCTGTTCGCCGACGAGGTCACCAGAGTGGCACGTGAGGTGGGCACGGAGGGCAAGCTCGGCGGCCGGGCCAATGTGAAGGGCGTGTCGGGGATCTGGAAGGACCTGACCGACAACGTCAACTCCATGGCCAACAGCCTCACCTATCAGGTCCGCAACATCTCCCAGGTCACGACCGCGGTTGCCAAGGGCGACCTCACCAAGAAGATCACCGTCGACGCCCAAGGCGAGATGCTCCAGCTGAAGGACACCGTCAACACGATGGTCGACCAGCTGGAGTCCTTCGCCGATGAGGTGACCCGCATGGCGCGCGAGGTGGGCACCGAGGGGACCCTGGGCGGCCAGGCGCACGTGCGCGGGGTCTCCGGGGTGTGGAAGGACCTGACGGACAACGTCAACTCCATGGCCAACAACCTGACCCACCAGGTGCGGCAGCTCGCCACCGTGACCTCCGCGGTGGCCCGGGGCGACCTCACCAAGAAGGTCACGGTCAACGCCAAGGGCGAGATCCTCGAACTCAAGGACACCATCAACGTGATGGTGGACCAGCTGTCCGCCTTCGCCGACGAGGTCACCCGGATGGCCCGCGAAGTGGGTACCGAGGGCCAGCTGGGCGGGCGCGCCAACGTCAAGGGCGTCGAGGGCATCTGGAAGGACCTCACCGAGAACGTCAACTCGATGTCGCACAACCTCACCACGCAGGTGCGCAACATCTCGCAGGTCACCTCGGCCGTCGCCAACGGCGACCTGAGCAAGAAGATCACGGTCGACGCCCAGGGGGAGATGCTGGAGCTGAAGGACACCGTGAACAACATGGTCGTGCAGCTGTCGACGTTCTCCGAGGAGGTCACGCGCGTCGCCCACGAGGTCGGCAGTGAGGGGCAGCTGGGCGGCCAGGCCAAGGTGAAGGGCGTGTCCGGCACCTGGAAGCACCTCACCGACAGCGTGAACGAGCTGGCCGGCAACCTGACCACGCAGGTGCGCGCGATCGGTGAGGTCGCCAGCGCGGTCACCCGGGGCGACCTCACCCAGAACATCCAGGTCGACGCCCGCGGCGAGATGCAGCAGCTCAAGGACAACATCAACCTGATGGTCAGCAACCTGCGCGAGACCACCGCCGCCCAGCGCGACGAGGACTGGCTGAAGAGCAACCTCGCGCGGATATCGGGCCGGATACAGGGCCACCGCGACCTCAACGAGCTGGCCCGGCTGATCATGACCGAGGTCACCCCGCTGGTCGAGGCCCAGCACGGCGCCTGCTACCTGCCCGAGGAGAAGGACGAAGAGCAGAACTTCCGCCTCTACGCCGGCTTCGGCTACCAGCCGACGGAGTCCCGCCGCCACGTGCACGCGGGCCAGGGGCTGGCCGGCGAGGTCATCGCGCAGAAGAAGGAGATGCTGATCCACAACGTCCCGGGCGACTACGTCCGGATCGAGTCGGGGCTGGGCGAGGCGCCGCCGCTGGCCCTGGCGATCCTGCCGATCATCTCGGAGGGGCGCGTCCTCGGCGTCATCGAGCTGGGCGCCTACCAGCAGTTCCGCGAAGTCCACCTGGACTTCCTGCGCCAGCTCATGTCGCTCATCGGCACCACGGTCAACACCATCCTCGCCAACTCCAAGACCGAATACCTGCTCCTGCAATCGCGCCAGCTCACCAACGCGCTCCAGGAGCGCTCCAACGAGCTCCAGCGCCAGCAGGAGGAGCTGCGCCGCAAGAACGCCGAGCTGCACAGCAAGGCCGGGCAGCTCGCCAGCCAGAACCGCGCCATCGAACTCCAGAACCGGCAGATCGAACGCGCGCGGCGGTCGCTGGAGGACCGGGCGCACCAGCTCCAGGTGTCGTCGAAGTACAAGTCCGAGTTCCTGGCGAACATGTCGCACGAGCTGCGGACACCGCTCAACAGCCTGCTCATCCTGGCCCGGCTGCTCGCCGACAACAGCGAGCAGAACCTCACCTCCAAGCAGGTGGAGTTCGCCCAGACCATCCACAAGGCCGGAAACGACCTGCTCCAGCTGATCGACGAGATCCTCGACCTCGCCAAGGTCGAGGCCGGGCGCGCCGAGGTGCAGCCCTCGGACGTGTCGATCAGCCAGCTCGTCGACTACGTCGAGGCGTCCTTCCGGCCGATGACCGCCGAGCGCGGGCTCGCGTTCGCGGTCGACGTCTCGCCCGACATCCCCAACTACCTGTGGACCGACGAGCAGCGGCTCCAGCAGATCCTGCGCAACCTGCTGTCCAATGCCGTGAAGTTCACCGGATCCGGCGAGGTCCGGCTCCTCATCGAGCCCGCCTGGGCGCTGGAGGGCGCCGACCTCGACA
Source organism: Nocardiopsis sediminis (assembly GCF_042650565.1). Taxonomy (NCBI): domain Bacteria; kingdom Bacillati; phylum Actinomycetota; class Actinomycetes; order Streptosporangiales; family Nocardiopsidaceae; genus Nocardiopsis; species Nocardiopsis sediminis. Next base: position 58,187 of record NZ_JBHSBH010000020.1, read on the forward strand.
TGTTCGGCGAGAACGAGGAGGTCATCGCGTTCTCGGTGGCCGACACCGGTATCGGCATCCCCGACGACAAGCTCCAAGTGATCTTCGAGGCGTTCCACCAGGGCGACGGCGGCACCAGCCGCCGCTTCGGCGGGACCGGCCTGGGGCTGTCCATCAGCCGCAACTTCGCCCGCCTGATGGGCGGCGAGATCCGGGTGCACAGCATGGTCGGCGAGGGCAGCACCTTCACCCTCCTGCTCCCCGTGCGGCTGCCCGAGGGCACCGCCGAGCGGCTGGAGGAGCCCGCCGACACCCCGTCGGAGCTCACCGCCGCGGTCTCGCGGGTCGAGATCGAGCCGTTCACCGACGTCGACGTCGAGATCCCCGACAGCCCGGCCGACCTGATGGACGACGACGAGCCCGGGCACACCGAGATCCTGGAGGCCGCGCCGGTGCCGGTACTGCGCACGGCCGAAGAGGCGCCCGAGGGGGCCGACACCGCCGAGGAGGTACGCGACGACCCCGCGCGCGACGCGGTGCTATCGGGCCGCCGGGTGCTCATCGTCGACGACGACATCCGCAACGTCTTCGCGCTCACGAGCGCGCTGGAGGCGCACGGGCTGCGGGTGCTCTACGCCGACAACGGCAAGTCCGGCATCGAGAAGCTGGAGGCCAACGAGGACGTCGAGCTCGTGCTGATGGACATCATGATGCCCGAGCTCGACGGCAACGCCACCACCCGCGCGATCCGCGAGATGCCGCAGTTCGCGGGGCTGCCCATCATCTCGCTGACCGCCCAGGCCATGCAGGGCGACCGCGAGCGCAGCCTCGAGGCGGGGGCCTCGGACTATGTGACCAAGCCGGTCGACCTCGACTACCTGTTGGATGTGATCCGCACATGGTTGGATCGGGACACCTCCGACGACGGGGGCGACGGGCCCGACAGTACGGACAATGAGCAGGAGCAGTAGCGTGCCGCAGAAGGCCAACATCCTCCTCGTGGACGATCGCGATGAGAACCTCACGGCGCTGGAGGCGATCCTCACCTCACTCGATCAGAACCTCGTGCGCGCCGACTCCGGAGAGGCCGCCCTCAAAGCCCTGCTGGAGGACGAGTTCGCGGTCATCCTGCTCGACGTCGTGATGCCCGGGATGGACGGGTTCGAGACCGCCGCGCACATCAAGCAGCGGGAGAAGACCAAGGACGTCCCGATCATCTTCCTGACCGGCGCCGGGATCGACCGCCACCAGGTGTTCCGCGGGTACGCCTCACGGGCGATCGACTACCTCACCAAGCCCTTCGACCCCTGGGTGCTGCGCTCCAAGGTCGAGGTGTTCGTGGAGCTGTACCACACCAAGCAGCGGCTGCACGAGCAGTCGCGCATGTTGCAGCGGGCGCTGACCGATGAGACCGGCGACCCCGCGGGCCCGGTGGCCGCCCGGCTGGCGCGGCAGGTCACCGACGTCAACGCCAACCTGACGCTCGTGCGCGACCTGGTGGTGCACGACAGCGACACCGACGCCCGCACCGTCGAGGCGGTCCGCGAACTCGACAGCTCGGTGGCGAAGCTGACCGCGCTGGTCGACGCGATCCACGGGCCCGCGTGAGCCGGGCGGGCGCGGCCCGGGGGCGTGCTCCCGGTCGTGCCCCTGGCCGGATCCGGCCGCCGTGGAGATGGGGGGTTGGGGCGCGTGTGACCTGTGGTTCTGCGTATATGCAGCTGTGCCGTAGCAGAGACCGTCCCGTTTCGGAAAGATCGGTAGACTCGACCCGGCCGTTCCCCGGCTGAAGGCCATGAAGTTGGAAGCCGTGTGCCGCCCTGCCACGGCGGCGCCCCCACTCTCGCCCCGACCTCGGTCAGGACCGCCGGTCCTGCTGTGTCCGGATCCGAGGCGATGATGCAGGACGGGAGCCTCCCCTCCCGCCCTATAACCGGATCCCTTGGAGATGCCACCGTGCCCCGTACGTTGTCCCGCGCAGCCGTCGGCGCATCCGCCGTCATCCTGAGCCTCGCCTACCCCGGGGCGGCTTCGGCGGACGCGGGCTCCGGCACGGATTCCTTCGCCTACACCTGCACCGACCAGGACGACTCCAGCTACACCGAGTCCGACGACATCGAGTTCTCGATCGAGGCCCCCGCCGATGCCGAGGTCGGCCAGCCCGTCGAGGTGTCGGCCGAGCCCGCCAACTACAGCTTCTTCAGCTTCACCGACGGCGGTGAGATCACCGAGGGCACCCTCACGGTCCAGGTCCTGCTGGGCGGCGAGGCGGCGCCGCAGGCCAGCATCACCGCGTCGGTCCAGGCCGAGGACTCCTTCGGCGAGGACGACGAAGAGACCTTCGACGAGGGCTCGCTGACCGGCTCCTTCACGCCCACCGCCCCGGGCGAGGTCGTCCTGTCGCCGGGCGACGTCACCATCGAGGTCGACCAGGACGCCGGCCCCTCCACCACGGTGTGCACGCCCGACTCCACCCCCGACGGCCTGGCCACGGTGACCGTCGCCGGCGACGCCGCCCAGGAGAGCCCCGCGGCGTCGGACACCCCGCAGAACACCGGCTCCGGTGACAGCGGCACGAGCGCACCCCAGGCCGACTCCGCCGACTCCGGGCGGACCCTGATGATCGTGGCGGCCGTGGTCGGCGGCCTCATGCTCGTCGGGGCCGCGGTGGTCCTCGGCGTGCTGATCACCGTCCTGCGCCGCCGCTAGCTCGGCCGCGACACCTGCCCAAGGCGGGCGCCCCCTCGGGGGTGCCCGCCTTTCGCTGTGGAGGGCCGCGGCGCGTAGTAGAAAGGGAGCGATGGCCAGTCCAGCGGATCTCTCGTGGCGCCGACGGCTCCTCAGCCCCTCGGGCCTGGCATTCGTGCTGCTCTGCCTCTTCCTCCCGTTCATCGGCGTCTCCTGCGAAGGCGGCCTGGGCACGCTCGAGGTCCGCGTCAGCGGCTGGGACATGGCGGCGAACGGCCGCCCCTCCATCACCGGCACCGGGCTCCTGGGCTCCGACGGCACCGGGCAGCCCGGCCTGGTCCGCGAATTCTCCGAGGCCGGGGCCGAGGAGCGCGTGGGCGTCCAGCCGTTCATGCTCGCCGGGGTCTTGGGCGTCGTGGTCGCGCTCGTCCTCGGCGTGGTGCTGCCCACGGCGTTCTCCCGGGCGCTGGGCGGCCTCATCGCGACCGGGCTGGCCACGGTGGCGGTGGCGGTCAACCAGGCCGTGGTCCTGGCCCAGCTGGAGGAGCGGCTGCGCACCGACGCGGCGTGGCTGGCCGCCGACGCCGTGGTGGGCACCCGCGCCGGGTTCTGGATCACCCTCGCGGTGCTGGTCGCGGTCGCCGCCCACGACATCGCGGGCCTCGTGCCCGCCCGGCGCGGACCGCCCGCCGCCCCCGTTCCGCCCGGCGCCTACGCGGGCCCGCCGCCACCCGGGCCACCACCACCGGGACAACCTCCACCGGGGCCACCGCCAGCACCGCCCGCCGGGTACCCGCCGCCGGGGTACCCGCCCGTCGGATATCCGGCGCCGCAGGAGCCCCAGGGCCCGCCGCTGGGACGGCCCGCCGATCCTTACGGCCCCCCGTTCGGCGATCCCGGCACACCCGGAACCCCCGGGGACCCGCCCTTCGGGCGCGGCGGTGGCGGCGACCCCTACGGCCCGCCGTACGGGTAGCGCGCGGCACCGCAGGGTCAGGCGGCACGGCGAGCTCGATGTGCCCGCCGATTTCCACGGGCGGCGTGGCGTCCCCGGGCTCAGGCCGTGGGGCGGGGCGGCAGGGCCAGCCCGATGTGCTCGCCGATCTCCTCGATCAGCCCGAGGTCGGCCAGCCGGAACGAGCCCCGGTTGCTGCGCCGGATCAGGGTCAGCGCGCCGCGCACGCCCCGGCTGCCGCGCAGCGGCACGCACATCAGCGACCCCGCGCCCAGCACGCTGAGCACCGGGACGCCGCTGTCGGCGCTGCCCAGCACCCCTTCGTCCTCGATCTGCTGGTGCAGCACCGACTTCCCCGTGGCCAGCACATCGCGCGGCAGCGACGACCCCAGCGGGTCGGCCGCCGCGACCAGGCCGTGCTGGGCGTCGCCCGGCGGGCCGGCCACCACCGCCCGGCGCGGGGCGTCGGGGTCGTCGGGGGAATCGCAGACGTCGATGACGACCCAGTCGGCGTAGGAGTCGGCCAGCAGCGCCCCGGCATCGTCCAGCGCCAGCGGGCGGCCGGCGCCGCCCGGGCCCGCGCTGCTCAGCAGCAGCCGGGTCATGCGCGTGAGTACGTCGAGCCGACGCGCCGCCAGCACCACGACCTGGTCCTCGACCTCGGCCTCCAGCGGTGCGGGCCCGGGGTCCTCGCCGTCCAGCGGCGGCGACACCACCACCAGCACCAGCGGCGCCGCCTCGGTGGGGACGTCGAGCCGGGTCAGCGTGAGGTGGACGTCCTCGGCCCAGCCGCGCTGGGCCAGGCGCGATTCGAACGACGCGGCCTCCCCGCCGCGGGCCACCGCCGCCAGCCACGACCGCATGGCGGCGCGGCGGCGCAGGTCGACGAAGTTCGCGAAGGGCTTGCCGGTCAGGTAGCCGCTGGCGCTGCCCAGCCGGTCGGCCCCGATGGCGTTGATGCGGCGGATGTAGCCCTCGTGGTCGAGCAGCACGACGGGGACGCTGAGCTGGGTGAACACCGCGCGCAGGATCGAGCGCTCGTCGTCGCCGGACGACCCCGCGGAGCGGCGGTGGGCGTCGGCGTCGTTGTCGGCGGCCAGTCGGCGCCCGCAGTCGCCCAGCAGCTCCTCGGCGTACCCGAGCTCGGCCAGCGCGGCTTCGGCGGTGCCCGCGGCGTCGTCGGGGTACATGGCGTGTGTGGAGCGCAATGCCGCCACGCGCTCGCTCAGCTCCGCGATCTGGCGGCGCAGAGCTGCGAGGTTCTCCGGCACGCTCGGACCTCCAGACGGTGCGGATGTCGGGGTCGGCGGCCGTGCACTGCGGCGGACGTGCCCCTCAACGACGCTAACGCATGTCCGATGTGATCGGTTCGTTGATTACCGTGGAGTCAGGTCGGCCCTTTTCCGCCGGACATCGGGGACGCGGCACCGGCCGGGGGGCGACACCGTTCGCAGGCCAAAGGGGGGTGCCGATGTGGATCGAACGGCTGGCGCGCGACATCGGGGCGGTCGGGCAGGCCCAAGGGGGATCGCCCGAGCGCGCACTGGACCAGATGAGCGTGGCGGCGGCGCGCGCCGTGCCCGGGTGCTCGGCGGCGCTGGTGGTCGTCTGGCACGACGTCGGGCCGGGCGACGAGCGGTCCGAGGAGGTCGCCGGCCGCCACGTGGTGGCCGACTACGGGGCCTCGCACTCCGACCTGGCCACCGCATTCGAGCACCAGTACACCACCGACCAGGGCCCCACGGTCGAGGCGGTCCGCGAGATGCGGCCGGTGAGCGTCGGCGACGTCCTGCGCGAGGACCGCTGGCCGGGGTACACGAGCATGGCCGTGCAGTGCGGCGACCGCTCCTCGGTGACCTACCCCTGCGCGCTGGAGGGCGAGGTCGTCACGTTCGGCGTGCACTCCGGGCGGGGCGACGCCTTCGACGCCGAGACCGTCACCCCGCTGGTGGCCCTGCTCGCCGAGCACGCCGCCATGGCCCTGCACAGCGCCGGGCGCTACACCGACGTGGCGCGCGAGGCGGCGCACATGCGCCGCGCGATGTCGGTGCGCGCGGTCATCGACCAGGCCAAGGGCATCATCATGCACGCCCGCGGCTGCGACGCCGCCGAGGCGTTCGACGAGCTGCGCCGCGTGGCGCAGCGCAACCGGATGAAGGTGGCCGACGTCGCACGCAGCCTGGTGGCCGAGAACGACGCGACCAAGGGCCGCGTCGCACCGCGCGCAGGCTCCGGGCGCTGAGGGGCCGCGGCGGGCGCCGCCTATGGCGCGGCGACGCGCAGTATCGTTGTGGTGACGTCCGCCGCCGGAACCTGTCTCGCCTTTGGCGATGGCGCTAGTGTGGGCTGCGTGGAGTTCGCAACAGAGCAGTGCGCGCCCACCCCTGGCCGCCGAGGAGTGTGAGAGTGGCGTCCGATATCTCGATCCGTGCCGAAGGCGACGTCGTCGTGGTCACGCCGGCGGGGGAGCTGGACGCCATCACCTCCCCGGACCTCGCCACCGCCCTCGACGGCGTGCTGGGCGCCGACACCCCCTGCCGCGGCGTGGTGATCGACTTCTCCCGCGTCACCTTCTGCGACTCCCGCTGCATCGGCGTGCTCGTCGCCGCCTACCGCCAGGCCCGCGACCGCGGCATCAAGCTCGCGGTGTCCTCACCGCAGCGCACGGTCCACCGGCTCTTCGTGATCGCCGGCATCGACCAGGTCCTCACCATCGAGAACGACACCCGCGTGGCGGTCGACACGGTCCTGGCGTAGGTGCTCCCGGGCCCTAGGGTGGCCTGATGCCACTCGTCGAGATCACCTATGCGCCGGAGGTCTCCGAATCGACGCTCCGCGAGCTGGGGTCGGTGCTGCCGCACCTCGTGTCCGTCGCCGTTGAGTGCCCCGAGGAACCCTACGACGGGGATCTGCGGCCGGGCGACGTCGAGATCCGCTTCCGGCGCCTGGGCCCGCTGGACCGCTCGGGCCTGGACGTGGTGATCGAGGTCAAGTCCAAGTGGTTCGAGAGCAGGGCCGCCGACCGCCAGGACCGCGTGGACCGGCTGCACGAGGACATCAGGGCCGCAACGGGCCTCCGTGACTTCGGGGTCTACCTGTCGCTGCCATCGGCCGCATGGTCCCAGGGCGACTGAAGCGGCCCGGCACGGCCCGCTGTGACCCGCCGCGTCCCGCCGCGGAATCGGTCGGTCGCCGGACGCGGACTTCAGTCGGCGACCCGGAAGTGGAGGCGGACCAGGGAGCCGTGGTCGCCGCCGCTGATCTCCATGAAGTCGCAGACCTGGCGGGTGATCCACAGGCCGTAGCCGCGGGGCCCGGCCGGGGTGGCGCCGAGGTAGCCGCTGAGCGGGTCCGTGAGGCCGCCGTTCTCGTCGAAGACGTCGCACACCACCCAGCCGGGGCGGCGCCACACCGACACCGTCCCCTTGCCCGCGCCGTGCTCCAGGGCGTTGGCGGCGAGTTCGTTGGCGGCGACCACCAGGTCGCCCGCGCGGTCGCCGGACAGCCCGGCGGCGGCGGTGAGGCCGCGGATCTCCTCGCGCAGCGCCGGAAGGTCGGGGTGGATGTCGACGGAGTCGAGGTCGCCCACCGGCGCGGGCAGCCGCCGCCCGGTGTCGCGTGCGCTGAAGGCCGCCGGGCTCATGTGGTCGGGGCTCGGGCGGGGGCCGTCGCGGTCGAGCAGGACGGGGTGCGTGCGGCGCACCCCGGCGCGGACCGCGGGCGGCGCGGCGCCGGCGTCGTGCAGGCAGATGAGCCGCAGCTCCGACCCGGCCAGGCAGGTGGCCATGACGGACTCCAGGCGCTGCCACTCGCGCAGCCGCAGAGGGTCGCGCAGCGGCATCGGCGGCTCGCCCACCACCGTCAGGGGGCCGGGCGCGGCGGGCTGCGCCAGGCGCTGCAAGGCCACCAGGGTGCGGCCGGGGGCGTCGTAGAGCTCGCCGCGGTCGATGAAGCGCACATCGGGGGAGGGGACGTCGCCGAGAGCGTGCCGGAGGGCGGCGCGTGCCGCCGGGGCGACCGCCACCAGCACCCGCCCGCCGCCGTCGGCCGCCGCGCGGATGCGGGGGGCGACGACATCGCGCAGGTCTCCCGGCGTGCCCACGAGTACGGCCTGGTGGTCGAAACCCCCGGTCCCGGTGTCCGCGGATCCGGCGCGTGACGTCATGGCATCATCCCGGGCGTCCCTCCCGGCCTGGGCTGACTCGACTCGGTACTTCCCGGCGCGGTTCACCGTCGTCCGGGACTAGTGTGCATCATCCCCCGCCGCCAGCGGCAGCCCGCCCTGGGCGGCGAGGGTCCGGTCATAGATCTGCTCCGTCTCCTGGGCGACGCGCTGCCAGGTGAAGCGGGACACCGCCCGGTCGGCGCCCGCGATGCCATAGGCGGAGCGCATGGTGTTCTCGCCGATCAGCCCGCGCAGCGCGCGGGCCAGGGTGTCGGGGCGCGCGTGCCGAAGCAGCAGCCCGGTGGTGCCGTGCAGGACGGCCCCGGTGACGCTGCCGACCGCCTTGGCCACGACCGGCAGCCCGCAGGCCATCGCCTCCAGGACGGCGCCCCCATAGGGGTCGTAGGGTGCGGCGGAGACGTAGATGTCCGCGGAGCGGAGCAGCCGCGGCAGCTCCTTGCGCTCGATGGGGCCGGTGAGGGTGACGCGGTCGTTCACCCCCGCCTCCTTCGCCAGCAGCTCCAGGCGGCAGGCGTCCTCGTCCAGGGCCAGTTCGACCGGCGCGGGGCCGGCGATGACGGTCAGCTCGGCATCGGGCAGCCGGGTCATGGTCTCGATCAGCGCCTCGGCGCCGCCCGCCGACATCGGGGCCACCGAGATGATGCGCGTGCGGTCCTGGCGCCGGCCGTGCCAGGGCTCGGCGGTGGTGCCGCCCTCGGGGCTGAACTGGTCGGTGTCGACGCCGAAGGGGACCACGTTCACCCGCCACCGGGGCACGCCCATGCGCGCCAGTTCGAAGCGCTGGTCGGCGGAGTTCACCACGACGGTGTCGGCGCGCCCGGCGATGGCGGCCTCCAGCCGCACCCGGTCGGCGCGCCGAGCGAGGCCGGCGCGCTGCTCGGCGACGTTGAGGGAGTGGAAGGTCTGCACGACCGGCACCCCGCCGGCGCCGCCGGCGCCGCCGCGGGCGGCCGACAAGGCCGCCAGCCCGCTGGTCCATCCGAACGCGTGCAGGACGTCGGGTGTGTCCTCGGCGACGCTCGCGGAGAGCGCGGCGGCGAAGGCGCCCGTGTGGTCGGCGTGCTCGCTCTCGGACAGCGGCCGCTCGGGGCCGGCCGCCAGGTACTCGACGTTCACCCCGCGCCCCATCCGTGAGCGGTCGGGCAGGCCCGCCCCGCTGCGGCGGGCGTACACGGTGACCCGGTGGCCGAGTCTGGCCAGCTGCCGGGAGACCGCTGCGATGTGCACACTCTCCCCGCACGTGGGCTCTCCCTTGTGCGCGGGGAGCGGGGTGGCGTGCTCTGCGACCAAGGCGATCTTCACGTGCGACTCCTCACGGCATGACGGCGGCCCCGGACGCGCGGCGGCACCGGCGCACAGGGGCGCTGGGCCGCGGCCGGCGGCGGGGATGGGTGGCTGGCGAGGCCACCGGCCCGGCGGCACGCCGGGAGCCCGGTGGCGGGAAAGGAGGAAGAAGCGGGAAGACGCATGAGGGATCACACCAAACCGTTCGCGGAACTGAGAAAAGCGCTCGCAAGAGGGCACCGGCGGGGCCGCCAGCGCGCGAGCGCGCGAAGGATGTTGGTGTGTCTGCGTCTTAGACACCCGACGGGGACATTGTGCCAGACCGTTCCTGATTCCGACAATGGCCCGGTCCACCGGACACCGCGCACGCCCCACGGATGACCAGGGGACACGTCGGGTGATCGCGGTATCCGTTCCTTCTCTTCGGTCCGTTGGAGACCGTCTCCCCCGGGAACCCCTTTGCGCGTGTGGGAGACCGTGTCCGCCCAGGGCGGGAAGGCCGTGGCCGTGGGCGCTCCGGGTGGGGGTGGGGTGGCATCGGCGGGGAGTGGCGGACGGCGGGCGTGTGCCCTTTGTGTTTGCAGGGGGGTCTCACGGGCACATTGGGGCGCGACGGTGAACGGGCGGTGCACGGACGGAGGCGGCGATGACGGGGAACCCGGCCCGGCGGCCGCCGTGGCCCGCGTGGACGGTGGCGGGCGGCCAGGACGACACCGGGCGCGCCCACCCGCAACGGGGCGGGCCGCTGTCCGTCCCCGGAGCACGGCCGCTGCCCGTTCCGGGACCGGGCGCCGACGACCACCCGGGCACCGCGGGCCGGGCGGTACCCGGCGCGCGTTCCGCGGGGACCCCGGTGGCCGGGCGGCCGGTCGCGGGAAGAGCGGGGCGACCCCTCGCCGGGCGGCGTGCCCTGGTGGCCGGGGGCATGCGGGCCGAAGGCCGGGCGATCGCCCTGGCCCTGGCCGAAGCGGGCGCCGCCGTCGCCGTGGCCGACGATGCAGGGCGCACCGGCCTGCCGCCCGGGGCGCGCCCGTTGCCCGGAGGGTACGGCGGCCCGCTGTCGGGGACCGCCCGGCGCCTCTCCCAGCTCGGCGCGGTCGCCCTCGCCATCCACTGCGACCTCGCCAGCGAGGCCGACTGCCAGGGCGCCCCGGCCTATGCGGCGCTGGAGTTCGGCGCCCTCGACATCCTCGTGGTGTGCGCGGGCGCGCTGCGCCGCGAGCCGTCGAGCGCCCTCTGGCTGGTCCGGGCCGCGCGGGCGTTCCTCGCCGACGGCGCCGCGGTGGTCCTGCCGGGCCCCGGCGACCGGAGCCCGGAGTCCGGCGGCACGTCGGACGGGCCCCCGGAGCTTCCCGGGCCGCTCGACGCCGCCCTGAGCAGGCGGGGGACCCGTGTGCACCGTGTGGCCGCCGGGGCGGGCGACACACTCGGCGACATCGCGTCGGCCTACGTCGATGCCGCAGGTGGCGGCGGTCGCCGCGGGGGCGGCGGCGCGCGTCCCGCACCCGGGGTCCCGGGCGCCCGGATCTGACCTCTCCGGGGGCCGGTCGCGAGGCGGCGGCGCGGCCCGTACCTTTGGTGGTGTGGCCGGGGTGCGAACCCCATCGGGAACTGCGTATCGGGGCGATTTCCGCCATGATGTACGCGGATTTTGACCACGATCAGCGGTGCCCCGATACGGTTGCATGATCAACGCGCCTCACCCCCGTCCGGATGAGGTGCCGCTTGGGGCCGTTCGGCAGCGACTGCCGATGAAACAGGAGGTTTGGGCGTATGGGACTCGCTGGTGGGGAAGTCACGGTCACAGCCCTCACGCACCGGGGAGCGGTCCGCCCGGCCAATGAGGACGCCGTGGTCATGGGTGCGCTGACCGTCGCCAGCGCGAACATGACCCTGCCCGTCCGCTGCGTGCTGCCCGTGAGCGACCCCGTCATCCTCGCCGTGGCCGACGGCCTTGGCGGCCACGCGGCCGGCGAGATCGCCTCTGAGCACGCCGTCCACCGCATGGCCGAGATGAGCCCCCGCCTGGTCTCCCCCGACGACGTCGACGTGCTGCTGAAGAACATCGACGAAGAGATCAAGGACCACGCCACCCAGCACGCCGAGTTCTCCGGCATGGGGACCACGGTGGCCGGGGTGCTGCTCAACGCCGACGGCAACTTCTGGTTCAACGTCGGCGACTCCCGGACCTACCGGCTCGAGGGCACCCGGCTGCGCCAGCTGTCCCAGGACGACTCCCCGCCGCTGCCGCCCTCCGAGGACGGCAAGCCCGTCACCACGAACTTCATCACGCAGTCGCTGGGCGGCAGCGGTTCGACCGCGATGGTCCCGCACGTCGGCCGCGACCACGAGCCCGACCCCGGCGCCTGGCTGATGTGCAGCGACGGACTTTCCGACCTGGTGGCGCTGGAGGACATGGAGCGCATCATCGCCGAGGCCGGCAGCGACGAAGCCGCCGTGCACGCCCTGTGGCAGGCCGCCATGGAGGCGTCGGGCCGCGACAACATCAGCATCCTGCTGGCCCGCCGCCACTGACCACGCCGCCCGCAGGCACAACGAGTACGGCCCGGAGCACATGCTCCGGGCCGCATGTTTTCGCGGGTGGCGGCGGGTGGCCGCCGTCAGGCTCCGCTGTTCCCGTCGCCGCCGTTGCCACCGCCGCCGGGGCGGTTGCGCATGCGCACGACCAGGATGGCCACGACCGCGATCGCGGCGATCGCGGCCACGACCCCGCCCACCGGGCCCAGCGCCGACATCGGGTCGTCGGCGACCTCGTTCCGGGCGACCGGGGAGGCGTCCGCGCCGTCCCCGCTGTCGGTGGCGGCGCCGTCCGATGAGGGCGACGGCTCCTCGGCCGCGGCCGACTCCTCGGGGACGGCCTCCTCGGACAGGGTGTAGGTGATCTGGTCCTCCAGCGGGTGACCGTCGGCGGAGATGATCCGGTAGGCGACCGTGTACTCGCCGGCCTCCTCCGGAGCGGTCAGCGCGATCGAGGCGTCGGGGCCGTCGATCGTGACGTCGCCGTCCTCGTAGGTGGTCCCGTCGGGGCCGGTGACGACGATGGCGTTGCCGCCCTCGCCCACCGACGTGTTGAAGGTCAGGGTGACCTCGTCAGGGGCGGTGTCCAGTTCGGCGCCGTCCTCCGGCGAGGACGCGATGAGGGTGTTGTGCGCGAAGGCCGAGGGGGCCAGGGCGCCGGCCAGCAGCAGGGCCGAGGCGAGCGACCCGAGCAGGGTGGCGCCGCGCCGCGCGGTGAACGCGTGAGTCATGGGAGTGCCCTTTCAGGCGGTCGGTGTCCGTCCGTACAAGGCGCGCCGGGGGGCGCGCGGTGGGGGTGGGGACGGGCACCGGCGGTGCGCGGGAGCGGTCGCGGCGTGGGGCGCCGCCGCCCGGGCGCAGCGGGGGAGGCTCGGGGATGCACGGGGGCGTGCCGGCGGGCGCGGGCACGGTGGCCGGGGCGGCAAGGGACGGCAGGGCGGCGCCGAGGAGCGCCAGCAGCGACCAGAGGGCGGCCTCGCCGCGCGCCAGCAGCGCGGCCGCCAGCAGGGCCGCCCACAGGTGCGCGGCCAGCATGCCGGGGAAGTACCCGGCGAGGCCGTGCCCGGCGTGCCCTTCGGCGAGCGCGGGCGATTCCGGGGCCGAGGCGAGGAAGACCAGGTGCAGGGCGACCTGGGAGGCGGCCAGGACCGCGAAGATCTCGCCGAAGCCCCGTTGCCGGCGGGTGAGGGCGGCGAGCAGCGGGGTGAGCAGGACCGCGGCCACCGGCGCCGCGGCGGGGGAGGCCGGGGTATCGGCCCACAGCGCATGCCCGGACCAGGAGAGCCCGGCGCACGCCCCGGCGAGGAACGCCGTGCGTATCGCCCGCAATGGGCCGTATCCGGGTGACTGCACGACTCTAGAACCTAGCCGAGGGGCCGCGGACGGGAAAAGGCCGCCGGCCCGGAAGGGACCGGCGGCGGGATCGGGTGCCCCCAGAGGGGGTGTCCCCCGCTCAGCTCGCGGCGGGGAGGGGGAGGTCGCGGCGCATGTAGCGGCGGTCCTCGGGGGTGGTCCCGCCCCAGACGCCGTGGGGTTCGCCTGCTCGCAGCGCCCATTGCAGGCACTCGCGGCGGACGGCGCAGCCGCGGCAGATGGCTTTGGCGAGCTCGGCGTCGTGCAGGCCGGGCCCGGTGGTGCTGACCGGGAAGAACAGTTCCGGGTCGTATTGGCGGCAGGATCCCTGCGCGACCCAGTCTTCGCTTTCGTGGTAAAGGCGGTTCACCAGGCGCCTCCGTTCGCTGGCCGGTGACCTCGTGCGGCCGGCGGTGACACCGGGCCACGAGAGAACGTCGAGGACACTGCGTGCTCTGCCGAAGCCGGGGTGGACCGCGCGGAGGCTTCGTCCAGGTACGCCAGGTCGACTCGACCCATCGTAGTACTACATTCGGTCGTACTACACGCAGTCTGCTAAAGATTCGGGCGCCGCGCAAGCCCTGATCTGCGCCCTTTGCTGCGGTGTGGCGGATGCGGGGGGCGGTGGCCGTGTCGCGGGCGGGAACCGGTGTGCCGCAGGGGCGGCCGTGCGGCAGCGGGCCGCGAGGGGGCCGACGGGGGCGAGTGGTGTGTGCCCCGGCGCGTCTGTACTGACCTTTCACCCGAATCAAGGTGACTTAAGTCACCCTTAAAATTCGCTGCGTAGCTGCCATGTTTGGCTGTTGCGCGGCAGAATCTCCCTGGAGACCTCTCCCATCAGGTGTACTCAGGCCACCCCCGGCCTACCACCGAACCTCCTGGTGAGCCCCCCGGGAACACCGGGGCTCCGTGTGCCGACGCCCCCCTCGCCCATGGCGACGGATAGTGACCAGGGCGGCCGATTTCGGCCAAATAAACGAGCCCTACCCCGCGATACAGCGTTGAAACACGCCCCGGAAAAGCGAGAAAAACGCTGCTCAGCAAGGTTCGCTATGTTCCTGCGACGTGCCTCATGAACAGACCCGTGGCCAAAGCCGCGCCTCCGGACCCCCGGGGGATGACCCCGCTGTAACCGCCGCCGCTCCCGACGGCATGGTCTTCGGACCCCCGTCGGAGCACGACGGCCCTCAGCTGTGGCGGCTGGCACGCGACGCCGGGCTCGACCTCAACTCGCCCTACGCCTACGCGCTCTGGTGCCGCGACTTCGCGGCCACCAGCGTCGCGGCGCGCGACCCCGGGGGTGAGCTCCGCGGTTTCGTCACCGGCTATGTGCGGCCCGATGCCCCCGACACCTACTTCCTGTGGCAGGTCGGGGTCGACCCCGCCTTCCATGGCCGGCGGCTGGGGCGACGCATGCTCGACCACATCGGCGACCGGATCGCGGCCCGCGGCCTCACCCACCTGGAGGCCACGGTCACCCCCGGCAACACCGCCTCCCGGCGGCTCTTCGCGTCCTTCGCACGCGACCGCGGCGCCGAGGCCCGGTGGAGCCCCCTGTTCGGGCGCGAGCACTTCCCGCACGAACTCCCCGGCGAACACGAGCCCGAGGAGCTGGTGCGGATCGGCCCTCTGGACCGGGCTGCCCGGCCCGGCCCATCCGAACGATCCTCCTGAACCCACCCCGTCGTCACCGCCGCGAGCCCACGAGCCCGGGGAAAGGAACCAAGGAATCCACGATGGATATCTTCGACCGCCTCGAATCCGACGTCCGCAGCTACTGCCGCAGCTGGCCCGTCGTGTTCGACAAGGCGCGGGGCAGCCATGTCTACGACGAGTCGGGGCGCCCCTACCTCGACTTCTTCGCCGGCGCCGGATCGCTCAACTACGGGCACAACCATCCGGAGCTGAAATCCCACCTCATCGACTACTTGACGCGTGACTCCATCGTCCACAGCCTCGACGCCTACAGCGCGGCCAAACGCGACTTCCTGGCGACCTTCGGCGAGGTCCTCCTCGGCCCGCGCGGGCTCGACTACAAGGTCCAGTTCCCCGGTCCGGCCGGCAACAACGCGGTCGAGGCGGCGCTGAAGCTCGCCCGCAAGTACACCGGGCGCGAGACCGTCATCAGCTTCACCAACGGCTTCCACGGCATGACCCTGGGCGCGCTGGCGGTCACCGGAAACTCGATGAAGCGCGGCGGCGCAGGCGTGCCGCTCAGCCACGCCGCGACCATGCCGTTCGACAACTACATGGACGGGCGCACCCCCGACTTCCTGTGGCTGCGCAGCCTCCTGGAGGACAGCGGCAGCGGGCTCGACAAGCCCGCCGCGGTGATCGTCGAGACGGTGCAGGGCGAGGGCGGCATCAACGTCGCCAGCGCCGAGTGGCTGCGCGGCCTCGCGGCGCTGTGCAAGGAGTACGACATGCTCCTGATCGTCGACGACATCCAGATGGGCTGCGGGCGTACCGGGCCGTTCTTCAGCTTCGAGGACGCAGGGATCGTGCCCGACATCGTCACCGTCTCGAAGTCCATCAGCGGCTACGGCCTGCCGCTCGCCCTGACCCTGTTCAAGCGCGACCTGGACGTCTGGGAGCCCGGTGAGCACAACGGCACCTTCCGCGGCTTCAACCCGGCCTTCGTCACCGGCAGGGCGGCGCTCGACCTGTTCTGGCGCGACGACGAGCTCCAGCGCGCCACCCTGGCCAAGGGTGCGCTGATCGAGGAGCGGCTGACCGCCATCGCGGCCGAGTTCGCCGACGCGGGCGCCCACGTGCGCGGCCGCGGCATGGCGCGCGGGCTCGCCTTCGACCAGCCGGGAACGGCCAAGGCGCTGGCGAAGGAGGCGTTCCGGCGCGGCCTGCTGCTGGAGACCTCCGGCCCCGAGGACGAGGTCGCCAAGCTCCTCCCGGCCCTCACCACCTCCGAGGAGGAGCTGGGAGAGGGCCTCGAAATCATCGCCGACGCGGCGCGCGCGGCGGTGAAGATCGCCCTTCCGGCCTGATAGACCGGACCCGTAAGCCGCCGGGGAACGGCCTGGGACACACGTCGTCCGGGCCGGTCCGCGGCACGTGAGCAGATGCGCCAAGAGGAGCACACCGTGATCGTTCGCAGCCTGGATGAGGTCACCGACACCGAAAGGGACATCCAGACCGAGACCTGGCGGAGTAAGCGTCTCATCCTTGCGAAGGAGGGCGTCGGCTTCTCCTTCCACGAGACCGTGCTCTACGCGGGCACCGAGACCCGGATGTGGTACGCGAACCACGTCGAACTGGTGCACTGCATCGAAGGCGAAGCAGAGCTGGTCAACGAGGAGACCGGCGAGACCCACACCATCACGCCCGGCACCCTCTACCTGCTCGACGGGCACGAGCACCACATCGTCCGGCCCAAGACCGACTTCCGGGTGCTGTGCGTGTTCAACCCGCCCGTCACCGGGCGCGAGGTCCACGACGAGAACGGCGTGTACCCGCTGATCGTCGAGGACTCCGACCAGGAGGTCTCGGCCAACGGATCCGAGCCCGTCGTCGGCTGACCGGCCGGCCGCGGGCGGGGCGCCCGCGGGGCTCCGAGCCCCCGCCGGGCACCCCCGGGCACCCCGCCCGCCCACCGACCCCCCGCCATTCCCCGCGAGCAGTACCACCCGCAGCGAACCCGGTAAGGACACCGCAGGACCCAACTGAAGAGTGACAGCTCCGACGAGGACGAGGAGAGAACCCCCTGAGGGGTGTGGCCATGACTCTGTTGACGACCCATTTCGAGCAGCCGACCATGGACGACTACCCGACTCGCAAGGACCCCGAACCGGCCCTGCTCTACCGCAGGGACCCGGCCGTGTGGGGCGAGCCCGGTTCGGGCCCGCTGAGCCATACGGATCTCACCGACTACGACTCCAAGGGCTATTTGCAGGTCGAGGCCCTGATCACCGCGGAAGAGCTCGACCTCTACAGCGACGAGCTGAACCGGCTCCGCGAGGACCCCGACCTGCGCTCCGACGAACGCGTGATCGTCGAGCGGAAGTCCGAGGAGGTCCGCTCCGTATTCGAGGTTCACAAGTTCAGCCCGCTCTTCGCCGAGCTGGTGCGCGACCCCCGCGTCGTCGGCCCGGCGCGGCAGATCCTCGGCTCTGACGTGTACGTGCACCAGAGCCGGGTCAACTACAAGCCCGGTTTCTCGGGCACCGACTTCTTCTGGCACTCCGACTTCGAGACCTGGCATGCCGAGGACGGCATGCCGCGGATGCGGGCGGTCAGCGTCTCGATCGCCCTCACCGACAACTACGAGCACAACGGCGCACTGATGATCATGCCCGGCTCCCACCGGACGTTCGTGTCCTGCGTGGGGGAGACCCCCCGGGACCACTACCGGGCGTCGCTGACGCGCCAGGAGATCGGTACCCCCGACCAGGGGAGCCTGACCATCCTGGCCGAGAAGCACGGGATCGACGTGCTGAGCGGGCCGGCGGGCGGCGCCACCGTCTTCGACTCCAACTGCATGCACGGCTCCAGTGGGAACATCACGCCCTTCCCCCGCTCGAACGTGTTCATCGTGTTCAACAGTGTGGACAACGCGTGCGTGGAACCGTTCGCCGCGGACGGGCGCCGGCCGGCGTTCCTGGCGGCGCGCGATTTCACGCCTGTGAAATGAGAACGGAATCGGCTATTAGCGGGAACACGCACGACGCGTGTCCCGATCGTTACGGGGCCGGATCCGGCCAGGTGCCGAGATAACCAGTGCATAACGTGCCATTCCACCGCAGTTATACGCGGACGATCATGGGCACTGACGTTGCAGGCGCCCGGTCGACGACCGCGTGGCCCTGGTGGTCCGGCAGTGAACATCCCCCTTGACCTGGGGATTCTCCGATGGCCCGTTGGGTCCCGCACGTTGCACGGCGCCCCCTCCCGCACGCGGAGGGGGCGCCCTGTCGTTTCCCCGTCGTTCACCGGTGCCGGCCCCCAATAAGGAGAGAGCAATGGTCAACATCGTCCACCCCAAGGCGCTCGGCCGATTGGGCCGACGCGACCTCTTCCGCGCGGGCGGGTTCGGATTGGCTGCGGCGGCGCTCGGGCCCGCCCTGGTCTCCTGTTCTCGTACCGACGGCGCCACCACCTTGGACTCGCTTAGACAGCAGGGCTTCATCCGGGCCGCGATCAACAACGAGCCGCCGTTCGGCTACATGGACGACAGCGGGCAGCCCACCGGCGAGGCGCCCGAACTGCTCCGCGCGATCTTCGCCGAGCTCGGGGTCGACGAGATCCAGGCCGAGGTCGTGGCCTGGGACGGCCTGATCGAAGGGCTCAAGGCGCGCCGCTTCGACGTCGTCGCCGCGGGCATGTACATCACCCCCGAGCGCTGCGCCGAGGTCGCGTTCTCCGAGCCCGACTACAAGGTGCTCCAGGCGTTCATGGTGCCCTCGGGCAACCCCAACGAGCTGTCGACCTTCGACGATGTCGTCGACAACCCCGACGTCACCATCGCCCTGCTCAACGCGTCGGTGGAGCAGGACTACGCCGAGGGCGCCGGCGTCCCGGCCGACCAGATGGAGCTGGTCGGCGACGCCGCGGGCGCCATCGACCTGCTGGAGAACGGCCGGGTCGACGCCGTCGCGCTGAGCACGTTCTCCCTCAACTACCAGCTGGAGCAGCGCGGCACCGGCGAGGACTTCGAGGTCACCGAGGGCTTCACCCCCGTTGTGGACGGCGAGGAGGTCACCCCCGCGGGCGGCTTCGCGTTCCGCCAGGGCGACTCCGAGCTGCTGGACGCCTTCAACCAGGTGCTGGCCGACTTCAAGCAGAACGGCCGCCTGACCGAGATCGGGGAGCCGTTCGGCTTCGACGAGGAGGCCCACCCGGGCGACCTCACCACCGAGCAGCTCTGCTCTGAATAGGCGGCGGCCGCGCAGTGGACTTCCTCATCGACCGGCTGCCGCTCTACCTCGACGGCGCCGTTGTCACTTTCAACATCACCGTGCTGGGAACCGCACTCGCCTTTGTGCTCGCCATGGCCATCGGCATCCTGGGCACCCTCCGCAACAAGGTGGCGCGCGCAGTCGCCACCTTCTACACCGAGGCCTTCCGCGGCATCGCCGCCCTGGTGCTGATGTTCTGGATGGCGTTCTCCATCCCGCAGATCACCCCGTACCAGCTCGACGTGACCTTCGCGGCCGTCCTGGCCCTCGGCCTCAACATCGGCGCCTACGGCGCTGAGGTGGTGCGCTCCTCGATCAACGCCGTTCCCCGGGCGCAGACCGAGGCCACCATCGCCCTCAACATGACCTGGGCTCGCCGGATGCGGCTCGTGCTCCTGCCCCAGGCGTGGGCGCAGATGCTGCCCACCTTCGGCAACCTGGTCATCGAGCTGATGAAGGCCAGCGCGATCGTGTCGCTGATCGGCGTCACCGACCTCACCCAGGTCGCCCGCGTCCAGGGCCAGTCCAGCGGGCAGACCATCTGGGCGTTCGGCAGCGCCCTCATCATGTACTTCATCATCGCCCAGGTGCTCATCCTGGGGATGCGCCTGCTGGAGCGCCGGGCCAACCGGCGGCTGGGCCGCGCGCCCGCGGGCGGCGGGCTGCTCGCCCTGCTGCGTCCGCCCTCGGTGGGCACGACCACGGGGGGTGTCCGCTGATGCTCTGGGACTGGGATTTCACCGCGATCGTCGTCCCGCGGCTGCTCGAGGGCCTGCTCATCACGGTGCTGGCCACCGTGGTCGGCTACCTGGTGGCGCTCGCCCTGGGGCTGCTCGTCGCGATCGTCCGCCGGGTCCGCTACGTCGGCCCGGTCGTCCACGCCGTCATGGAGTTCATCCGCACCACCCCGCTGCTGGTGCAGCTGCTCTTCGTGTTCTTCCTGGCGCCGTCGAGCGTCTCGGCGCTGACGATCGGCATCGCCGTGCTCGGCGTTCACTACGCCGCCTACACCGCCGAGGTGTACCGGTCCGGGATCGAAGGGGTGGCCAAGGGCCAATGGGAGGCGTGCCGTGCGCTCAGCCTGCCCCCGCTGCGGGTGTGGGGCGCCGTGGTGCTGCCCCAGGCGATCCGCAAGGTCATCCCCGCTCTGGGCAACTACCTGATCGCCATGTTCAAGGACACGCCCCTCCTCTACGCCATCACCGTCCAGGAGATGATGTTCCACGCGAGCGGCCTTGGCGGTCAGTACTTCCGCAACTTCGAGGCGATCACGCTGGTCGGCCTGCTCTTCCTGCTGGTGAGCGTGCCCTCCGCTGTCCTCATCCGACGACTGGAGCGACGCTATGCCGCTGTCTGACAACGCACCGGCCACCGAGCCCGGCCCCGCACCCGGGACGGCCCCGGACCCCGGCGGCCCGCTGATCCGCTTCGAACAGGTCGTCAAGAAGTACGGCGACAACGTGGTGCTGCGCGAGCTGGACTTCAACGTCGCCGCAGGCGAGCGCGTCACCCTCATCGGGCCCAGCGGGTCGGGCAAGACCACGATCCTGCGGCTGCTCATGACGCTGGAGACCATCAACGGCGGCGTCATCTGGGTGGACGGCCAGCCGCTCACCCACATGCACAAGAACGGCAAGCTGGTCAAGGCGAGCGAGGCCCACCTGCGCCAGGCCCGCAAGAAGATCGGCATGGTCTTCCAGCAGTTCAACCTGTTCCCCAACATGACCGTGCGCCGCAACATCACCGAGGGCCCCGTCCACACCCTGGGGGTCGACAAGGAGGAGGCGAACCGGCGCGCCGCCGAGCTCCTCGACATGGTGGGGCTCGCGAACAAGATCGACGCGCACCCCACGCAGCTCTCGGGTGGCCAGCAGCAGCGGGTCGCGATCGCCCGCGCCCTGGCGATGCGCCCGGAGATCCTGCTCCTGGACGAGGTGACCTCGGCCCTCGACCCGGAGCTGGTGGCCGGGGTGCTCGACGTCCTGCGCGACATCGCGCAGAGCACCGACATCACGATGCTCTGCGTCACCCACGAGATGGGCTTCGCCCGCGACGTCTCCAACCGGGTGCTGATGTTCGACGCGGGCCGGATCGCCGAGGAGGGCCCGCCCGAGCAGATCTTCGGCGACCCGCAGGAGGAGCGCACCAAGACGTTCCTCAAGGCCGTCCTCGACGGCTGACAGGTCTGACCTGACCGGCCTGACCGGCTGAACTCGGCCCGCCTGCCGGCCGGTCCGTTCCCGGCCGCCGGCCGCGCCGCCCGCTCCTCAGGGCTCCCCCGGGGAGCGGGCGGCGCCGTGTCCGCCCGGTCGACGTGCGGACCGGGGCCGCGGGCCCGCCCCCGGAAGCGGGCGGCGGCGCGTCAGCCGTCGGCCATCCCCGCCCGGTAGGCGATGATCGCCGCCTGGACGCGGTTCTCGGCACCGAGCCGCACCAGGATGGCGCTGACGTGCCCCTTGACCGTCCCCTCGGAGAGGAAGAGGCGGTCGGCGATCCGCTGGTTGGACATCCCCTGCGCGAGGAGCGCCAGCACGTCGCGCTCGCGCCCGGTGAGCGCCGCCACTTGCGCGCGGGCCTGCTCGTAGCGGGCGAACCGACCGTCACCGCGCAGCGCGGAGATCACCCGGTGGGCGATGCGCGGCGACAGGCAGGCGGCGCCGTCGGCGGCCGCGTGCACCCCGGCCACCAGCTCCCGCGGGTCGGAGGCCTTGAGCAGGAAGCCGCTCGCCCCCTCCTCCAGCGCGCGGGCGACGAAGGCGTCCTCGTCGAAGGTGGTCAGCATGACGACCGCCACCGAGGGCTGGCCGCGGCGCAGCTCGGCCGCGGCGTCCAGGCCGTCCATGCGCGGCATGCGGATGTCCAGCAGCGCGACATCGGGCCGGTGCGCCCGCGCGAGCTCCACCGCCTCGCGCCCGTCGGCGGCCTCGGCGACGACCTCGATGCCCGGGTCGGTGTGCAGGATCGCCTTCACGCCCGCGCGGAGCATGGCCTCGTCGTCGGCCACCAGGACCCGGATCATGCGCCGTCCCCCCGCTCCGCTCGGTCCCCGTGCTGTGCTGTGCCCGCTGTGTGCGGCTCGACCGGGATCCGGGCGGCCACCGTGAAGCCCTCGGCTGAGGGCCCGGCCCGCAGGTCGCCGCCGAGCAGCCCGACGCGTTCCCGCAGGCCCGCCAGGCCGCTGCCGGATCCGGAGCCGGAGCCGGCCGGGCCGGGGCCGGCCACCGGGTTGGCCACCGTGACCACGACCGCGTCCGGCCCCCGTTCGACGGTCACGGACACCCGCGCACCCGGCGCGTGGCGGGCGGCGTTGGTCAGCGCCTCCTGGACCACGCGGTGCACGGCCCGGTCCACGAGCGGCGGCAGCGGTCCGGTCCCACCGCGCAGCGCGAGGCCGACGGCCATCCCGGCGTCGCGCGACCGGGCGACCAGCGCCTCCACCGGCTCGCCCGGGGGCTCGGTGGCGGCGTCGCGGTCCTCGTTCAGCATCCCGATGGTCCGGCGCAGGAGGTCGGTGGCGGCGACCGCCGAGGCGCGCAGCCCGGCCGCCGCCTCGCGGGTGCCCGCGTCGGCCTCGGCCGCCAGCTCCAGCGCGCCCGCGCGCACCGTGATCAGCGCCAGCTCGTGGCCGAGTGAATCGTGCATGTCCGCGGAGATGCGGGCGCGCTCCCGCAGCCGGGCCCTCTCGGCGATGAACCCCTGCTCCCGTTCCAGCGTGGCGATCCGCTCCCGGCCGGCCTCGATGAGGGCGCTCTGCTGGCGCCGGAACCGGCCCGCCAGCCACGGCAGCGCGACGGCGAGGGCCAGCGAGAAAAGCATGGTGACGCCCTGGCCGCGGTCGACCGCCATGGCGGCCGCGCCCACGGCGCCGGCTCCGGCGAGCACCCACCGGTCCCACGCCGATGGCAGGTGGCGCCCGTGCAGGTAGGACGCCACGCCCAACGGGAGGTACAGGAACTGGCGCCAGGCGGGCAGCCCCACGGTGTCGACGCCGTTGAGCTCCGCGGCGAGGGCGAGGACCGCCAGCACGACGCCGTTGATCATGTCCGTGACCCTACCCGCGCCATCCGGACGAGTCGGGAGCCGGCGGTGGCCAGCCCCGCTGCGGCCGCCGCCCCGAGGGTCAGCGTCAGCGGAAGCGGGAAGTAGGTCATCTGCTCCCAGGTCACCTCGCGGCCATTGCTGAGGACCTCGATGGCCGTGGGGTAGA
Source organism: Nocardiopsis sediminis (assembly GCF_042650565.1). NCBI lineage: Bacteria > Bacillati > Actinomycetota > Actinomycetes > Streptosporangiales > Nocardiopsidaceae > Nocardiopsis > Nocardiopsis sediminis. The sequence goes on from NZ_JBHSBH010000020.1 coordinate 81,286, forward strand.
GCGCGAACAGTGCGACCGGCAGGAGCACGGGGACCATGCGCAGCGCGGTGCGCCACGCCGGCCGCCCGGCGCGCTTGAGCGCCCACCGCCCGGAACGGGCCACGCCGGTCGCCCCGAGGCCGACCGCCACCACCGCGCCCGCGGCGAGGGCGGCGTCGGTCATGGCGCGCCCGCTGCCCGGCGCCTCCGGCTGCCGGCCCTCGCTCAGCGCCGCCAGCCCCAGCAGGACGGGGTAGGTCGCGTCGGCCAGCGCCGCGCCGTTGGTCAGCACCGCGAACCCGTACCCCGTCTCGGGGGAGAACCCCTGGATCGCGCTGTAGGTGAACAGGTTGCCGCTGTGCATCATCAGCTCGCCGCCTCCGGGCAGGGGCTCGGGGGACCAGCCCATCGCGTAGTCGTCCACCTCTGAGGGGGCGTACATGATGTCGAGGAGGTCCCGGTCCACCGGTGCCCGGTCGCCCGTGTGCGCGAGGAGCCAGCGCCCCATGTCCGCGGCGTCGGTGATGATCCCGCCCGCCCCGTTGAAGTTGAGGAACCCCGTCAGTTCCGGGCGGGACACCCAGACACCGTAGACGGAGTTCAGGCCGTTCGCGGGCGTGATCTCGGCCTCGTCCAGCGTGCTGTGGTCCATCCCCAGCGGGTCGAACACCGCTTCGCGCATGTAGGCGGCGAACGGCCGTCCGCTCGCCACCTCGACCAGCCGCGCGGCGACCTCGAAGTTGACGTTGCAGTAGCGGTAGTCCGTGCCGGGGTCCGCGGCGAGCGACCCGGCCTCCAGCAGGGACATGTACCCGGACAGCGACGACGCGTCGCGCAGGCCCTCGACGTCGATCGTCGTGTCGGAGAACCCGGAGGTCTGGTTGAGCAGGTGGCGCACGGTGATCTCGCCGGCGCGCGGGTCGTCCATGGCGAAGCCGGGGAGCTGGCCGGCGACGGTGCCGTCCAGGTCGATCGCGCCGTCCTGGACCAGCGTCATCACCGCCATGGCGGTGAACGACTTGGTGACCGACGCGATCCGCATGGGTGTCTCCGCCGTCACCGGGGCGCCCGTGGAGTCGTGCCCGTAGCCGGCGGTGTGCACGATGTCGTCCCCGCGGGTGACGGCGACCGCCATCCCGGGCTGCCCGGTGGCGTCCATGACGTCGCCGAGGTAGGCGTCGATGGTCTCGGGCGTCAGTTGCTCGCCGGGCCCGGGGACGTCGTAGGCGGTGCCGGCGAGCGCCGGAGCGGCGCCGAGCACCGTCGCGGCGGCGATCCCGGCCGCCGCGGCAAGGGCTGTGAGCTTGGTCTTCACATCATCTCCACTCATCGGGGGCGAGGGAGAATCTAGGAACCGGGACCGGTGCGGCGGATCCGCCGATGCGCCGGGACCACCCCCGACGAAAGTCAGGGGCGGCGGTCCCGGGCGGCCGTTCACACGGAGTAACGACATACCGTTGTCATTGCGTCACTTTTGGTTTCTCTCGGGGCAGACTGAGGCTCTGACCTGGGAGGGAAGCAGGTGGCGCACGCGTACGGATGGAGGCTGCGGGCAGGTGCGGCGGCGGCCGCCGTGGTGCTCGTGGCCGTGCTGTACAGCTCCCCCGGGCTGGCCGCGGCGGGCAAGGGCGTCATATCCGTCACCATCTGGCTGCCCGCGGCCGCCGGCATCCTCCTGAGCTACGCGGCGACCCCGTTCGAGCGGCGGCACGAACTCGACGTCCGGATCTTCTCGGTGCTCGACGGGCACCCGGTCCGCCGTGAGCTGTGCTGGCTCATCGTCTGCCTGCTGGCCTTCATCGGCGGCACCATCGGGCTCGCGGCGCTGTTCCACGCGATCAGCACGGACATCCCGTTCGTGATCTCGGTTCCGGCGGTGCGGGTGATCTTCCTGTTCGTGCTGCCGATCCTGTTCGTGGACCAGGCCGGGTGGACCGTGAGCGGCCAGGCCACGGCGATGCCGTCTCTGGCCATGTCGGTCGGCGACCGCTGGCGGTGGGTGGGGCTGCTTCCGATCGTGGCGGTCCTCGCGCTCATCGCGGTGACCGTCCACCCGGTCGCCCTCCACGAGGCCCGCCTCGTCTTCCTGACCGCGGTGGTCGCCTTCTTCGCGGTGGCGATCCCCGAGGAGATCTTCTTCCGCGGCATGGTGCAGACCCGGCTGGAGTGGCTGATGGGCCGGTGGGGCGGCATCGCCGTCGCCGCGGTCATCTTCGGGCTGACCTACGCGGCGGTGAAGAACTACTTCGAACTGTCGCCCCTGAGCATGCAGTCGACGGCCGTCCCCTGGTACTTCGCGGTGCTGATCTACAGCGTGCTCGGGCTGCTCTACGGCTGCGTCTGGTCGTTCTACCGCAACATCTGGCTGAGCATCCTGCTGCGCGGCGGGGTCCTGACCCTCGCCGTCGCGCCGACCCTGCAACTGATCGGGTGAGCCGGATGAGACGGGTCAACGAGAACCCGGCGGCGCGCCGGGCCATCGTCGCGGCGGGCGCCGCGGTGCTCCTCGCCTCGGCCGCGGTGCTCTACGCAACCGGCCACACCGTGGTGCCCGGGTCCGAGGACTACCGGCCGGGGCCGGTGTGGCGCGTGTGGGTGCCCGTGGTGGCGGCGATGGTGGCCATCCGCCTGGTGCCGTGGCACACGCCGAGCGGCCCGGTCGACGAGCGGCTGCGCGGCAAGATGCGCGGCCGGTGGCCGCGGCTCGACCTGTTCGTGCTGGTGGTGTGCCTGCTCGGGTTCGCCGCCGCCGACCCGGTGCTGTCGTCGGTGCTGCACATGGTCAGCCCGGTCCTCACCCCGCTGTCCTACTTCCTCGCCAAGGTGTTCTTCCTGTTCCTGGTGCCGGTCATGCTGGTCGGGGCCGCCGGCGTGCTGCGCTACGACACCGGCCCCGACCTGCCGCGCCTGTCGCTGTGGGTCTCCGAGGCGTGGCGGTGGGGCGGGCTGGCCGCGATCGCGGTCTACGCGCTGGTCGCGGTGTCGCCGTGGGCCGCGCAGCCGCCTATGGCCGGCACCGAGGTGCCCGACCGCTTCACCGCGGTCCTGGTGATCACGATCAGCCTGCTGTCGTCGCCGGTCCTGGAGGAGATCTTCTTCCGCGGCATGCTCCAGACGCGGCTGGAGTTCGTCCTCGGGCGCTGGCCGGGGATCGTGACCGCCTCGCTGGCCTACGCAGTCTTCAGCCTGGTCGGCGGCGGCCTGCCCAACGGGCTGACCGTGGCCCTGGCCATGACGGTCTGCGTGCAGGGGGTCGCCGGGGTGATGTACGGCTACCTGTGGTCGCGCTACCGGAACATGTGGCTGAACGTGCTCCTGCACTCGTTCATCACCCTGCTGGCGCCGGTGCCCCTGTCCTTCTGGGGGTAGCTCCCGGGCTGCGCAGGGGTAGCTCCCGGGCTCCGTGGGGATGCGGTGCCCTGCGCTTCGGGTGTGACCCTTTCCTCCGGTGAAACGGGAGGTCGGAAGGGAGATTCACCCGCAGAACGGGTATGGATGATCCATATTGATCATGTTTCGGACGTCATCTCGTTCTCGCTTGTTCATGGGAATGGGGGAATCTGCGAGCCGTGAGTGTGGAACCGGTACGCATGGATCACAGCAACGACGACCTCCCTCTCGACCGCTTCCTCGACCGGGAGGAGGGATGGCTGCGCTTCAACCAGCGTGTCCTCGAACTCGCCGAGGACACCTCCATACCCCTGCTCGAGAGGGTGCGGTTCCTGGCGATCTTCTCCAGCAACCTGGACGAGTTCTTCATGGTCCGCGTCGCCGGTCTCAAGCGCCGGCTGGCGACGGGAGTGGCCGTCGCCTCGCCCAGCGGCCACCACCCCCGCGACCTGCTCAGCCGCATCTCCGAGGTCACCCGTGAGCTGATGCTCCGCCACGCCCACTGCTTCGAGGACTCGGTCGCCCCGGCCCTTGCGGAAACCGGGATCCGCATCGTCCGCTGGGCGGAGCTGGAGGACACCGACCGCCGACGCATGCGCCGCTTCTTCACGCGGTCCGTCTACCCGGTGCTCACCCCCTTCACCGTCGACCCCGCCCACCCGTTCCCCTACATCTCCGGGCGCTCCCTCAACCTCGCCGTCACCGTCCGCGACCCCCGCACCGCGCGGCGGACGTTCGCCCGGGTCAAGGTCCCCTCCGTGCTGCCGCGCTTCATCGAGCTCCACGACCACCGCTTCGTGCCGGTGGAGGACGTCATCGCCGAGCATCTGCCCGAGCTGTTCGAGGGCATGGAGGTCCAGGAGCACCACGCGTTCCGGGTCACCCGCAACGCCGACCTGGAGGTCGACGAGGACGAGACCGACGACCTCGTGCAGTCGCTGGAGAACGAGCTGCTGCGGCGCCGCTTCGGCCCGCTGGTCCGCCTGGAGGTGGAGCAGACGATCTCCCCCGAGGTGCTGGACATCCTCACCGGCGAGCTGGGCGCCGACCCCGAGGAGATCTACCGGGTGCCGGGGCCGCTCAACCTCGCCGGCCTGTCCCAGATCGCCGACATCGACCGCCCCGAGCTCACCTTCCCCCCGATGGTGCCCATCGAGCCGCGCCCCCTCACCGGCGACGACCTCTACGCCGCGTTCCGCGCCGGCGAGGTCCTGGTCCACCACCCCTACGAGTCCTTCGCCGCCACCACCGAGCGGTTCCTGGAGCTGGCCGCCACCGACCCCGACGTCGTCGCCATCAAGCAGACCCTCTACCGCACCAGCGGCGACTCCCCGATCGTCGAATCCCTGATCGAGGCGGCCCGCTCCGGCAAGGAGGTCGTGGCGCTCGTCGAGATCAAGGCCCGCTTCGACGAGCAGAACAACATCCAGTGGGCGCGCAAGCTGGAGGAGGCCGGCTGCCACGTCGTCTACGGCGTGGTCGGCCTCAAGACCCACTGCAAACTCGCGCTCGTGGTGCGCCAGGAGGACGACGGCTCGCTGCGCCGCTACTGCCACGTCGGAACCGGCAACTACAACCCGCGCACCGCCCGCGCCTATGAGGACCTCGGCCTGTTCAGCGCCGACCCCGAGGTAGGGGCCGACCTCAGCGACCTGTTCAACCACCTCACCGGGTTCTCCCGCAAGCGCGGCTACCGCCGGCTGCTCGTCGCCCCCACCGGCCTGCGCGAGGACCTGATGCGGCTGATCCGCAACGAGGTCGAGCAGCACGCCCAGGGCGCGCCCGCGCGCATCCGCATCAAGGTCAACTCCCTGGTCGACGAGGAGATCATCGACGCGCTGTACGCGGCGTCGCGGGCCGGCGTGCCCATCGACCTGTGGGTGCGTGGCAGCTGCGTGCTCCGGCCCGGCGTCCCCGGGCTGTCGGAGACCATCCGGGTGCGCAGCATCCTCGGCCGCTACCTGGAGCACTCCCGCGTGTTCGTGTTCGAGAACGGAGGGTCGCCCGACGTGCTGATCGGTAGCGCCGACCTCATGCCGCGCAACCTGGACCGCCGCGTGGAGGCGCTGATCCGGGTGGCCGAGCCCGAGCACGCCGCCCGCCTGGTCGGGCTCATGGACCTTGCCATGTCCGACGGCACCTCGTCGTGGCGCATGGCGGCCGACGGCGCCTGGACGCGCGTCACCCGCGACGACGCGGGCGAGCCGCTGCTCGACCTCCAGAACACCCTGCGGGGCGACCGCCACCTGCGGGTCGTCGATGTCTGAGCCCCGCGCCCCCCTCGGCGAGCCCGTCGTCACCAGCGCCTTCCCACCGCGCGACACCGCCCCAGGCGGCTACCTGGAGCCCATCCGCGCCGCCGGCGCCGTCCTGTGGCGGCCGCGCCAGGGCGGCCCCGCCGGGGACGGCGACACGGCCGCCTCCGACCGCGAGGTCCTGCTCGTGCACCGCCCCGACCGCGGTGACTGGACCCTGCCGAAGGGCAAGCTGAAGAACGGGGAGCACACGCTCACGGCCGCCGTCCGGGAGGTCACCGAGGAGACCGGCTGCGTGCCCGTCATGGGCCGGCGGCTGCCCCCGCAGCGCTACCTCAAGAACGGCTGGCCCAAGCAGGTCGAATGGTGGGCCGCCACCCCAGCGGGGGCGGGGATGTCGGCCTTCGCCCCCAACGACGAGATCGACGCCGCGGAGTGGGTCGGCCTCGGCGCGGCCCGCGACCGGCTGACCTACGGCCACGACGTGCAGGTGCTCGACAACTTCGCGCTGGGCCCGGCGCGCACCGTGCCGGTGGTCGTGCTGCGCCACGCAACGGCCGGGGAGAAGGGCGGCGCCGGCGACGACCTGCTCCGCCCGCTCGACACCGCCGGGCGCGCGGACGCGGTGGAACTGGCCGACGTCCTGGGCGCCTTCGGGGCGATGGCGGTCGTCAGCTCGGCCGCGGCCCGCTGCACCGAGACGGTGCTGCCCTACGCGATGGCGCATTCGGCCGCCGTGGCCACCGGCTACCCCTACACGGTTGGCGCGGGCGCCGACGGCGGGTTCGACGTCGAGGGCGCCCGCGAGGCCTTCGCCGGGCTGCTGGACCGGCGCCGCCCGACGCTGCTGTGCACCCACGGGGAGCTGGTCGGGGGGCTGCTGCGCGACGCGCTGGGCCGCCTGGGCGCGGCGATCCCGCAGCAGCCGGGGCTGCGCAAGGGGTCGTTCTGGGTGATCCACCTCGACGCCGCGGACGGCGGCCTGGCCGGCGCCGAACGGCACTCCGCCCGGGGGTAGGAGAGCGGGCGGGGGCTGAGATGATGCCGCCATGGCCGAACACAGGATTTCGCGCAGCGTCGTGATCGACGCGCCTGCGGACAAGATCTTCGACATCATCGCCGACCCGCGCCGCCACGCCGAGATCGACGGATCGGGCACCGTCCAGGAGCTCGTCGACGGCCCGGACCGCCTCGGCCCCGGCGACCGCTTCGGCATGGCCATGCGGATCCGGGTGGGCTACAAGATGGCCAACCGCGTGGTCGAGTTCGAGGAGAACCGCCTGCTGGCCTGGCGCCACATCGGCCCCCACCGCTGGCGCTGGGAGCTGGAGCCCCTGGCGGACGGCAGCACCCGGGTCACCGAGACCTTCGACTACTCGGGCCCAACGGCCGCGTTGTACATGCTCGGCGGCGCCCCGCAACGCAACGCCCGCAGCATCGAGCGCACGCTGCCCCGGCTGAAGGCCATCGCGGAGAATCCGGCGGACTGATGCGCGCCGGGCCGCGGTCGGGAGCACCAAGCGGCCCGGCCGATGACCGTTTTCGGGGATACGGTCCCGGGGATGGCCTTTTCTGTGCGGAGTGAAAATCAACCCGCGAGAAATTCCAGGGACATTCCCGGACATTGCGCCATTGCCCTGCGCGGCGAGTTGCGAATCGCCCTACGTTCCTGGCATGCCATCTTTGGAACACGAAGTTCCCTTGGATATGATCCGGAAAACCCCGGGTGTGGCGGTCGAGATGCTCGGCCGCGTTTCCACTGGGAAATTGCCCGATTATGCCCGCGTCCGATGTGACTCGGGCGACGCCACGAACATCAACCCCGCCGAGCTGCGGGTCGACTCCCTCATCGTGTGTGAGGACGCCGACGGCAACCCGCAGCTGGCGATCATCGTCGAGGTCCAGCTCAGAACGGCCCAGGAGAAACGCCGGAGCTGGCCCCAGTACGCGACCAACATCCATGCGCGCCTGGGCTGTCCGGTGGAGCTGCTGGTCGTGGCCCCCTCGGAAAGTGTCGCCGAGTGGTGCGCCACGACGATCGACTTCGGCTGCGGCGAGGTGAGGCCCGTGGCCCTGCCCCTGACCCGCCTGGAGCCGTACACCGACCCTGACGATGCGGCGCGCCACCCGGACTTCGCGATCCTCGCCGCCGCAGCCAGCCGCACCGAGGACGAGACGGTGCTGAAAGCGCTGGCCCCAACCCTGAACGCCTATATCAAATCGGCGGGTCCCCGATATGCTGAGTATGTATATGCGGCCCTGTCGCCCAGAGCCAAGAAGTACCTGGAGGGTGCTGTGAAACTGGACAACATGGACTACCAGATGCCGATCTTCCAGCAGCCTTTCCGCGAGGGCAAGGCAGAGGGCAGGGCCGAAGGCAAGACCGAGGCCAAGGTGGAGAGCATCCTTCAGGCCCTCGACATCCGCGCGATCAGCCTCTCCGACGCCGACCGGGAGCGGATCAGCTCCTGCACCGAGCTCGGCACCCTCGACATGTGGTTCGTTCGTGCGCTCACTGTCGGCAGTGCCGAAGAGCTCTTCCGGTAGCAACGACCCCGCGGTGAACGGTGAAGGGCGTCATGGACCTCGACGACTACGAGTACAAAATGCCGCTCCTCCAGCGCCCTTTCCTTGAAGGTCGGGAGCTGGGCCTGAGGAAGGGCGAAGTGAAAGGAAGAGCAGCGGGTAGGGCAGAGGCCAAGGCGGAGGCGATCCTCCAGGTTCTCGCTGGGCGGGGGATCGCACTCTCCGACTCCCAGCGGGAGCGGGTCATCTCCTGCGACGACCTCGGCATCCTCAACATATGGATCAGCCGGGTGGGGGTAGTGGAGAGCGCGAAAGGTCTCCTCGGCTGACCGTCCCGCGACGACCGAACTCCCGACGGGCGTTCGCGTCCGTCGGGAACATCTGGCTCCGCTCACGGGCGCGCCCCTATTCACTCGGGCGTCCTACAGTGATCGTGTAGGAGTGGCTGGTGCTGTGGTGCTCATAGCGGTCGGTGATGAACCCTGTTGAACTTCGTCGCCGGGTGCGGGTCAAGTGGCCCGCGCCCGGTTTTGTTGTGCTTTGGGCGGGGCTCACGGCGCTGCTGGCGGTGGAAACGCTCGCGGGGCCGGTGGGGGAGTGGCGGGTGGGGGTGTTCGTCGCCGGGGCCTTGCTGCTCGCTCTGAGCTTCGCGCTGGCGCGACCCCGGTCGCTGCTTGCTCTGGTTCCGGCCCTGGCGGCGGTGGTGTTCGCGCCCCTGTTCGCGGATTCGGCGGGGCCGTCCGCGGGGGCGCTGCCGTTGTTCGTCACCCCTTTCGCGGCGCTTGTGCCGCTCGGCTATCTGGCCGGGCGGCGGGGGACGGCACCGCGTCCGTTCCTCGTCCTGGCGGCCGCGGCGGCCGTCGCCGGTCTGGCAGTCGGGGTGGTGGCCGGTGCAGTTGAGACCGGCGCCTTCGGTGCCGTCTCCGCGGTCCTCGACTGGCCCGTGCTGCTGCTCGCCGGGACCGCTGCATTGGCCGCACCATGGCTGTTCGGACGCTATCGGTGGCAGGCGGCGGACCTGGTCCGGGCGGGCTGGGAGCGCGCCGAGCTGCTGGAGGCGCTGCGGCGCGACGGCGACGAGCGTGCCCGGCTGCGCGAGCGGGCCCGGATCGCCCAGGACATGCACGACTCGCTGGGCCACGACCTCAGCCTCATCGCCTTGCGCGCCGCTGCCCTTGAGGTCGCGTCCGGCATCGGAGCCGAGCATCGGGAGGCCGCCGCCGTCCTGCGGGCCGACGTCGCCGCCGCGGCCGAGCGGCTGCGCGACGTCATCGGCGTCCTGCGCCCCGAAGGGGCCTCCGGGCCCACCGGTGCCGCCGACCGTGACGGTGCCGCCGACTGCGACGGCGGTACGGATCCCGGTGGCACCGCGGACCCTGATGGCATCGCCCGCCCGGACGGTGCGACCCGCCCCGATATCCCCGGGCTCGTCGGCCGGGCCGTCGCGGCGGGGATGCGGGTGGAGCTGACGTCCGAGGGCGACCCCGGCGGCGTCCCGGACATGGTCCGGCGGGCCGCGCACCGGATCGTGCAGGAGGCCCTGACCAACGCCGCCAAGCACGCGCCCGGCGCCGCCGTCACCGTTCTCCTGCGCCATACGGCGACGGAGACCGAGGTACGCGTCGTCAACGGTGCCCCGGCGGCCCCGACGACCACCGCGCAGGCCTCGGCGGCTTCCGGAGCCGACGCCGACGTGCGTCCCGTGGCCGGGGCTGGAACGGGACTGGCCGCCATGGCGGAACGCGCCCGGCTGCTCGGCGGTACGGTGCACGCCGCCCCGCAGGGCGAGGGTTTCGCGGTCGTCGCCGCGCTTCCGCACCGCGCCGATGCGGCCGGGCCGGAGCGCACCGACGCCGTCGGTCCGGACCACAACGATGCGGCCGGTCCGGAGCGCACCGGCCCTGTACCCACGACGGAGTCCGCCCGCCAGTACGAGGAACGCCGGCGCGGGGTGCGGCGCGGGCTGTCCGTTCTCCTCGTCGTGCCGGTGGCGGTGGCGGCCCTTCTCGGGGTGGTGCGGCTCGCCGCCGATGGCGCGGTGTCCACGGTCAACGGGCTCGACCCCGCCGTCTACGCCGACCTGCGCATCGGCCAGGACCAAGGGGATGCCGAGCGGCGGCTGCCGTTCTTCCGGATGTTCACGGAACCGGTCGGCGAGATGCCGCCCGCCCCGGCGGGCGCCGAGTGCGCGTACTACTGGTCGGCGCAGCAGACCGACGAGCGGAAGTTCTTCCGGCTATGTTTCGCGGAGGGCCGGCTGGTGGCCAAGGACGCGCTGCCGCTGAGCGCCCTGTCGCCGAGCCCGTGAACCGATGGACCGAGAACCGGAGACGCCCGCTGTGATCCGCGTGCTGCTGGCCGATGACGAGCCGCTCATCCGCGCCGGTGTGCGCGCCGTCCTGAGCGCCGACCAGGGGATCGAGGTGGTCGCCGAGGCCGCCGACGGCCGCGAGGCCGTTGAGCTGGCCCGCTCGCACCGCCCCGATGTGGCGCTGCTCGACATCATGATGCCGCGGCTCGACGGCCTCGCCGCCGCGGCCGAGATCTCCGCAGGGGTCCCGGGCACCGGCGTGATCATGCTGACGACCTTCGCCGAGGACGAGCACATCGCCCGTGCGCTCAGCGGGGGAGCGAGCGGGTACCTGCTCAAGCTGGGCGCGCCCGGCGAACTGCTCAGCGGGGTGCACGCGGTCGCCCAGGGAGCGGCCTATCTCTCGCCGCAGATCGCGCAGCGGGTCATCACGGCGCTGACCTCCGGCACCGCGGGCGGCCGGATGACGCGCGCCGCCCGTGCGCGCGAGCAGGTCGCCCGGCTGACCGACCGCGAGCGCGAGGTCCTTTCCCTCGTCGGCGCAGGCTGTTCCAACGCCGAGATCGCCCGCCGGCTGCACGTGGTGGAGGGGACGGTGAAGGTCTTCGTCAGCGCCATCCTCCGCTCCCTGGAGGTCCGCAACCGCGTCCAGGCCGCCATCGTCGCCTACGAGGCCGGCCTGGTGGACGAACGTCATCTCTGACCGGGCCATCTCCGGCCGCCGACCGTCGCGGCCGCCCGTCCGTTCCGGGGGTACGCGTCAGGCCACCGAGCCGTCGCATGCAGATCCGCCCGCTGCCGGGCCCTCTATCACTTTCGGCAAGCCAACGGGTTGCGAAGGTCGGATGGAACGCCGCGGCCGCGTCGGCACGCTGGAGCCATGACAGCATCCCGGTTTCCCTTCTCCCGGCGGCGGACGCTCGGCGTGTCCGCCGCCGCCGTGCTGGCCGCGGCCACCGTCGCCACGCTGCCCGCCCTCGCCGACAACTCGGCGGAGGGCGGCTCCGGCGGCCCCATTGAGATCATGCTGCCCGAGCCGACCGGCCGCCACGACATCGGCAGGGTCGACCTGCACCTGGTCGACGAGGACCGCGCCGACCCCTGGGACGACGAGGGCCGCCCCCGCGAGATCATGGCGAGCGTCTGGTACCCGGCCGGGCACGCCCCCGGCGCGCCACGCGCCCCCTACCTCTCGGCGGGGGTGGCCGACTACCTCGACCACGACCGCGCCACAGCGGCGGTGGGGATCGACCCCGGCGAGGTGGACTTCGCCGGAGCGCTCAGCAACGCCCGGACGGGCGCCCCCGTCGCCCGCGGGCTCGACGGCGCCCCGGTTGTGCTCTACTCGCCCGGCGGCGGCATGTCCCGGGCCATGGGGACCACCCTGGTGGAGGAGCTGGCGAGCAACGGCTACGTCGTCGTCACCGTCGACCACACCTACCAGGCGCCGGTGCAGCTACCCGACCGCTTCGAACCGCCCGCCCGGAACCCCGACTTCACGCAGGTCGTCCAAGAGCGCGTCGGCGATATCCGGTTCGTGCTCGACCGGCTGGAGGACGCCGCCGAGGACCGTGTCAGCGACGCCGCGGGACGGAGCCTCCCGCGCGGGCTCGGCGCCGCCATGGACCTGTCGCGGACCGGCATGTTCGGCCACTCCGCCGGCGGTTTCGCCACCGCCGAGGCCATGCTCGCCGACCCCCGCATCGGGGCCGGGATCAACATGGACGGCGACATGAGCCCGGACTATGCCCTGGAGACCGATGAACGGGGCACGGACCGCCCCTTCATGCTGATGAGTGCGGGCCACAACGGCGACGGCGACCCGCACGACATCGACCACGGTCTCGGCTGGCGTGGGTTCATGGACCGCTCCATCGGCTGGAAGCGGGCACCCCACCTGACCGAGGGCGAGCACATCGGCTACACCGACTTCCAGTCCGTGCTGCCCGCTATCGGCCGCTCCCTCGACCTCGACGAGCAGGCCGTGGCCGGCGCGATCGGCACCGTGGACCCTGAGCACAGCCTTGCCGCACAACGGGCCTACACCAGCGCCTTCTTCGACCTTCATCTGCGCGGACGGCAGACCGACCTCTTCGACGGCCCCTCGCCCGGCCACCCGGGCTGGGAGTTCCCCTCCTGAGCCCCTCGCGGCCGGGGCGCGTGCGCGCCCCGGCCGCGGTGCACGTCCGGCGCGTCTGTGCAGGCGGGCGTGCCAGACTTGGGTTATGCACGTGCACCATGCCGAAGCCCGGGTCGATCTCGGCGCCATCAGTGAGAACGCCCGGCTGCTGCGGCGCGGGGCGGGCGGGGCCGCGGTCATGGGGGTGGTCAAGGCCGACGGCTACGGCCACGGGATGGTGCCCGCTGCCCGCGCGCTGCTCGCCGGCGGGGCGACCTGGCTCGGCACCGCCTACATCGACGAGGCGCTCCAGCTGCGCGCCGCCGGGCTGGACGTGCCCGTGGTGGCGTGGATCCTGCCGCCCGGCGCCCCGCTGGCCGCGGCGGTCGCGGCCGGCATCGACCTCGGCGTCAGCGCCCCCGAGCTGATCGACGAGATCGGCGCCGCCGCCCACGAGGCCGGCCGCCCCGCCCGCGTCCACCTCAAGGCCGACACCGGCCTCAGCCGCGGCGGGGTCACCGCCGCCCAGTGGCCCGCCACCGTCGCCGCCGCCGCGCGCGCCGAGGCCGACGGCCTGCTGCGGGTCACCGGCCTGTTCTCCCACTTCGCCTGCTCCGACGAGCCCGGCCACCCCTCCATCGGTGCGCAGCTCTCGGCCTTCCACGAAGCGCTGGAGATCGCCGACAAGGCCGGGCTGCGGCCCGAGGTGCGCCACATCGCCAACTCCGCGGCCGCGCTCACCCTCCCCGAGGCCCGCTTCGACCTGATCCGCCCCGGCATCGCGGGCTACGGGATCACCCCCATCCCCTCGCTCACGGACACGGGGCTGCGGCCCGCCATGACGCTCAGCGCCCGGATCGCGCTGGTCAAGCAGGTGCCCGCGGGCAGCGGGGTCTCCTACGGCCACCGCTACACCACCGACCGCGCCACCCGCCTGGCGCTCATCCCCCTCGGCTACGGCGACGGCGTCCCGCGGGCGGCCACCAACACCGCCGAGGTGCTGGCCGCCGGGCAGCGGCGCCGCATCGCGGGCACGGTGTGCATGGACCAGTTCATGCTCGACATCGGCGAGGGCCCGGCGGTCGCCGGCGACGACGCCGTCCTGTTCGGCCCGGGCGACCGCGGCGAACCCACCGCGCAGGACTGGGCCGACGCCCTCGGCACCATCCCCTACGAGATCGTCACGCGGGTCGGCCCCCGGGTCCCCCGCACCTACACCGGAGCCTGACCCGGGCGGCCCGGGAAGACGTCGCAGCGGCGCGGCGTTGTGCCTACCCTGGTGAGGGGCGCCCACCGCCCCGGTTTCCGAGACGACCCTGCGAGCCGATGACCGACACCATGCGCACTTCCGACACCGCCACCGCCGCCGCCACCGTCGAGGCCGCGACCGACACCGCCATGCGCGCCCTGGGCCGCCATTTGGGCCGGCTGCTGCGCGCGGGCGACGTCGTCATCCTGTCCGGCCCGCTGGGGGCGGGCAAGACCACCCTCACCCAGGGGATCGGCGAGGGGCTGGGGGTGCGCGGCCCCGTGACCTCGCCGACCTTCGTGATCTCGCGCATCCACCCCTCCCTCTCGGGCGGCCCGGCGCTGGTGCACGTCGACGCCTACCGGCTCGGCGACTCCGGCGAGGTCGACGACCTGGACCTCGACAGCGAGCAGCCCCACTCCGTGACCATCGTCGAATGGGGCGAGGGCGTGGCCGAGGACCTGTCCGACGACCGGCTGGAGATCGTCATCGAACGCCGCTCCGACGACACCCGCGTCCTCCGGCTGACCGGTATCGGTGCCCGGTGGGCCGACGTGGCGCTCGGCGCGCAATAGGCTGGGCCACCGTGCTGCTCCTCGCTTTCGACACCGCGACCCCGGCGGTCACCGCCGCGGTCTGCGAATCCCGTGACGGCGACGTCCGCGTGCGGGCCGGGCTCTCTTCCGTCGACGCCCGGCGCCACGGCGAACTCCTCGCCCCCGGCATCGACGACGTCATGCGCCGTGCGGGCGCCGGGCTGTCCGAACTCACCCACATCGCGGTGGGGATCGGCCCGGGCCCCTACACCGGCCTGCGCGTCGGGCTGGCCACCGCTGGCGCGCTCGCCGATGCCCTGGGCATCCCCTGTCATGGCGTGGCCACGCTCGACGCCGTGGCCTTCGCCTCCGGCCGCCGCACGCCGTTCATCGCGGCCACCGACGCCCGGCGCAAGGAGGTGTTCTGGGCCCGCTACGAGGACGCCACCACCCGCACCGCCGACATCGCGGTCGACCGGCCCGCTGAGATCGACACCGGGGGGCTGCCGGTGATCGGCCACGGGGCGCAGATCTACGCCGATGTCTTCGGGCAGGACGTCGACATCGCCGCCCCGCTCTACCCCTCCGCCGAGGCCCTGGGCGAACTCGCGCTGCACCGGCTGTCGTCCGGCGCCGGGCTGCCCGAGCCCCGCCCCCTCTACCTGCGCCGACCCGACGCCACCGTGCCCGGAGCCCCGAAGAAGGTGCGCCAGTGGCAGGGGTGAGCGGCGGCGCCGAGCTGCGCCCGATGACCGAGGACGACCTCGCCGACGTCATGGAGCTGGAGCGCGCCCTGTTCCCCCAGGACGCGTGGACCGAGCAGATGATGCGCTCCGAACTCGCCGAGGACACCCGCCACTACTTCGTGGCCTGCATCGACGGCGAGATCGTCGGCTACGCCGGGCTGCGCTCGGTGCCGCCCCAGGGCGACGTGCAGACCATCGCCGTCGCAGCGCCCAGCCAGGGCCGGGGGGTCGGCCGGGCGCTGCTCACCGAGCTGCTGAACCGGGCGCGGCTGCTCGGCGTGGTCGACGTGTTCCTGGAGGTCCGCTCCGACAACCCCAGGGCACGCGAACTGTACCGCCGGTTCGGGTTCACCCCGATCGGCATCCGGCGCGGGTACTACACCGGCGCCGACGCGATCGTGATGCGCCGTTCCGACGGCGCCGCCGGCGAGGAGGCCACCACCCCGTGAGCGCGCGCGACCTGCCCCTGATCCTGGGGATCGAGACCTCCTGCGACGAGACCGGTGTCGGCCTGGTGCGCGGCTGCGAGCTGCTCGGCGACGAAGTCGCCTCCAGCGTCGACCAGCACGCCCGCTTCGGCGGCGTCGTGCCCGAGGTGGCCAGCCGCGCCCACCTGGAGGCGATGACCCCCACGGTGCGCCGGGCGCTCGACGCGGCCGGGGTGAAGCCGGCCGACATCGACGCGATCGCCGTGACGGCGGGCCCCGGCCTCGCCGGCGCGCTGCTGGTCGGGGTCTCCGCCGCGAAGGCCTACGCCATGGCGCTGGGCAAGCCGCTCTACGGGGTCAACCACCTCGTGGGGCACGTGGCCGTCGACCAGCTGGAGCACGGCCCGCTGCCCAAGCCCGCCGTGGCCCTCCTGGTCTCGGGCGGGCACACCTCGCTGCTCCTCGTGCGCGACCTCGCCACCGACGTCCGCTCGCTGGGCGACACCGTGGACGACGCCGCGGGCGAGGCCTACGACAAGGTCGCCCGGCTGCTGGGCCTGCCCTACCCGGGCGGGCCGCACGTCGACCGCGCCGCCCGCGAGGGCGACCCGGCGGCCATCCGCTTCCCGCGTGGCAAGTGGGGCGACGGCACCTACGACTTCTCCTTCTCCGGGCTCAAGACCGCCGTCGCCCGGTGGGTGGAGGACGCCGGGCGCAACGGGCGCGAGCTGCCCGTCCCCGACATCGCCGCGGCGTTCCAGGAGTCCGTGGTCGACGTGCTCACCCGCAAAGCGGTCGACGCCTGCACCGCGCACGGGGTGGGCCACCTGGTCATCAGCGGGGGAGTGGCGGCGAACTCGCGGCTGCGCGCGCTGGCCGCGGAGCGCTGCGCGGCGGCCGGGATCGAGCTGCGCGTGCCGCGCCCGCGGCTGTGCACCGACAACGGCGCGATGATCGCCGCGCTGGGCGCCGAGGTCGTGGCGGCCGGGCTGCCGCCGTCGGCCCTGGACCTGGCCACCGACACCTCTCTGCCGGTCGAGCAGCCCCTCGCCGGCTGAGGACCGGGCGGGCCGTTCTCCGGCCCGCGGACGGGCCGCGGGACACCCCGCGGCCCGCCGCTGTGCCGGGCGCCGGTCAGATGAACTCGTTCTTGTAGAAGAGGTTCGCCCGCCGGTCGCCGGAGACGCCCGAGGCGAACCCGAGGAACAGCCGCACCTGCCCGGCGTCGGTGCGGTAGACCCCCATCCCTTCGGGCTCGCGGAACTCCAGGCTCTCGCCGGCCCGGGTGAACCGGCGCTCCACCTCGGCGCCGGTGTTGAGGTTCACCGACGTGACGTGGGCGTTGCCGGGCGGCGGGTTGGAGGCGCTGTACGCGGTCCCGTCGTAGAGGTAGAGGAACTGGCCGTAGACGGCGTAGCCCTGGAAGGTGGGCGCGCCCGAACCGGAGAACCGGGCCGGCTGGGCGATGTCGGCGAGCTTGTTGCCGTAGTTTCCGTTGCGGACATCGGAGATCCGGTACACCGCGTACCGGACCCCGCTGCTGTTGCGGTAGCGCATGACAAGGGTGTTGTTGACCGGATCGGTCGCGCAGGTGATGAGATCGGCCCCGGCGATCGGCGTGTGCTTGGCCAGCGCCGACGACGTGTTGGTGAGCGTGGTCCCGTTGCTGAAGCGGAACCGGGCCAGCCGGGTGCCGCGCGTGTCGACGGAGTCGGTCTCGGTCCACAGGTAGGACGACGACCCCGACGGCTCCACGCCGATGGAGACCCCGTGGCCGAAGCCCATCAGGTACATGTGGCCCTGGCGGTTGCCGGCGAAGTCCAGCTGGGTGATGCACAGGTCGCCGTTGGCGTTGGACGAGGAGCCGTTCTTCAGCTGCGCCACGAAGAGCCGCTTGTTGACGTTGTCGAAGGTGAACGACTGCATCACGGTGTCGTCCTGGAGCGCCTTGTGGCGCCACAGGTCGTGCGACGGTGCGCTCAGGTCGAAACGGGGGGATGACGGCACGTCCGCGCTGGCGGGCGTGGCGGTGAAACCGAGTGCGGCCGCGACGCCGAGCCCGCCGCCGGCGGCGAGCAGGGAGCGTCGGGTCGGTCCATGGCGGAATTCGGGGGGCATGACGGTTTCCTCCGAGTTGCCGATCAACGGTCGGAGGATTCTTACAAATCCCCGCGGCTGGGGAAAGCATCCCTGTTCACGGCGGCGCGGACGTGGCGGCGAAGCGAATTCCGGGCAACGGGCACGACGCCGGGCCGGGGCCGCGCGGCCGTTGCCATGGGGCACCGCGGGGAACCGCGAAACCCGGACCCCCGGAAACGCGGCAGGGCCGGCCCCTCGGAAGGGACCGGCCCCGAAGCGCCGCGTGGCCGCGGATCGCCGGTTCTACTCGTCGTCGTCCTCGTCGAGGTCCCGGCGGCGCTTCTTCTTGCCCTCGCGAACGGGGGTCAGCAGCGCCTCGGCCAGGGCGAGCATGGTCTCCTCCAGGGCCGCCAGGCGCTTGGTGACGTCGTCGTGCGAAGTCTCGACGGCTTCGGTCAGCGCCTCCTCGAACTCGTGGCGGTCGGGGCGGGCCTGCACCTCGCGCAGCAGCGGTTCGAGCGAGTCGAGCAGGCGGGTGTCGAGCGCGTCGAGCCGCTGCGACGGGTCGATGACCGGGCGCTCCACCAGCTCGGTGAGGCGCCGGTGCACCTCGCTGACCTCCATGGCGATGGGCAGCTGGGCGAGCCGCTGGTTGAGCGCCTCCAGCCGGTCGTCGACCGCCTCCAGGCGGCCGTCGACGCCGTCGATCTGGCCGTTGACGCCCTCGAACTGGCCCTCGACGCCGTTGACCCGGCCCTCGATGCCGTCGAGCCGCCCGTTGACGCCGTCGAGCCGGCCGTCGACCCCCTCGACCTTGCCTTCGAGGCCTTCGAAGCTCCCCTCGAAGTGGCCTTCGAAGGTGTCGAAGCGGTCGCTCAGTCGGCCGAGGCCGTGCTCGAACTTCCCGGTGATGGCGGTGAGGTGCTGGTCGACGCGGTCGGACAGCTCGCGCTGCCGCTGCTCCAGCCGGGAGTCGACCGCGTCGCGGTGCTCCTCGACCAGCCCGGTCAGCGCGGTGTGCCGCTCCTCGCCCTGCTCGTGCAGGCTGCGCACGCTCGCGGTGACGGAGTCGCGCAGCTCGGCCAGCGCCGCGGTGGACGCCGCGAGGTCGGCGTCGGCCTTGTCGCGCAGCCCCTTCGCGGTCTCGTCGAGCCGGGCGGTGACGGCCTCGTTGTGCGCGTCGTCGCGCTCGCGCAGCTCGGCGCGATGGACCTCGAGCTGCTCGTGGAGTTCGCCGAGGCGCTGGCGCAGGTGGGCGCGGAGGTCGCCGAGCTTGTCGTCGGTGGACTCGGCGAGCTTGACGACGGCGCTGTTGGCGTCGGCGATCGCGGCGGTCGCCTCGGCGTGGTTCTCCTCGGCCTGCGTGGTGAGCAGCCCCAGCCGCTCGGCGAGCCGGGCGGCCGCCTCCTCGTGGCGCCGCTCGGCTTGGGCGGAGAGGTCGCGCAGGCCGTCGGTGAGCTCGGTGGAGAGGGCCGCGTGCCGCTCGTCGGCGTTCGCGCGCAGTTCCGCGGCGGTGGCGCGGAGGTCGTCGGCGCCGCTGTCGAGCCGCTCGGTGAGCGCGGTGTGGTGTTCTTCCGCCGTGGTGCGGAGGTCGGCCGCGGTGGCGTTGAAGTTCCCGGAGAGGGCGGTATGCCCCTCCTCGACCGTGGTGCGCAGGTCGTCGGCCGTGGTGTCGAGCCGTTCGACGAGGGCGGCGTGGCGCTCCTCGGCGGCGGTGCGCAGCTCGCCGGTGGCGGCGTCGAGCCGGGCGTCGAGCGCCGCGTGGTGGTCGGCGGCCTCGGCGCGGATCTCCTGGACGGCGGTGCCGAGCCGCTCGGTGAGCTCGGTGTGGCGCTCTTCGGCGGCGGTGCGCTGCTCCTCGGCGCCCGCGCGAACTTCCTCGGCCGCGGCGTCGAACCGCTCGGTGACGGCCTGGTGCTGCTCGCGCAGAGTGGCGTCGACGGCGTCGTAGCGCTCGGCGACCGTGGCGCTCAGCGCCTCGCGCCCGTCGGCCACCACCTGCTCCAGCGCCTCGCGCCCCTCGGCGACGGCGGCCGCGAGGGAGTCGTGGCGCTCGCCCGCGGCGGTCATGGCCGACTCGTGGCGGCGCTCGGCGAGCTCGGCGGCGCCGGCCAGCGCGTCGTCGATGGCCTTGGCCTGTGCGGAGGCGGACTCGATGGCCTCGTCGATCTGGGTGAAGCGTGCCTCGACCCCGGTGGCCAGCCCCTCCAGCCGCTCGGTGAGGAGCCCGACCTTGTTCGAGGTGGCCTCTTCGGCGTCGGCGAGGCTCTTGAGCCGGGACATGACGGTTTCGAGGTGGCCGTTGATCCCGCGGATGTCCGCGCGCAGCGCGGGGAGTTCGGAGAGCGGCTTGACCCGTTCGCCGACCAGGGCGATGTGCTCGGCCAGTGTCTCGGCCCATTCGGGCGGGCGCGAGCTGAGCTCGTCGACCCGGGACTGGACGGCGGCGACCGATTCGGCGAGGGTGGCGAATTCGCGCTCGCGGAACTCCCGCAGCAGCCACTCCATGCCCTCAAGCCGCTGGCGCATCTCCTCGCTGACCGCGCCCTGCGATTTCTGCTCGGACATCTGGTCCTGCGCCGCCCGCGAGAGCAGGTCGCGCATGCGGTCGGAGATCCCGGTCTGCCCTCCCCCGTTGAGGAAGTTGTGGTTGCTCTGTTCCACCGAGGTGCTCCTTTTGATCTGGCGCCCCCACCCGCGTTCGCACGCGGATGGGCGGTGTTCTCAACGGATGCAGCGGGCGCGGGCGGGGAATAGGGCCCGACGTGTGGTCATCACACACGGACATGGCATGCGCACTGGCCGTGAGTGGCCCGTGCATGGCGAAAGGGTGGAAACCGGCGCACACCACCGGTCGCCCCTGGGTACGCCGACCCCGGGAATCCGTGAGAAGGGGAAAGGATTCAGCGGGGGTCAGTTTACCGACATGAGCCACGCTCGCCGGGTTGAAGTGGTGAAAATGTGGATTGTGCTGATTGCCGTGGAATGACCGCAGTCGTCACGGTAGTACGGATGGGCGGGCCCGTCATCCCTCGGCGGCCCCGCAGCGGCGGCGGTTCCGGGGCCGCGGACTCACGGCGAGGCTGTGACCTCGGAACACAGGAGGCAAATAGGGCGGTCGCCGATCCGGGTGAGGACCACGACAACGGATCCCGGTCCCGACGGGCGGAGGTCGCGGCGGAGTTTCTCCACGTCCACGGCCGATCCGCGTTTCTTAATCGTTACCGTTCCGGCGCCCCGTTCGCGTAGCACCGACCGCAGCCGCTTCAGGGAGAAGGGCAGGACGTCGTCCACCGCATAGGCGCGGGCGAACGGGGTGGCGACGAGCCGGTCGGACGTGATGTAGGCGATGTGGGGGTCGAGCAGCGCCCCGCCGACCGCGGCGGCCGCCTCGGCGACGAGGTGGGCGCGGATCACGGCGCCGTCGGGCTCGTAGAGGTAGCGCCTCGGCGCGGCGACCGGCGGGGCGCCCAGGCCCGGGTCGGCGGTCAGGGTCGCCGGGCTCCGCCCGTCGCCCCGCAGCAGCGTGGCGCGGCGCGGGACGTCGTACAGCGCGCCGAACCACAGCGCCGCCTCCTTGACGTCGCCGTCGACCGAGATCCACTCCGCGGAGGCGCCGTCGGGCACCAGCTCGTGGGGGATGCCCGGGGCGGCCTTCACACACGCCGCCGAAGCGCCCTGCGCGAGGTCCATGGCGGTGCCCCACGGCGGGGAGTAGGCGTGCGGGTCGAAGATCCGGCCCCGCTTTCCGCGCCGCGCCGGGTCGCAGAACACGGCGTCGTAGTCGCCCGGGGCGGTCAGCGCGGCGTCGCCGCGGCGGACCCGGACACGCCCGGACAGGCCCAGCGCCGCCGCGTTGGCCTCGGCCACGGCGGCGGTGAACGGGTCGGAATCGACCCCGTCGACCCGCAGGCCCTCGGCCGCGAGGGCGAGCATGTCCGCGCCGATGCCGCAGCACAGGTCGCCCACCAGCGTGTCCGGGGCGACCCCGGCGGCGAAGCGGCGGGCGCGGTACTCCGCGACCGGGCGGCGCGTGGCCTGTTCGAGGCCGTCGGGGGTGAAGTACATGCGCTCCGCGAGGTCGCCGAACTTCGCGCGGGCCCGGCCGCGCAGCCGCGCCTGGGTGAGAGCGGCGGTCACGAGGTCGGCGTGGGGGACGCCGGCCTCCCCGTCGGGGCCGCCGCCCGGCTCCGCGTCCGGTGCGCCGGCCGGAGCCGCCCGGCGCAGGCGCGTGGCCGCGCCCAAGGGGTCGGCGTCGACCTCGGCGGGGTCGATCGAGTCGAGCAGCCGCCGCCCCGCCGGGGTGCGGAGCGCGCGGAAGGCCGCCGACTGCGCACTGGTCGCCAACTCGCCCCCAATGACCTGTTGTGTTCGGTTCCGGGTCCCGCGTGCGCGGGGACGCGGCCGGTTTCCATCTTGGCACTCTCCACGATAGAGTGCTAATCGCGACGAGGCCGGTCTGGCACCCGCGACGACAGGCCGCCGTGGTCGCCCCATGTGCAGCATGTTTGTTTACGGATCACGACGAACCTGAAGGGGGAGGTCACAACCGTGTCGACCGCCACCAAGACCGTGCTGAAGCCGCTTGAGGACCGCGTCGTCGTCAGGACGCTGGAGGCCGAGCAGACCACCGCGTCCGGACTGGTCATCCCCGACACCGCCAAGGAGAAGCCCCAGGAGGGCGAGGTCCTCGCGGTGGGCCCGGGCCGCTGGGACGACGAGGGTGAGAACCGCATCCCGCTGGACGTCAAGGTCGGCGACGTCGTCCTGTACAGCAAGTACGGCGGCACCGAGGTCAAGTACAACAACGAGGAGTACCTCGTCCTCTCCGCCCGCGACCTGCTCGCGGTCGTCGAGAAGTAGGAGACCCGGATCGGCTGACGCCCTTCCGCGTGACATCCCGCCCCGGCCGGCTCGATGCCGGGCGGGGCGGTTTTTTCGCTGAGCGCGCCACCGGGGCACCGGTGTCCGGTGTACCCGGGGGCGGGCGGATACCACTCCCGACGAACGCGCACGGATTGAGGAAAGCTCACCATGCCCAAGATCCTGGAATTCGAGGACGACGCCCGGCGCGCCCTTGAGCGGGGTGTCGACCACCTCGCCAACGCCGTCAAGGTGACGCTGGGCCCGCGTGGCCGCAACGTCGTCATCGACAAGAAGTTCGGCGCCCCGACCATCACCAACGACGGCGTCACCGTCGCGCGTGAGGTCGAGCTGGACGACCCCTACGAGAACCTGGGGGCCCAGCTCGTCAAGGAGGTCGCCACCAAGACCAACGACGCGGCGGGCGACGGCACCACCACCGCCACCGTGCTCGCCCAGGCGCTCGTGCGCGAGGGCCTGCGCAGCGTCGCCGCCGGTGCCTCCCCGATGTCGCTCAAGAAGGGCATCGACGCCGCCGCCGAGCGGGTCTCGGAGATCCTGCTCGAGGGCGCCCGCGAGGTCGGCGAGCGCGCCGACATCGCCTACGTCGCCACCAACTCCGCCCAGGACGCCCAGATCGGCGACCTGATCGCCGAGGCGTTCGACAAGGTCGGCAAGGACGGCGTCATCACCGTCGAAGAGGCCCCGACCTTCGGCCTGGACCTCGCCTTCACCGAGGGCATGCAGTTCGACAAGGGCTACGTCTCGCCCTACTTCGTCACCGACGGCGACCGCCAGGAGGCGGTGCTGGAGGACGCCCTCATCCTCATCAACCAGGGCAAGGTCTCCTCCCTCAACGAGCTCCTGCCGCTGCTGGAGAAGGTCGTCCAGACCAAGAAGCCGCTGCTGATCATCGCCGAGGACGTCGACGGCGACGCCCTGGGCGCGCTGGTCCTCAACAAGATGCGCGGCGCCCTCAACGTCGCCGCGGTCAAGGCGCCCGGCTTCGGCGAGCGCCGCAAGGCCATGCTCCAGGACATCGCCACCCTCACCGGCGGCCAGGTCATCGCCGAGGAGGTCGGCCTGACCCTGGAGAACGCCGAGCTCGACACGCTGGGCAGCGCCCGCCGCATCACCATCACCAAGGACGACACCACCATCGTCGACGGTGCCGGCGAGCAGTCCGAGGTCGAGGACCGCGTCAACCAGATCCGCAAGGAGATCGAGGCCAGCGACTCCGACTGGGACCGCGAGAAGCTCCAGGAGCGCCTGGCCAAGCTGTCCGGCGGCGTCTCGGTGCTGAGCGTCGGCGCGGCCACCGAGGTGGAGCTCAAGGAGAAGAAGCACCGCCTCGAGGACGCGATCTCGGCCACCCGCGCCGCGATCGAGGAGGGCATCATCGCCGGCGGCGGCGCCTCCCTGGTGCACGCCGCGGCTGCCCTCGACGACCTCGGCCGCACCGGCGACGAGGCCACGGGCGTGGCCATCGTGCGCAAGGCGCTGGTCGAGCCGGCCCGCTGGATCGCCGTCAACGCCGGCGCCGAGGGCTACGTCGTCACCTACAAGATCGCCGAGCTCAAGCAGGGTGAGGGCTACAACGCCGCCACCGGCGAGTACGGCGACCTGATGGCGCAGGGCATCATCGACCCCGTCAAGGTCACCCGGTCGGCGGTGCAGAACGCCGCCTCCATCGCCGGCATGCT
The DNA here is from genome assembly GCF_042650565.1 of Nocardiopsis sediminis. Classification (NCBI taxonomy): domain Bacteria; kingdom Bacillati; phylum Actinomycetota; class Actinomycetes; order Streptosporangiales; family Nocardiopsidaceae; genus Nocardiopsis; species Nocardiopsis sediminis. The sequence goes on from NZ_JBHSBH010000020.1 coordinate 105,470, forward strand.
GCTGACGACCGAGGTGCTCGTCGTCGACAAGCCGGAGGAAGAGGAAGCCGAGGCCGGCCACGGCCACGGGCACGGCCACTGAGCCCTTCCCGGTCGTCCAGAGTGAACGGTTCAGTGCTCTCTGGTCACGCTCGCCTCCTCGCTCGGCTCCAACGGCCCCGCGAGGGGGCCTGCGGCCGGGGCGGCGCCGCCTCCGCTCGCTCGTCGGCTCGCCGTTCCATACCACGCGCGCCCCGATGATTCTCTCGGGGCGCGCGTGCCTTTATCCGGTTTACACCAAATGTGATCATTCTGTAGCCGGGGTTCGTGACGTGTAAGTCCCGGTGTCGGGGCATCATTCGTACGTGACGGATCTACGCGTCGCGGGGGGCCCGCAGGTGCCATCACCAGCAGTCCCGCGCAGGGCGAACGACACGGAACTGAACAACCTGACCTCGCTGGCCGTCCAGGGTGACCACGGTGCGGTGGACTCGCTGATCCGCGAGGTCCGCCCCATGGTCGTCCGCTACTGCCGTGCCCGCCTGGCCCGTGTCTCCGGCTACGTGCACTACTCCGACGACGTCGCGCAGGAGGTCTGCATCGCCCTCCTCGCGGCGCTGCCGCGCTATGAGGACATGGGGCGGCCCTTCGCCTCCTTCGTCTTCGGCATCGCGGCGCACAAGGTGGCCGACGCCCTCCGCGGATCCACGCGCGCCGACGTGCCCACCGAGACCGTCCCGGACCGGCCCGACGACGGCCCCGGGCCGGAGGAGGCCGCGGTCCGCACCGTCGAGGCGGAGCGGGCGCGGGCGCTGCTGAACGAACTGCCCGAGCAGCAGCGGCGGCTGCTGGTGATGCGCGTGATCGCCGGGCTATCGGCTGATGAGACGGGACATGTCCTTGGGATGTCGGCGGGTGCGGTACGGGTTGCCCAGCACCGAGCTCTTGCTCGGCTTCGGGAGGTGGCCGTGGCGAACCGCCTCTTCTAGCGGCGCGTCCTGCCACGCACCCCTGAGCCCGCGGCCCCGGGGTACCCACTGCCCGCCGCGGATTCCCGCCCCCGGCCACTGCCGCCTGGGGCGCCCCGCGCGCTGAGAGCGCGCCGCCCGCCGTGCGCCGGGCCGCACCCGCCCCCCGCGGGTACTGTGACCCTCCCCACCGCCCCGACCGTCCACCTGTGATGTTCCCCGCCGGTAAACCCGCCGGTCAGGGCCATAGGATGAAACGGTCACGGCGAATGGTTGGATGGGGTAATGACGCAGCTGTACACGGGGGCCGACGGCAAGGTGCTGGCGCCTGGCCTCACCTATGACGACGTCCTGCTGGTCCCGGCCTACTCGGACCTCCAGCCCGGCGATGCCGACACCGGCACCCGGCTCTCGCGCGGCATCGAGCTGCGCATCCCGCTGCTCTCCGCGGCCATGGACACCGTCACCGAAGCCCGCATGGCCGTGGCCATGGCCCGCCAGGGCGGCGCCGGCGTGCTGCACCGCAACCTCTCCATCGAGGACCAGGCCGGCCAGGTCGACCTGGTGAAACGGTCCGAGGCCGGCATGGTCACCGACCCCGTCACCTGCGCCCCCGACGACACCCTCGCCGATGTCGAGCAGCTGAGCGCCCACTACCGCATCTCCGGCGCCCCGGTCACCGATCCCGACGGCCGCCTCGTGGGCATCGTCACCAACCGCGACATGCGCTTCGAGGACGACCGCAACCGCCCCGTCCGCGACGTCATGACCCCCATGCCGCTGGTCACCGCGCCCGTGGGCGTCTCCCGCGAAGAGGCCTTCCGCCTGCTGCGCCGGCACAAGGTCGAGAAGCTGCCGCTGGTCGACGACCAGGGCCGGCTGCGCGGGCTGATCACCGTCAAGGACTTCATCAAGAGCGAGCAGTTCCCCGACGCCACCAAGGACGCCGACGGCCGGCTGGTGGTCGGCGCCGCAGTGGGCGTGGGCCCCGACGCCGAGACCCGCGCGCGGGCGCTGGTCGAGGCCGGCGCGGACTTCATCGTCGTCGACACCGCGCACGGCCACTCCTCCGGCGTCGTTGAAATGGTCGCCAAGCTCAAGGCCAACTCGCGCGCCGACATCGTGGCGGGCAACATCGCCACCCGCGCGGGCGCCCAGGCGCTGGTCGACGCCGGTGCCGACGCCGTGAAGGTCGGTGTCGGGCCGGGCTCCATCTGCACCACGCGCGTCGTCGCGGGGGTCGGTGCGCCGCAGCTCACCGCCATCATGGAGGCCGCCAAGGCCGCGGGGCCCGCGGGCGTCCCGGTCATCGCCGACGGCGGGCTCCAGCACTCCGGCGACATCGCCAAGGCGATCGTCGCCGGCGCCAGCACGGTCATGGTCGGCAGCCTGCTCGCGGGCGTCGAGGAAAGCCCGGGCGAGCTGAACTTCATCAACGGCAAGCAGTACAAGACCTACCGCGGCATGGGCTCGCTGGGCGCCATGCGCGGGCGGTCCTTCTCCAAGGACCGGTACTCCCAGGCCGACGTCGCCACCGAGGAGAAGCTGATCCCCGAGGGGATCGAGGGCCAGGTGCCCTACCGCGGCCCGCTCCAGGCGGTCGCCCACCAGCTCGTCGGGGGCCTCCGGCAGTCGATGTGGTACGCGGGCGCGCGCACCGTCGCGGCCCTGCGCGAGAATGGCCGGCTGATGCAGATCACCTCGGCCGGCCTCAAGGAGAGCCACCCCCACGACATCCAGATGACCGTCGAGGCGCCCAACTACCACGCCCGCCGCTGACCGCGTCCCGGACGGCGGCCCGGTAGGGCCCGGCCCGCCCGGCCGAACCGCCCGGAGACCGCATAAGGGGTGCTCCGGGCGGGCATACGGGGTGGTCGGCGGTACACTCGCGGCGGCAGCAGGCGCCGGCCGACCGGCAGGCGCGGTGGCACGCGAGAGGGGACCGAAGCGGTGGCTCAGGTGGAGATCGGGCTGGGCAAGAGCGGGCGGCGCGCCTATGAACTCGACGAGATCGGGATCGTGCCCGCCCGGCGCACCCGTGACCCCGAGGAAGTGTCCATCGCCTGGCAGATCGACGCCTACCGGTTCGAGACACCGCTCGTCGGCAGCCCCATGGACAGCGTCGCGTCGCCGGCGACCATCGTCGCGATCGGCGAGCAGGGCGGGCTGGGCGTACTCGACCTCGAAGGCCTGTGGACCCGCTACGAGGACCCCGAGCCGCTGCTCGCCGAGATCCACGAGCTCGACGACGCCGCCGCCACGCGGCGGCTCCAGGACATCTACGCCGCGCCGATCCAGGAGGAGCTGATCGGGCGGCGCATCGAGGAGATCCGCCAGGCCGGCGTGGTCACAGCGGCCCGGCTGTCGCCGCAGAACACCGCCCAGTACCACAAGGCCGTCATCGACGCCGGCGTGGACATCTTCGTGATCCGCGGCACCACCGTCTCCGCCGAGCACGTCTCGGGGCGCGCCGAGCCGCTCAACCTCAAGCAGTTCATCTACGACCTGGACGTTCCGGTCGTGGTGGGCGGCTGCGCCACCTACACCGCCGCCCTGCACCTGATGCGCACCGGCGCGGCCGGGGTGCTGGTGGGCTTCGGCGGCGGATCGGGCCACACCACCCGCTCCGTGCTCGGTGTCGCCGTGCCCATGGCCAGCGCGATCGGCGACGTCGCAGCGGCCCGCCGCGACTACCTCGACGAGTCGGGGGGCCGCTACGTGCACGTCATCGCCGACGGCGGCATGAGCCACAGCGGCGACATCGCCAAGGCCCTGGCCTGCGGCGCCGACGCCGTCATGGTCGGCTCGCCCCTGGCCCGCGCCGCCGAGGCACCCGGCCGCGGCTACCACTGGGGCAGCGAGGCCCACCACAACGAGCTGCCGCGCGGCGAGCGGGTCGACGTCGGCACGATCGGCGACCTCAAGTCGATCCTGCACGGCCCCGCCTCCTCCAGCGACGGGTCGATGAACCTCATGGGCGCCCTGCGGCGCACCATGGCCACCTCCGGCTACACCGACCTCAAGGAGTTCCAGCGGGTCGAGGTCGTCGTCAACCCGCACAACTAGGACCCGTAGGGGCCGCGCGACGGGATCGTGCCCGGCCGGCGCCCGTGCAGGGCGCCGGCCGGGTTTTTATGGCAACCGGGCGCCACCACGGCGTGCGCGGGCGCGCCCCGCCTTTTTCGGTCGTGTCGCTGCCTTTCGGCCGTCCGCCGGGTAGGTTGTTTTCCCGGCGCAGCGTAATGACATGGTCACGATCGTCCTCCCTTCGCGTTGATGAGGTGCCTGTGAGCCGTCCCCCCGCACACCCCGCACCCGACGATCCGGCGACCCCGCCCCCCGCCGTCGCCCCCGAGGCCGGATGGCGGCCCGCGGCCGCCGCGGCGGTGGCCGTCTTCTGCACCGTCGCCCTGGCCGGAGGCGTGGCGGCCGTCGTCCGCGTGGCCGGCGAGGCAGTCTCCCCGCCGCCGCTTCCCCCGGGTGCGGACGACTCCGCGGGGCGCATCGACACCGTCCCCGCACCGGCCGAGCGGACTTCCGACGTCGCCGCCGACGACCGCGCCTCGCCCGCTGATGACTCCGCGACCGCCGAGGCCGGCGCCGAATGGCTCGACTCCACCGCCGCGTCCACCGGAATCCCGCGCCGCGCGCTGGAGGCCTACGCGGCGGCACAGCTGCGCGCCATGGAGGAGCTGCCGCAGTGCCGGATCTCCTGGCCCACGCTCGCGGCGATCGGCGAGGTGGAGTCGCGCCACGGCACCTTCGCCGGGGGCGAGATCGGGCCCGGCGGCCGCACCACGGTCGACATCATCGGGATCCCGCTCGACGGCACGAACGGGACCGCCGCCATCCGCGACACCGACGGCGGCCGGCTCGACGGCGACACCGAGTGGGACCGCGCGGTCGGCCCGATGCAGTTCATCCCGAGAACCTGGGACCGCTGGGGCGCCGACGCCGACGGCGACGGCACCGCCGACCCGCACGACATCGACGACGCCGCCCTCGCCGCCGCCCGCTACCTGTGCGCCGACGGCCGCGACCTCACCTCCGACGACGGCTGGTGGACCGCGATCCTCACCTACAACGAGTCCGCGTCCTACGCCGACGACGTCCTCGACATCGCCAACCGCGTCGTCTCCGACGCCCGCTGAAGGGGCGCGGGCACCCGCGGGAGCCGGCGGCGCCGAATGGCCGAGCTCCGGGCCACGCTCCGGGTGTCGGCCGGGCACCGCTCCTGCCCCGGGTTAGCCTGGGGAGCCAGGACGAACCGGGCGCAACCACCAGGCTCCGCCCGGGAGCCGCCGGGAGAAAGGCGTCACATGATCACAGCGAGGATGGGGCCCGACGAGCGGGCCTCGGCGCTCACGTCCATGGCCACCGGCGAACTCGACGTCCTGGTGGTGGGCGGGGGGATCGTCGGCGCCGGGGTGGCGCTCGACGCGGTCTCCCGCGGCCTGTCGGTCGGCCTCATCGAGGCGCGGGACTTCGCCGCCGGCACCTCCAGCCGCTCCAGCAAGCTCATCCACGGCGGCCTGCGCTACCTGGAGCAGCTCGACTTCGAACTGGTGCGCGAGGCGCTGACCGAGCGTGGCCTGCTGCTCAACCGCATCGCCCCGCACCTCGTCCGGCCGGTGCCGTTCGTCTTCCCCTTCACCCACCACTGGGAGCGGCCCTACATCGGCGCCGGGGTGGCGCTCTACGACACCCTGTCGATGTCCATGGGGACCTCGCGCGGCCTGCCGCGCCACCGGCACCTGACCCGCAGCGGGGCCATGCGCATCTTCCCCGCTCTGCGGCGCGACGCACTGGTGGGCGCCGTGCAGTACTGGGACGCCCAGGTCGACGACGCCCGCTACGTCGTCACCCTGCTGCGCACCGCCGCCACCTACGGCGCCCAGATCGCGAGCCGGGTCCAGGCGGTCGGCTTCCTGCGCGAGGGCGAGCACGTCACCGGGGCGCTGGCGCGCGACCTGGAGGCCGGCGAGGACCTGGAGATCCGCGCCAAGCAGGTCGTCAACGCCGCCGGGGTGTGGACCGACGACATCCAGGAGATGGTCGGCGGCCGCGGGCAGATCCACGTGAGCGCGTCCAAGGGCATCCACCTGGTGGTGCCGCGCGACCGGATCCAGGCGTCGTCGGGGCTGATCCTGCGCACGGAGAAGAGCGTGCTGTTCGTCATCCCGTGGGGGCGGCACTGGATCGTCGGCACCACCGACACCGCATGGGACCTGGACAAGGCCCATCCGGCGGCCAGCCGGAGCGACATCGACTACATCCTCGACCACGTCAACCGGGTACTGCGGGTCCCGCTGACCCGGGACGACGTCGAGGGCGTGTACGCGGGGCTGCGCCCGCTGCTGTCGGGGGAGTCCGACGAGACCTCCAAGCTGTCGCGCGAGCACACGGTCGCCCACCCCGTTCCGGGGCTGGTGCTGATCGCGGGCGGCAAGTACACCACCTACCGGGTCATGGCCAAGGACGCGGTCGACGCCGTCGCGCACGGCCTCGACGGGCGCATCCCCGAATCGGTCACCGACCGGGTCCCGCTCGTCGGCGCCGACGGGTTCGCCGCGCTGTGGAACCAGCGCCGCCGGGTGGCCCGCGAGGCGGGGCTGCACCCGTCGCGGGTCTCGCACCTGCTCCGCCGGTACGGGTCCATGATCGGGGAGGTGCTGGCGCTGATGGGGGAGAGCCCCGATCTGAAGGAGCCGCTGACCGGCGCCGACGACTACCTGCGTGCGGAGGTCGTCTACGCGGTGCGCCATGAGGGCGCCCGCCACCTCGACGACGTGCTGTCGCGCCGGACCCGGGTGTCCTTCGAGACCTGGGACCGGGGGATCGCGGTGGCCGAGGAGGCCGCGGAGCTGATGGCCGGCCCGCTGGGCTGGGGCGCGGATCAGATCGAACGCGAGGTCGAGTACTACCGCAAGCGCATCGAGGCCGAGCGCGCGGCCCAAGAGCAGGACAACGACAACGAGGCCGACGCCGTCCAGCACGGAGCCCCCGACATCGTCCCCGTCCCCGACACCCGCGTCCCCGCCGGCCGCCGCTAAGGTGCGTATCGAAAGGGCCGCCGGGAGCCGGAGCCGCATACGCGGGCAATGAGCGCGACCCGGCGGCCTTCGGCCTGGGGATCCGGAAGGTTCACGCGCATGGTCTCGGTGGTGCAGAACGTGGCGATCGACTGCGCGGACGCCTACGGGCTCGCGTGTTTCTGGAGCAGGGTGACGGGCCGTCCGCTGCATCCGGACGACGCGCCGGGCGACCCGGAGACCCAGGTGCTGCTGGCGGAGGGCCCGGTGCTGCACTTCAACCAGGTGCCCGAGGCCAAGACGGCCAAGAACCGGATCCACCTGTGCCTGCGCCCGGAGACCTTGCGCGATCAGGAGGTGGACCGGCTACTGGGCCTCGGCGCCACCTTCGTCGCCGACCACCGGAACCCCGACGGTTCGGGCTGGGCGATCCTCGCCGACCCCGAGGGCAACGAATTCTGCGTCCTGCGCAGCGAGTCCGACCGGGCCGCCATGGGTTAGCGCGCGGCCGTGTGCCGGACCGGCGCCGTCTGCGCTGGCTCGTCGGCTCGCCGTTTGGTGTTGTCCGGTCACGCTCGCCTTCTCGCTCGGCTCCAGCGGCCCCGCGAGGGGGCCTTCGGCGATCGGCGGCGCCGCCTCCGCTCGCTCGTCGGCTCGCCGTTTGGTGTTGTCCGGTCACGCTCGCCTTCTCGCTGTTCTCCATCCACAGGGCTGGAAAATTCGTTCGAATCCGGCGGGGGTGTCCAGCACACTTGAAACGTGCTCCTCACGATCACCACCACCCACCGGCCCGCCACCGACCTCGGCTTCCTGCTGCACAAGCACCCCGATCGCGTGCAGCGGTTCGACCAGTCCTATGGCACCGCGCACGTGTTCTACCCCGAAGCGGGCGAGGACCGGTGCACGGCGGCGCTGCTGCTGGAGGCCGATCCGCGGGCGCTCCTGCGCGGGCGGGCCGAGCGTTGGGCGCCCGACTTCGCGCTGGCGCAGTACGTCAACGACCGCCCCTATGCGGCGTCGTCGCTGTTCGCCGTGGCGCTGGGCGATGTCTTCCGCAGCGCGATCCGGGCGCGCTGCGACGCCCGGCCCGGCCTCGCCGACACCGCCATCCCGCTGCGCCTGCACGTGCCGGCCGTGCCGTGCCGGGGCGGGGCCGACCAGGTGCGGGCGCTCTTCGAGCCGCTGGGCTGGCAGGTCGAGGCCGATCCCGTCCCCCTCGACCCCGGGCTGCCGGGCTGGGGCGACTCCCGCTACGTGCGGCTCACCCTCACGGGCACCCTCCTACTGGCCGATGCGCTCAGCCACCTCTACGTGCTGCTGCCCGCCATGGACGGCACCAAGCACTACTGGGTCAGTGAGGACGAGGTCGACAAGCTGCTGCGCGCGGGCGCCGCCTGGCTGCCCGGGCACCCGCAGCGTGCGTGGATCACCCGCCGCTACCTGGCGCGGCGCGAGCGGTACGTGCGCACGGCGATCGCGCGCCTGCGCGAACTCGACGACCTCGCCGAGCCCGCCGACATCGCGGATGCCGACCCCGACTCCGCCGCCGACCTTGCAGCGGCCGGCCCCGTCGCCGAGCCCGCCGGCTCCGTCGCGCCCGATGCATCGGCCGCCCCCGCCGATCCCGCCGAGCGGGCGCCGTCGCTGGCCGAGCTCCGTGCGGGCGCGGTGGTGTCGGTCCTGGCGGCCGAGAACGCCCGCCGGGTCATCGACCTCGGGTGCGGCACCGGCAAACTGGTCGCCCGGCTGCTCGACCAGCACGGCATCGACCACGTCACCGGCGTCGACGTCGCGGCCGCCGCCATCGAGCACGCCCACCGGCGGCTGCACGTCGACCGCATGCCCGAACGCCGACGCAGCCGCCTGGACCTGTTCACCGGCTCGGTCCTCTACCGCGATCCCCGCTTCGCGGGATACGACGCCGCCGTGCTCATGGAGGTCATCGAGCACATCGACCCGTCCCGGCTGCCCGCCCTCGAACAGGTCGTCTTCGGCCACGCCGCCCCGGGCACCGTCGTCGTCACCACGCCCAACGCCGAGTACAACCGCCTCTACGAGGGCCTGGCCGACGGCGCGTTCCGCCACCCCGACCACCGCTTCGAATGGACCCGCGCGCAGTTCCGCGCCTGGGCCGAGGCCGTCGCCTCGGCCCACGGCTACCGGCTGCGCATCCTGCCCGTGGGGACCGAGGACCCGTCGGCCGGGGCCCCGACCCAGATGGGAGTCTTCACCAAATGAGCGGCACCACACCCGTCGCCCGCGTGCTGGGCGTCCCCGAGATGGGCCTCGTCGTCCTCATCGGGGTATCCGGGTCCGGGAAGTCGACCTTCGCCGCCCGGCACTTCCGGCCCACCCAGGTGGTCTCCTCGGACTTCTGCCGCGGCGCGGTCAGCGACGACGAGAACGACCAGTCCGCCAGCGCCGACGCCTTCGCCCTGCTGCACCACATCGTCGCCACCCGGCTGCGGCGCGGCCTGCTGACCGTCGTCGACGCCACCAACGTGCAGCCGCAGTCGCGCGCGCAACTGGTGCGGATCGCCAAGGAGCACGACGTCCTGTGCACCGCCATCGTGCTCGACGTCCCCCAGCGCCTCGCCCGCGAGCGCAACGAGGGCCGCCCCGACCGCGACTTCGGCCCGCAGGTCATCACCCGCCAGACCCGCGACCTCAAGCGCAACCTCAAGCGGCTGAGCAAGGAGGGCTTCCGCACGGTGCACGTGCTCAACGGCCCCGACGAGATCGACTCCGCGGTCGTGCGGACCGAGAAGGGCTGGACCGACAAGCGCGATCTGACCGGCCCGTTCGACATCATCGGCGACGTCCACGGCTGCCGCGCCGAGCTCGAGGAGCTGCTCGCCGGGCTGGGCTACGCCGTGCGCCGCGACGACCACGGCCGCGCCGTGGGCGCCCACCACCCCGATGGCCGCACCGCCGTGTTCGTCGGCGACCTCGTCGACCGCGGCCCCGACACCCCGGGCGTGCTCCGGCTGGCCATGGGCATGGCCGGCGACGGCGACGCCCTGTGCGTGTCCGGGAACCACGAGAACAAGCTGGTCCGGGCGCTGAAGGGCCGCAAGGTCCAGACCACCCACGGCCTCGCCGAATCCCTGGAGCAGCTCGGCCGCGAAACCCCGGAGTTCCGCGACGAGGCGCTGGCCTTCTGCGACTCCCTGCTCAGCCACTACGTCCTCGACTCCGGCCGCCTGGTGGTGGCCCACGCCGGGCTGAAGGAGGCCTACCACGGGCGGGCGTCGGGCCGGGTCCGGTCGTTCGCGCTCTACGGCGAGACCACGGGCGAGACCGACGAGTTCGGCCTGCCCGTGCGCCACCCCTGGGCGCTCGACTACCGCGGCCGGGCGGCCGTGGTCTACGGGCACGTCCCCACGCCCGAGCCCGAGTGGATCAACAGCACCATCTGCCTCGACACCGGCTGCGTCTTCGGCGGCCGGCTCACCGCGCTGCGCTACCCCGAACGCGACCTCGTGCACGTGCCGGCCCAAGGGGTCTGGTTCGAGCCCGCCAAGCCGTTCGCGGGGGCGCAGGGCGGGGCGGACCGCGCGGCCGGTCCCGACCCGTCGCGCGCGGCGGGCGTCCTGGACATCGGCGACGTCGTCCCCGACCCCGGCTACGGCCGCCGCGAGCCCGTGGCCACCGCGCACGGCTCCGTCACCGTCCCGCACGAGAACGCGGCGGCCGCGCTCGAGGTCATGAGCAGGTTCGCCGTCGATCCCCGCTGGCTGCTGTACCTGCCACCGACCATGGCCCCGGCGCCCACGTCCACCGATCCCGGGCTGCTGGAGCACCCGGGCGAGGCGTTCGGCCACTACCTCGGCGCGGGCGTGGGGCGGGTCGTGTGCCAGGAGAAGCACATGGGCTCGCGCGCCGTCGTCGTGGTCTGCCGCGACGACATCGCGGCGGCGCGCCGCTTCGTGCCCGGGGCCACCGGGGCCGTCTACACGCGCACCGGCCGGCCGTTCTTCGCCGACCCGCACACCGAGGCCGCGGTGCTCGACACCCTGCGCGAGGGCATCGGCGCCGCCGGGCTGTGGGAGCGGTTCGCCACCGACTGGATCGCGTTCGACGGCGAGATGCTTCCGTGGTCGGCCAAGGCCGAAGGCCTGATCCGCGAGCAGTACGCCTCGGTGGGGGCGGCGGCGCGCGCCGCCCTGCCCGCGGCCGCCGAAGCGCTGGCCGCGGCGGCCGGGCGCGGTCTCGACGTCGCCGGCCTCTCCGGGCTGGTCGAGCGCCACAGCGCAGGGATCGAGGCGTTCAGCCAGGTCTACCGGCGCTACACCTGGCCCACCGACGGCGCCGCCGGCCTGCGCTACGCGCCGTTCGCGGTGCTGGCCGCCGAAGGCGCCGAGTTCGGCGACCGCGACCACGTGTGGCACATGGGGGTGGCCGAGGCCCTGGCCGAGCACTGCCCGATGGTGCGCACCACCCGCTACCGGGTGGTCGACACCACCGACCCCAAGGCCACCGACGCCGCCGCGGTGTGGTGGGAGGACCTGGTGTCGGCCGGGGGCGAGGGGATGGTCGTCAAGCCGTTCGACGGCGCGCTGGCCACCGGGCGCAAGGGGCTGGTCCAGCCGGGGCTGAAGGTGCGCGGGCCCGAGTACCTGCGCATCATCTACGGCCCCGACTATCTCGAGCCCCAGCGCATGGAGGCGCTCCGCGACCGCAGGCTCGGCCGCAAGAGCGGGCTGGCCCTGCGCGAGCACAAGCTCGGCCTCGAGGCGCTGGCCCGCCACGCCCGCGATGAACCCCTGTGGCGGGTCCACCAGCCGGTGTTCGCCATCCTGGCCCTGGAATCCGAACCCGTCGACCCCCGGTTGTGACCCCCGACCCCTCTCCTCCCGCCTTGGCCGCCGTCAGACCGCGGACCGGTCGGGGGTCGGGGAGGAGGCCGGGGTCGGTCCGAGGGCCCGCCGGGCGAACACCGTGCCCGAACGTCACGCTTGGCTCCTCTCTCAGCTCGGGCCGCTCTGCGGGCCTGGGGCCTCCGGGCGGGGCGGCGCTGCCCCCGGCCGCTCGTCGGCTCGTGGTGACGGGTCCACAGCGGAGGTGACGGATGAGCGGGGGCGTCGGTGTGCATGCCGACGTCCCCATTGGCGTTCCGACCTGCGGCGACACCGGTTCGGAGCCGTTGGGGCGGGCCACGGTGGGTCGCCGTACGCCAGGGGCGGCCAGGCTTTTCGGTCGGACATGGGCCAGGATCCTCCGCCGGCCCGGACCCATGGGTCCGGCCCGTCGGGGCCCGTCCGTGGCGGGTGATTTCGGAGGTTGGGTCGGACGGAGCGGCATAGTTCGCTACCCAGGAAACCAACCAAGGAAACAAGATGCCTAAAAAAAGACCACACAAAACTTTGTTTTCGGCTGACGGTGTGTGATTGACTGCTCCGCGCTACGCCCCGACGCGGCCCGTCACCGTGTGGCCGGCCCGCGCCCCCTACGTTCTTGGAGGCACACATGTCCGCTCTCCGCCGAGGCATGACCATCGCATCGTCGATGGTCGCCGGCCTCGCCCTCACCTTCGGCCTTTCGGTCGCCATCGCCTCTCCGGCCTCGGCCGCGGGCACATTCCAGCTCTGCAATGTGGGCTCTGGATACTGGGCCGTCGCGGACTTCGGATCCGGATTCACGAGCCGCGCCGTCAGCTCCGGCCAGTGCACCAGCTTCAGCACCAACGGCGGCGTGGACTTTAAGGTGACGATCACGAACTCCGGCGGGCGGAACAAGACCACCACCAGCTACCACATCCCGAGCGGCCGGAGCATGAACTTCTCCACCGGCGGCACCTTCTCCGCCCCCCAGTTCACCCCGCAGGTCCACTAGGACGCCGCCGGTGCCGGACCCGGGCCGTGCGCTGCGGCCCGGGCCGGCCCGCCCTTCCGGGGCCGCAGGTAGGCTCGGCACCTGTGGGCACCGGCGACCTGGCGCGGCACCGGCGCCTCATCGCCCGGCGGCCCGTCCCGGTCCGCGGCCGGGGGTTCCCAAGCGAGGAGATCCGGATGAAGGTCCTGCTGACCGGCGGTGCCGGGTACATCGGCACGCACACCGCCGTCGAGCTGATCGCGGCGGGCCACGACGTCGTGGTCCTGGACTCCCTGGTCAACGCCCATGCCGAGGCCCTGCGCCGGGTCGAGCGCATCACCGGGCGGGAGGTGCCGCTGCACGTCGGCGACTGCGCCGACCCCGTTGCCGTGCAGAAGGTGTTCGCCGACCACGCCCCCGACGCCGTCGTCCACTGCGCCGGGCTCAAGGCCGTCGGCGAATCCGTGGGGCAGCCGCTGCGGTACTACCGCAACAACCTCGACGCGCTCCTCACGCTGTGCGAGACCGCGCGCGACCACGGCGTGCACCGGCTGGTGTTCAGCTCCTCGGCCACTGTCTACGGCGACCCCGCCACGGTCCCCATCACCGAGGACATGCCGCTGTCGGTCACCAACCCCTACGGCGCCACCAAGCTCTTCGCCGAGCAGATCCTGCGCGACCTCGCCGCGGCCGACAACGCCTGGAGCATCACCGCGCTGCGCTACTTCAACCCGATCGGCGCCCACCCCAGCGGCCTGATCGGCGAGGACCCCCAGGGCGTGCCCAACAACCTCTTCCCCTACCTCGCGCAGGTCGCCGTGGGCCACCGCGACCGGCTGCTCGTCTTCGGCGACGACTACGACACCCCCGACGGCACCGGGGTGCGCGACTACCTGCACGTGACCGACCTCGCGCGCGGCCACGTCGCCGCGCTCGACCACCTCGGCGACTCCACCGGCTTCCGCGCCTACAACCTCGGCACCGGCGCGGGCACCTCGGTCCTCGAAGCCGTCCGGCTCTTCGAACGCGCCTCCGGCGCCGCCATCGTCCACGAGGTCACCGGCCGGCGCCCGGGCGACATCGCCACCTGCTACGCCGACCCCTCCGCCGCGCTGCGCGACCTCGGCTGGCGGGCCGAGAAGACGGTGGCCGACGCCTGCGCCGACGCCTGGCGCTGGCAGGCCGAGAACCCCCTCGGCTTCAACGTCCCCCAGGACTTCGCCGGGGCCCGGGTCGAGGTCTACGACGAGCTGTGGCAGGAGGACCGCGACGGCGGCCACCCGGAGCTCGGCCGGACGCTTTCGGTGTGGGGGCGCAGCGCCTCGGGCACCTGGCTCGGCCGGTCCGACGCCCTGCGCGACCTCAGCGCCGACGACATCGACGTCCTGATCGAGAACGACGGGTACCTGTTCGTCAGCGAACTGGGCCGCGACCAGGTGCTCGCCCGCCTCGCGGCGGCGTTCCCCGGGGCCGACATCCACTACTACGACGACGACACCCCCGACGGCGGCGAACTCACCGATACGGCCGGCGTCGACCCGGTCTTCCGGGTGGAGTACCTCATGGGCCGACCGGTATCCGACTAGCGGCCCGGCCCGGACGGCCGGCCAGGTAATCGGTTGGGCCCGGGGATCCTTCGCGGGCGCGCGAGCATCTCGCCGGGTCGGGGGTCCGGGTCATGAAGATCTCCGTCATCGCGGGCAACGATGGGGCCCTGCGCTTCTACGAGCGGGAAGGTGCCGTCGATTTCGTGAAGACGCTGGTCATGCCGGTCTCAGGGTGATGGCGCACAGGCCGTTGCGGACGTGCCCGCAGCTCAAGGAAGGGGTGCTCCATGGCGATCCTCGTGCTCTTCACCAAGACCGGTGAGGGGCCGGACACCGTCTCCTATGCGTGCGGCTTCGACGGGAATTCGGAGGAGTTCCACTTCACCCTCGGCACCGGTGACCTCGAACTGCGGGACCGGACGGACGGCGAGCCCGTCCCCCACGCCGTGCTGTGCGCGCGGTCCAAGGCCGTGCGCATGTTCCGCGAGACCGGCACCTGGCCGGCCCGCGGCGCCTACTGCGCCTGACCCCGCGCCGGGCCGCGCTTCGAGGTCACGACGGCCCCTGCGCGGTGGCCCGCGTGACGGTGGGGACCCGCTTCTGGGCGGGGACCAAGGGGGCCGAGCGCTCGGGCGAGTGGATGTGCTCGGGCCGGATGCCCTGCATCATGACCCGCGCCACCACCCGCGACCAGCCGCGGATGCCCGGCGCCGTGCGCAGGGGGAACGGGATGTGGGGCTCCTCCGTCGCCGAGAGCACGCGCCGGATCACCTGGCGCTGGATGACCTGCTGGAACAGCTGGGTGCCCGCGGTGGCGGCCCAGCGCCGCTGCTGCACGCGGGCGAGCAGCGCCGGGTTGAGCGTCCGCTCGAACCGCCGCGGGTCGGCCTGCGCCCGCAGCAGCGGCTCGGACAGCAGGTTGGCCGATGCCACGGCGTCCTGGATCGCGAGGTTGATGCCGACCCCGCCGATCGGCGACATGGTGTGCGCCGCGTCGCCGATGCACAGGTAGCCGGGGCGGAACCAGCGCCGGAGCCGGTCCAGGCCGACCTCGAGGTAGGCGACCTTGTCCCAGCCGTCGATCTCGCGGACGTTCTTCTCGCCGAGGAAGGGCAGCACCTCGAGCAGCCGCTCCTGGAACTCCTCGATGCTGCGGGTGCGCACATCGTCGGCGCCGTCGGCGTCCTTGGGGATGAGGTAGGCGACCTGCCAGTAGTCGCCGCGGTCGATCGCGACCGCCATGGCACCGGTGCCCAGGCGGCCGTTGAGCCCGACCTCGGGGGCGTCGGGGTCGCGGGAGACGCGCAGCCACAGGACGTCCATGGGTGCGCCCAGGTCGACCGGGACCAGCCCCGCGGCGTCGCGCAGCCGTGATCGGCGCCCGTCGGCGGAGACCGTCAGCACGGCGTGCAGCTCGCGCTCCTCCTCGGAGCCGTCCTCGCCGCGCTGGATGTAGCGCAGGCCGCGCACGGCCCCGTCCTCCTCGATCGGCGCCGTGGCCTCGGCGCGCATCAGCAGCCGGAACCCCGAGTACCGCCGCGCGTGCTCGACCAGCATGTTGAGGAAGTCCCACTGCGGGATCAGCGCGATGTAGGGGTGCGGCCACGGGTACCGCGACAGGTCGGCGGCGACGAACGGCTGCTCCGCCGCGCCGATGGTCAGGCGGGTCGCGTTGCGGTGGGGGATGCGCTCCAGCTCCTCGCCGAGGCCGAGCTCGTCGAGGAGTTCCAGGGTGGAGGGGTGCACGGTGTCGCCGCGGAAGTCGCGGATGAAGTCGCCGTGCTTCTCCAGCACGGTGACCTCGACCCCGGCCCGGGCGAGCAGCAGCCCCAGCATGATCCCGGCGGGCCCGCCCCCGGAGATGGCGACGGTGGTGGTGTCCGTGTGCGTCTCGGTGTGCGTCATTGCAGCCTCCCAAAGACCGCGTCTCGTGTTGCGTCGAAATTAATTCAACGCCTGATGAAATGGAACCCCCGTCACCCGTCCCCTGTCCAGGGGGCGGCGGCTGTGATGTGGGCGACGTTGTCGCACCCAGGTCCTCTGCCCCGACGGAGCCGCGAAAACGTGGTTACCGGTGGGTAGTCAGGCGTCGGCGGGCGGACTAGGCTCCCGGCATGGCACCCGCCGCCCGCCGCCCCACGGAGGCACCGATGCTCGATCCCTCGCTGATCAGCAGGCTCACCCGGCGCGTCGCCGCCGCCTCCGGCGCCACCTCCACCACCAGCGCGCCGTTCACCGGCAAGCCGCTCGCGGAGCTGCCGCAGTCGTCCGCTGCCGACGTCGCCGGCGCCTTCGAGCGCGCCCGGACCGCGCAGGCCGCGTGGGCGGCCCTCCCGCCGCGCGACCGCGTGGCCCCGTTCGAGCGCTTCCACGACCTCGTGCTGGACCGGCAGCGCGAGATCCTGGACATCGTGCAGTGGGAGACCGGCAAGGCGCGGCGGCACGCCTTCGAGGAGGTCTACGACGCCGCCGGGGGCACCCTCTACTACGCGCGCCGCGGCCCGGCGCTGCTCCGCCGCCGGCGCACCCCGGGCGCGGTGCCGGGGGCCACCCGCACCTACGTGCACCACCAGCCCAAGGGCGTCGTCAGCGTCATCACCCCGTGGAACTATCCGCTCACGCTGCCGGTGGCCGACGCCGTTCCGGCGCTGATCGCGGGCAACGCCGTCGTCGCCAAGCCCGACACCCAGACCGCGCTGACCGCGCTGTGGGCCATCGACCTGCTCGTCGAGGCCGGGCTCCCCGAGGACCTGTGGATCCCCGTCCTGGGCGAGCCCGCCGAGATCGGCGACGCCCTCGTCGACCACGCCGACCACGTCTCCTTCACCGGGTCCTCGGCCGTGGGCGCGCACATCGCCCAGCGCGCGGCGGCCCGGCTGGTGAGTTGCTCAGCGGAGCTGGGCGGCAAGAACCCCGCCATCGTCTGCGAGGACGCCGACCTCGACCGGACGGTCGAGGGGGTGCTGCGGGCGTGCTTCAGCAACGCCGGGCAGCTGTGCATCTCCATGGAGCGCATCTTCGTCCACGACGCGATCCACGACGACTTCGCGGGTCGGCTGGCGGCGGCGGTCGGCGAGATGACCCTCAACGCCGACCTCGACTTCACCGCGGACATGGGGTCCCTCACCTACCGGCGCCAGCTCGACCGGGTGGCCGCCCACGTCGAGGACGCCCGCGCCAAGGGGGCCGACGTCCTGGCGGGCGGCCGTCCCCGCCCCGACATCGGCCCGCTGTTCTACGAGCCCACCCTGCTGGCCGGGGTGACAGAGGACATGGACGCCTGCGCCGATGAGACCTTCGGCCCGGTGGCCGCCGTCCACCGCTTCGCCGACGAGGACGAGGCGGTCGAGCGCGCCAACGCCACCGGTTACGGGCTCAACGCCAGCATCTGGACCCGCGACGTCGCGCGCGGCAGGCGCCTCGCCGAACGGATCCGCAGCGGAACCGTCAACATCAACGAGGGCTACGGCGCCGCATGGGCGAGCTACGACGCCCCGATGGGCGGCATGAAGCGGTCGGGCCTGGGCCGCCGCCACGGCGCAGAGGGCCTGCTGCGCTACACCGAGCCCCAGACGATCGCCAGCCAGCACCTGGTGGGCCTGGCCGGCCCGCCCGGAATGGACGGCGAAACCCTCGCCAAGACCCTCACCCTCGGCGCCCGGCTGATGAAGCGGTTCCGCATCCGGTAGGGGCGCGGGACCCTCCGGCATCGGGTACCCGGACACGTCCGGAGGGTATTCTTGCAGGTCAGGATTATTCTGAGAATTTTTCGCGTCTTCGGCGAACCAAGATCGTGGCCCTGGCATCGCACATAGTGCATTCGCAATTAAGCCACAAAGATGCCTAGAAAGAGACGGTCCGAAATGCTGAAGAAGATCGGTGTGCGCTCGGCTCAGACGTTCGCTCTCGGGGCCGTCGTGGCCTCCGGACTCGCCATGGCCGCCCCGGCTTTCGCCGACGACGCGTCCACCGCCGGGCCGAAGGCCCTGGGCGCCCCGGCCGCCTCCGACAACGCGTCCGAGAACGCCGCTGAGAACGCGTCCGAGGTCGGCACGGCGAGCGTCCGGGACTGCACCGCAGAGGACTTCGTCACCGAGGAGACCCGCGACGCCGCCGCCGGCAGCGTGTACATCACCATCACCTTCGAGAAGCTGGAGCCGTCCGACCCCTACGACGACGAGGCGTGCACGATGTACGGGGCACTGGACCGGATGTACTGGGGCGACGAGGAGGGCGAGATGATCGGCGGGTTCGGCCGGCAGGTGGGCTCCGCCGACTCCGTGTTCGGCATGTCCCCCGGGGACCAGGCCACGGTGACCATCAAGCGCCCCAACCCGGAGAACTACGACGAGTCGGAGTGCGAGCCGACCGAGGTCGACGGAATGTACCTCCAGCTCTTCAACGACGACACGACGACCTTCACGAACACCGAGGGCCAGGACAGCGTGTGCGCCACCGAGCTGAGCGTCTCCACGGTCTCCGAGATCACCAAGGTCGAGGCCTGAGAGACCTGACCCTCCAGCCCACCCCGACCACGCCGAGCATGGGGGACGTGCCCGGACGGTCGCCATCGGGGCGGGTGGCGGACGGCATGACCTGAGCAGCGGCCGGGGCACCGAACGGGTGCCCCGGCCGACGTGGTCAAGGGGCCGGGGAGAACCCGATGGCCATGCGTGATCCTGCTCCGTGCGCGGCCCCGGTACCGGCGAATTAGACTGGTTGCGACCCACACCCCATCTACCTGCGGGAAGGCCGTTACGTGTCCCTTGCCGGTGCTGGCGACAGCACGTTCGACACCGTCCTCGTCGTGGACTTCGGCGCGCAGTACGCGCAGCTGATCGCGCGGCGGGTGCGTGAATGCAACGTCTACAGCGAGATCGTGCCCTCGACCATGCCCGTCGAGGAGATGATCGCCAAGAACCCGAAGGCGATCATCCTGTCCGGCGGGCCCTCCTCGGTCTACGCCGACGGCGCCCCGCAGGCGCCCCGCAGCCTGTTCGAGACCGGGGTCCCGACCTTCGGCATCTGCTACGGCTACCAGGCGATGGTCCAGGCGCTCGGCGGCACGGTCGCCAAGACCGGCCTGAGTGAGTTCGGCCGTACCGAGGTCGAGGTCACGGCCGGCTCCCTGCTCTTCGACGGCCTGCCCGCCAGCCAGACCGTGTGGATGTCCCACGGCGACTCCGTCGCCCAGGCCCCCGACGGTTTCGTCGCCACCGCCAGCACGGCGAGCACCCCCGTCGCCGCCGTGGAGAACCGCGAGCGCGGCCTCTACGGCGTCCAGTTCCACCCCGAGGTCATGCACAGCGAGCACGGCCAGGCCGTGCTGCGCCACTTCCTCTACGAGGGCGCCGGGTGCCGCCCCACGTGGACGATGGTCAACATCGTCGACGAGCAGATCGAGCGCATCCGCTCTGAGGTCGGGGCCAAGCGCGTCATCTGCGCGCTGAGCGGCGGCGTCGACTCCGCTGTGGCCGGGGCGCTGGTGCAGCGCGCCGTCGGCGACCAGCTCACCTGCGTGTTCGTCGACCACGGGCTGCTGCGCAAGGGCGAGGCGGAGCAGGTCGAGAAGGACTTCGTGGCCTCCACCGGCGCCGCCCTCAAGGTGGTCGACGCCCAGGAGCGCTTCCTGTCCGCTCTGGCCGGGGTCACCGACCCCGAGGAGAAGCGGAAGATCATCGGCCGGGAGTTCATCCGGGTCTTCGAGCAGGCCGCCCGCGAGGTCGTCGCCGAGGGCGGCGAGGCCGACGAGGACGTCGAGTTCCTGGTCCAGGGCACGCTCTACCCCGACGTCGTGGAGTCGGGCGGCGGCACCGGGACCGCCAACATCAAGTCCCACCACAACGTCGGCGGGCTGCCCGACGACCTCCAGTTCAGCCTGGTCGAGCCGCTGCGGGAACTGTTCAAGGACGAGGTCCGCCGCGTCGGCGAGGAGCTGGGCCTGCCCGCGGAGATGGTCTGGCGCCAGCCCTTCCCCGGCCCCGGCCTGGGCATCCGCATCATCGGCGAGGTCACCCGCGACCGCCTCGACGTCCTCCGCGAGGCCGACGCCATCGCCCGCGAGGAGCTGTCGCGCGCCGGCCTCGACCGCGACATCTGGCAGTGCCCGGTCGTGCTGCTCGCCGACGTCCGCTCGGTGGGCGTGCAGGGCGACGGCCGCACCTACGGCCACCCCGTGGTCCTGCGCCCCGTGAGCAGTGAGGACGCCATGACCGCCGACTGGTCGCGCGTGCCCTACGACGTGCTCGCCACGATCTCCAACCGCATCACCAACGAGGTCCGCGAGATCAACCGGGTCACCCTCGACATCACGAGCAAGCCGCCCGGCACCATCGAGTGGGAGTAGATCGGGGCGCGCTCCGGAACCACCACGCCCCCGCCGCTGTCAGCGGCGGGGGCGTTTTCACATCCGACGCCGGTCCGGTCACAGGCCGAACGCGCCGCCCTCGATGAGGATCACCAGCCCGATGCCGATGAGCACCACCGGCAGCAGGATGTGCCCCCACCGGCTGAGGACGCCGGCCACCGCGGGGCGGCTGGTGATGAAGTAGCCCGCCGCGCACCACACGGCGAGCAGAATCAGGAAGACCACGCCGTAGACGGCCATCCCCGCGAGACCCGCCGTTGCGAACACGGGGACGTAGACGCCGATGTTGTCGCCCCCGTTGGCGAAGGTGACCAGGGCGACCGCGGCGATAGCGGGTCCCTTGCCGGGAGCGGTGCCGCCGCCTTCCTCCTCGTCCTCCTTGCCGCGGTCACGCCAGACCTGCCACGCGGCGCGCAGGCCCAGTAGCAGGGGCAGCAGCCCCAGATACGGCAGCGCCTCCTCCGGCAGGAAGGTCGCGCCGAAGGCGCCCGCCAGCGCCACCGCCAGGATCGCCCCGAACCCAAGGTACTGGCCGATGACGATCCGCAGGGCGGAACCGCGCCTGCCCGCACCCTGTGCGAAGAACAGCGCCAGGATGACGATGTCGTCGATGTTGGTGACGGCGAACAGCAGAGCGGCCTGGACGATGATGCCCGGGGTCACGTTCGGTCTCCTCCGCGTTGTGCCGGTTCGTCACCGTAGCGGATCGACGGAGGGCGGGCGACGGGGGCGGTGTCGTCTCATTCTTTGGACACGACATCGCAGTAGTAGTTCACGGATCGAAAGAACCGCACGCTGCCCACCTCGGCTCCGTCGAGCACCGCGCCGCCCATGGCCGCGAGGACCGGGTCGCGGCTGGATGCCAGCGCGACGAGGGTGGACCCCCGGGAATCTTGGGGGATTCCCGGGATCGTGATGGTTTCCAGCGATGCGTCCAGGACGGTGGAAGCGGCATCGCATGCGCTGTCGCGGCTCACGGTCTCCGGCGCGACCTGTGTCGCTAATTCCGCCCGTTGCTCGGTGATCGGGGCGGCGGACGCCGACAGTTCCGGGACAAAGATCGCGCCCAGCGCGGTGGCCACCGCTGAGGCGGCCGCGATCGCTCCGCCGACCCGGTGCCGGAGCCGACGACTGGGGGAGGCCACGGGCTCATGCTTGGGCCGGAGCCGGTCGACGGCCCTCCGCAGCAGGGATCCGGCCAGCGCGCAGGAACAGAAGACCGCGAGCAGCGGGATGGTCACAAGAGTGACGGCGCTCGGATCCGCGTACCCTTCGCGCATCGTGTCCCAGACGGAGCCCCAGCAGGAGCCGGACGGATTCTGCACCGTGCACCCTGTGGCGGTGCCCACCACGAAGACGGCGGGTGCCGGCGCCGCCACTGTGAACGCGCACACGGTGGCGGCGCACAACGCGGCACCGGTCCGGCCGCGTCCGCCGATCCAGGCCCCGAGTCCAAGGCTCACCACCACGATCGCGAGCAACGTGAGGAGGCCGATGATGATGAGGGCGACGGACGTGTATCGCTGAAGCGAGGCGCTGGACGAAGGGCTGTACATCACGAGCGCCGCTGTCATCGCAGCGAAAGCGGCGAGGAGGACGATCCCTGCCGTCATCGGCATGTACGGGCGGCGCGCCAGTGTGCCCGTTCCCGTGGTCCAGGTAGAGGCGGAGACCGCGAAGGCCGCCGCGCATCCGGCCGCCGCGCATAACGCGGGGGAATCGGTGGCTGTGGTGAAGAGGGCCACTCCGACGGCGATCGGGCCGAGCCCGCCCTCGTTGGCCAGCGTTCCGGTGAAGCCGGTCCACCATGTGAACGCGCAGCCGAAGACCACCGCGCCGCAGAGGATACCGGCGGCGCATGCCGCACGTCTGCGCTGCGTGGCCTCCAGCCATATCCGCGCGCACAGTGCCGACCACCGGAGAAAGGCGAAGCAGACGGCCCACAGAGCCGCGGCCGACGCCATGGCGAGACCCGGATGCGGTGCCAGTAGGAACCCGGACCATCCGGGGAAGAGCAGATGGGGCAGCGAGTACCCGAGAAGTATTCCGGATGCCAGCGCGGTGGCCGCGGTACCCGCTCGGCGCAGGCGCACGGAACCCGCATGGACCGCGTTCCACACCTCCGCCGCGACAACGGCGCCGATCGGTGCGGCGAGCAGGAGGCCGACGTCCGGGCCCGCCTGAAACGGGGCGCTCGCGGTCACGAGCCTGCCGACGACTCCCAGGTGCAGGTAGCCGGTGCCCAGCGTGAGCCCGGCGATGAACAGGTCGCCTCGGCTGATGGCGGCGAGCGGGCGCGGATCGCCGAGGACGCGCAATCGGCTTCCGGGAGAGGGGTGATAGCCGCGGAACCGGCGCCACCACGTCGGTCGATCGTCCGTGGAGCGCATATCGGTGAGGATGGCGCGCAGGCCATCGCCGGCCGGGCCCGCTTGGGCCGCCCGGACGTCGGCATAGTGCTCGCGGGTGCGCAGGACCCGGGCGCGCATCGCCTGGAGGACGATCAGGGCGGGGACTACCGTGGCGATGGGTCCCAGCACGATCCTCCAGTACTCGGCCAGCTCGTTGGGCACCTGAACCGTGCCCGCGGCCAGCAGGAAGACCAATAGGGGAACGCCGAGAACGACCGCGAAGGCCCACCATGAGGCGATCGTCAGGTAGGTGAGTCCGACGTCGCGATTGCGCAGGTGGGCTTCTTCATGGCGGAGCACGGACAAGGACCGGATGTCGAGCCCGTGGCCGTCCTCCTGCTCAACGAGTAGGGAGGAGTCGACGGACATCCGGTACCGCCCGAATGCCCCGAACACGCGGGCGCCGCCCGTGGTGCCCCGAGTGATCAAGATGTCAACGCGGCGGCCTGCACGGTCGGGCCCGGTGGTCATCCCGGAGCGGGCGAGGCGGAGCGCCCCGTCGTCGGGATCGCGGACCGGGTTCAGCCGCCGAGCCAGAATGGCGGGATGGACCGCGTGGGCGGCCACGGTGAGCAGTGCCCAGATCGGTCCCGCAGCTATCAGGTAGAGAGCGATGAGTCGTTCCTGTCGGATGTGGCAGGTGAGGAATGTGTTGAGGACGGCGTGGTCGGAAAGCGCATCGGCCTCGGAGCGAACCTGGTCCGCGCATGACGCCGACGTAAATCCCAGCGGATCCACCCCATAGGCGAGCCCCAATGGCACGTACCAGATCCCCGCGTACATCGCTCCGACCGCCGCGGCCATGATGAGCAGGGCGAACCGGATCCGGGTCGCCGACGGCAGCAGGAACGGGTCGAACCGGTCGGCCGTCTGCTCTTCGACGGTGCCGGGATCAGTCGTCGTCACCGGGACCGCCCGGGCGCGTGAGTTCCGCGACGATCGCGGCGGCCAGGTCTCCCGCCTGTTCCGGCGGGATGCCGGTGCGCACGGCCCGTTCGGTGATGGCGGCGACGATGCCGGGGATCTCCGCCGAGCTGAGCGGCCGGATCTCCGTATCGGGGCCGGGTGCCGCGCGTCGCCGCAGTCGCAGCAGCTCCGCGATCCGGCGCCATGCCCGGTTCCACCAGGGGCGGATGGAATCGGCGATCGATTCGACGACCAGGTCGTGAAGTACCCCCAGCACGAAACCGGTGATCACCCCGACGGCGATCGAGCCGAACCCCAGCGGATTGTCGCCTCCGCGCTTCGCACGGCCCTTCGTGAAGAAGAACTCGTCGAGGACCTGCGGGTAGGCGGCCATTTCATCGGGGGCGATCTTCGCCACCACGGTCGCCGCGACGGAATCGATCGTCACGGGATTCGGCGGAAAAGGTCGTGTTTCGGACATCCGGGTCGACCTCCGAATCGCGGGGGAGCGGGAGGATAACGGTAAGTGATAACCGCGGAATTCTCCGGGGGCTCCCTTTTCTTTGGCGCGATCCGGCCATCCGTGTGTAACGGGCCCGGCCCTTAGGAACCCGCCTCCACCGAATGGCCGGCGAGCAGGTCCGGCAGCGGCTCCGTGTGCACGACGTGCAGGGTGGAGACCGCACGGGTCAGCACGACATAGAGGCGGTGCAGGCCCCGCGGCTCGGCGGCGACGATGCGGGCGGGCTCGGCGGTGACCACCGCGTCGAACTCCAGGCCCTTGGCCAGCGACGCGGGGACGCACACCAGCCGCTCGGCCTCCAGCGCGTCGTCGGCGGCGCCCAGTATCCCCGCCGCCAGCCCGGCGGCCGTGACGGCGGCGTGCAGGGCGGGCAGGTCGGTGTCGGCGGCGATCAGCCCGACCGACCCTTCCCCGGCCAGGGCGGTGCGGCACGCGCCGACGACCGCCTCGGCCAGCCCGCCGGCCCGCGCAGCGGCGATGTGCAGCGACCCGGGGGAGCGGCGGATCGCCACCGGGGCGCCGAGCCCGGGCGCGATCCGCGGCAGCAGCCGGGCCGCGAAGTCGATGATCTGCGCCGGGACCCGGTAGCCGCGGTCCAGGACGGCGAGCCGACCGTCGGGCTTGCCCAGGTGGTGCAGGAGGGTGTCCCAGTCGTCCGCCGCATTGGGCGCCGTGCCCTGGGCGATGTCGCCCAGGACGGTGCACGAGCCGCCGGCCGCGCGCCGCCCCAGCGCGCGGGCCTGCATCGGGCTCAGGTCCTGGGCCTCGTCGATCACGATGTGGCCCAGGCTCTCGGGGCGCTCGATGAGCCCGGCGGCCTCGTCGATCAGCGCGAGGTCGGCCTCGGACCAGCGGGCGCTCTTGGGGCCGCGCGGCCGCCCCGGCAGCAGGACCATCGCCTGCTCCTCCGGGGTGAGCAGGCCGTCGGCGGCGCGGGCGAGCCGGCCGGGATCGGTGAGCAGGCCCAGCAGCAGCCGCACGGGGTCGGCCTTGGGCCACATGGCGGTGACGGCGGCGCGGACCTCGCGCGTGCGCCGCACCTGGTCGTGGGTGCGGTCGTCGCACGCCTCGCCGGCCGCCTCCATGAGGCTGAGAACGGTGTGCGCGATGCGGTGGGCGAGCAGGTCGCGCCCTGCTCCGTAGGGCACCCCGCGCTCCCGCAGCTCCGCCAGCAGGCCGGCGAGGTCCTCGGGGTAGAGCCGGTAGCGCCGCGACCCCCGCTGCACCACCAGGGTCTCGGTGGCCGGCCGCGGCAGCGACCACAGGTCGCGGCGGATCACCTCGGCCATGCGGGCGTCGCCCTTGAGGCGGGCGGTGGCGGGGTCGTCGGCGGCGCGCACCGGGACGGTCTCCAGCAGTTCGCGCAGCGTGGTCTGGGCGACGTCGATCTCGCCGAGCGCGGGCAGGACGTTGCGGATGTAGGACAGGAACGACCGGTTGGGGCCGACGATGGCCACACCGGACCGGCCCAGCCGCTTGCGCTCGGTGTAGAGCAGGAAGGCGATGCGGTGCAGCCCCACGGCGGTCTTGCCGGTGCCGGGGGCGCCCTGCACGCACAGCGTGGTGGTGAGCGGGGCGCGGACGAGGTCGTCCTGCTCGGGCTGGATGGTCGCGACGATGTCGCGCATCGGACCGGTGCGGGGGCGCTCGATCTCGGCGGTCAGCAGGTGGCCGCCGAGGGCGGCCGCGGCCGGCAGGACGTCGCCCCCGGCGATGTCCTCGTCCTCGAATGCGGTCAGCTCGGCGGCGTTGCCGAACCCGTAGCGGCGGCGCACGCGCACGCCCATCGGGTCGGCGGGGCTGGCGCGGTAGAACGCCACCGAGATGGGGGCGCGCCAGTCGAGCACCATCGCGCGCCCGTGCTCGTCGTGCACGTGGCGGCGGCCGATGTGGACGCGGTCGGCCGCACCGCCGGTGTCGCCGCTCTCGCCCTCGCCTTCGAACACGGTCCCGGCGGCGAAGTCGAGCCGGCCGAAGAAGAGCGGGGTGTCGGGGAGGTCGGCCAGCGCCTCGGCGCGCAGCGCCCGTGCCTGCTTCAGCGCCTGGGTGGACACCCAGTCGCCGTAGACCTCGGGGGTCTCGGTGGCGAGGACGTCGTCGCGCATGCGGCGCAGGGCGTCGCGGGAGGCGGTGAGGTGGGCGCGCTCGGCCGCGATCTCGGGGTCGAGGGCAGGGGAGGGCTCGGGTACGGGCATGGGGTGGACCTCTGTGCGGGCGGGAACGGATGGACGGCGGCGGGTGCGTGGGTTCCCGCCCCGGGCCTGTGACCCGGTTCGTGCCGATCCTCAGCGCGCAGACGTGCAGTGCCGCCGGAGCGAAACATCGATGCTAATGCACCGCGCACCGCGTGGCAAAAAGGAAAGGCGGCGCGCCCGCCCCCGGTTCCCGGATCCGCCCCGCTTTTCCCCAGGATCGGGTAAAACCGCCGACACGTCCCCCGGGCCCTCGCGAACCGTGCCGTCCGCGCGATATCCGTGGCGTGACCACGGAATTCGCGGTCATCGTTCTTCGCTCGTCGCATCGGGGGTTCCTGTGAGTGTGAGTGTCTGGGCCGGCATTGTGGGCGAATTCTTCGGCACGGCGCTCCTGGTGCTGTTCGGTGGCGGCGTCTGCGCCGCCCTCGCGCTGAACAAGTCCAAGGCGAAGGGCGCGGGGTGGGTCGCCATCGCATTCGGGTGGGGGTTCGGCGTCCTGGCCGGCGCCTATATGGCCTTCCCGCTGTCCGGGGGGCACATCAACCCGGCGGTGACCGTAGGTCTGGCGTTCGCCACCGGCGACTTCTCCAAGATCCCCACCTACATCCCGGCGCAGGTGCTCGGCGCGATGCTCGGTGCCTTCCTGGTCTGGCTCACCTACCTGTGCCAGTTCCGGGAGTCGCCGGGCCCGTTCCTGAGCATCTTCTCCACCGAGCCCGAGGTCCGCCGCAGCGGGCTGAACCTCGTCACCGAGATCATCGCGACCTTCGCGCTCGTCTTCGTCATCGTCATCACCGGCGCCTACCGGGAGCTCCAGGCGTCGGGCACCGGGGTGCTGATCGTGGCCCTGCTGGTGGTGGGGATCGGGCTCTCGCTGGGCGGCCCCACCGGGTACGCCATCAACCCCGCGCGCGACCTCGGCCCGCGCATCGTCCACCAGCTGCTGCCGATCGCGGGCAAGCAGACCTCCGACTGGGCCTACTCCTGGGTGCCCGTGGTCGGGCCGCTCCTGGGCGGCGCCATCGGCGGCCTGCTCGGCGGCACGGTGGTGTCGCTGCTGTAACCCGCCCCCCGGCCCGGCCACCCGATTTCCCCGCCCGCCGAACCCGGTACTACATTGTGTCGTAGTAGAGGGAACGGAGGCGGGCGTGGTCGACGCGCTGACCACCACCATCGAGATCGCGTCGCTGATCATCGCCGTGTGGTGCCTGATCACCACCTTCCGCGACCGCCCGATGCTGGTCCCCCACCTGGTGGCCATGGGCGTGCTGTGGCTGCTCGTCATCGGGCAGGCAGTGGTCTCGGGCGTGCTGATGGCCGGAGGCGAGCGCCCCGCCGAGACCGTGACCTTCATCGGCTACCTCGCCACCATCGTCCTCATCCCCCCGGCCTGCGCCGTGTGGGGGTTCATGGAGCGCAGCCGGTGGGGCCCCGCGGTGATCGCCTTCGCCTGCCTCATCCTCCCGGTCATGATTGTGCGGCTGGAGCAGATCTGGGACCCCTCCCGTGTCTGAGCCCGCCTCGCGCACCGGGCCCGGGCGGGTACTGATCGCGGTCTACGCGGTCTTCGCCCTGGCCGCCACGGCCCGCGCCGCCGTGCAGATCCTCACGAGGTTCGAGGACGCCCCCCTCGCCTACCTGCTGTCCGCTGTGGCCGGGGCGGTCTACATCGTGGCCGCCGTCGGCATCGCCCGGCGCGGCCGCACCGCCCACCGCGTGGCCATGGTGTCGTGCGCCGTCGAGCTCCTCGGCGTGCTCGTGGTCGGCGGTCTCAGCCTCGCCTTCCCCGCCGCCTTCCCCGACGACACCGTCTGGTCCCGGTTCGGCAGCGGCTACCTGTTCATCCCGCTGGTCCTGCCGGTGCTGGGCCTGCTGTGGCTGCGCCACGTCCGCCGCCTGGAGCAGGCCGCCCCGGCTTGAGGGTGTGCGCCACCCGGCGCGGCGCGGCCGTGTAGCTTGCGGGCATGGCACCAAAGAACCGCAGCAGCGACCTGCCCGTCGTCGTCCCGGCCGAGCTGGTGGCCGAGCGCCGCGACGACTTCGTCGTCGCCGATGTCCGCTGGTACCTCGACGGCCGCTCCGGGCGCGCGGCCTACGACAGCGGCCACATCCCCGGGGCGGTCTTCGTCGACGTCGACGTCGACCTGTCCGCACCGGCGTCGCCCGAAGGCGGCCGGCACCCCCTGCCCAGTGCCGACGCCTTCGCCGCGACCCTGTCCATGCTCGGCATCGGCGACGGTGCCCGGGTGGTGGCCTACGACGACGCGGGCGGTTCGGTCGCCGCCCGCCTGGTGTGGATGCTGCGCGCGATCGGCACCCCGGCGGCGGTCCTCGACGGCGGTGTCCAGGCGTGGACCGGGCGGCTGGAGCGGTGGCCGGCCGAGCCCCGCCCCGCGCTGCGCAGTTCCGTGCCCTGGCCCGCCGACCGGATCGTGGACACCGCGACCGTCCGCGCCGGGATCGGCGACCCCGCCGGCCTGCTGGTCGATGCCCGCACCCACGTCCGCTACACGGGCGAGGCCCCCGCGCCCGTCGATGCGCGCCCCGGGCACATCCCCGGCGCCCGCAGCGCCCCCTGGGCCGGCAATCTCGCCGAGGATGGGAGGTTCGCCACACCCGAGCGGCTGCGCGAGCGGTTCGCCGCCCTGGGCGCGGACACGGCCGAAACCATCACCGCCTACTGCGGGTCGGGCGTGACCGCCTGCCACGACCTGCTCGCCCTTGAGCACGCCGGATACACCGGTACGCGGCTCTACCCCGGGTCGTGGAGCGCCTGGGCTCCCGACCCCGGGCTCCCGGCCGAGACCGGGGAGGGCGGCGGACGGCGGCCCTAGCGGGCGCCGCCATCGTGAACACACCGCGTGGCCTGCGGACTTTGGGTCAGTGGGCGGCCACGCGGCGGACCGTGTGAGAGGACGGGTGGAACTGGATCCATCGTCGGTCAGGATCGCCCGCCCGCGGGGACGACGCGCCGATGTCGCTTCTAACGGACAAAAGACGACCCGGTGGCGTGTCGTCCGAAACCGGGGGGCCGGGGTGGTGATGATGGACTCGAAACCCGGCCTTCCCGCCGTCTCACCGCGTTCTAACCCGAACCGACGATGCTCGTACCAATCAGGATGAGGATCCCGGAGGACCACATGAGCGCACCCGATTCCCCCCACGGCGACCCCGCTGACGGCACCGGCGCCCGGCGGCCCGACGATGTGCCCGGCGACGCCGCAGGCCAGTCCGCTTCCAGCGATCCCAGGTACGTCGATCCGGTCTACCCCGAGCGCGATACGGGCGGGCCCGCCTACGGCGAGCCGTCCGGGCCCGCCGACACGACCCTGTGGTCGACCCGCTCCGCCGGCGCCGCATCGGGGCCGGAGGGCACCCCGGAGCCGCCGGCTCCCGGAACGCCGGGCGGCTACGCGATCGGCGCCACCGGGCACGCACCCCACGCCCCGCACGCGGGCTGGCACGGGCCCCACGGCGACACCCGCGCGTTCGGCGCGTCCGCAGCCTCCCCGTGGGACACCGGCACCACCGGCACCGGTCCCCACCCGGGCGCCACCACCGGATCGTTCGCCCGCCCGCCGGAAGGCGGTGCCGCCGGCGGAGGACTGCCGCCCACCCCGCCCGAGGCCGCGTTCGGCATGCCGGCGCCCGGCTCCGGCCCCAAGCGCGAGCCCTTCTTCAAGCGCAACAAGGTGCTCGGCGTCGCCGCCGTCACCGCCCTGGCCACCAGCCTGATCGTGGGGCCGGCGGCCGCCATCGTGACCACCCGGCTCCTCGACGGAGGCGGCGTCAGCTCCCTCACCGGCCCCCCGTCCGGCTCGGCGTCCTCCGGCACGGTCAGCACCGTCGCGGAGTCGACCCTGCCCAGTGTGGTGTCCATCCAGACCAGCGAGGGCAGCGGCGGCAGCGGCGTCGTCATCAGCGACGACGGCCAGATCCTGACCAACAACCACGTGGTCGCCGGCGCCAACGGCCCGGTGCTCGTGCAGTTCAACGACGGCAGCGAGGCCGAGGCCGAGGTCCTGGGCGCCGACCCGGTGTCCGACCTCGCCGTCATCCAGGCCAGCGGGGTCAACGGCCTCACCGCCGCGAGCTTCGGCGACTCCGACCGGGTCGAGGTCGGCGCCGACGTCGTCGCCATCGGCTCCCCGCTGGGGCTGTCGGGGACGGTGACCTCCGGCGTCGTCAGCGCCGTCGACCGCCCCGTCAACACCGGCAACGCCGGCCAGCAGCCCGAGCAGCAGGACCCGCTCGCCCCGCCGGACGAGGGCGGCCAGTCCTCCGGGCTGCGCACCGCGACCGTCATCAACGCCATCCAGACCGACGCACCGATCAACCCCGGAAACTCCGGCGGGCCGCTGATGAACATGAGCGGGGAGGTCATCGGGATCAACACCGCGATCCTCACCGCGGGCCAGGGCGCCGAGGCCGGGTCGATCGGGCTGGGCTTCGCGATCCCGATCAACCAGGCCCGGACGATCGCCGCGCAGCTCATCGAGACCGGGACGGCCGAGTACGCCGCGATCGACGCCACCATCTCCGAGCCGCGCCAGGGCACGGGGGCGACCATCGTCGAGACCTCGCGCGGCGGGGCGGCGGCCGAGGCCGGACTGGAGCGCGGCGACGTCGTGACCTCCATCGACGGCGAGTCGGTCGAGAGCCCGGACGCGCTGATCGCGGCGGTCCGCTCGCACGAGCCCGGCGACACCGTGACCGTCGGCTACACCCGCGACGGCAACGACGCGGAGGTCGAGATCACGCTGTCGGCCCAGTCCGCCGAGAGCATCGGCGGCTGACCCGGTCGGCCGGGCCGGGGCGGGTAGGGGGGCGCTCCGGACCGGTGTGGCGCGGCCGCCGGGCCGCGTGGCCGGATGGGGGACCCGTCCCGACCGGGGGCCGGACGGGTGACCCGGCCCCGCGGGCCCGGAGGCCGGCGCCGGACGCGGTCCGATGCCCGCCCGCGGGGGCGGCGGGCATCGGCGGACGCGGCGGATGCGCTGTGTCGTTTGGTCCTATGGGCACGCTCGCCTTCTTGCTCGGCTCCAACGGCTCTGCAAGTCGGGCCTTCGGCCGGGGGCGGCGGACGGTATCGTTCGAGTCACGGTGCGGTAGGGGTGCGACACGTTCCGCAATGGTTCCGCCTCCGGTGGGCCCGGGGCGGCCACCATGGCCGTGCCGGACGGGGCCGCCCCGCGCCGACACCAGGAGAGATCGAACCATGGCCGTTCCCCCTCCCCCCACGACCGGTGGCCGCGCCCCCGACCGGGGCGGCGCCCACGCCCGCGAGGACGCCGCGGGCACGGGACGGCTGCGGGTCCTCATCGGGACCGACACCTACCCGCCCGATGTCAACGGCGCCGCCTTCTTCACCGCCCGCCTCGCCCAGGGGCTCGCCGACCGCGGCGCCGACGTCCACGTCCTGTGCCAGTCGGCGCACGGCCCGCCCGGTGTCGCCCGCGACGGCGGCGTGGTCGAGCACCGGCTGCGCTCGGTGCCGTCGCTCGCGCACGAGACCCTCCGGCTCACCCTCCCGCCCGGCGCCGCCGGCCACACCCGCCGGCTGCTGGTCCGGTTGCGCCCGCACGCCGTCCACGTGCAGAACCACTTCATCGTCGGCCGCCTGCTGATCGGGGCGGCCCGCCGCTACGGCATCCCGGTCGTGGCCACCAACCACTTCATGCCCGAGAACCTCTTCCACCACCTGCGGGTGCCCGCCCCCTTGCGGGGCCGGATCGGCCGGGCGGCCTGGCACGACTTCGTCCGCGTGCTCGCCGGTGCCGACCACATCACCACCCCCACCCGGATCGCCGCCCAGCTCCTGCTCGACCAGGGGTTCGACCGCCCCGTGGAGGCGGTGTCGTGCGGGATCGACCTGCGCCGGTTCCACCCGCTCGCCGACCCCGGCGCCGAGCGCCCGCGGGTGCGCGCCCGGTTCGGCCTCCCCGACCGCCCCACGGTCGCCTTCGTCGGGCGGCTCGACGAGGAGAAGCGGGTCGAGGAGCTGATCCGCGCCGTTCCGCGGCTCCGGGCCGTCGGCGCGCAGCTCGTCCTCGCCGGGAACGGCGTCCGGCGGCCGCTGCTGGAGGCCCTGGCCGCGCGGTGCGGCGTCGCCGACCGGGTGCACTTCCTGGGCTACGTGCCCGAGCGCGACCTGCCGCTCGTGTACTGGGCGGCCGACGCCTTCGCGATCGCCGGGACCGCGGAGTTGCAGAGCATCGCCACGCTGGAGGCCATGGCCAGCGGGCTGCCGGTGGTCGCCGCCGACGCCATGGCGCTGCCGCACTTGGTCCACACGGGGCGCAACGGCTACCTCTACCCGCCCGGTGACAGCGGCGCCCTGGCCAAGTTCCTCACCGAGATCCTGGTGTCGCCCGCGGAGCGGGCCCGCATGGGCGAGGCGAGCCGGGAGATCGCCGTGCGGCACGACGAACGCGTGTCGCTGGCGAGGTTCGAGCGGATCTACCGCGACGTGGCCCGGGTGCGGGTCTCGGGGCTCGCGGGCGCCTGAACCGCCGGAACGGGGCGGGGCGAGCCGGGGCGCGACGACCGCGCCAGCGTCACCACCCCGATGGTGCCGACCACGGCGGCCACGATCGCCACGGAGGCGTTGACGGGGTCGTTCGGCACCCGCTCACCGAAGAACGCCACCCCGATCAGGGTGGCGGCGAACGGATCGCTGATGAGCAGGGTGGCGTAGGCGAGCGCGAAGTGGCCGGTGCGGTAGGAGTTCTGCACGACGAGGGCGCCGCACAGGCCGATCACCAGCGCGACCACGGTCAGCGGGCTGAGGACCGCGAGCGGGTCGGCCAGGGCGCCCACCCCGATCACCCGGGCCAGCGCCGAGGTCATGGCGTAGGCCACGCCGCCGGCCACGGCCAGCGTCCAGGCGCGTGCGGCGTCGCCCACCAGCCGCGCCACCGCCACGCACAGCAGCATCGCCGCGGCGCAGGCGAGCGGCATCAACACCATCTCGGTGGATGTCAGATGGGGGGCGCCGGCGTGCGAGGGCACCGTGGACAGCAGCCCGGCGAGGGCGGCCGTCACCGCGAGCGACCCGAAGATCTGCTGGGCCGACGGCCGCCGCTTGCGGAAGAAGGCCGAGAGCAGGACGGCGAAGAGCAGGCCGCTGATCCCTATCGGCTGGATGATGATGAGCGGCGCGTGGCCCAGCGCCCACATGTGCGCCCCGACCCCGCCCACGGTCAGCAGCGACCCGGCGCACCATCTGCGGCTGCGCGCCAGGTGCCGGAGGAGCCGCAGCTGGCTGATGCCCGCAACGGGCGCCCGCATCGCGGCGCGCTCCTGGAGGGCCGCACCCAGAGCGGCGGCCAGCGCCCCCGCGATGGCAACGGTGACAGACCACGTCATGTACCGGCTCCGCCCTTCCCCCGATGTGTCCGGCCGATGCGTCCGCCGACGCGACGTCCCCGCGGGGCCTCGGACCTGAATCACTACGTGCCGCCCGCGGAACACTCCACCGGTCCGGACGGCCGCATCCCGGTACCGTCGAACGGACCTGACCTGCGGGCATCTTGATAGGACGCGAGTGAAACGACGATAAAGGGCAAACCGAGATTACCCAGTCCGGAGCGTTCGCGCGCCCGGCGGCCGGTGAGGGACCACCCTACGGCGTCAGGGGAGAGTGGGCACCCAGAAGCCGATCACGGCTCCGCCGCCGGCCCGGTTGTGCGCGAACACCCCGCCGTGGTGGGCCATCGCGATGTCGTGCACCATCGACAGCCCCAGGCCCGACCCGGGCAGCGAGCGCGCCGATGTCGCCCGGAAGAAGCGCTCGAAGATGTGGTCGGCTTCGCCGGGATCGAGCCCGGGACCCCGGTCGCGGACCTCCACGCGGCCCCGGCTCACCACGATCTCGATCGGGGCGGTGCCGTCGGGGTCGAACTTGGCGGCGTTCTCCACCGGGTTGGACAGCGCCCGCTCCAGCGCGCCCGGGACGCCCATGACGGTGCTGTCGTCGGCGTCGACGGTGATCTCGCGCCCGGTGCGCCGCCGGGCGCGCGCGGCCACCTGCTCGGCGATGCCGCGCAGGTCCACCTCGCGCGGCGGTTCGTCCTCGCGGCTGTCGGTGGCGAGCTGCACCAGCTCGTTGACCAGGTCGGTGAGCTCGCGGGTCTCACCCTGGAGGTCGTCGATCAGCCGGTCGCGGGCTTCGGGGTCGAGCCGGTCGATCCGCCGCATGACGCTGACGTTGGTGCGCAGGCTGGTCAGCGGGGTGCGCAGCTCGTGGGACGCGTTCTGCACGAGCCGCCGCTGCTCCTCCTTGGCGCCGGCCAGCCGGGCCAGCATCGCGTTGAAGGCGTTGCCCAGGCGCCCCACCTCGTCGTTGCCGGCCTCCTCCCGGCCGGGGGCGGGGTGGTCCAGCCGCCCGGTGGAGCTGACGTACTCGGCCGCCTCGGTGAGGCGGACCAGCCGGCCGGTGACGGTGCGCCCCACCAGCCAGCCGGCGATGCCCGCGCCGACGAGCACGGCCACGCCCACGCCCACCATCTGCCACGCCAGCGAGTCGAGCATCCGCTCCGTCGGCGACAGGCGCTGCCCGATCTGGATGGCCCCGGAGCCGCCGCCGATGGACACGGTGGCGATGCGGTAGTCCTCGCCGTTGGCCGCCCCCTCGCGGGTGGCGACCACCCCGGGCTCCTGCTCGGCGGCGATCTCGCGGTCCTCGTCGGTCGTCGGCAGGATCTCGAGCGCCTCGGGGCTCTGGACGGAGACGTTCAGGCCGCCGTCGGGCCGCACCACCTGGAAGACGAAGGAGTCGGAGTGCAGGAAGGTGAAGCCGCTCCCGCCGGGGCCGCCGCCCGTGTTCGGCTGCGGGGGCGTGCGCAGGTCGGAGCTGAGGCCCGCCACCGTGGCGTCGAACTCCTGCTCGTGGTCGGTGCGGATCATGAAGGCCGCCGTGTTGTAGGCCAGCGCACCCACCAGGGTGATGACCGCCGCCGCGACCAGCGCGAACCACACCGCGAACCGGGTGCCCAGCCGCCAGTCGGCCACCGGCCGCCACCGCCGCAGCAGGGCGGCCGCCTGGGAACGCACCCAGGTCATCGGCGGGCCTGCGGGCGCACCGTGTAGCCGACCCCGCGCACGGTCTGGATCAGCTGCGGCGCCCCCGCCGGTTCCAGCTTGCGGCGCAGGTAGCTGATGTAGACCGCGAGGTTCTTGGACTCCGGCCCGAAGTCGTAGCCCCAGATCCGGTCGTAGATCGTGGCGTGGTCGAGCACGATCCCGGCGTTGCGGACGAGCAGCTCCAGCAGGTCGAACTCGGTCTTGGACAGCTCGACCTCGCGCTCGCCGCGCCAGACGCGCCGCGCCGCCGGGTCCAGCCGCAGGTCGTCGACCTGGAGGAGGGGCTCGGGGCCCTCATCGGGGGAGACGGGGGCGGCGCGGCGCAGCAGCGCCCGCAGCCGGGCCAGCAGCTCGTCGAGCTCGAACGGCTTGGGGAGGTAGTCGTCGGCCCCCGCGTCGAGCCCGGCCACCCGGTCGGGGGTCTCGACCCGGGCGGTCAGCATCATGATGGGCGTGCGGTCGCCCTCCGCGCGCAGCACCCGGCACACGCCGAGGCCGTCGACACCGGGCATCATCACGTCCAGGACGAGGAGGTCGACGGGGTCGGCGTGCACGGCGGCGATGGCCTGCACCCCGTCGCTCACGGTCCGCACCGAGTAGCCCTCCAGCTGGAGGGCCCGTTCGAGGGACTCCCGGATGGCGCGGTCGTCGTCGGCGATCAGCACGCGGCTGGCTGGGCTCATAGGCACATCGTGGCCTATGAGGGTTAGCCTCCGGTAAGAGGCGCGGCGCCGGCGGATGAGGGCGCCCGCCGCAGGTCCAGCTCCCAGGTCTGGCCGACCAGCTCGCGGCCGAACCGCGGGGCCGGGTCCTCCTCCACCAGGGTGAACCCGGCGCCCTTGTAGATCCGCCGCGCCGACGCCAGCACCGAGACCGTCCACAGCACCATGCGCGTGTAGCCGCGCGAACGGGCGTAGGAGATGCAGTGGCCGACCAGCCGGCCGCCGATGCCCCGGCCGCGCGCCCACGGCTCCACGTGCAGCAGCCTCAGCCGGGCGGTGGTGTCGTCCTCGCGGACGCAGAAGACGGCGCCGGCGCGCTCGCCGTCCGCCTCGGCGATCCAGGCGTCCTCGCACGCGGGGTCGTGCGTGCGGCCGTAGTCGGCGGCGATCCCGGCCACCAGCGCCTCGTAGGTGTGGTCGAAGCCGTGCTCGGCGGCGTACAGGGCCCCGTTGCGCTCGACCACCCAGCCGAGGTCGCCGGGGCGCAGGGGCCGCAGCACCGGGTCGGCGCCGGCGGGCTCCGCGCCGGGCTCGGCGAGCAGCCGGCGGACGCTGCGCAGCGCCGCGACCAGCCGTTCCCGGTCGGCGGGGGAGAGGTGGCCGATCAGCTCGCGGACCTGGTCGGTGGAGCGGCCGTCCAGGGTCCGCGCGGCCGCGGTGCCCTCGCCGGTGGGCGCGATCACCTGGCGGCGGCCGTCGTCGGGCGACGCCGTGCGGGTGAGCAGGCCGCTGCTCTCCATCCGGGTGAGGACCCGGCTGAGCTGCCCGGCGTCCATGTCGAGCGCCCGGCGCAGGTCGACGGCCTCGGTGCTGTCGCGGTGGGCGAGCTCGTAGAGGATGCGGGACTCGGTCAGCGAGAACGGCGAGTCCAGCAGCCCCGGGCGCAGGACCCCCACACGCCGGGTGAAGAACCGGTTGAACGCCCGTACCTCGGCGATGTCGGCGGCGGGCACAAGTGCGGGTTCGGCGGCCATGTTCTGTTCCCCTCGGTCTGCTCGGCCGGATTCGTTGACTCTGTCAAGCAAATCTACAGCCGTCCCCCGGGCGGGGGAACCGCCCGCCGCTAGGAGGGGGTGCGGCGCAGGCCCGCTGCCCGGCCCTTGTGGGCGATGACCAGGGCCATCTTGCGCGACGCCTCGTCGAGCATCTCCTCGCCGAGCATCACCGCACCTCGGCGCTCCACCGTCGTGGCGTGCTCGTAGGCGTCCAGGATCGCCTCGGCGTGGTCGTAGTCCTCCTGCCCGGGCGCGTAGACCTCGTTGGCCGCATCGACCTGGAGCGGGTGCAGCACCCACTTGCCGTCGAAGCCCAGCGCCGCCGACCGGCCCGCCGAGCGCCGGAACGCGCCGGTGTCGCGGACCTGGAGGCAGGGGCCGTCGATGGCCTGGAGGCCGTTGGCGCGGGCGGCGGTCAGGATGCGCATCAGCACGTAGTGGTAGGCGTCGCCGACGTCGTAGCCGGGCGGCTGCTCGCCGACGGCCAGCGACTTCATGTTGAGCGACGCCATGAAATCGGCCGGGCCGTAGACCAGCGCCTCCAGCCGGGGCGACGCCGCGGCGATCGCGTCGACGTCCACCAGCCCGCGGGCGTCCTCGATCTGCGCCTCGATCCCGATGCGGCCCGGCTCAAGGCCCGCGGCGCGCTCGATCTGGGTGAGCAGCAGGTCCAGCCAGCGCACCTGCTCGGCCCCGGTGACCTTGGGCAGGATCAGGCAGTCGACGTTCGCCCCCGCGCCCTCGGCGACCGCGATCACGTCGCGGTACGTCCACGCGGTGTCCAGGGCGTTCACGCGCACCGCCCGCACCCGGTCGCCCCACCCGCCCTCGTTGAGGGCGGCGACGACACGGGCGCGCGCCGCCTCCTTCTCCGCCGGCGCGACCGCGTCCTCCAGGTCCAAGAAGAACGCGTCGACCGGCAGGCCGCGCGCCTTCTCGATGAACCGCGGGCTGGACCCGGGCACGGCGAGAACCGACCGGCGCGACCGCGACGCCACCATGCACACTCCTCTACTACGTCTCTACGACGACGGCTCCGGAGCCCACATCCTGCCAAACGCCCCGGGCGCGGCGGCCTCCGGCCCGCATCCGGGTGCGGGCCGCGAGCCCGCCCCGACGATCCCCGCATAAGGTGCGTACAGGCACGAGGAGAGCGCGGGAGAGGGCGACGGTGGCACAGCAGAACCCGGAGATCGCGGAGTACCCCACCAGCTCCCACTGGGGCACCTACTCGGTGCTGGTGGCCGACGGCACCGTGGTCGGCGTCCGGCCCGACCCCGCGGACCCCGCTCCCTCGCCCATCATCGGCAACGTCCCCGAGGCCCAGCACCACGCCACGCGGGTCGACCGCCCCGTCGTGCGCCGCCGCTGGCTCGAGAACGGCCCCGGCCCCGACGACCACCGCGGCCGCCCCGACGACGAATACGTCGCCCTGGAGTGGGACGACCTGCTCGACCGGCTCGCCGCCGAACTCGACCGGGTCCGCCGCACCCACGGCAACCAGGCGATCTACGGCGGCTCCTACGGCTGGGGCAGCGCCGGCCGCCTCCACCACGCGCAGAGCCAGCTGCACCGCTTCCTCAACAGCATCGGCGGCTACACGCGTTCACGCACCACCTACAGCCACGCCGCCGTCGAAGTGCTCGCCCCCCACGTGCTCGGCGACCAGGGCGCCTACGACCTGCTGCGCCGCCCGGCCACCTGGCAGGCGATCGCCGAGCACACCGACCTGCTGGTCACCTTCGGCGGGCTGCGCGTCTCCAACGCCTGGACCGCCTCCGGCGGGCGCGCGGCCCACACCGCCGAGCCGGGCATGCGCGCCGCAGCGGCCCGCGGGCTGCGCACCATCTCCATCAGCCCGCTGCGCGACGACACCCTGGCCGACATGGGCGCCGAATGGCTGCCAGCGGCGCCGGGCACCGACACCGCGATCCTGCTCGCGCTCATGCACGTGCTCTTCACCGAGGGCCGCGCCGACACCGCGTTCCTGGACCGCTACACCGTCGGCGCCGACATCCTGCGCCGCTATGTCCTGGGCGAGACCGACGGCACCCCCAAGAGCCCCGAGTGGGCCGCCCCCATTTGCGAACTGCCCGCCGAGGAGCTGCGCGGGCTCGCCCGGCGCATGGCCGCGGGCCGCACGCTCATCAACGTCGGCTGGTCCGTCCAGCGCGCCCGCTACGGCGAGCAGCCGCTGTGGGCGGGGATCGCGCTCGCCGCCTGCCTGGGGCAGATCGGCCTGCCCGGCGGCGGGTTCGGCGCCGGGTACGGGTCCATGGGCAGCTACGGCGGCGGCGCCACCCCGCTCGGGCTGCCCAAGCTCCCGCAGGGCGCCAACCCGGTGGACGAATACATCCCCGTGGCGCGCGTGGCCGACATGCTCCTGCACCCCGGCGAGGCCTACGACTTCAACGGCGAGCGCCGCCGCTACCCCGACATCAGGCTCGTCGCCTGGGCGGGCGGCAACCCCTTCCACCACCACCAGGACCTCGCCCGCCTCAGCCGCGCCTTCGCCCGCCCCGACACCGTCGTCGTCGCCGAGACCCACTGGACCGCGACCGCCCGCCACGCCGACATCGTCCTGCCCGCCACGACCTCCCTGGAACGCGACGACGTCACCGCCGGCCAGGGCGACCTGCGGCTGCGCGCCATGCCGCGGGCGGTGCCCCCGCACGGGCAGGCCCGCAACGAGTACGACGTCTACGCCGCCCTCGCCGAACGGCTCGGCGCCGGCGCCGCCTTCACCGAGGGCCGCACCTCCGCCGAATGGCTGCGGCACCTCTACGAGGACTGGCGGGGGCGCACCGGCCGGTCCGAGGAGGTGCCCGGGTTCGACGCCTTCTGGGCCGACGGCTCGACGCCGCTGCCGGGGCGGACGGAACCCGTCACGCTCCTCGGCGACTTCCGCGCCGACCCCGTCGCCCACCCTCTGGGCACGCCCAGCGGCCGGATCGAACTGTTCTCCGCGACCATCGCCGCCTTCGGCCACGCCGACTGCCCCGGCCACCCGGTCTGGCTGGACCCCGGTGAACGGCTGGGCACCGAGCGCGCCCGCACCTGGCCGCTGCTGCTCCTCGCCAACCAGCCCACCGGCCGGCTGCACAGCCAGCAGGACATGGGCGCCCACAGCCGGTCCCAGAAGATCGCCGGCCGCGCCCCGCTGCGCCTGCACCCCGACGACGCCGCCGCGCGCGGGCTGTCCGACGGCGACGTGGTGCGGGTGTCCAACGACCGCGGGAGCTGCCTGGCCGGGGTCGCCATCAGCGACGACCTGCGCCGCGGGGTCGTGCAGCTGTCCACCGGTGCCTGGTACGACCCGTCGGCGCCAGGGGTCACCTGCGCCCACGGCAACCCCAACGTCTTGACCGCCGACATCGGCACCTCGTCCCTCAGCCAGGGCACCACGGGCCAGCTGGCCCTGGTCGAGGTGGAGCGCCACACCGGCCCCGTTCCCCCGGTCCGTGCGTTCACCCCGCCCCGGATCACCGACCGGTAGGGAGAGTCG
Source organism: Nocardiopsis sediminis (assembly GCF_042650565.1). Classification (NCBI taxonomy): domain Bacteria; kingdom Bacillati; phylum Actinomycetota; class Actinomycetes; order Streptosporangiales; family Nocardiopsidaceae; genus Nocardiopsis; species Nocardiopsis sediminis. The sequence continues at coordinate 146,518 of NZ_JBHSBH010000020.1, forward strand.
TTCCAGCTGGGGAGACGTCCGTCACCTGCGGTCCCGGGTTTCGCCGGAACGGGACGTAGGTTAGCCTCGTCTAAGTTCGGCCGAGCCCGGCCGCCCCCCGAGCGATGGAGGACGCGACAGTGGTGTGCCTGCTGCACCGGCCTGCGCCGGCGGTGTGCCGAGGCGCGGCGCGATGAGCCTGGAGCGTCCCTCCACCGCGGTCACCGGCGCCTCGGGGGCCGGAGCCGATGCCGCCGTCGCCGCGGACCTGCTCGGCGACCGCACCCGGGCCAGGGCCCGCACCCACCTGGCGCGTACCGCCGGGCTGGCGGCCGCCCTCGGCGTCCTGGTGGCCTGCGCGCTGCTGAGCATCGCCGTCGGGGCCAAGGCCATCCCGGTCGCCACCGTCTGGGACGCGCTGTGGAGCTACGACGGCTCCTACGACCACAGCGTCGTCCGCGAACTGCGGCTGCCCCGCACCGTCCTCGGGATCTTCGTGGGGGCCGCCCTCGGCCTCGCCGGGGCGCTCATGCAGGCGCTCACCCGCAACCCGCTCGCCGAACCGGGCATCCTCGGCGTCAACTCCGGCGCCGCCGCCGCGGTCGTGGTCGCGATCTTCGTCTTCGGCCTGGCCACCCCGGCCCAGTACCTGTGGTTCTCCTTCATCGGCGCCGGCCTCACCGCCCTGCTGGTCTACAGCCTGGGATCGCGCGGCCGGACCGGCGCCACCCCCGTGCGCCTGGCGCTCGCGGGCACCGCGGTCGCCGCGGTCCTCCAGGGCTTCGTCCACAGCATCATCCTGCTCGACGACTTCGTCTTCGACCGCATCCGGTTCTGGCAGGTCGGCTCCCTCGTCGGCCGCGACCTCGACATCTTCGTGCAGGTGTGGCCGTTCCTGATGGCCGGGGTCGTGATCGCCCTGCTCCTGGGGCCCGCGCTCAACACCATCGCCCTCGGCGAGGACCTCGCCGCGGCGCTGGGCGCGCGGATCAACCGGACCCGCGCCGTCACCGCGCTGGCGATCATCCTGCTGTGCGGCGCGGCGACCGCCGCGGCCGGCCCCATCTGGTTCGTCGGCCTCATCGTCCCCCACATCGCGCGGACCCTGACCGGCCCCGACCAGCGGTGGCTGCTGCCCTACTCCGCCGTGCTCGCGGCGATCCTGCTCACCGGGGCCGACACCCTGGGCCGGATCGTGCTCCCCAACGGAGAACTGGAGGTCGGCATCATCACCGCCCTGGTCGGCGCCCCGGTGTTCATCGCACTCGTGCGGCGCAAGAAGATGGCCCGGATATGACCGCGACCCTGCCCCGCTCCGGCCCCGCCGCCCCGGCGGCCGCGGCCCGCCCCCGCGTGGTGCGCATCGCCGGCGGCCGGTTCTCCTTCGTCCTGCGGCCCCGCATCGCCGCGGTCTACGCCGTCCTGGCCGCCGCGATCGCCGCCGTGTTCGCGGTGTCGCTGATGACCGGCGACTACGAGATCCCCCTGCCCCGCGTACTGCTCGCCCTCATCGGCCGCGGCGAGCGCCTGGACCTGTTCTTCGTGCAGGGCGTACGGCTGCCCCGCGCCTGGGCGGCCGTCCTGGTGGGCGCCGCGCTGGGCGTTGCGGGGGCGGTGTTCCAGAGCCTGTCCCGCAACCCGCTGGGCAGCCCCGACATCATCGGCTTCACCGGAGGCGCGGCCACGGGCGCGGTCGCCACCATCCTCGTCTTCGGCGGCACCATGCTCCAGGTCTCCCTCGGCGCGGTCGCCGGGGGCGTGCTGACGGCGGCGATCGTGTACCTGCTGGCCATGAAGAAGGGCGTGCAGGGATACCGGCTCATCCTCGTCGGTATCGGCATCAACGCCATGCTGCTCGCGGTCCGCGACTACCTCATCACCCGCGCCGAGCTCACCGACGCCATGACCGCGCAGGTGTGGATGATCGGCAGCCTCAACGGCCGCGGCTGGGGCCAGGTCATCGCCGTCGCGATCGGCGCCGGGCTGCTGATCCCGCTCATCCTCGCACTGGGCCCCCGGCTGCGGCTGATGGAGATGGGCGACCAGACGGCCCACGCCCTGGGGGTCCCGGTGCAGGCCACCCAGGCCGTCGCGCTCGTCGCGGCGAGCGCGCTGACCGGCGCGGCCATCGCGGTCGCCGGACCGATCGGGTTCATCGCCCTGGCGGCGCCCCAGCTGGCCCGCCGCCTGGCGCACACCAACGGCACCGCGCTGTTCGGCGCCGGGCTCATGGGCGCCCTGCTGCTGATCGCCGCCGACCTGGCGTCCCAGCGCGTGCTGGCGCCGACCCAGTTGCCCGTGGGCGCGGTCACCGCGATCATCGGCGGCAGCTACCTGGTGTGGCTGCTCCACCGGGAATGGCGGAGCGGACGTGCCTGACGCCAGCGACCAGGAAAGGCGGCCGGCCCGGGACCGGGCCGACCGGTTCGACGAGAAAGAAACAGCAGTGAACACCACGGGAAGCGCATCCGACGGCGCCGGGCCGTCCCGGCTGTGGGGCGAGAACCTCACCCTCGCCTACGACCAGAGCGTCATCTCCCGCGACCTCGGGATCACCATCCCCGACAACTCCTTCACGGTCATCGTCGGGCCCAACGCCTGCGGGAAGTCGACCCTGCTGCGGGCGCTGTCGCGGATGCTCAAGCCCGCCGAAGGCGCCGTGCACCTCGACGGCCGGCTGATCGGGTCCTACCCCTCCAAGGAGGTGGCCCGGCGGCTCGGGCTGCTGCCGCAGAGCTCGGTGGCCCCCGACGGCATCACCGTCGCCGACCTCGTGGCGCGCGGGCGCTACCCGCACCAGAAGTTCCTCAAGCAGTGGTCGCGCGCCGACGAGCAGGTCATCACCGACTCCATGGAGGCCACGGGGGTCGTCGACCTCGCCGGGCGCATGGTCGACGAGCTGTCGGGCGGCCAGCGCCAGCGCGTGTGGCTGGCGATGGTGCTGGCCCAGCAGACCCCGCTGCTGCTGCTCGACGAGCCGACCACCTTCCTGGACATCGCCCACCAGATGGACGTGCTCGACCTCTGCGCCGAACTGCACCAGGAGCGCGACTACACCCTGGTGGCGGTGTTGCACGACCTCAACCACGCCTGCCGCTACGCCACCCACCTCATCGCGATGAAGGAGGGCAGGGTGGTGGCCGAGGGCGACCCGGCCGAGATCATCACCGCCGAACTGGTGGAATCCGTCTTCGGCCTCCCGGTCCGCGTGATCCCCGACCCCGAGACCGGTACCCCGCTGGTGGTCCCCGCCGACCGGACGGGACGCATCTCCGGGCGTACGGCACGCGCTGCGGATGCCGTCGTAGAATCGGCCTAGGAACACCTCCGGCGGACCGCCAGGTCCGCGTGGACCGCTTTCCGAACATCATCGGGGCCCGGCGACGCCCGCCGCCCGATTCCCTCCCTCCGCGGAGCCGCTGCGCGCCCGATTCACCGTGGGCCCCGGCTTTCCCGCATCGGATGATCTCCCGCACCCGACCACCGCCTTAGGTCGTCGTGTCCGGTGACCGGGGCGGTCTCGCCACGTACGCCACCGACACGGAAGGCCGCAGCATGCCGCAGTACCCGCACACGCCGGAGGACACCGACCCCGAGGGCCGCGGCGAGCCGCGGTTCCCGCGCCCACCGGAAGGCACCGCCGACACCGACCGCCGCGTCGTCATCACGGGCGGCCCGGGATCGGGCAAGACCACGCTGGTCGACGCGTTGCGCCGGGCCGGGTTCGCGACGTCGCCCGAGGCCGGGCGGGCGATCATCCGCGCCCAGTCGGCCATCGGCGGCCTGGCCCTGCCCTGGACCGACCCCGGGCTCTTCGCCGAAGCGATGCTGTGCTGGGAACTGCGCTCACACGAGGCCGCCGGCACCTCCCACGGGCCCGTGATCTTCGATCGCGGCCTCCCCGACATCGTCGGCTACCTACGGCTGGAGGGGCGCGAGGTCCCCGCTCACGTCGACGCCGCCGCGCGGGCGTTCCGGTACCGCGCCCAGGTGTTCATCGCGCCGCCCTGGCCCGCGATCTACCGGGCCGACACCGAACGCCGCCAGACCCCCGAAATCGCACGGCGGACCTACGAGGCCATGGCCGCCGCCTACACCGACCACGGCTACGAGCTGATCGAGCTGCCGCGCGCCCCCGTGGCGGAGCGGGTCCGGTTCGTCGTCGACCACATCGGCGGATCCGGGGCGGTCGGCCGACCCGGGTGAGGTCCACCCGTTGCGACCGGCCGGGGTCGGCCGGTCCCCACGGCACAGGCTCCGGCGCCTCAGCCCGTCACCGAAGGGCTCCACGGCCGGGGCGCGGCCGGCCGGGCGCCGGGACGGTTGCCGCGCGCCGCAACCGGTACACCTCGCGCACCGCGATCAGCGCGGCGAGCCCCGCTCCGGCCGCCGCGAGGACGCGCAGCGGTGACGGCAGGACGCGGCGGGCGGACGGCACCGGCTGCGGGGACAGAGGGTCCGGCTCGGGCGCCTGCCGGGGGACCGCCACCACCGGCGGCTCCTCGGGCGGCGGGGACGCATCCGCACCCCGCACCTCGGGCGGCGGGGCCGCCCCGTCGACGCGGTCCGCAGCTGGCTGCGTGGCTTCGGCCGCGAGCGAGGTGCCGAACCGGGCCAGCAGCCGCTCGCCCGCCGCCGCAAGGACGGCCGGCTCCACCAGCGCCCCGCGGCCCGTGACCGAGACGTCGGCGTCGATGGTGACCCGGGTCGACCCGCCCTCGTCCGACAGCCGCCCGGCGATGGTCGCCGACGCCCGGCCGTCGCCGCGCGCCTCCCGCGCTTCGGCTTCGACCACGAACTCGCCGTCGCCCCGGTCGGCGGACAGGATCAGCAGCCGCCCGCGGTAGGTCACCGTGAGCCCGCGCAGCCGCACCCGGAGCCGGCCGTCGGCGCATTCGCCGTCGACGGAGTCGAGGGTCGCGCCCGGCAGGTGGGGGGCGATCCGCGGAAGGTCGCGCACCATCCGCCACGCCTCCTCCACCGGGACGGCGAGCAGGAAATCGTGCCTGACCGGGATGCCCATAGCTGCGCCACCTTCCGCGTCCTGGGGCTCGCACCCCCGGGTATGCCCCGCGGGCGCCGCCGCTAACGACGGTCCCGGGAACAGGAAGGGGGAGCGCCGGCGCCAACGGCCGCGGAAACGCGCCGGCGCCGGGAAGCACGGGCCGGCGGCGCCGCCCCGGGGTCTCAGGCGCGGTCGTCGTGGTCCCGCGACCCGGCAAGCGCGCGCGCCACCCCGGCCGTCCCCACGCCGATGGCGAGGACCGGCAGGACCCAGACCGCGTCGAACCCCCAGTCGGTCGAGCCGCTGATCACGAAGGCCGCCCCGAGCGCGATGAACAGCAGGCCGGCGATCAGCGATCCCCAGTCGGTCTTATGGCGTGACACGCCGCACCTCCATATCGGCACCGATCGCACGCAGATCCACGACCAGCGTCGGCGGATCCTCGGACACGTCACGGCGAGCCGACGAGCGAGCGGAGGCGGCGCCGCCCTCGGCCGAAGGCCCCCGTTCGTGGGGCCGTTGGAGCAGAGCGAGAAGGCGAGCGTGACCTGTGGACACAGTCCCCCCGCTGTCCCCCGCGGCCTGCCCTCCGCCTTCCCCGGACATGCCCGTCGCCCCGTCCGCCGGTGCGGGGCCTGCGCCCGGCGCACCCTCCGTGCCCGGCCCGTGTGCCGTCGCCCCCGGATCCGTGGCGGGCAGCGGCTCCAGCGTCCGGCGCACGTCCAGCCGGGTACCCGCGCGGACGACGTCGTCCACCTGGATCTCACCGAACGATGCGCGGCCGTGCACGACGACCCGCGCCGACGCCGGCACCCACACGTACAGCCCCCCGAACCGCACCTCCGCGTCGACGGCCACCCGCTGTCCCGGCTCCAGCTCCAGCCCGGTCAGGTCCAGTTCGGCCACCCCGCCGGTCAGCGCGCGGGGCCGCTCGGCCTCGGCCACCGTGGCCGGGCGCCACTGCTCCACGCCGAACCGCATCGACGGCGCGTCCAGCGACACCGCAGCGATCAGCGCCAGCGTGACCAGTACCCCCGTGGCGATCAGCCCCCGCGGATCGCCCACCCACGTCGCGGCGACGAGGGCGACTCCGATGATCACGACGATGCTCCCGAGGTAGACGGGGCCGAGAGTGGGCCCCAGCAGGTCCGCCGGCGACGCGCTCCTGTGGAGGCCCAGGGTGATCCCGGTGGCCGCGACGATCCCCCAGAACACCAGCCGGAACCACCGGAACCCGCGGCGCCGGCGCGCCTCCCGGCGGCGCTCGCGGGCGTCGCGGCGCAGCTCCCGCGCCCTGCGCAGGCGTGCTCCGGCTTGGGCAGGAAGCGCCCAGTGGGCGCCGCCGGGGCCCGCGTGAGCCCCGCTCGCGGGACCGTCCCCATCGGCCCCGCCCGCCGGGCCGTCGCCTCCGCCCCCGCCCGCACCCCCACTGCCGTCGCCATCCCCGTCACCGACACCGCCGCCGTCCCCCTCGCCCTCCCGGCTCCCGGCCCCGGTCGCGTCGTGACCGGGGCGGGCGGCGCGCGCCCGGTCGGCCACCACCTTCAGGTCGATGGGCCCGGCCGGCGCCTGGGCCCAGGGCTGGGCCGGGTTGAAGTAGGCGGGCTTGGGCTCGGGTGCCGGGGCCGCCGGCGGCGGCTCCTTCGACCGCAGCAGCCCGGGCAGCTCCCGGTAGGTCCTCTGGAGGTTGACGCCCCGGTTGTGCGCCACGAGCGCGCCCAGGATGAGCGGCGTCGCCAGCACGAGCGTCCCCCAGCTGAACCCGCCGATCAGGCTGAAGGCCGCCGCCGCGGCGAGACCGGCCCCGAGCAGGGCGGGGACGGCGCGCGCGGCGAGCCTGCGGTTCAGCAGCTGCTCGGCCATCGCCGGCCCGCCGTCGGTGTCGCGCATCATCACCCACGAGGCGAGGTAGAGCGCCAGCCCCGTACCGCCCGCCAGCGCCGTGAGCGCGAACGCCACCCGCCACACAATGGGGTCGATCCGCGTATAGGAGCCGAGGCCGGCGCACACGCCCGTGACCACGCCGGCCTCGTTGAGCCGGACCAGCTCCCGGTCGTCGGCGCCGGACGCGGGATCGCCGGAGACCGGCACCGCGGATCCGCCCCGCGCAGTACCGTCCATCGGCCCTCGCCCGTCACTCACGATCGGTCACCACGTCCACCTCACACCCTCATCGTCGTCGCCCACCGGACCCGCTGGGCATCGGGGACGACCCTGATCACACCCTGAACCGGCACCAGGGACCCCGGGGGCGCGCCCCTGATGCAGCGCCTACCCCGCAAAGGGCATTCTGGGGAGGGACCGGACGAAAGGCGAGGAGGACGCGAGCACCGTGACCCAGACGGCGAGCGACATGCCGCGCCTCTACCGCGCGCGCGACGGGCGGCTCGTCGCGGGCGTCGGGGTGGGCCTGGCACGCCATCTCGGCATCGACCCGGTCGTCACCCGGCTCGCCCTGCTCGCCCTGGGCATCGGCGGCATCGGGATCGCGGTCTACCTGGCCCTGGTGTTCTTCGTGCCGGTCGAGCCCGAGCCCGAACCCGGCACCGAGGGAACCGAAGCCGCGCCCACCGCCGAGCGGCCCCGGGCGCGCATGGGCCGCGACATCGGCCAGCTCCTGGCGTATCTGGCCCTGGCCAGCGGTCTCGGCGTGCTCTTCCTGGTCTTCGGCGGCGTCTTCGACCCGCTGCTGTGGTTCCTCGTCTTCGGCGCCATGGGCGCCACCATCCTGTGGCAGCAGGCCAACCCCGCCCTGCGCGACGAGTGGATGGCCACCACCGCCTTCCGCGACCGCAAGAGCTGGGTGCGCACCGTCGCCGGCGTCCTGCTCGTCGTGGTCGGGGTCATCGGCTTCCTCGTCTTCCAGCAGCAGCTGCACGAGGCCCGCGCCGGGCTGACCTTCGCGATCGCCATGCTCGCCGGGATCTCCCTCATCGCCGCCCCGTGGATCATCGGCCTGGTCCGCGAACGCGACCGCGAGCGCCGTGAACGCATCCGCAGCCAGGAGCGCGCCGAGCTCGCCGCCCACATCCACGACTCCGTGCTGCACACCCTGACCCTGATCCAGCGGCGCGCCGAGGACCCCCGCGAGGTCCAGCGCCTGGCCCGCGTCCAGGAACGGGCCCTGCGCAGCTGGCTCTACCGGCGGCCCGCCGACGCCGAGACCACCGTCACCCCCGCCCTGGAACGCGCCGCCGCCGAGGTCGAAGAGGCCCACGGAGTGCCCATCGAGGTCGTCTGCGTCGGCGACTGCCCCATCGACGACGCCGTCCACGCCGGGCTGCGCGCCGCCCGCGAGGCCATGGTCAACGCCTCCAAGTACGCCGGGACCGACGCCATCTCCGTCTACGCCGAGGTCGACCCCGACGAGGTGCTGATCTTCATCCGCGACCGCGGCCGCGGCTTCGACCTCGGGGCCATCCCCGAGGACCGGATGGGCGTGCGCGGCTCCATCATCGGCCGCATGGAGCGGCACGGCGGCAGCGCCCGCATCCGCACCGCGCCCGGCGAGGGGACCGAGGTCCAGCTGCGCATGCCGCGCCCCGCGGCCGCCGGCTGACGGCCTGACGACCCCGTACCCCCGCGCCCGCCCGGCGCCCGCACGCGGGCGTGGCCGGTACCGGCACCCGGCGGCGCCCCGCTGACCGGGTGGGTAGAGTCCAGGGTGTGGGAGACGAGAACAGCACCTTCGCCGACGGCACATCCGTTCCGCGCGTCGTGATCGTCGACGACCACCGGCTCTTCCGGAGCGGGGTCCGCGGCGAGCTCGGCGACGCCGTCGACGTCATCGGCGAGGCCGGCGACGTCGACAGCGCCGTGCGCGTCATCACCGAGCGGCTGCCCGACCTCGTCCTGCTCGACGTCCACCTGCCGGGCGGGGGCGGCGCCGAGGTCCTGCGCCGCGTCCTGCCCCAGCACCCCGAGATCCGCTTCCTGGCGCTGTCGGTCTCCGACGCCGCCGAGGACGTGATCGGCGTGGTCCGGGGCGGCGCCCGCGGCTACGTCACCAAGACGATCTCCGGCAAGGACCTCGCCAGCGCCATCGTCCGGGTGGCCGACGGCGACGCCGTGTTCTCCCCGCGCCTGGCGGGCTTCGTCCTCGACGCCTTCTCCGCGACCGACGCGCCCCCGATGGACCCCGAACTGGACCGCCTCACCCAGCGCGAGCGCGAGGTCCTGCGCCTCATCGCCCGCGGCTACGCCTACAAAGAGGTGGCCAAGGAGCTGTTCATCTCCGTGAAGACCGTCGAGACCCACGTCTCCTCGGTCCTGCGCAAGCTCCAGCTCTCCAACCGCCACGAGCTCAGCCGCTGGGCCACCGCCCGCAAACTCGTCTGACGCCGGCGCCTAGCGCAGCGAGTCCGTCAGCCGCTTGAAGAACGCCTCGCGGTCGACCTCGGTGACCAGCCGGACCGAGGGGCGGGGGTCCGCCGACGTGTCGGCGCCGGGCCGCAGGTCGGCGATCGTCAGCCCGCGGGTGTGGCGGCCTTGGAGCTCCACCCGCACCGGCACGTCCACGTGCGCGGTCACCAGAGCGGGGTCGAGCAGCACCGCCGCGGCCAGCGGGTCGTGCATGGCGCACGCCCGCGCGCCGAACAGCTTGCTGTACCAGGCGACGTAGAACTCCAGGAAGTCCGACGTCGTCGAGGCGCGCTCGCCCTCGATCCGCTTCAGCCCGTCCAGCCACGCGGCGTCCACTTCGGTCTTCATGGTGATGTCGAGCGCGACCAGGGTCAGGTCGAAGCCCGCGGCGAACACCGCTTCGGCGGCCTCGGGGTCGTTGGAGGTGTTCGCTTCGGCCCACGGGGTGACGTTGCCGGGGGCGCGGACCGCGCCGCCCATGACCACGACGCGGCCGACCAGCTCGGGCAGCCGGGGCTCCAGGGAGAGCGCCAGCGCGAGGTTGGTCAGCGGGCCGACCGCGAGGACGTCGATCTCGCCGGGCGCCGAGCGGGCCAGCCGGACCAGCAGCTCAGCGGCCGTCTCCGCGACGGGCTCGTGATCGGCGGCGGGGAGCACGACGTCGCCCAGGCCGTTGGCCCCGTGCACCGATTCGGCCAGGGTCGGCGGCTGCACGAGCGGGCGCTGCGCACCCCGCGCCACCGGGACCCCGGGCGCCCCGTAGAGCCGCAGCAGGCGCAGGGCGTTGTCCGTCGTGGTGTCGACGTTGTGGTTGCCGAACACCGTCCCCACACCGGCGATCTCGGCTTCCGGCCGCGCGGTCAGGTACGCGAGCGCCAGCGCGTCGTCGATCCCCGGGTCGCAGTCGACGAAGATCCGCAAGTTGTCTCCCATGGTGTCCGATGGTGTCCGATCAGCGAAGGTCGCGACCCAGAGTAGGACCGGGACCGGGCACCGCCGCGAGGTGGGGCGGCCAGCGGGGCGGCTCAGGGGTCGGCGGGCGTGGGGGCGGACGGCTCCGCGCCCGCGCCCACACCGGGGCGGCCGCCCGGGACCAGCGCCCCGGCCAGCCTGTCGACGCCGACGATCACCAGCCCCAGCAGGTAGAACGCGATGGCGTAGCCGAGCACGTTCAGCAGCAGGCCGTCGTAGCCGATCACCGGCACGTCGACGAAGAAGTACGGGTAGGCGCTGCCGGGCAGCACGATCCCGCGCACCGTCGTGAACACCACGTAGACCAATGGGTAGGCCAGCCACAGGGCCGCGTGCCGCCACCGCAGTCGGCCGTGCCGGTCGAACAGCAGGAAGTCGAGAACGGCCAGCAGCGGGGTCACCGTGTGCATCAGGAGGCCGGTGTCGATGAAAGGCAGGACCTGGGCATCCGGCTCCCCCGGGACCGCCGGCGGCAGCGGAACCGGGCCGCCCGAGAGGACCAAATGGAACACCAGGCCGGTGATCAGGATGTAGAGCGTGGCCGCGCCCTTGACCACCGGCGGCGGGCCCGGCCGCCCCCGGAACGACGCATAGGCCCCGGCGGCGAAGCACGCCACGAGGATCGCGTTGCTCTGGACCGTGAAGTACACCAGCGGCGACCAGATCCCCGACCGCGCCATGTCCACGCCGATGCCGACCACACCGGCCACGACCACGACCGACCGGAACAGCCCGACCACGACCGGCATGCCCGCCCCTCCCTCTTCCCGACGACCAACCGATGCTATGCGCCCGCCCGCGCCCCCTCCGTTGGAGCCCGAGCCCGATGCCGACGGAATCAGCGCGGATCGGAGTTCCCGCTGGTCCGCGGAGCGCCCGCCCCCGCAGCCCAGGGGAACCGCCCGACGGGCGGCGAGCGCTCCGCGCTCCCCGTAACCTGGGGGGCGTGCCGTCCCTAGAGCTGTCCCTCAACGATCTCAACGCCCCGCAGCGCGAAGCCGTGACGCACTCCGGCAGCCCGCTGCTGATCATCGCGGGCGCCGGTTCCGGGAAGACCCGGGTGCTCACCTACCGGATCGCGCACCTGCTGGAGCAGCGCGGCGTGCGCCCGGGCGAGATCCTGGCGATCACCTTCACCAACAAGGCCGCCGCCGAGATGAAGCAGCGCGTCGAAGGGCTCATCAGCTCGCGCGCCGCCAATGCCATGTGGGTCCTGACGTTCCACTCGGCGTGCGTGCGCATCCTGCGCCGGGAGGGCGGCCGGCTCGGCTACCCCAGCAGCTTCACCATCTACGACGCCGCCGACTCCAAGCGGCTGATGCAGCTCGTCTGCAAGGAGATGGACCTCGACCCCAAGCGGTTCCCGCCCAAGTCGTTCTCCGCCCAGGTCTCCAACCTCAAGAACGAGCTGATCGACTACGACACCTTCGGTGAGAGCGCGCAGACCGAGCAGGAGAAGAAGCTCGCCGAGGCGTACACGCTCTACCAGCGGCGGCTGCACGAAGCCGGCGCCATGGACTTCGACGACCTGATCATGCTGACGGTCAACCTGCTGGAGATGTTCCCCGACGTCGCCGAGTACTACCGGCGCCGGTTCCGGCACGTGCTGGTCGACGAGTACCAGGACACCAACCACGCGCAGTACCGGCTGGTCCGCCAACTGGTGGGGATCGGCGGGGACACCGACCCCGCCGCCTTCCCGCCCCCCGAGCTCTGCGTGGTCGGCGACGCCGACCAGTCCATCTACGCGTTCCGGGGCGCGACCATCCGCAACATCCTGGAATTCGAGCGGGACTACCCCGAGGCGCGCACGATCCTGCTGGAGCAGAACTACCGGTCCACGCAGAACATCCTCAACGCCGCCAACGCGGTCATCCAGCGCAACCCCGACCGGCGCGAGAAGAAGCTCTGGTCGGACCAGGGGATCGGCCCGAAGATCACCGGGTATGTGGCCGACAACGAGCACGACGAGGCGGCGTTCGTCGTCGGCGAGATCGACAAGCTGCACGACGAAGGCGAGTTCACGCCCTCGCAGGTCGCGGTGTTCTACCGGACCAACGCGCAGTCCCGCGTGTTCGAGGACGTCTTCATCCGCACGGGACTGCCGTACAAGATCGTCGGCGGGGTGCGCTTCTACGAGCGCAAGGAGATCCGCGACATCCTGGCCTACCTGCGGGTCCTGGCCAACCCCGAGGACACGGTGAGCCTGCGCCGCATCCTCAACGTGCCCAAGCGCGGCATCGGCGACCGGGCGGAGGAGAGCATCGAGCTGTTCGCGGCGCGCGAGCGGATCTCCTTCGCCCAGGCGCTGCGCCGCGCCCAGGACGCCCCGGGCATCGCGACGCGCTCGCTCAAGGCCATCCGCGAGTTCACGGCCCTGCTGGAGGAGCTGGAGGAACTCGCGCCGAGCAGCAGCCCGTCGGAGATCATCGAGGCGGTGCTGCACCGCACGGGCTACCTGTCGGAGCTCGCGAACTCCAAGGACATCCAGGACGAGAGCCGGGTGGAGAACCTCGAGGAGTTCGTCGACGTCGCCCGCGAGTTCGAGAACACGTTCAGCGGGCCGCTGTACGGCGGCGAGGAGGAGGAAGAGCCCGGGGCCGCCGCCGGCGAGGAAACGGGCCCCGAGGGTGCCGCGGCGGCGACGGGAGAAGGCGCCGGAGAGGAGGCCGAAGGGGAGGGGGAGACCACCCCCGAGCCGACGCTCGTCGACTTCCTGGAGCAGATCTCGCTGGTGGCCGACACCGACCAGATCCCCGACGCCGACGAATCGGGCGGCGTCGTCACGCTCATGACCCTGCACTCGGCCAAGGGGCTGGAATTCCCGGTGGTGTTCCTGACCGGGATGGAGGACGGCGTCTTCCCGCACATGCGCACGCTGGGCGAGAAGGAGGAGCTGGAGGAGGAACGGCGGTTGGCGTACGTGGGAATAACGCGGGCGCAGCAGCGGCTGTACATCAGCAGGTCCGCCGTCCGCAGCGCGTGGGGTACGCCTTCCTACAACCCGGCGTCGCGGTTCCTCGATGAGGTCCCCAAGGACCTGGTGGAGTGGCGGCGGTCGGAATCCGCGATCGCCCCGTCGCGCCCGAAGTTCGCGACCCAGTCGCGCAAACCGTCCGCCCGGCCATCGCGCGAGGTGCCCACCCTGGAGGTGGGCGACAAGGTCACGCACGACTCGTTCGGCATGGGCACGGTGCAGCTGGTCGACGGTGTCGGCGACCGCACGAAGGCGAGGATCGACTTCGGCGCCGACATCGGGGAGAAGGACTTCCTGGTGAAGTTCGCCCCGATCGAAAAGCTCTGACCGGTCACGGTGACGGTGACGGCCGCCGCGGACACCGTGGACTCCGCGGCGGGTTCCGGCGGTTCGATAGCGCTCTGTGACCGGGAATCGGTAACGAGCGCTGTGCGGAGCCTGTAGTCTGAGGACACCGAGCGAGCAGAACACGGGATCCCCCGTGGGCGAGCCGGTTCCCCCGCTCCAGCGGCTGTCACGAGCACTCGGGACGGACGGTAGAGTGGGAACCACTCCGGAAAGCGACTCTGGATCTTGACAGGGAAGCAAGTCGGAGTAAGGTAGAAGGGTTGGCCTCGAACGGGAGCCGTGATAAGCTCCGGTCGGGAAATACCAACAAGACGGAAGCTCCGCCTCTGCGGAAAAGCCTCGGGAATTGCTCCTTGTGTGGGTGGTTCGGGCTTGTACGGGATGAGCGGTTGTTTTTTGAGAACT
>NZ_JBHSBH010000021.1:0-3014 GCF_042650565.1 Nocardiopsis sediminis
TCCTCCCGTCCCGGCACGGAACGACGAGCTCGATGTCCTTCCCGATGCCCCCGGCCCTGCCCGTGGCGAGGGTGAGGGCCGTGCCGGACGGGGTGAGCCCGGCCCGGGCGGGCCGGGATCTTCGTCGGCCGGTGCGGAGATTGTCGGTGAACGCGTCGGTGAATTGGCCCGAGTGTTCGTGTCGATCTTTAACGGCGTGCCAGCCAGTGTTCTGGGGCATCTGAAGGACGGTCTGACCAATGACCAAATTGCCGCCGAGTTTATAGACGAGCGGCCGAACAGCGGCGACGTCGACAATGCCCGGCTCAAGAAGGAGAAGACGAAGGTCGGAAACGGTCTCCGTAAGATCTATAGAGATATGGGAGTCCGTGACCGCGAGCGTGTGAGCGCTATTGCCCGTGTGGCTGATGGGACTGCCCGCCCCGGCGATCGGCTCCGGGCTCTGGAGGCCATGGCGGAAGCCTTGAAGTCCCTCGATGTCTCCCGCAGGGTCGATGCCGCCGCCGGCAAGGTCGATGCCCGCCGTGAGCCGGGATGGGCCAAGGAGTTCGTTGCCGGGATTCGTCGTGATCTGGATGCGGCTGATGCCGAGGGGGTTGAGCCGGCGGATCGCGCTCGCGGACTCATCGGTGAACTGTCCCGTAAATTCCTGCCGCGCTTTGGGGACGTGGAGAGCGGCGTGCTGGACTCGATGAAGAAGGGGTTGTCCTTCACGAACATTGTCGATCAGCGTATCGCGGGAGTGCCGCGCGACGGTGCGTTTGCCGTCCGGCGCAAACAGGAGCAAAGTAATGTCGGCGTCACCGTCATCGGCATCTATGAAAAGCTGGGGGTGCGTGACCGCGACGATGCCCGCGGTATTGTGGTCGCTCTCGCCCGCGCGGCTGATGGGATTGCCGGTCCCGGCGACCAGCTCCGGGCGCTGGGCCTTATCAAGGAATTTTTGGGGGATCGGGATCCCAAGATCAGCGGCAGGCTCGACTACGGCCGATCTGAGGGGTGGGCCAAGGACCGTGTTGCCGATATCGATCGCCTATTGGAGGCGATCGGCGGTGAACCTGGAAGTCGTGCCGCATCGGATGCACCCGGGGAAGACGAACCCGGCTCTCCGCCGGCCGGTGCGGAGAGTGCTGGTGAACGCGTCGGTGAATTGGCCCGAGTGTTCGCGTCGATCTTTAACGGCGTGCCAGCCAGTGTTCTGGGGCATCTGAAGGACGGTCTGACCAATGACAAAATTGCCGCAAAGTTTATAGACGAACGGCCGAACAGCGGCGACGTCGACAATGCCCGGCTCAAGAAGGAGAAAACGAAGGTCGAAAACGGTCTCCGTAAGATCTATAGAGATATGGGAGTCCGTGACCGCGAGCGTGTGAGCGCTATTGCCCGTGTGGCTGATGGGACTGCCCGCCCCGGCGATCAGCTCCGGGCGCTCGACGCCATGGCGGAAGCCTTGAAGTCCCTCGATGTCTCCCGCAGGGTCGATGCCGCCGCCGGCAAGGTCGATGCCCGCCGTGAGCCGGGATGGGCCAAGGAGTTCGTTGCCGGGATTCGTCGTGATCTGGATGCGGCTGATGCCGAGGGTGTTGAGCCGGCGGATCGCGCTCGCGGACTCATCGGTGAACTGGCCCGTAAATTCCTGCCGCGCTTTGGGGACGTGGAGAGCGGCATGCTGGACTCGATGAAGAAGGGGTTGTCCTTCACGAACATTGTCGATCAGCGTATCGCGGGAGTGCCGCGCGACGGTGCATTTGCCGTCCGGCGCAAACAGGAGCAAAGTAATGTCGGCATCACCGTCTCCAACATCTATGAAAAGCTGGGGGTGCATGACCGCGACGATGCCCGCGGTATTGTGGTCGCTCTCGCCCGCGCGGCTGATGGGATTGCCGGTCCCGGCGACCAGCTCCGGGCGCTGGGCCTTATCAAGGAATTTTTGGGGGATCGGGATCCCAAGATCAGCGGCAGGCTCGACTACGGCCGATCTGAGGGGTGGGCCAAGGACCGTGTTGCCGATATCGATCGCCTATTGGAGGAGGCCGGCGGCGCTAAAGCCGGCGCTGGGGCTGTGGTTCCCGTTGGGGAGGAGGCTGCTCGGGCGCCTCGCGTCCGGGTGGCTCCTGCTGTAGAGCTCACCGCAGGGGACCTGGACCGGATGTGGGAGGCTCTCGGCAAGCTGAACTCTCCGCTGCGATGGGAGGTCTTCCTTCAGCTGGGGGCCACGCGCGACATCGACACGATCTCCGAGCGGATCACGATGGCCAATGGCCGCAACCCCGCCCGAACAACGGTCGATATCTATGTCCGCGCTGTCGTCAGCGCCTTGGTGGTGAACAGTCGTGAGCAGGCGGGTGCCATATCCCGGGCCTATTCCTCCGGGCTGCTCGCCCGCCTCCGCGGGGATGTCCGCAGCCGTGTCGCCGGCAGCGGTGGGGAGTCCGCGGTCTCAGCGGGCGGCCCGGTGGCCGTGGTCACCGATGAGGGCCTCCATGCCGTCTCCGGTCGAGGCAACGATCCCGAGGCCGCCCCCGAGACCATGGCCATTGACGACTCCGACTCCGCTTCCGGAAGCGCCGGCGCCCACCTCGCCGGTGGGCCTGCCAATCCCCTGACGGTGCCCGAGACTTCCAGTGAGGAGGACGGGGACTCCTTGGAGTCGGACGATGGGGACGACGGCGACCTTCCCGACTCCGACGATGAGGACGGTGGTGACGAGCTTCCTGGCCCAGGCGGCGGCCAAGGTCCCGCCGGTTCGGGCCCGGGTGCCGGTGGCGCGGGAGGCAGCGGCGGGTCCACCGGCCGCGGTGGTGGTGCCGGGGACGGTGGCACCGGTGGTCGGAGCGGAGGCCCCGACGGGCGGAGCGCGCGCGGTGCCGGGGGTGGTGGACCCGCCGGTAGGGGCGGGCAGGTCCGTTCCGCCGGTGTCGGTGGGAACGACGGCGCCCGCGAGAGTGACTCTGACAGCGGCGTGGACGGTTTCTATGACCCTGCGCCGGCGCGGTCGCAGGAAGCGGCCGACG
>NZ_JBHSBH010000022.1:0-57581 GCF_042650565.1 Nocardiopsis sediminis
CACGTGATCATCCCGCTGTCGGCGCTGCCGAAGGAGATGGGCGGGAGCGAGTCGAGGGCGCTGGGGGAGATCCCGGGGCACGGGCCGATCCTGGCAGAGGCCGCCCGGGACCTGGCCAAGGGAGCGACCTCGAAGGCCACCCGCTGGTGCTACACGGTGGTCGATGAGGACGGAAACCCGGTGGCCGATGGGACCACGGCCTACCGGCCGCCACCGCTACTGAGGTCGCATATCGATTCGCGGGACCGGACCTGCCGGTTCCCCCACTGCAACCGCCCCGCGGTCGAGTGCGATGCCGACCACACCATGCCCCACCACCTGGGCGGGTCTACCAGCGCGGGCAACTTGGCCGCGTTGTGCAGGCGGCACCACCGGTTGAAGCAAACCCCTGGGTGGAACCTGTCCCAGCCGTCCCCGGGAACCCTGGTCTGGCGCACCCCCCACAACCGCACCCACACCACCACCCGCGACCCCTACCCCAGCCAATGACCACCGCCAGCCGGGAAGGGGGGACCGGGGGGGAGAGGACCGGGAAGGGACCAGGGAGGCCGGGGAAAGGGGAGGAACCTTTGAGGGGCCCGAACCCCCCGAGAACCCGCAGGACCGAAGGACCAGAGGACCCGGAAGGCCCCGAACCCCGGGAGGCCCCCGAACCCCGGGGGAACCCGGGCACCGTAGGAAGCCGGGAGCACCGGGACCGGGACGACGACGGACCCGCCGCCCGATGGGAGAGATCCGGGACGCTCCAGGGGCGGGAGAGGCCGCCCAGAGCCCGGCGCCCCGCGGCACCTGGCAGGACTCCCCCGAGCCCCGGACCCCGGCACCAGGCCCCACCACCGCAAACCCGGCACCCGACCACGAACCCCTCCCCACCGCCGGCCGTCGCTGCCTGCCTGAACCCCCCACCCCCGCACGACGGAGGATCTGCACCCGACCCCAACCCCTCACCGCCGTCGCTGCCCGCCGTAACCCCAGCCCCCGGCCCACCCGGACCATCACCGCCGTCCCGGGCCCTACCCGCCGTCGCTGCCCGCTTGAACCGCAACCCTGCGACCACCCGAGACATTCGCGCCTCGCCCAAGTCCCCGCTGCCATCGCTGCCCGTCTGAAGAGCAACCCACCGCCACCCCCCACCGACCTGCCGACCTCCCGGCCCCTCACCGCCCCTCCCCGTCCTCGCCCCCGTCCGACTCCCATGAGGTCCCGGGTGGCCTCCCGCTAGCCAGCGAGGTCGGACAGGAACGCCGGTAGCCCGAAGAGAAGGAGGCCGAACCCGAACACGATGAACGCCCAGCCGATCGTGAGCGATTTCCGGTTCTGCCCGCGGATCTCCGTCGCGCCGGTGTCGGCTCCCATGGAGATGGACAGCAGCGGCTCATCGTCCGCGGACCGCCGGGCGCGGATCACCGGTTCGTTCGTGGTGGGGTCGAAGGTCAGCCAGCCCACGACGGTGGCCTCGGCATCCTCCGGAACCCGCCACTCGGTGAAGTCGACCTTGCGGATGTCCAAGCCCGAGAGTTCCTCGCGCACGGCAGGGAAGCGCGCCTTCACCAGGTCGGTCATGGGGGTCTTGCGGTCGACGAACGCCTGGGGGTGCTGTTCCTCGGCGTATCCGGTGATGGTGTCCCCGTGCGCCATCTCCGGATCGGGCTCGACGCGGATGCGGCGGTCGCCCTCGACGAGGTCGAAGGGGCGCTGGGACGTCTCGGTCCGCGCCAGGAAGATGCCGCTGCGTGAATACCGGCTGCGGGGGTGGATCCGCACCCGCCACCACACCGACTTCTCCTCGCTCAGCGGTGCCTCGCCGGTCCCCTCGCCATCGGCCGGGACCACGCGGCCGCGCACCGCACACCTCCGGGTCACGGGGTACGCCTCGGCGAGGCCGAGGGTCTCGGCGACGCCGCGGACCTTCGTTCCCTCGGCCGCGCTCGCCACGGACCCCACCTGCCGTGCGCGGGCAAGGATCAGGATCCCGAGGACCCCGATGATCACCAGCATGATCATGACCGGCACCGTTTCCCACGCCCCCGGGCACCCCTCATGCCCGGCTCCGGCGGTTGGGACGCGGCCCGCGTCGCGGCCGGTTCCCGGGGCGCTTCAGGGCGGCCGGATCCGGACACCGTCCCGCGTTGATGTCGCATACGGTGGGAAACCCCGGGGTCGCCTCAGGGGCTTCCCCGATGGAAGGGACGGTCCGGGCGGACGCATGATGGTGGTGGCGGAGCACGTCCATCGCATGTCGTCGCCGGCGACGTGACAGTGGCGAGGAGTGAGCGTGGCTGTGCATGAACCGATGACACCCCCGGGCCCCGAGCGCCGCTGGGGTGCTGTGCCCGGCCCGAGCGGATCCGCCTCGCCCAACCCCCAGCTGCGGCTCACCCACGCCGACCGCGACGCCGTCGCCGAGCGGCTGCGCGAGGCCTACGCCGCCGGGCAGCTCGACGACGACGAACTGGAGGAGCGCCTCGGCCTGGCGCTGCGCGCCAAGGTGGGCTCCGAGCTCACCCCGCTGCTGAGCGACCTCCAGCCCGAGCCCGCCGCACAGTCGGCGTCCCTGGTGGACGGAGCGGCGCCGGCCGCTGACGGCCCGCTCAGCGGGGCCGACCGCCTCATGGCGTTCGCCGGTCACGCATCGGGCTACTTCTCTTTCGTGGGCCCGCTGGTCATGCTGCTCGCCAGCCGGGACAGCTCCCCGTTCGTGCGCCGGCACGCGATGGAGGCGCTCAACTACCAGATCACGTTCGCCGTGGCGTCCATCGTCATGCTGGGGCTGGCCTGGCTGATCATCCCCCTGGTCGCCTGGGTGCTGATGCTCCTCGGCTGGTGCTTCATGCCGATCGTCGCGGGGCTCGTGGCCCTGCTCGGCGGGGGATGGCGCTACCCCTTCACCTGGCGGCCGGTGAAGGGGCGCTAGGCGCGCGCCGTGTTCCCCGCCGTCGTCCGGAGGGGGAGAGCCGCCCGCGAGTCCGGCCGGGCCGGCCGTGGCCCGCGCCCGGGGGTGCGCCGCGAGGGCGCCGGCCCCTCGGGCTTACTCGGCCGGGATCTCCTTGGCCGGGACTTACCCGAGCGGGGCCCACTCGAGCGGGGCCTACCCGAGCGGGGCCTACCCGTCCGGACTTACCCGACAGGGCTTACCCGACCGGAATCTACTTGGCGGCGCTGCCGTTGAGATCGGCCGCGGACCCCTTCGCCCCCGCGGCGGCGGTCTCCTTCGGCCCCTCCGCGTCGGGCTCGGCCTTGGCGTCGGCGGACCGGCCGGCCTTCGCCCTGGCGCCCCTGGCCTTGGCGGCGAGGTTCTCGCGGGTCTCGCGGACCTGCTCGCGGGCCTGGTCGAGGTTCTCCTGCCATTCCGCGTCCTGCGATGCCTGGCGGAGCTTGAGCGCGCCGTAGAGGGCGACGGCGCCGAGGGTGGCGACACCCGTCAGGACGACGGCACGGGGGACACGGCGGCGGCCGTGCCGCGCCGCGATCAGCCCGCGGCGGGCCCGGCTGGGCTCCACCTTGTGGGCGGCGATGGTCAAGAGATCGGCAACGCGGGGCGCGACGGTGTCCTCGACCCGGTTGGCGGCCTGCTCCAGGCGGGGAGCGGTCCAGCCGCGCGCCTGCTGGAGGCGGAGCGCCGCGGTCTCCCGGGCCTGGTCGGCGAAGGGACCGAGCCGCTCGGTCTGCTCTCGTGCGAGCTCCTGGAGCCGGGCGAAAGCGGCCTCGGCCTCGAAGTCGCCCTTGCGGCGCTTCAGTGTCTTGGGCACGGTGACCTCCTTTACTGTCGGCGTTGGCCAACCCCTGCCCCTATTCCGGTGCACCTATGCGTGCGGGCCGGGTCGCGCGGCTCACAAACCGTGCGTAACCAGTGCGTTATCTCAACATACGTCCTCTTGGCCCCGTCCCGGGCGGTTCGACACACCACGCAGGCGTCCCGCCCGTACCACCGCCAACTGGTAGGAACGCGGCCCTGCGCGAACAGAGCCGGGTAACGTGGAGCCCGGTAGACAAGCTCAACGGAAAGGCACCCAGGTGTCCGACGTCAACGGTCAGCCCCGAGCCCGGCTGAACACCTCTAAGGGAACGATCGTCGTCAAGCTGTTCGAGGCGCAGGCGCCGGAGACGGTGGCCAACTTCATCGGCCTGGCCGAGGGCACGAAGCAGTGGATCAACCCCACCACCGGCCAGCCCAGCAACGCCAAGCTCTACGACGGCACGATCTTCCACCGCGTCATCCCGCAGTTCATGATCCAGGGCGGTGACCCGCTGGGCAACGGCCGCGGCGGCCCCGGGTACAAGTTCAAGGACGAGGTCGCCAACGGCCTGTCCTTCGACCGTCCCTACCTGCTGGCCATGGCCAACGCCGGTCCCAACACCAACGGGTCGCAGTTCTTCATCACCGTTGACAAGCCGAACTGGCTCAACGGCAAGCACACGATCTTCGGCGAGGTCGTCGAGGGCGCGGGCGTCGTGGACGCCATCGCCGGGGTGAAGACCAACCCGCAGGACCGCCCGGAGGAGGACGTCGTCATCGAGTCCGTCGTGATCGAGCGGGCCTAGGACTTCGCCATGAGCGCCTCCCCCTCCCAGCCGGACTCCGGTGCCAAGGCGGTGCCGACCTGTTTCCGGCACCCGGACCGCGAGACCTACGTCCGCTGCAACCGGTGTGAGCGGCCCATCTGCCCCGACTGCATGCGCGACGCCCCTGTGGGGCACCAGTGCGTCCAGTGCGTCTCCGAGGGCCGGAAGAGTGTGCGCCGGCCGCGCACCGTGTTCGGCGGGAGGGTGGCGCAGCGCCCCTATGTGACGTGGGTGCTGCTGGGGATCATCGTCTTCGGCTTCCTCGGGCAGTCGGTCGTTCCCGATCTCACCTTGCAGTTCCAGATGTGGGGCGTGGGGGTGGTCAACGGCCAGTGGTACCGGCTGCTCACGGCGGCGTTCCTGCACAGCGGGGTCATGCACCTGCTGTTCAACGGGTTCGCGCTGTGGGTGGTGGGCCGGCAGCTGGAGGAGTGGCTCGGGCACGCCCGGTATCTCGCCCTGTGGGTCCTCAGCGCGCTCGGCGGCTCGGTGCTCAGCCTGCTGGTGACCCCGTTCCAGCCGTCGGTGGGTGCCTCGGGGGCGATCTTCGGCCTGTTCGCCGCCGTCTTCGTCGTCGGCCGGCGGCTGCGCACGGATACGCGTTACATCATGGGCCTGCTCGTGGTGAACCTGCTGATCACGTTCGTGGTCCCGCAGATCTCCTGGACCGCGCACGTCGGCGGGCTGCTCACCGGCTTCGCGCTGACCGCGGTCTACGCCTACCTGCCGCGCGGCGGCGGTCACGGCGCCGATCCGGTGGCGCAGCGGACCCGCACCCTGGTGCACGCGGCGGCCACGGCCGGCGTCGCCGTGCTGCTCGTGGCGGCGGCCGTGGGGGCGGCCGCCTACCTGCTGGCCGGCGGCTGAGGGGCAGACGTCGAGAGGCCGGGGATCGCTGGATCCCCGGCCTCTTTCGCTGTGCACGTGTTCTTGTGGGCGCGTCGAACACAGCTACCCACAGACTGTGGATAACTCTGTGGACAGTGTGTTGCCCGGTTGTGGATAACCGGTCAGAAGACCCTTCTGACCAGGGAAAATACCGTCAGTGCCAGCGTGTGGACAAGATGACGCAGATGATGATCCCGCCGAACCCGATGGCCAGGTTCCAGTTCCCCAGGTCCTGCATGTAGGGGATGAGCGAGCCTGCGATGTAGTACACCGCGATCCACAAGATGCCGAGGAGGCCGAACGCGATCATCGTCGGCGCCAGCCAGCGCGGGCTGACCTTCGGCTTCGCCGCCGACGGCGGAGGCGTGTAGACGGCCTTCTTCTTGCGATCGTTGCGGGATTTGGGCACGGTCGCTGCTCCAAAACGAATCGGCCGGAACTGAGGCGTACTGTGGCGTGACGAGTGCACCAGTCTACGCCTCAACGAGGGTCCGCGGGACCCGGCCCACCGGAGCGCGGCCGCGGATCCGCGCTCCGGTATCGGGCATCGTGCGGGGTGCGCCTACGGCTCCCGCGTCATGGCGGGGGGCGGCTGCTCCTCACCGCCTTCTTCCCCGCCCCCGCCGCCGTCCGGCGGGAAGGGGAACTCGGTCGGGAATCCCGGAGGCGGCTCGGAGCTGGGCCCCGGGGTGGGTTCGCCGGGGCGCGGTACGGCGACGACGGCGGTGATCGTGGTGCCGGGGTCGACGCGGGAGTTGGCACCCTGGTCCTGGCGGATGATCCGGCCGGGCTCCTCGTCGCTCTCCTCCTGCTCGAACTGGACGTTCAGCCCGGCCTCGTTCACCGCGTCGGTGGCCTCCTGCTCGGTCAGCCCGACCAGGTCGGGCACGGTGACCTGGGCGGAGCCGGAGGAGACCACGAGGTTGATCGCGGTGCCGGGATCGGCGGAGGTCCCGCCCGCCGGGTCGGTGCGGATGATCTGGCCCGCCTCGTAGGAGTCGGACTCCTCCTCGGTGCGGTCGCCGATCTCGAAGCCGGCGTTGGTGAGGGTCTGCGTGGCCTCGTCGACGTTGGACCCGATGACGTCGGGGACCTCCTGCGCCTCCGGCCCCTGGGAGATCAGCAGCGTGATCTCGGAGTCGGCGGTCGTGGTCTGCCCCCCTGCGGGGTCGGTCCCGATGGCATCGCCCTCGGGGACCTCCGGATCGGGCCGCTCGTCGGTGGAGAAGTTGGTGAACCCGGCGTCGGACAGCTCGGTCTCGGCCTGGTCCTGCGACATCCCGGCGACGTCGGGGATCTCCACGACCTCCGCGGTCGGGCGCGTGAGTATGAACACCAGGAACCCGGCCGCCGCCAGGACGGCCACGGCCAGCAGGATCCACAGGACGGCCTTCGACCCGCCCCTGCGGCGGTCGTCATAGCGGTCGTAGTCGTCGTAATCGTCATAGCCGCCCCGGCCGCCGTCCTGGACCGGCGGCAGCGCGGTGGTGGCGCCCGCCGAGGCCATGGCCATGGTCCCGGCCTGGGTGGGCATGCCCTGGAGTCCGCGCAGGAGGTCCTGCCGCATCTCCTCTGAGCTCTGGTACCGGTCCTCGCGGTCCTTGGTCATCGCCCGCAGGACGACCCCCTCGAGCCATTCGGGGATGTCGGGGTCGATTTCCGTGGGCGGGACCGGGTCCTCGCGCACGTGCTGGTAGGCGATGGACACCGGGGAGTCGCCGGTGAACGGCGGGCGGCCGGTGAGCAGCTCGTAGAGCACGCAGCCGGTGGAGTAGATGTCGCTGCGGGCGTCGACCCGCTCGCCCCGGGCCTGCTCCGGCGACAGGTACTGCGCCGTGCCGATGACCTGCGAGGTCTGGGTCATCGTGACCTGGTTGTCGTTCATCGCCCGCGCGATGCCGAAGTCCATGACCTTGACCTCGGCCTGGCGGGTCAGCATCACGTTCGCCGGCTTGATGTCGCGGTGCACGATGCCGTTGGTGTGGCTGTACTCCAGGGCGCGCAGGATCCCCTCGGTGATCTCGGCGCAGCGCTCCGGCAGCAGCCGCCGGTCGTCGTCGAGCAGCTCCTTCAGCGTGCGGCCGTCGACGAACTCCATGATGATGAACGGGATGGAGATGCCGTCGACGGTGTCCTCGCCGGTGTCGTACACCGCGATGATCGAGGGGTGGTTCAGCGACGCGGCGGACTGCGCTTCGCGCCGGAATCTGGCCTGGAAGACGTGGTCGCGCGCCATGTCGTGACGGAGCGTCTTAACGGCCACCAACCGGTCGAGGCGGATATCGCGAGCGCGGTACACCTCGGCCATGCCGCCACGCCCGATGACGCCTTCGAGCTCGTAGCGGCCGCCGAGTAGCCGTGGCTGAGACATGTCGTGAACTGTTCCTCGTGTTGGCGAGTGGTGGATGTACTGCCCCGCGCCTATTCGACCTCCGGCTCTCCTTCACCGGGGTTGCCGGTGCCGCCGCCGGGATCGGGTTCACCGGTCTCGCCGCCGTCGTCGGGCGGTGGGACGTCGTCGTCCTCGTCGGGCACGCTGGGGTCGGTGCCCCCCGATCCGTCGCCGGGAGCAGGGATGGAGGGCTGCGGCGTTGGCGAGCCGGAGGTGTCGGGGATCTCGGGCTCGATCGGCTCAAAGGGCGGCGGGGCGCCGCCGGTGTCGGGTTCCTGGTCCTGGGGTGCGCTGGGCTCGGTGTTGGCATCGCTGGACGGCGTCACGCTGGGAGCATCGATGGGCTGCCGGTTTCCGCCGACGTTGCCACCCTGCTGCGGGTCGCCGCCCCACAGCCGGCCCGCCCAGGCGACCCCCAGGACGAGCACGACCGCGGCCGCGACCGCCGCCAGCACCACCGGAAGGCTCGGCCGCCGCTGCGATGATTCCCGGCTCAGCCTATCGGAGCCCCTGCCGTTCTCCGGGGACCACGTGGAGCTTCCGGCGGTTCGTCCCCCGCCGGGGGCGGGAAAGCCTTCGGGTGTGGTGGGCGGCCCGGAGGCCGCGCCCGCGACCTGGGTCTGGTCGAGGTCGGCGAGGTCCATGGCGGTGGTCGTCCCGCCCACGGCCGGGCCGATCCCGCTGCGCAGCTGCTGCACGGTGCGCGCGACCTCGCCGGCCGACCCGGGGCGGTCGCCGGGCGACTTCTCCAGGAGGGCTTCGACGAACTCGGCGATGTGCGGGGGGATGGTGCCGGGCAGCGGCGGCGGGGGCTCGCGGGTGTGCGCCAGTGCCAGCGCCAGCGGGGTGTCGGCGGTGAAGGGCGGCCGGCCGGCCAGGCACTCGTAGGCGACCACGCCCAGGGCGTAGATGTCGGACGCGAAGGTCGCCGGCCGCCCGGACGCCTGCTCGGGCGAGATGTACTGGGCGGTGCCCATGACCATGCCGGTCTGGGTGAGGGTGACGGACTCGTTGCCCCGCGCGATCCCGAAGTCGGTCAGCTTGACCGTGCCGTCCTCGGTGACCAGCAGGTTGCCCGGCTTGATGTCGCGGTGCACGACCCCGCGGGCGTGGGCGGCGGCCAGCGCCGCGGCGGCCTGGCCGACGACCTCCA
This sequence comes from Nocardiopsis sediminis, assembly GCF_042650565.1. Classification (NCBI taxonomy): domain Bacteria; kingdom Bacillati; phylum Actinomycetota; class Actinomycetes; order Streptosporangiales; family Nocardiopsidaceae; genus Nocardiopsis; species Nocardiopsis sediminis. The sequence continues at coordinate 8,997 of NZ_JBHSBH010000022.1, forward strand.
GGGTCACGCCCAGTTCGAGGCCTTCGTTGCGGCGGAGGATCGACGACAGCGCCTCGCCGGTGACCAGCTCCATGACGATGAAGGCGCGGTCGCCCTGCTCACCGTAGTCGTAGACCTGCGCGATCCCGGGGTGGGAGAGGCCGGCGGTGATGCGGCCCTCGGTGCGGAACCGCTCCCGCGATGTGTGCTCGGCCATCTGCGCCGGATGCAGCAGCTTGACGGCCACGGGCCGGTTGAGCAGGGAGTCGGTGGCGCGCCACACGGTGCCCATGCCGCCCGATCCGACCTGCTCCTGGAGCTCGTAGCGGCCGCTCAGGACTTCTCCGGCGAGGTCTCCGGGCCCGGCTGGGCCCTGGGCGCCTTCGTCGTTGTCGCTCACTCGTTGATCACGGCTTCCATCATCCGCGTTGCGATGGGCGCAGCCAGGGTACCGCCACTGCCGCCGCCGTTCTCGATGACGACCGCGACGGCGATCTGGGGGTCGTCGGCGGGTGCGAAGGAGATGAACCAGTTGTGGGTGGGGCCGGAGTCGGTCTCCGCAGTACCGGTCTTGCCGGCGACCTGGATGCCGTCGATGCGGGCGCTGTCCCCCGACGCGTCGGCGCCCTCGGTGACCCGGATCATCATCTCGGTCAGGTCATCGGCGACCGACGAGCTGACCGCGGTGGACAGGACCTCGGGGCTGGCCGACTCGATCTCGGAGAGGTCCGAGGCGAGGACGGATTCGACGAGGTAGGGGGTCATGACGTCGCCGCCGTTGGCGATGCCCCCGGCGACCATGGCCATCTGCAACGGGGTGGCCTCGACGTTGGACTGCCCGATGCCCGCGCGCCCCAGGATGTTGCGGTCGGTCTCGACGGGGGCCAGGCTCTCGGTGACCGGCAGCGGGGTGGCGGGGATCTCGGTGTTGAACCCGAACCCCTCGGCCTGGTCGCTCAGCGCCTGGCCGCCCACCTCGATCGCCCAGTTGGCCATCGAGGTGTTGCAGGACTGCTCGATGGAGTGGGCGAGGGAGTCGGGGGCGCCGCCGTTGCAGGGGCCGCCCCAGGCGTTGGGCAGCGGGGCGCCGAGGTCCAGCGTGGCCGGGGCGTCGATGGTGGAATCGGGGGTCGCGCCCCCCTCCAGCGCGGCCGCGGCGGTGATCACCTTGAAGGTGGAGCCCGGGGGGTAGCGCTCGTTGAGGCCCCGGTTGAGCAGCGGCTGCTGCTCGTCGGTCTCCAGGTCGGTCCAGGCCTCGCCCGCAGCGGTGGTGTCGGTGACGCTCGCGACCGAGTTGGGGTCGAAAGTGGGGTTGGAGTAGGAGGCGAGGATCGCGCCGGTGGAGGGGTCGAGGGCGACCGCGGCCCCGTTCTTGCCGAGCTCGTTGAACCCGTCCATCGCCGCCTGCTGGGCATCGGGGTCGATGGTCAGCTGGACGCTGGCGCCCTGCTGCTCCTCGCCGGTGAGGGTGTCGAGGAAGTTGCCGACGGCCAGGCGCTCGTCGCTGCCGTTGAGCAGGTTGTTCTCGCTCTGCTCGATCCCGGTGGAGCTGCCGGCCCGGAAGGCCCCGGTGACCGGGGCGTAGAGCTCCCCGGCCTCGTACTGGCGCTGGTACTGGTCGCTGTCGCCGCCCACGGGCTCGGACCAGGCGATCTCCTCACTGCCCACGAGGATCGCGCCGCGCGCCTGGTTCAGGCTGTCGACGAACTGCCGCCGGTTGTAGTCGTGCTCGCGCAGCGAATCGGCCTGGAACGCCTGGATCCACGTGACGTTGAGCAGGAGCACGCCGAACAGAGCCAGCGCGAAGACCGAGAGCCGGCGGATGGGTTTGTTCATCGTGAGATCACCTGGGTTGCGCCTTCGTCCTGGATGGCCTGCGGCGCGGGCTTGCGTGCGTTGTTGCTCATCCGCATCAGCAGGGCGAGCATGATCCAGCTCGACAAGAGGGCCGAGCCGCCCTTCGCGACGAAGGGGATGGTGGCGCCGGTCATCGGGATGACCCGGGTGACGCCGCCGATGACGACGAAGGTCTGGAACGCCAGCAGGAAGGAGATCCCCGAGGCGAACATCTTGATGAAGAGCTCCTTGGAGGCGAGCGCGATGCGCATGCCGCGCTCGACGAGCAGCGCCAGCGCCATCAGCATCACCATGATGCCGGTCAGGCCCAGCTCTTCACCGAACGCCGAGAAGATGAAGTCGTTCTGCACCTCGGGCACGTAGGCGGGCTTGCCGCCGCCCATGCCCGCGCCGGTCATCCCGCCCTGGGCCATGGCGAACAGGCCCTGCACGAGCTGCTGGCTGTTGCCGAGGGTCTGGCAGAACGCCTCGGGGTCGTTGAGGAACTCGTCGGTGCAGTACACGTCCGGGCGGAAGGCGTCGAGCCAGGTGACCATGCGGACGCGGAAGTGCGGCACGAAGGGGTACAGCACGGCGCAGGCGCCGAAGAACGCGGTGAGCCCGATGAGGATCCAGGACGAGCGCTGGGTGGCGACGTAGATCATCGCGAGGAACGTGCCGAACAGCAGCAGCGAGGTGCCCAGGTCGTTCATCAGGATGACGAGCACGATGATGCAGAAGCCCCACATGACCGCCATCGGCGCCATGTCGCGGGCGCGCGGCAGGTCCAGGACCTTGAACCCGCCGACCTTGATCTGCTTGCTCGCCAGCGAGAGCACGTCGCGCTTGGTGACCATGTACCCGGCCAGGAAGATGACCAGGGCGATCTTGGCGAACTCCGAGGGCTGGAGCGTGGTGACGCCCAGGTTGACCCACTGGCGGGCGCCGTTGACGGTCATGCCCAGGCCGGGGATCAGCGGCATCAGCAGGAGCACGACCGCGCCCACGGCCATGATGTAGGGGTAGCGCTGGAGGGTGCGCGGTTCCTTGAGGAAGAAGACGAGGGCGGCGAAGACCGCCATGCTCGCGGCGGTCAGGATGAGCTGGCTCATCGCGCTGCCGCCCTCGGTGTCGCCGGTGGCCTCGTACAGGCGCCACAGCATCGCGATGCCGAGCCCGTTGAGCAGTGTGGCGACCGGCAGCAGCAGCGGGTCCGACCAGGGGGCGAAGAAGCGGATGAAGAAGTGGGCGAGGAGGGCGAGGCCGCCGAAGAGGACGGCGTAGACGAAGAGGCTGGGCGGCATCTCGCCGTTGCGGGTGAGTCCGGCCTCGATCATCGCGAACAGCGTGATGCCCACTGCGAACAGCGTCATCACGAGTTCGGCGTTGCGCCGCTTGACCGGTGGCAGCGCTGTGGGGGCCTCGCTCATCTACTCCCCTCCATTGGTCTCTGGGGCGGCTGCGGGGGTGCCGGCGCCGTTCTGCTGGTTGGCGGGCTCTTGGCGGGTGCTGCCGGCGGGGGACTCCTGGCCGGAACCGCCCGCGGGGGTGTCCCCGCCGGAGCCGCCCGGCATGCCGCACGAGTCGGGGTCGGCGGCGCAGGTGTCGGCTTGGCCGCGGAGGTCGGCCACGCGCTCCTCGGCTTCGTCGAGGCCGCCGAGCGGGATGGTGGCCGTCACGGCGGTGCGCGCGGTTTCGGGCAGGCCGTCCATGGGGATGCGGGTGTCCTCGACCTGGGTGGCGAGGCTGTATCCGGCGACGTCGGTGTTGATGCCCTGGTAGACGGCGACGCTCTCGCCGTTCTCCGAGGGGCCGATGAAGTACTGGGAGCTCAGGTACCGCGAGCCGAAGTAGTAGCCGACACCGGCGACGACCGCGACGATGACCAGGAAGGTCACGACCATCGGCCACCAGCGCCGGGTGCGGGCCTCGGGCTCGTCGTCGGGGTCGGGGTCGGGGTCGGGGCCGCGGGTGAACGCGGGGATCCGGTCCATCTCGGCGGTGTCGCCGCCCCCGGGACGGTTGAGCCCCTGAGCGCGCCCCGCCGGGGTGTCGGGGGTCATCAGGGGCTCGCGGCGCTGGTCGGCGGCGCCGACCACAGTGGGCTCTTGGGTCGGCCCCTGTGGGTCGGTGGCGGTCTCGATGACATCGGCCACGACCGCGGTGATGTTGTCGGGGCCGCCGCCCCGGTTGGCGAGGTCGATCAGCCGCCGGGCGACCGCGTCGACGCTGCGCTCGGTCTCGAGCGTCTCGCGGATGGTCTCCTTGCTCACCACGCCGGACAGGCCGTCGGAGCACAGGAGGTAGCGGTCGCCGACCTTGGCCTCGCTGATGGAGATGTCGGGGTCGACCTGGCTGCGGCCGTCGAGCGCGCGCAGCAGCAGGGACCGCTGCGGGTGGGTGGCGACCTCCTCCTCGGTGATCTTGCCCTCGTCGACGAGGGTCTGCACCAGGGTGTGGTCGTGGGTGATCTGGCCGAACTCCTCGCCCCGCAGCAGGTAGGCGCGGGAGTCGCCGATGTGGATCATGGCGACCCGCGCCCCCGACCACAGCATGGCGGTCAGGGTGGTGCCCATGTTCTCCAGGCGGGGCTCCTCGCGGACCCGCTGGGAGAGGGTGCCGTTGGCCTGTTCCACGGCCTGCTGGAGGGAGCCGGCCATCTGCTCGGCGCTGGGAACGTCCTCGTCGAGGGGCATGAGGGTCGAGATCGCGATGGCGCTGGCGATCTCGCCGCCGGCATGCCCGCCCATCCCGTCGGCGACCGCGAGGAGGTACGGGCCGGCGTAGGCGGAGTCTTCGTTGCCTTCGCGGAGGCAGCCTACGTCGGAGTACGCGGCGTATCGGAGAGCGATTGTCATTTGCGCAGTTCCAGGACGGTTTTGCCGATGCGGACGGGCTGCCCCACCGTGATGGGCTGGGGTCGGGTCAGCCGCTGCTGACCGAGGTAGGTGCCGTTGGTCGAGCCGAGGTCCTCCACGACCCACTGGCCGCCGTCGGAGAAGATGCGGGCGTGGCGGCCGGAGGCGTAGTCGTCGTTGATCACCAGCGTGGCGTCCTTGGCACGGCCGATGACGATGGGCTGGGAGGAGAGGTTGAGGGTGGTCCCGGTGAGGGGGCCCTGGGTCACGACGAGGGAGCGGGGCTCGTTGCGGCGGCCGCGGGGGGCCTTGGGGGCCTCGGGGGCACGGCGGGGCTCAGCGCGCTTCTTCCGTTTGGACTTGGAGGACACGGGACCGAGCAGGTCGGTGCGGATCACTCCGACCGCCATGATCACGAACAGCCACAGCACCCCGAGGAACGTGATCTTGATCAGCATGAGGGTCAAGTCGGACATTGAACTGCTCTTCAGCCCCTGTCGTGTTCCGGCGGGGTGGCGATCATCGGCGCCGCCACCGCGTCTTCTCGGCGTCGAACCTTAGGAGATCGTGGCGGAAAAGCCCAGCGAACTCAATGGAGGGGGGTCATTGTGCTCGGTCGGAGGGGGCTTCGCCACCGGAGCCCTGGGTAGGGTCCGGACTTCCCGTGAGACGCAACGGGAACGGATTTGGTTGCGGGCCGGACGGGGCCGTTTCGGGCCGTGTCCGGCCCGGCTCAGTCGCGGCGGAAGGTCATGGTCGTGCGGCCGAGGCTCATGCGGGTGCCGTCGACGAGGCGGGCCCGCTTGACCTGCTGTCCGTTGACGAAGGTGCCGTTGGTCGACCCCAGGTCGATCAGGGTGGCCTCTTCGTCCTCCACGCGGATCTCGGCGTGGTGCCGGGAGACGCCGTTGTCCACCAGCCGGAGGTCGCAGTCGGTGCCCCGCCCCAGCAGAGTCACCGGCGTGTTCAATTCAAAGGACTGCTGCTGGCCCTGGCCGGCGATGCTGCCCTCGACGGCTGCGCCGCCGGGGGAGATCAGCAGCCGGGGGCGGCCGGGGGAGAGCGACTCCCGCGGCTGGTCGCTGACCGGCTGACGGATCTCGCCGCTCTCGACGGTGGTGCCGCGGATGACCCCCGAGCGGATCCGGAACCGCCCGGTCTGGAGGTCGTCCTGGGCCTTGAAGTGGACACGGACCGGACCGACGAAGGAGTACCCCTGCTCCGTAGCGTAGTCGCGCGCCAGTTTGGCGAGCTCCTGCCCGATGCTGTCGGCCAGGACGTCCAGCCGCTCCTTGTCGTCACTGGAAAGCTCGACGACGAAGTCGTTGGGCACCAGGGTCCGCCCCTGGGCGACGATGGCCGCTCGCTCGTCCATCTCTCGCTGTACCGCGCTGGCGATCTCGACGGGCTGTAGCTCCGACTTGAAGGCCCGCGCGAAGGTGCCTTCGATCATGCCTTCAAGCCTGCGCTCGAAGCGTTGGAGCACTCCCACGAGGTACCTCCCTTACTTCACTCCCGATGTACTGACGATCGTAACCGGGTAATCGTGTCCTTGGTTTCACGAGCTGCGTCCGGCCAGGAGGAAAAGGGTGCGCGACCGGTGTTGTGACCGTGCTAGCCTTACTTCCGTCGCCAGGCGAACGACCGGATATCCGGACCATCTGACCTGGCAGGCACATCCAGATATATGTCACTCGGGCGGGTGGCGGAACGGTAGACGCGCACGGTTCAGGTCCGTGTGTCCGAAAGGATGTGAGGGTTCAAATCCCTCCTCGCCCACACACAGGGGTCCTGGCTCCTTGAGGTTACCTCAAGGAGCCAGGACCTTCGTCGTTGAGGGGGCCGGGGCCGGAACCCAGGGGCTACGGGGTCAGGACCGCCCCCATGTCCTCATAGCGGGCGATCTCGCAGCCGCCGCTCTTGCTGAACTCGGTGTCGATCTCGGTGTCGCCGACGTGGCCGGAGACGGTCGCGACCTCAGGGCCGCCGAAGATGTGGGTGCACATCTGGTCGGCGGAGACCTCCGCGAACGGCTCGGCTCCCGCCTCCTCCAGGTCGGCGCAGGCGGTCTCGGGGTCGGGGTGGTCGCCGCCGGCGGGTGAGCAGGTCAGCGTCCACTCTTCTGCGGCGCCGTCGGACGGGGAGCTCGACGGGGCATCGGAGGGGGCGTCGGAAGCGGCGCCGTCCTCCTCGGTGGAGACGGTGATGGTCAGTTCGGTTTCGGGGGCAGGGGCCGGTTCGTCCTCTGGTGTCGATACCGCGGTGCCTCCGCCGCCACACCCTGCGGCCAGGAACCCCAGGGCCGCGAGCGAGGCGAGTCGGACCAGCGCGGTCGATCGGTCGTCCTTGCGCATACCCTGTTCGACGCGGGGGAGACCGCCGCGGTTCCATCCCGGCTCCACCCCGTTATTTCTTGGGTACGCAAAGCCATGTAGGTGCGCAAAGCCGGAAGTACCACCGAGGGAGTGTGGATGTACGGAGACAATGTGCCGGTCGTGGAGGTCAGCACGGTTCCGGCCGACGGCTTCCTGCTCGACGTGCGGGAGGCCGACGAGTGGCAGGCCGGGCACGCTCCGCACGCCGTGCACATCCCGCTGGGCCAGCTGGCGCAGCGCGCCGCTGAGGTGCCGCGCGACCGCCAGGTCTACGTCGTCTGCCGCGTGGGCGGGCGCTCCGCGCAGGCCGTGGCGGCGCTCAACGACGCCGGATGGCGGGCGGCCAACGTCGCCGGCGGCATGCAGGCGTGGGCGCTTTCGGGCGGCGAGATGACGAGCGAGAACGGTGCTCCGCCGCAGGTCGTGTGAGACCGGCGCGGGTGCCCGCTCGCGCACCCCGCTTTTCCGCAAAGGCCGGCCGCGGAGCCGCCCGCGGGTGGCACTATGACGACGTGGCCCCCGACCGTGCACCCCTCAGCGCCGACGCCGTCCTCGCGTTCTCGGCCGACGCCATCGTGGCCATGGACGCCGAGCTGCGCGTCGTGCAGTGGAACCCGGCGGCCGAGCGGATGTTCGGCTGGACCGCCGCGGAAGTGGTGGGTGCGGCCACGCCGATCGTCCCCGACGAGCTGACCGCCGAGCACCATGCGGTCCTGGAGCGCGTGCGGGCCGGCGGGCCGCTGTCCATCGTCACCCGCAGGCTGCGCCGCGACGGCTCGCTCGTCGACGTCCGGGTCGACACCAGCTGCCTGCCCGACCGCGACGGCGCGGTGGCCGGATGGGTGGCGGTCTACCACGCCTACGAGGACGCGGGGTCGGTCCGGTCGCACATGACGGAGCGGGCGCGGCTCGTGCGGCGGCTCACCGACGTCGTCGCCGACATCAACGCCGACCTCGACCTGGGCGCGGTCCTGGACCGGATCGCCCACAGCCTGACCGAGCTGACCGGTGCCGACGCCGGCGGGTTCGTCCTCATCGAGGACGACCGCCTGCGCCTGGTCAGCCTCACCCGGCTCTCGGACCACCTGCGCGGGTTCAGCGCCCCGCTGGACTCCAGCCTCTTCGGCGAGCTGCTGCGCAGCGGCAAGACCGTGCTGCTGGCCACCGACGACACCCGCAGCCTCGACGATCTGATCTGGGCGGACCTGGAGGGGCTGCACACCATCGCGCTGGGCGTCTCCAATGTGCAGGGCCGCCCCTACGGGGCGCTCTACGCCCTCTACAGCAGACGCAGGGTGGGCCATGTCGAGCTGGAACTGCTGGAGCTGCTCGCCGCGCACGCGGGGGTGGCCATCGGCAACTCCATGGCCTACCAGGAGATCGTCCGCCAGCGCGCGCACGAGCACGCCGTCGTCGACTCCAGCGCCGACGGCATCGCGGTGCTGGGGCGCAACGGCCGGGTGCGCAAGTGGAACCGGTCGGCCGCCGAGCTGACCGGGTACTCCATCTCCGAGGTCGTCGGGCGCCCGCCGCCCTTCCCGCTGCCCGCGCGCCAGGGCGAGAACGTCCGCCACCGGCTCGAAGGCGGCCGGTGGCTGGAGATCCTCATCACCGACATCCCCGAGACCGGGGAGCGGGTCGTCGACTTCCGCGACATCAGCGAGGCCAAGGCGCTGGAGGAGGCGAAGGACCTCTTCCTGGCCACGGCGGGGCACGAGCTGCGCACGCCCATCACGGTCGTCCAGGGGTTCGCCACGACGCTGGTGCAGCGCTGGGACCAGCTCGACGAGGGTGCGCGCAAGGCGGCGATCGCGACCATCGCCGAGCGCTCGGCGACGCTTGCGCATCTGGTGGAAAACCTTTTGCTCGGCTCCGACGCGGTCGGCGCGGAGTTCACGACCGGCAACCGGCCCTTCGACCTCGCGCGCCTCCTGCACGACACCGCGACCGTGTTCCGGCCGTTCTCCCCCCGGCATACGCTGGTACTGGAGGTGGCCGACGCGCTGCCTCCGGTCATCGGCGACCCGGTGGCGACCGACGTCGTCATCGGCCAGCTGCTGGAGAACGCGTTCAAGTACTCGCCCGAGGGCGGGCACATCGTGGTGCGCGCGGCCGTCGCCACCGACCTGGTCGTGGTCACGGTCGAGGACGAGGGGATCGGGATCCCGGCCGGTGACGAGGAGCGGATCTTCGGCCGGTTCGTGCAGGGGGAGGCCGGCGACCGCCGCAGGTTCGGCGGGATCGGCCTGGGGCTCTACATCGTGCGGCGCCTGGCGCGCGCACAGGGCGGCGAGGTGACGGCGCACCCCCGCGACCGGTGTGGGACGCGAATGAGATTCACGTTACACAGGGCGGACGTCTCCGGAGCGGATTCTGCTGGTGCGCGGCCGGATCCGGACTCCGCGACACCGGACAATGAGGCTGATTAGGCACAACGCCGTAGTTCGCGGGTCATGGGGTGTTTCCAGCCGGACCGAACGGGGCATTTCGGCCGTGGCGGTGTCGAGGGCGGTACCGCCGGACGACACCGCGCCGAGGCGCAGAGGAAGGAGGAGATCGGACGTGCCGAGGGCCGTACTGCTGCCGCACGCGCCGTCGAGCGTGACCAGCGCGCGCCGGCATCTCTGTACCGACCTGCGCGCCTGCAATCTCGATGCGACCAAGGTCAACGACGCCGCACTGGTCCTGAGCGAGTTGCTGAGCAACGCCCTCCGCCATGCCGCTCCCCTGCCCGAACCGTTCCCGCCCGGCTCGGTGCAGGTCTCCTGGGAGGTCGGCCGCGACGCCGGCGGCACCGGGAGCGGATGGCTGGAGATATCGGTGCGCGACGGCGGCGCCGAGACCCTGCCGCGCATCGCCCGGCCGTCGCTGTCCGCTCTGGGCGGCCGCGGGCTGGGCATCGTCCAGCACATCGCCGCGAAGTGGGGGACCGAGGTCGACGACCGGGTCACCACCGTATGGGCGGTGCTGGAGGTCGTCCTCGAGAAGGAGGAACCCGGGGACGAGGGGTTCCCAGGTTCGGCGCTTTCCGGCCGTCTGGGGGTTGTGGGTACCGCTCGGCGGTGTGAGGTTCCCAGGTTCGGCGCTTTCTAGCCGTCTGGGGGCTGTGGGTACCGCTCGGCGGTGCGAGTTCCCAGGTTCGGCGCTTTCTAATCTTCGGATCGCGGTCGATATGGCGAAACACCGCTGACGAAGTGGCCAGCCGACCCCGCGACCGCTACAGTCACGACTGTGGAGCTGAAGATCTCAAGTCGATCTCATGCCGATTGCGCGGTGGTCACCGTACGCGGTGAGATCGACCTCTATACCGCACCGCAGCTACAGAGCGGGCTCGTCAACGCGGTCGACGACGGCGCACGCCGTCTCGTCGTCGACATGTCGCGGGTGGAATTCTGCGATTCCACCGGCATGAGCGTGCTGCTGTCGGCCATGAAGCGCGTGCGGGCCGAGGGCGGCGACCTCGAACTGGTCGCACCCAAGCCCGCGGTACTGAAGATCCTGGAAGTCACCGGGCTCAACGCCGTCTTCACCATCCGCGACTCGACCGACGACCTTCCCATGGCGGCCGGCTCGAACGCGTCCGGCTGATGGCCGACGGCGCCGCCCCGCGCGTCGCGGTCGTCATCGCGGCAAAGGACGAGCAGGACCGCGTCTCGGCGACCGTCGCCGCGGCGCGGGGGCTGCCCAGCGTCGACCTCGTCCTCGTCGTCGACGACGGCTCCGCCGACCGCACCGCCGACGCCGCCGCCGCGGCCGGCGCGCGCGTCCTGCGCCACGCCCGCAACCGCGGCAAGGGCGCCGCGATGGAGACCGGCGCCGAAGGCGTCCGGCTCATCGAGGAGCACGAGGCCGCCGCGACCCCCGGGGCCGCGGTGCCCCACCGCCACCTGCTGTTCCTGGACGCCGACCTCGGTGTGTCGGCATCGGGGGCGGCCCCGCTGATCGACCCGGTGTGCTCCGGCGACGCCGACATGTCCATCGCCCTCTTCCCGGCCACCCGCATGCGCCTGGGCGGCCACGGCTTCGTCGTGCGGCTCGCGCGTGACGGCATTCGGCGCACCACCGGGTGGGAGCCCGAGCAGCCGCTCAACGGCCAGCGCTGCATCACCCGCGCGGCCTTCGAGACCGCGCGCCCGCTCGCCCCCGGCTTCGGGGTCGAGACCGGCCTGACCATCGACGTCCTGCATCGCGGCTTCCGGGTGGTCGAGGTCGAGGTGCCGCTGGAGCACCGCGCCACCGGCACCGACCTGCGCGCCCAGCTGCACCGGGCGCGCCAGTTCACCGACGTCGGCCGCGCCCTTGCCGCCCGCGAGCTGCGCCCGGCCCTGGCCCGGCGGCTGCGCGGCCTCCGGGACAATGCGCGTGTCACGGCAAGGTCGGTATCCCGGAAAATCGTGCAAAGCAGGCCCAAGAAACACGTGGAGTAGTTCTACGGAAACACCGGGTAGCGATTAGTCTCGCTTCTTGTGTTGACTATCTTTCTGGCCGTGCTCGGCGTGCTGACCGGTGTGAGCGGGGTGGCCCTCGGCGGGTACGCGCTGCTGCGGACCCGGCAGGCGATCGAGGACTGCCGCGAACTCATCCAGCGCATGCTCCCCGACACCAGCGGGTTCGACGTGCGGGCCATCCGTGACGTGGCGGTGGTCCGCTACGACGCCCTGGAGGAGATGGGCGGGGCCCGGTCGTTCTCCCTCGCCATGCTCAACTCCGCCGGCGACGGTGTCGTGGTCACCTCCATCAACGGGCGGTCCGAATCACGCACCTACGCCAAGATCATCGAGGCCGGGCGCGCCTACGAGGCGCTCTCCCCCGAGGAGTACCGCGCCATGCGCGCGGCCCGGCTCGGCCAGGGCCCCGGCGACACCGGGGCGGCGCGCGCCGCCCACTCCGGCGCCCCCGACCCCGAGAGCGGCGAGCCGCCGGTGCGCCCCGTGGGCGGGGAGCCCCCCGAGCCGCGCCGGGGCGAGGTCACGGAGACGGCGTGAGCCGGGAGCGGCGCGCGGTGCGGCACTGGCGCGGGGTGGCCCCCGCCCGGGTGATCAGCGGATAACCTGCTGGATATGCCGAACCGCTATGCGTGCCTCCCGGGGCTTCGCGGCGCGGCGCGTGGGTGGCCCCCGCCCGGGTGATCTGCGGATAGCCTCTGCATATGCCGAACCGTTACGCCTATCTCGGCCCTGAGGGGACCTTCACCGAAGCGGCCCTGCGCGCTCTGGAGCCCGGAGCCCCGGCCGCGTCGTTCGTCCCCTGCACCGGTGTCGACGCGGTGTTCGCCGCCGTGCGCTCGGGCGAGGTCGAGGGCGGCGTGGTGCCGCTGGAGAACTCCGTCGAGGGCGGGGTGCCCGCCACCATCGCCGAGCTGATCAGCGGCGAGCCGCTGCTCATCGACGCCGAGGTCGCGGTCCCCGTGCAGTTCACGCTGTTCGCCCGCGAGGGCACCGGGCTCGCCGACGTCAAGCGGGTCGCCACCCACCCCCACGCCCTGGCGCAGTGCCGCGGCTGGGTGGCCCGCCACCTGGGCGACGCCGAGACGTTCACCGTGTCCTCCACGGCCGCCGCCGCCCAGGCGGTCGCCGAGCCGGGGGCGCCCTACGACGCCGCGATCGCCGCGCCCATCGCGGGCGAGCGCTACGGGCTCACCGCGCTGGTCGAGGGCATCGGCGACCGCCCCGACGCGGCCACGCGCTTCATCCGCATGGTGCGCCCCGGCCCGTTGCCCGCCCCCACCGGCGCCGACCGGACGTCCCTGGTGGCGTTCCTCAGCGACGACCACCCCGGCGCGCTGGTGGAGCTGCTCAACCAGTTCGCCGTGCGCGGCGTCAACCTGGTCCGGCTGGAGTCCCGGCCCACCGGCGACGGCCTGGGCCGCTACTGCTTCTGCCTGGACGCGGTGGGCCACGTCGCCGACGCCCGCCTGGGCGAGGCGCTGATGGGGCTGCGGCGCATCTGCAAGGACGTGCGGTTCCTCGGCAGTTATCCGCGGGCGGGCTCCGACACCGAGTTCACCCCGTTCATGCCGTCCCACGGCACCACCAACGCCGACTTCCACGAGGCCGCGCTGTGGCTCGAGCGCATCCGCCGGGGCGAGATCGCCTGAGGGCCGAGCGGCGGGACCGGGGCGAAACCGATGTGTGGTGGCAGCCCGGGCCCGGTAACCTGCTCACGTGATCGACCTCCGAGCTCTCCGAGACGACCCCGACCGACTCCGCGCCTCGCAGCGGGCCCGCGGCGAAGACGACTCCGTCGCCGACCGCCTGCTCGACCTCGACTCCCGCCGCCGCTCCGCCCTGTCGCGCTTCGAGTCCCTGCGCGCCGAGCAGAAGAGCGTCGGCAAGTCCGTCTCCGCGGCGTCGCCCGGGGAGCGTGAGGAGCTGCTCACCACGGCCAAGAGCCTGGCCGCGGAGGTCAAGGAGGCCGAGGCCGAGGCCGACCGGCTGGGGGCCGAACTCGACTCCGCGCTGTCCGGCGTGGCCAACCTGGTCGAGGAGGGCGCACCCGAGGGCGGCGTCGACGACTTCACCGTCCTCGACAGCGTCGGCACCCCCCGGGAGTTCGACTTCACCCCGCGCGACCACCTGGAGCTGGGCGAGATGCTCGGCGCCATCGACACCGACCGCGGCGCCAAGGTCTCCGGCGCCCGCTTCTACTTCCTCACCGGTGTCGGTGCCATGCTCGAACTCGGGCTGCTCAACATGGCCATGCAGCAGGCCGCCGCCAACGGGTTCACCCCGATGATCCCGCCGGTCCTGGTCAAGCCCGAGACCATGGAGGGCACCGGGTTCCTCGGCGCGCACGCCGACGAGGTGTACCGGCTGCCGGCCGACGACCTCTACCTGGTGGGCACCTCCGAGGTCCCGCTCGCCGGCTACCACGCGGGCGAGATCCTGCCGGCCGCAGCGCTGCCCAGCCGCTATGCGGGCTGGTCCACCTGCTTCCGCCGCGAGGCCGGGTCCTACGGCAAGGACACCCGCGGGATCATCCGCGTGCACCAGTTCAACAAGGTCGAGATGTTCGTGTACACCCGGCCCGAGGACGCGCACGAGGAGCACCTGCGGCTGCTGGCCTGGGAGCGCGAGATGCTCGACCGGCTGGAGCTCCCCTACCGGGTGATCGACGTCGCCGGGGGCGACCTCGGCGCGAGCGCCGCGCGCAAGTACGACTGCGAGGCGTGGGTGCCCACCCAGGGCCGCTACCGCGAGCTGACCTCCACCTCCAACTGCACCGACTTCCAGGCGCGGCGGCTCAACATCCGCTACCGCGGCGACGACGGCAAGCCGCGCTTCGCGGCCACCCTCAATGGCACGCTGGCCACCACCCGCTGGATCGTCGCCCTGCTGGAGAACCACCAGCAGGCCGACGGCTCGGTCGTGGTGCCCGAGGCGCTGCGGCCCTTCGTGGGGCGCGACGTCCTGGAGCCGGTGAACGCCTAGGCCGGGGGACCGGACACGAGGCCGGGGCGGAACGATCGCGTTCCGCCCCGGCTCTTTTCGTGACCTTCCCGGCCGGACCTACAGGTAGGGGCCCGATCCGGAGCGCTCCTGGTCCTGGTCGCCGCCGTTGCCCAGCCCGGGCGGCAGCGCCTTGCGCATGTTCTCCAGCTGCGCGCGCGCCGCCATCTGCTGGGCGAACAGGGTGGTCTGGATGCCGTGGAACAGCCCCTCCAGCCAGCCCACCAGCTGCGCCTGTGCGATCCGCAGCTCGGCGTCGCTGGGGGTGCCGCCCTCGGCGAAGGGCAGGGTCAGCCGCTCCAGCTCCTCCGTCAGCTCCGGGGCCAGGCCGTCCTCCAGCTCCTTGATGGAGTTGGTGTGGATCTCCTTGAGCCGGGCGCGGCTGGCCTCGTCGAGGGGGGCGGCCTTCACCTCCTCCAGCAGCTGGCGGATCATGCTGCCGATGCGCATGACCTTGGCGGGCTGCTCCACCATCTCGCTGAGGGGGCGCTCGGCGTTCTCCTCGTCGCCCTCCTCGCCCTGCCCTGCGCCCACGGAGCCGCCGGGGCCCACGATCAGGACGTGCGGCTGCTCTTCTTCGTTCGGTCCGTTGCTCATCAAACCCTCACCTTGAGGCGTTGCGTATCCCGGCGTTGTCAGACGGAGAGCACGATCTTGCCGACGTGCGTGCTCGACTCCATGATGCGGTGTGCGTCGGCCGCCTGCGGCAAAGAGATCGTCTGATCCACGATAGGCCGGATCACCCCCTCGTCCACGAGTGGCCACACGTGCTCGGCCACACCGGCGACGATCGCCGCCTTCTCGTCGAGTGGGCGCGAGCGCAGCGTCGTGGCGTGCACGGACAGCCGCTTCACGAGCATCCGGCCGAGGTCCAGCTCGGCCTTGCGCCCGCCCATCAGGCCGATGATCGTCAGCCGCCCGCCGACGGCCAGCGAGCGCACGTTGCGGTCCAGGTGCGAGCCGCCCATGATGTCGAGGATCACGTCGGCGCCCGCGCCGCCGGTCTCCTCCTTCACGCGGGTGACGAAGTCCTCCTGCCGGTAGTCGATCCCGGCGTCGGCGCCCAGCTCCCGGCAGCGCTCCAGCTTCTCGGGGCTCCCGGCCGTGACGATCACCCGGTTGCCGCGCGCGTGCGCGAGCTGGATGGCGAAGGTGCCGATCCCGCTGCCGCCGCCGTGCACGAGCAGGGTCTCACCGGAGCCGAGCCGGCCCACCATGAACACGTTGGACCACACGGTGGCGGCGGCCTCGGGCAGGGCGGCGGCCTCGACGAGCGACACGCCCGAGGGGACGCGCAGGAGCTGGCCGACGGGGACCGCCACGCGCTCGGCGTAGCCGCCGCCGCTCAGCAGGCCGCAGACCTCGTCGCCGACCGCCCAGCCGGCGCCCTCGGCGCCGGGGCCCAGGGCGGCGATGCGGCCGGAGCACTCCAGCCCGGGATACTCCGATGCGCCGGGCGGCGGCGGGTAGTTCCCCTCGCGCTGAGCGATGTCCGCCCTGTTGACGGCGGTCGCGGCCACATCGACGAGGACCTCGCCGGGGCCGGGGACCGGGTCGGGGACCTCGCTCCAGGACAGGACGTCGGCGGTGCCGGGTTCGCTGATCACAATGGCGTGCATGGTGCGAACGGTACCCCGGGGACCGCACGCCGCTTCGCCGCCGGGGGTGGTGCGCCGCGCCGCTTGGGGAGGAATCGAGTCCGCTGTAGAACCCCGCCGGTCGGTGGTGCGCTGCACCGCTTGGAAGAGGAATCGAGTCCGCTGTAGAACCCCGCCGGTCGGTGGTGCGCTGCACCGCTTGGAAGAGGAATCGAGTCCGCTGTAGAACCCCGCCGGTCGGTGGTGCCCCTCTTTGCGTGGGGGTCATATCTTTATTGACGGAGGCGAGATAATCGCGAGGGCATCCGCGAACCTGAGCAAGCGTTTTGAGGAGAACCGCGTTGGCACAGAGAGAGCACGACGGTTCGGAGCATGCCGGTACGCGTCCGTGGGACGGCGACCCCGAGGCGGGCTCCGGGCAGCAGCCCGACCTGTCTCCGGCTGACCAGTGGTTCGGCGACGACGCTTTCCCACCGCCCCCGCCCTATGCACTGGGCGACGTCCCACCTCCCCCGCCCTACGCGATGCCCGGCTACGACGCCCAGCCGGCCCCCGCTCCCCAGCCCCCGGCGCCGCAGCCGGCCGACCCGTCGGCGCCCGCCGACCCCTGGGCCCCGCCGCCTCCTCCTCTGGCGCAGGTCGACGACGATGACGACGAGCCGCGCACCGTCCGGCTGGGCTCCGATGGGGCCGCGGATGCGGCTCCGCAGGAACCCCACGGCGGTGCGGGCGGCTACGGCGACCCCGGCGTGCGGTACGACGCCGCGCCGGTCGACGAGCAGTGGTCGGCGCCGCCCAACGGCGCCCCTGGTGCCGAGCACGCGCAGTGGTCGGTGCCCCCCTCGGTGCCGCCGTCGGTGCCCACGGGTGAGTACGGCCCCGAGACCACGGCACCGTCCTACCCGGACCCTTCAGCGCCTCAGCAGGCGTGGTATCCCCAGCAGCCGCCCGCCGCCCCGGACGCGCACTACTCCGGCAACGGCGCGGGCCCCGTCGCGCCCGCCCCCACCGGCCGGTTCGACGACGACGTCCCCGAGCCCGAGCAGCTCCCCCCGCTCGACGGCGGAGCCGGCGCGCAGGAGACCACGTACCCGGAGACCACCTACCAGGAGCCCACGTACCCGGCCGCTCCCCCGCCCGAGGGGCCGCCGTCCTTCCCGGGGCCTTCGGCGCCCCACCCCCAGCAGGCGTGGTACCCGCAGCAGCCGCCCGCCACCCCGGACCGGCCGGCACCCGCGGCCGACCACCGCTACCCGGCCCCGCCGCAGCCCCCGCAGCCGCAGACCTGGCCCGGCCCGCACCAGGTGCCGCAGGGCGACGGCGCACCGCCGCGCTTCACGGGTCCGCAGCCTCCGGCGCAGCCCACGCAGGGGTGGGGCCGCCAGGCGTACCCGGGCGCGCCGCAGGAGGCCGCCCGCCCGCCGGCGCCCGCCCCCCAGCACCCGCAGCACCCGCTCGCCGGCGGCCCGCCGCAGCCGGGGCAACCGTTCCAGTACCGCGTGCACATCACCGGGGAGCAGCCGGTCGCCGGGCCGGGCGCCCCCGAGACCTCCGAGGCGCTCAACGCCGACATGCTGGTCAGCAACACCAAGCGCCCGACCCACCATCGGGGCTGGCGCAAGGCGCTCAACTCCGCGACGTTCGGCCTGTTCAACCCCGGTGAGTCGGCGGCCGAGGTCCGGCGCCGCGAGCTGACCGCGCGGGCCAGCACGCACGTGGCGGGCGGGCACCACCGGGTGGCGGTGCTCAGCCTCAAGGGCGGCGTCGGCAAGACCACCACGACGGTGGCGCTCGGCTCCACGCTGGCGTCGCTGCGCGGCGACCGCGTGCTGGCGGTCGACGCCAACCCCGACCGCGGCACGCTCTCGGACAAGGTGCGGCTGGAGACCGCGGCCACCATCCGCGACCTCCTCAACGAGAAGGCCACGATCTCCAGATACGCCGACATCCGCGGCTTCACCTCCCAGGCCGCCTCACGGCTGGAGATCCTCGCCTCCGACCGCGACCCCGCGGTGTCCGAGGCGTTCAGCGAGGCCGACTACCGCGAGGTCTCGCGGATCCTGGAGCACTACTACTCGATCTGCCTGACCGACTGCGGGACCGGGCTGCTGCACTCCGCCATGCGCGGCGTGCTGGGCCTGGCCGACCAGGTGGTCCTGGTCAGCTCCGCCTCGGTCGACGGCGCCCGCAGCGCCAGCGCCACACTCGACTGGCTCGAGGCGCACCAGTACGGCTACCTGGTGCGGGGCGCGGTGGTCGTGCTCTCGATGGTGCGCACCGACGGCAAGAGCAGCGTCGACCTGGACCGGCTGGAGCAGCACTTCGCCAGCCGCTGCCGCGCGGTGGTGCGCGTCCCGTGGGACTCCCACCTGGAAGAGGGGGCCGAGGTCGACCTCGACCGGCTCGCGCCGGCCACCCGCGACGCCTACCTCCAGCTCGCCGCCACCGTCGGCGAGGCGTTCGCCTGGCCGCGCTGAGCCCGGCCGCGCCCGGCCCGGCGGCGGTCAGCCCGGCGGCGGTCAGGACCGCCGGGCGACGTCCGCGGCCGCCTCGCGTACCGCCGGCGCCAGCCCCTCCAGCCCGCCCGGAGGGATGAGGGGCGCGAGGGCGGCGATCGATACCGCGCCGAGCGGGCGCCCTTCGTCCGAGAGCACCGGGGCGGCGATCGTGCAGAGCACGTCGTCGCTCTCCCCGTGGTCGGCCGCGTACCCGCGTTCGCGGACCTGCGCCAGGTGCGCGCGCAGCCGCAGCGGGTCGGTGACCGTCTGCTCCGTCAGCGCCGGCAGGCCGGTGCGGCCGATGATGTCGTCGGTCTCGTCCGGGTCGAGGTGGGCCAGGATCGCCTTGCCGAGAGCGGTGGCGTGGAGGGGCAGGCGCATCCCCACGTGCCAGGCGATCTGGAAGATGCGCCCGGCGTCGGCCACGTAGGTGATCGTGGCCTGGTCGCCGCTGGGCACGGCCAGGTGGACGGTGTGGCCGACCTGCGCCTGGAGCCGCTGGAGGACGGCCTCGATCCCGTGCTGCTCGTTGGCCGCGATGTTGGCGGCGAGCGCGCGCAGCCCGGTGCCGGGGCCGTAGCGCCGGGTGCCGTCGGCGGTGACGAAGCCCTCGGCGATCAGGGTCGCCAGGATGCGGTGCGTGCTCGCCTTGGGTACGCCGGCGGCGTCGGCGATCTCGGTCAGCCGGCCGAACCCGCCCAGCCGCCCCAGCGCCGCGAGGACGCGGACGGTCTTGCCCACGGAGTTTCCGGCGGAGGTGTCGGAACCATCGGGCGTTCGTGAACTCATTGACCCGGCCGCACCCTTCAATTACCTTGTAGTCCATTCTACGGAATGCCGGTTCATTCTACGGAACAGTAGAGCACGGTGGAGGTCCATCATGCCGGTGCCCGGTCCGGTCCGCCCCCTGGTGGTGCGCGGCGGACACGTCCTCGACCCCGGCAGTGGCCTCGACGCCCCGATGGACGTGCTCGTCGACGGCCCGCGGATCGCGGCGGTCGATGCGCCCGGAGCGTTCGACGGGACCGGCCACCCGGTCCTCGACGCCTCCGGCTGCCATGTCGGTCCCGGCTTCATCGACCTGCACGTCCACGTCGACACCCCGGCCACCGGCCTCGGGGTCGACGTGGACGCGATCGGTGTCGGCCAAGGGGTCACCACCGTCGCCGACGCCGGCAGCACCGGGCTCGACACACACCCGGCGTTCCACCGCGACATCGTCAAGGCCGCCACGACCCGGGTGGTGACGTGGCTCAACCTCGCACCGGCCGGGCTGTCCCAGGGCCTGAGCGAGCTCGCCGGCCCGTTGCCCGCCGACCCCGGCCGCGTCCGCGCGCTGCTCGACGCCCACCCCGGCATCCGCGGGATCAAGGTCCGCATGAGCCGCTCCGTGGTCGGCGGCCAGGGCATCGCCCCCCTGCTGCGGGCCCGCGCGCTCGCCGACGACGTCGGCCTGCCGGTCATGGCCCACGTCGGCCAGGCCCCGCCGGCCCTCGGCGAGGTCGCCGCCCACCTCCGCTCCGGCGACGTCGTCACCCATGCCCTCCACGGCAAGGGCGACGGCCTCCTCACCGATGGCGGTCGGGTGGCCGGCCGCGTGCTCGACGCACGCAGGCGCGGGGTCCGCTTCGACGTCGGCCACGGGAGCGCGAGCTTCTCCTTCGAGGTCGCACGCCGGGCGCTGGCCGAGGGGTTCCGCGCCGACACGGTCAGCACCGACCTGCACAGCGAGAACGCCGACGGGCCGGTGCACAGCCTCGCCGAGACCATGGGCAAGCTCCTCGCGGTCGGCTACACCCTGAACGAGGTCGTCGCCGCCGTCACCCGCGCCCCGGCCGCCGTGCTGGGCCGCCCCGACCTCGGCGTGCTGCGGGCCGGGGCCGCCGCCGATCTGACCGTCTTCCGGGTGGAGGAGGCCGAGCACGTGTTCACCGACTCCACAGGGGCGCTCCTGCGCGCCACGCGGATCGTGCGCCCGGTGGGCGCGGTGCGGGGCGGTGTGCATGTACCCGCTCTCTGAGGCCGCCCGGCGCGTCTGTGCCGACATGGCGCTCGGCACCGGCGAGGCGGCGGAGCTGCGGGCGTTCCTCGCCGCTGCGGAGCGCACCGCCGAGGACCTGGGGGCGCGGTTCGACGAGGGCAGGGCCATGGCGCTCGCCGCGCACTCGGCCGGGTTCGTCCGGCGCCTGCGCGGCGCGTCCCCGCTGCCGGCCGTGAGCGCCTCGTTCTTCGACGAGATCGACGACGACGTGCGCGGCGCCGTCACCGCCCTCCTCGGCGACCACACCCGCGGGAGCGGCCGCGCCGGCGCCGGCGACGACGAAGTCCTCCTCTTCGCCATCCACTTCCAGATCGCCAAGAGCAGCACGTGGAGATGAAGCAATGACCGACGAGACCGGCAGGACCGGCAGGATCAAGGTCGTCATCGGCGACCGGCTGGGCAACGGGCACAACGTCGCCGCGGGGGTGATCGAGGCGGGCGGCGAGGCCATCCTCATCCCCGGCCCCGGCGCCGACATGAAGATCGGCGACGTCATGGACAAGGAAGGAGCCGACCTCGGGATCAGCTTCTGCGGCAGCGGAGGGGCCGGGGCGATCACCGCCAAGGTCAAGTACGGCTACGACGTCGAGTTCGGGCTGCGGACGATCGAGGCGGGCGTCACCGCGATCCGCGCGGGCAAGCGGATCGTCGGTTTCGGCTTCCTCGACCGGCACGAGCTCGGCTACCGCATCACCCGCGAGTACCTGCTGGTGCACGGCGAGGACGCCTGATGGCCGCCGTGGAGCTGACCGTCGAGGTCAGCGGCTCCGGCCCGACCCGGGAGCGCGCCTTCGCCGCCGCCATGGCGCAGGTGCAGGCCCGGGTACGCGACCGGGTCGCGGGGGTGCCGATCCGCATCGAGCCCCGTGACATCGCCCTGGTGCGCGCCACAGAGGAACGGCGCACGGAGCGCTTCCTCGGCCTGTTCCTCCCCCGCACCCGGAGCGACTTCGCCCTCGTCGTGAGCGTCACCGTGCACGTGACCGCCTTCCGCCTCGACGACGTCGAGTTCGCCGTCAGCGACGAACACCTCTCCCCGATCCAGCGCCTGCTGCACCTGCGCTGACCCGCCGGCGTGCGAGATGGGAGCGGCCCCCCGTGAGTGAATTCCTCATCATCCTCCTCGAATCCCTCGTCATCGGCGCCCTGGCGGGCTTCGGCGCCAGCGCCGGCGTCGCCCGCATGTTCCACGCCCCCGCGGTCCAGGGGATGGGCGCGTTCCGCACCCTGGGCGAACTGAACGCGTGCGAGAACGACTCGGTCGCGCACTTCTCCTTCGGCTTCGGGTTCGTCTTCAACTCCTGGGCGTCGACGGTCGGCACCGGCGCGCTGACCGGCGACGTCGACCACCGGATCATCCCGCACTGGGCCGCGTCGATCGCGCTGCTGCGTCGGCCCAGCGTCGCCGAGACGCTGCACAACCCCCGGCGCATGGCGGTGTGCGGCACGGCGGTCGGCGCCGTGCTGGTGACGGCGCTGAACTCGACGGTCAGCGCGGTGCCCGCCGGGCTCCAGACCGTGGCCGCGGACGTGCTGATCCCGGCGTCGGAATGGCTCATCAACCCGGTGATGCCGATCCTCTTCTGGATGGCGGCGATGGACGCCGGGCGCCGCACGGGCGCCTGGGCGACGGTGCTCGGCGGGCTCGCCCACGTCGTCATGGGCAATGCGGTGCCCGGGATCGTGCTGGGCATCCTCGTCGGCAAGGGCGTCGACGACGGCGGCTGGAACCGGGTCACGCGCGTCCTGGCCACGGCGGTCGTGCTGCTGTTCGCCTTCAGCGCGTTCTTCCGCGGTATCGACATCCAGCTCCTCCAGGACATGGAGGTCCCCGTTCCCGGCTGGCTGGCCGGCCTGCACACGGCACTCGGATCGGAGGTCGAGTGATGAGCACCCCGGACGACACCTCGGACGGCGCCCCGGACGACGCCCGCGCCGGCGACGGCGGCACCCCCGCCGGGTTCTGGTACGCGGAGTGGACGTTCCCGCTGCTGGTGGCGGCGCTGGCGGCCAGCGTCTTCGCCGGGACCCACCTCTACTACGTCTACGGCACGGGCATCTTCAACGAGATCGCGGTCGTCGCGCTGCTGCGCGCGGGCATGGAGGGGGGCGGGTACGGCGCGGCGGCGGCGTTCGGCATCGGGTTCCTGGTCGCGCGCGTGATCGAGGGGCCGATGGTGGGGATCCTCGACATCGGCGGGTCGATCCAGACCGGTATCGGGGTGGGCCTGCCGGCCATGCTGCTGGGCGCCGGGATCACCCTCCCGCTGGAGAACTTCTGGCTGTCCCTGGTGGTGGGGGCGGTGGCGGGGGCCGCCATCGGCACCCTGGTGATCGTCATCCGCCGCTACACCGTCAACTCCTCCGCGGTCCCCTCCACGTTCGGCGCGGGCATCATGATGGGCGCCGGCAACTCGGCGGGGCGCTACCTCGGCCCGCTGATCATCATCGCCGCGGCCACCGCGTCGATCCCCATCGGCATCGGGGCGACGGCCGGGGCCCTCATCTTCTACCTGTGGCGCAAGCCGCTCACCGGGGGCGCGATCCTCGGCGCCATGGCCATCGGCGTCTTCTTCCCCCTGTCCTCCTAGGAAGGCGGTACCGCATGCCCGACACCACCGACCCGCACGAGCACGTGTACCGGCGGCTCGGCGTGGCCGCCGTCGTCAACGCCAGCGGCAGGATGACCGCGCTCGGAGGCAGCCTGCCCAGCCCCCGCGTGAGCGCCGCCATGACCGAGGCGGCGGGCGCGCACGTGCGCATCGAGGACCTGATGACGGCGGCCGGGCGGCGTATCGCGGCGGCCACGGGCACCGAGGCGGGCTGCCCGACCAGCGGTGCGGCTGCGGGGATCGCCATCAGCACGGCGGCGGTCATCGCGGGCACGTCGCTGCCGGCGGTCGAACGGCTGCCCGACGCGGGCGGGCTGCCCGACGAGATCGTGCTGCCGCTGGGCCACGCGGTGCACTTCGGCGCGCCGGTGACCCAGATGGTCCGGCTCGGGGGCGGCCGCCCCGTGGTGGTGGGCAGCGCCAACGCGGTGACAGCGGACCACCTGGAGGGTGCGATCGGCGCGCAGACGGCGGCGATGCTCTACGTGCGGTCCCACCACGCCGTGCAGAAGGGGGTGCCGCCCCTTGCGGAGTTCGCCGCTGTGGCCCGGCGGAAAGGGGTACCGCTCATCATCGACGCCGCGGCGGAGGAGGACCTGCGGGCCTACGCGGCGGCAGGCGGCGACCTCGTCGTCTACAGCGGTGGCAAGGCGGTCGGCGGCCCCGCGTCGGGCTTCGTCTGCGGCCGCAGCGACCTGGTGGCGGCGTGCCGCATGCAGTACCGGGGGGTGGCCCGGGCGATGAAGGTCGGCAAGGAGACCATCGCCGGCCTGGTCGCCGCCCTGGAGGAGTACACGGCGGCCGAGGCGGGCCGGCAGGCCGAGGCGGAGGAGCAGCGGACGCGCATGGCGGCGCTGCGCGACGGGGTCGCGTCCATCCCGGGCCTGAGCGCGGCGGTCGTCCCGGACGAGGCGGGCCGCGCGATCGTGCGCTGCGAGATCAGGGTCGACCCGGCCGCGACCGGCCGCACCGCGCACGACGTGGTCCGCCGCCTGGCAGAGGGCGACCCCGCCATCGTGGTCCGCGA
This sequence comes from Nocardiopsis sediminis, assembly GCF_042650565.1. NCBI lineage: Bacteria > Bacillati > Actinomycetota > Actinomycetes > Streptosporangiales > Nocardiopsidaceae > Nocardiopsis > Nocardiopsis sediminis. Next base: position 33,269 of record NZ_JBHSBH010000022.1, read on the forward strand.
CCACCGGTCATCCGAGGGCCTGTTCGCGGTCGACCCCCGCCCTCTGGCACCGGGGGAGGAGAACACGGTCCTGCGGCGCCTGACGGAGATCATGGCGACGCCGGACGGACCCGCCTGATTCGAGGGGGTTTCATTGCGGAGGGTGTGGGATTCGAACCCACGAGACCCAATAAGGGCCTTATGGTTTTCAAGACCATCGCACTCGGCCACTATGCGAACCCTCCATGGGGGGCAGCCTTCCGGCTGAGGTCCAAGACTAGCGCACGGTGGTGCTATGGGCTTGTGAGGCGGTCGCGGTGCGGGCGGTGGCCGGTCAGCGGCCGGTGCTCCGGGCCCGGGAAGGGCTCGCGGTGCGGCGGGTGGCCGGTCAGCGGCGCTTCAGGTCGGCGAAGCCAATGGCCAGGGCCACGCCGATGCCCGCGCCGAGTGCAATGCCGACCACGAGGTTCTCCATGGTGAGGCCCAGCGCCACACCGAGCGCCAGCCCCACGGCGAGGCCGCCCCCGTATACCGAGCCCCTTTTCACGCCGCCCCCTCCAGGCCGGAACGCTCCGGCCGATATCCGTGGATGGGACGCCCCGTGCGTCCGTTCCGTTCCCATGATCAGCGCTGGTGACCGTGTCGTGGGTGATTCGGCCGTTTATGGCCGTGTCCGGACCTGGCCTACATCGGGGCAGGTGGGCGGGGGCGGCCGGACGCGGGGGTGCGGTGGTGGTGCCCGCGGGTCTGGATCGCGCACGCTACTCGTGAGTAACATGCTGTCCATGGCAACGATGAACGCCGAAACGGCGGAACTGGTCAAGTCGGGGTTCCTCGCCGCGGTGCCGTTCGCGCGGACACTGGGCGTGGAGTTCGTCGAGCTCGACCACGGGCACGCGGTGCTGCGCCTGCCCGACCGGCAGGAACACCACAACCACATCGGCGGTCCGCACGCCGGTGCCATGTTCACCCTCGCGGAGTCGGCCTCCGGGGCGATCGTGATCGCCTCCTTCGGCGACCAGCTCGACCGCGCCGTCCCCCTCGCGGTCTCGGCCGAGATCCACTACGCCAAGAAGGCCATGGGCGACGTCATCGCCGACGCCCGCCTCGGCCGCGCCGCTCAGGAGGTCGTCGCCGAACTCGACGCCGGGACCCGCCCGGAGTTCCCCGTCGAGATCGAGCTGCGCACCGCCGACGGCACGGTCACCGGCGCCATGACCGTCGTATGGACCCTCAAGGCCAACCCCGGTGGCCGGCCCGCGGACGGGGGGTGAATGTCCCTGCCGATCGGTACGGTGACGGGGACCCGGGTTCCCGACGCGCCCGGCCGGCACCCCCAGGAGGCTCAATGAAGTTCCGAGTCGACCGCGACGCGTTCGCCGACGCCGTGGCATGGACCGCCCGCGCGCTGCCCGCCCGCCCGGCCGTGCCGGTCCTCGCGGGCATGCGCCTGGACCTGCCGGGGGCGGAGTCCGGGCTGCGGCTGTCCGGCTTCGACTACGAGGTCTCCGCCCGCGCCGAGGTCGAGGTCACCGGCGGCGAGCCCGGGGCGGTGCTGGTCTCGGGCCGGCTGCTCGCCGAGATCGCGCGCAACCTGCCCGCCGAGCCCGTCGACGTCGAGTCCGACGGCACCCGGGTCCTGGTCACCTGCGGCAGCGCGCGGTTCACCCTGCTCACGCTGCCCCTGGAGGACTACCCCACCCTCCCGGACATGCCGCGCACCGCGGGGTCGCTCGCGGCCGACGCCTTCGCCACCGCCGTGCGCCAGGTGAGCCCGGCGGCCAGCCGCGACGACACCCTGCCGATGCTCACCGGGGTCAACGTCGGCTTCGCCGGCGACAGCCTCACCCTCGCCGCCACCGACCGCTACCGCATCGCCGTCCGCGAACTCTGGTGGAAGCCGGAGCAGGCCGATCTGTCCGCATCCGCGCTGGTCCCCGCGCGCACCCTCCACGACACCGCGCGCTCGCTGGTGTCGGGCTCCAACGTGCACATCGCGCTGTCGACCGCCGCGGCCGCGGGCGGCACGGCGCCGGGCGAGGGGATGATCGGGTTCGAGAACGGCGGCAGGCGCACCACCACCCGGCTCATCGACAGCGACTTCGTCGGCTACGAATCCCGCTTCCCCGCCGAGTTCGAGGCGCACGCCGAGATCGCCACGGCCCCGCTGCTCGAAGCCGTCAAGCGCGTCGCGCTCGTCGCCGACCGCAATACCCCCGTGCGGCTCTCGTTCTCGGCGGACGAGGTCGTACTCGAAGCCGGGTCCGGCGACGACGCCCAAGCGGCCGAGGCCATGGACGTGCAGTACCAGGGCGAGCCCATGCGGATCTCGTTCAGCCCGTCGTACCTGCTCGACGGACTCGGCGGAGTCCAGGGCGAGACCGCGCACCTGAACTTCACCAAGCCCACCAAGCCGGTGGTCATCTCCGAGGCGCCGGCGGGGGAGGACACCCGGCCGGAGTTCCGCTACCTGGTGATGCCGCTGCGGTCCTGAGCCGGGGCCCTGGGTAGCCCCGGGCCGTCAGCCGGGGCGGCCCTCCATGTTCCGGGGCTCTTCTGGCAGTGGTGCCGCCGGGGTTCGGCCGATCAGTCGGGGCAGCCCTCCATGTTCTCGATCTCCTCGCTCACGTCGCGGGGGATGAGCTCGTAGTGCAGGGTCCGGGCGCGCAGCAGCCGCAGCGAGATCGGCACCGTCCAGCGTTGCAGCATCGGATGGCGTCTGGCCAGCAGCCGTTCGGCGCGCTGGGATCCCGGCCCTTCGAGGAGCCGGACGTCGCCCCTGATGGGGCCGCCGACCGGCTCGCCGCGCAGTGTGCAGGGACGCAGGTCGGCCTGGGGGTGGTGGCGCAGCCGTTCGGCCTCGCCGGAGTCCTCCCACGTGCGGAACAGCACGCGGCCGTCGTCGATGACGATGGTGACGGGTGTGTTGACGCACGTCATGCCGTCGCGGCGGTAGGTCGTCAACAAGGCGGTCCTATGGGCGCGAAACGGCCGGAGGAGTGTGGCAGTGGACATCGGCGTGTGCTTCCTCTCCGCAGGGAGACGCTCCACACCCCAGCCTTCCCCATTGGGTGATCTGTGTCACCTTCATTGCGGGCGTGGTTGTGGAAAATCCCCGAGGCGAGCACGGGTGAAAAATCCTCCGCTACGTGGTTTATCCACAGGCTCCGGTGGCAACCATCGGGTTTCTCCGGCGCATCCGCCGACTTTTCCACAGAGTTATCCACCGATTGCCGGACCGCCGGCGCGGCGGATCCGCGAATCCGGTCCCGCCGTCATTCCCCTTCGGGGAGCGTCGACGTTCCCCCGCCGCCCACCGCGGTCTCCATCCCGAGCTCCGCGCGGCGTCCCCGCAGATATCCCGCCCGGTATCCGGCGCGGTGGTGCGTGCGCTCGGGCCGGGTCGGGCGAAGCTGCGGAAAACGCCGCTGGAACTCTTCATGAACGCGATCGACATCGGTGCGCAGCACCACTTCCGCGCCGCTCTGCGCGGCCTCGCCGCCGTTCCCGGATTCGGCCGCGCCGCCCGCCGGATTCGGGTCCTCGCGCAGCCGCGCGCGGAATTCGCGGATCCGCTCGGCCACCGCGTATCCGTACGCGCGGATGAACGACCGGTAGAAACGGCTGCGCTCGGTGGCCAATGTGGAACGGTCATAATTGCGGAGTTCCCGCAGGCCGGTGACGTGCTCGCGCGCCGTGAACCGGGCCGACGCCTCCATCTGCATGGTGATGGACGGCAGCAGCACGCGCAGCGAGTCGAGGGCGGTGACGGTGCCGACGATGATCAGCATGCGCTCGGTGTTGGCGGAGGTGTTGCCGCGCACGGCCGACTGGCAGCCGTAGGCCGCGGCGATGCCGGCCAGCGCCTTGACCCGGGCCTTCCCATGGCCCCCGACCCCCGAGACGGGGAAGTCCAGCCGGGTGACCGATTCGGCGGCCTCGCCCCGCTGGGCGCGCGCGTCGGCCTCGGCGATCGCGTGCCGGGTCATGAGCTCCGCGGCCTTGGCGGTGAACGCCTGGCTCTCGGCGTCGGTGACCGAGGGGTCCTCCGCCATGCGGAGGAGCCCTCGGACCCGCTCGATCATCTTCTGACGAGCTTCGGTTGACGTTGACATAGAGCGCGTGGTCGTCCCCGTCTGAGATCTGCCCATAGGGCGGTGGAACACCGAGCTTAGGCCGACTTGTTCCCCGCGACCATCCCGATGATGCCGAGGATGACCCAGATGAGGGCGGCGGCGCCCAGGCCGGCGAATGCCGCGCCGAACAGGCCCGCGAACGGCGCACCCCCGATCAGCATCCCCGCGTAGGACACGACCGCCGTTCCCGCGCCGCCGAGGAGGGCGGGGGCGGCGGCGAACCGCCACGGGTACTGGCCGGCGTAGCGCCGGGCCCGGCGGTCGCCCTTGCCGCCGAGGAGGGCCACGGCCCCGCCGACGAGCGAGAAGAAGAAGATGGCGGTGGTCAGTCCACTGGACAGGGACAGGCTGTTCAGCAGGAAGGAGGCGACCCCGGTGACCGCGCCGGCTGCCAGCGCGGTGCCCCAGGGCCAGATCATCGTCGCCGAGGCGACGGGAGTGAATGCGTTGCCGCGCTCCAGCGTCATGTCTGCTCCTCCGATTTCGTGAGCGGTGCGCACCGTGCCCCGAGGGCTCGACGCTTCCAGAGTGCCGCCGCCACCGCGACGGGTGCATCAGGGCACACCCCTGACTTACCCCTGACGCGGCTGCGCGGCACCTGTCCCCGGGACGGTGTCCGCGCGGTGCGGTCGGCGCGCCGCGTGTCCACAGGCCTGGGGATGGATTCCTACCCGGCCAACGACCGGCGATGCCGCGAAGTGCCCGCGGCGCGCGCCGCCATCCGCGCGTTCAGACCGGAAGCAGCCCGCTGGGCCCCACGAGCCAGCCGGGGGGCACCACCTCCGGGCCGCCGGGGCGCCGCGGGCCGGCGGAGACCACCAGGGTCCCCGGCTGCGTCCACGCCGCCCAGCCGGCCGCGTCCGGCCAGGTGTGCGTGAGCGGGTCCGGCCCGGTGTCGCCCACCGCCACCGGCTCCACACCGGGGCGAGGCAGTACCCCCGCCACCGGGCCGCCGACCAGCAGCCGGATCCGCGGGAACCAGCGGTCCAGCGGCGCCAGGGAGACCGATTCGGGCAGCGCCGCGGCCGTGATCCCGTCGGCGGCCAGGACGGCGAGGTCGTCGCGCAGGTGCACGACCGCATCGGGGTCGGGGGACGGCGTCCCCAGAACGGCGGCGGCGTCCACCACCAGCTCCAGCCGCTGCGCGAGCGCCGCGCGCAGGTCGGGCCACACGCTCCGGAACGCCGGGAGCAGGGGGAGCTCCGCGACCTCGTCCAGCGGGACCCAGCGCACCTCCTGGCTCTCGCCGTCGCCGGGGGTCAGCGCTCGCTTCTCCGCGACCCGCGCCAGCACCGTGTCGTAACGCCAGACCGCGTGCTCCTGGCGGTAGATGCCGATCAGCTCCAGGTCGCCGGAGTCCCCGGCGACCTCCTCATGGAACTCGCGCAGGGCCGCCTGCACAGCGGACTCGTCGCTGTCGAGCGCGCCGCCGGGGATCGCCCACGTGTCGCCCTGGTGGCTCCACGCCGCCCTATGCTGCACCAGCACGTGGCCACCCTCGGGCGGGGCGCTCGTCCCGGTGGTCCCCGCCGCGTGCAGCAACAGGCCGGCCGCGCCGTACCTGCCCCAGCGCCGGGAGCCGTCGGGGAGCTCCACCCATCCGTCGCCGTCGCCTGCGCTCATCCGATCTCCCGCCATCCGCTCGATCCGGGGGCGCGCGGCCCCCGCCCTCCGTCTCCCGGCGCCGCCGACGCACCGGCTCCGATTCGGTTCCGGCCGCCTTCGGCCACCTCTCATCCGTCCACCGGCCACCACTCCGACCTCGCACAACGCTAGGATGTGCCCGCTATGACCAGGATGGCGATCTCCGCCGGCAGGCTCCCCCTGTACGCCCTCGACCTCGCGAGGCGGTACTGGGCGCCACTGCTGTGCGTCTATGCGGCCGGTACCTTTCTGCACGACATGGTGCTGCGCGGCATGGTCCGCCTCTCCGAGATCGACCCCACCGTGGCCCTGCTCGGACTCAGCATCTCGGTCCTGGTGACCCTCACCACCACGATCATCATGTTCCACATGCTCCGTCCGGGGCTGCCGACCGTGGACATCGAACTGGTGGGTTCGCTCCCGCCGGAGCGCACGACACTCAGCGCCCGCGAGCGGCACGTGGTCGACGCCGTCGCCATGGCCATCCTGCCGTTCCTCCTCTTCTACAGTGCCTGGGGCATGTTCGGCGAAGAGTTCCGCCTTTACAGCCAGGGACTTTTGAACGAACGGGGCCTCGACGGCTACCTCGAATCGGGCCGGCTGAGCGCGATCGGGCTGCCGCTGGTGTTCGCGGTGGGCTCCTACCTGCTGCGCATGCTCTGCGAGCGCTTCTACGTGCGCAGGGAGAACAAGGTCCTCGGGGTGCTCACCGCCCTGTTCGAGGCCAACTGGATGTTCTTCGCGGTGTTCTCGGTCGTGCACATCACCACGGTCGGCCAGGAGTGGCTCACGGGCCGCGTGTTCTGGGTCGGGGTGCAGACCGAAATACTCGACTCCGTGCGCGCTCTCGGCGAGCTCACCGCCCTGCCGCTGGAGTTCGGCTACCTGGCGGCCCTCGAGGGCGTCGCCACGGCGTGGGGGCACCTGAAGGACGGGCTGGTCGGTCCGCTGCTCTGGCTCACCATCGCCGCGGTCATCTACGGCGCCGAGGTCGAATCCAGCGAGCAGCTCTTCTCGAAGGGGACCCGCGTCGGCCGGATCGAGGAGAGGGTCGGGCGGCTGCCCGGTGTCGCCACGGGGGTCGGGCGCTTCGCGCAGCGGGGCGTGCGCGAGAAGTACACGCCCTTCCTCAACGCGTTCCGGTTCATCCTGCGCGTCAGCCCGGTGTTCTACCTGTCGTTCTGCCTCTACTACGTGCTGCTGGAGCTCGGCTTCGAGTGGCTGCACCGGGGGATCCTGGTGCTGATCGGGCCGAACGACTTCCTCGGCTGGTGGTGGCCGTGGCTGCCCCCGATCGACTTCGCGGTGGGCGCGCTGCACGAGCTGCTGCGGGTGTGCCTGCTCGCGGCCACGTTCGAGGTCGCGCTGCGCCGAGTGGGCGAGTCCAGCACGGGGCGCAGGGCCCGCCGCGCGAGCCGCGCGGCCTGAGGGCAGCGCCGACGTCCCGGCCGCCCGCCCCGGGGGGTCAGTCCTGCTGGGAGAAGAGCACGGCGGCGGGCCGGGACGCTTCGATGTCGTTCCGGGTGGGCGCGCGGACCTCGAACCGCAGCGAATCGACGGCGTCATCGGGCACCACGAAGCTGACGACGAGGCCGGTCTCCTCCCCGGCGGGCAGGGGCTCGGCATCGGCGCCGGTGCAGCCGAACCCGGTCGATCCGATGTCCGCGGGCAGCTGATCGCGCAGATCGAACTCCGAGGTGGGCTCCCAGGAGCGGCCCCGGTCGTCGATCGCGCGGAACGAGCAGGACTGCTCCAAGAGCCCGCTGGCGGCCGCGTCGCCGGGCGTCACCGCGTAGACCGCGTCGACCAGCTCCAGATCGTCGGCCAGGGGCGCGCCCTCGGTCTCGCCGATGACCGTCCCGCGGAAGTCCCATTCGGTGCCGGCGAGCTCCGTGGTGCTCCCGGAGACGGGGACGGGCTCGGGCGGCATGGCGCCGGACTCCAGCATCGCCTCGCGCTCGAGATACCACGGCACGCCCATCGCGAGCGGGAGCAGCACCGCGAGCCCGGCCACGTAGGGGAGCTGGAGGCGCCGCCACAGGGGCAGCGCGCGCCGGGCCCGGCGCGCGCCGCGCGGTGGGCGGGCGGGGCCGGCGCCGTGGGGCGGGCCTGGTGGTGGTCCGGGCGGACCCGGGGGACCAGGCGGCGGGCCATAGGGGCCCGGCGGTCCGGGGACCTGCGGCGGTCCGTACCGGGGGCGGCCCGGGTAAGGGGGCTGCCCAGCGGGGCCGCCCTGCCGGTGCGGGGGCGGAGCCTGCGGCATCGGGGGAGGCGGCGGGCCGGGCACGGGCCGCGGGGGGCCCGGCGGCGGTCCGTAGGGCGGCTGCGCGCCGGGCGGCGGGAAGCCGGGAGGGGGACCCTGGTGGCGGGGATCGCGTGGATGCATGGCCGCAAGACCCCTTAGTGCGTCTCGATCGGCGGGATCGCGGCGACGTCTTCAGCGCCGTCGACGTTCTCGGTGAGCTCGGAGCCGCTCAGCCCCAGGTCGATGTCGGCCTGGGCGGCCAGGCGCTCGTCCGCCGACTCGCTCACGGTGGCGCGCAGGGACAGCTCCGTGAGCCGGTCCTCGGGCACCTCGAACGCGAACGCCCCGGTCACGGGGCGGCCGGGCGACAGGGACGGGGAGGACGACTCGAACACGTTGGCCGACCACGCCGTCCCGGAGTAGGTGTAGTCGTCGCCGGTGTCGAGTTCGGCGGTGACGCTGCTCATCGTGCTCCGGGTCGACTCGATGGTGGCCAGGACGATCACCCACACACCGTTGGCCTCGATCGGCTCCGACACGGCGCCGAAGTCGTCCCCTCCCGCATCGTCGGTGATCGTGCGGGCGAACCGCACGTCCTGGACCTCGATCGTGAACTGCCGTGCGTCGACGGTGGAGCCGATGCCGCCCGACGTGCTGATCGGTTCGGACGTCGCGAGGGTGGGCGGGATGAGCGAGTGGGCGCCCATGATCAGGCCGAGGAGGATCAGGCTGAGGACGGCCGTCACCGACCGCCGTGCGAACAGGCCCTTCACAGGGTCATCCTTCGTCCAGGGGCAGGATGAACCGGCCGGTGGTCTCGTCGGTGGCGGTCCACCGCTCGGTCTGGTCGGTGAAGCCCTCCTCGAACACGGCGTCGGCGACCGTGATGGTCGCGGACTCCTCCTGCGCGACGAGGCCCGACAGGTCCTTGGGCTCCTCCAGGAGTGCGTCGAGGTCCAGGGGGTCGGACGGGTCGCCCGCGAGTCCGCCGCTGAGCTCGCCGAGCGGACCGTCCTCCTCTTCGGCGCCGGCCTCGATCAGCGTCCAGCTGAGGACGACCTCCTCGGGCATGTCCGGCTGGATATCGAAGATGTAGCCCTCGGGGTAGCGGGTGAAGACGACTTCGAGCTGGGCCGTCTCGAGGCCGCCGGGGGTGAGCTCGGCGGTGATGATCCGGTCGAGGGCGCCGACGTCGAACGGCCGGGTGTCCTTGGAGACGAGGTCGGCGCGCACGTCGAGCGTGGGGCCGATCCCGTCCTCGCCCGGGTTGATGGTGGCCTCGTGCACGGTGAGGGTGAGCATGTCGTTGCTCGCCTCGCTCCCGGGTTCGGCGCCGGTGGCGGCGGCGGGGGCCAGCCCGCCGGTCACCCAGAGCCCGGCCGTGACGGTTCCGGCCACGGCGACGGCGACGATCCCGATGACGGCACGCCACTGCGGGCTCGCGGGGAAGAGTCCCCCGGAGCCTTCGTCGCGATCAGGCGCGTGGTGAGCCACAAGGGAGGAGTGTAGATGCTATGGGAGGGTTCCGGGGGGTTCGCGGCCTGATCAGGCCACTTATGGCCGGGGTCGGAACCGGCCGGGGCGGGCGGCCGTCGTAGCGTGAAAGGTCGGTCCCGCCGCCTCTTCCAGGGGCGTCGGAGCCGCCGGGCGCACCGGCTTGCAGGGGGCTTTCGCTTTCCCCCTGTAGTTGGGCAAATCAGTCGTAAGGCGGATGAAAGTCACCCGCAAGACGGCGTACCTAATGTCGGTCGCGTTCAGGCGAGACCGGGACCCGCAGGAGGACGGCCTGCGGGCACCGGTCCGGCGATCCCACCCGGGCCCTGCCCCCTTCCGGGACGGGCCCTGGCGGGCGCCTACGCACGGTCATCTGTGTGGATGGGACGTAGAGACATGCTGCTTCTTACCGAGTCGAGCCGGATCGACACCGAGTTCCTGGAGATCGTCGCCCGACTGGGGGCGCAGATGCCCGTGACCGCGAAGACGACACCGTTCAGCGAAGGGGACGACGCGCCCCGGCGCTATGAGGACATCGAGCCGCTCGAAGAGGAGGACGGTGTCGAGGTCGGCGACGCGGAGTGGCCATAGCCATGATGTGAACCAGCCGTATCGAGGAGAAACCATATGGGGCAGCAGTTGACCTCGGTGTTGCACGACGTGGACGCCGAGTTCGCGGAGATCGTCGCCGGGCTTGGGGAGCCCACCACCGCGAAGGCGACTCCGTTCACGGACCCGCTCATCGATGAAGAGTGGACCGATCAGGAGGAAGGGCCCAAGGAGGCCAACCCCGAACTTGAGGCTCCGGCCGAGGAAACCGAGCCTGTTCGGGAGCCCGAGCCCGCGCAACGCTAGCGAGGATTCCGTATCCGCACGCGACGCTGTATCGCAGTGCTTTGATGGACGGGCACTGCGATGCGGCGGCGTTACATCCTTCTCTTCCCGCATGTTCCGCAAATGGCCTTGCTACAGTGCCATTTGTGGAATTTGGTGTGCTCGGCCCGATTTCGGCTTGGTCTGACGGTGTAACCATCCCCGTCGGCGGGCCGAGGCAGCGCTGTGTCCTCGGCGTCCTCCTCGTTGACCTCGGAAAAGAGGTGACGGTCGAGCGTCTGATCGAATATCTCTGGGACGACGATCCGCCGCGCACCGCGCGCTCGGTGATCCAGGTGCAGATCTCCCACCTGCGCCGCGCGTTTCCCGACGTCATCCAGACAACGGCCGGCGGCTACATGGCCCAGGTGGAGGCCGACCGGGTCGACCTGCACCGCTTCCGCCGGCTCGTCGCCGAGGCGCAGCGTGCGCAGCGGCCCGCCGACGCCTTGCCCCTGTGGGATCGGGCGCTGGCCTGCTGGAGGGGACAGCCGTTTTCCGGTACCGGGTCCGACCAGCTCTGGTATGCGGTGAGCCAGCCGCTGCTGGAGGAGCGGTGGGCGGCCATTGTGGCCTGGGCAGAATGTGCGTTCTCCCTGTTCCGATACTCGGAGATCGTGACGCGGCTTACCCCGCTGGTGCGCGAGGAGCCTCTGCGCGAGCGGTTGCAGTACCTGCTCATCGCCGCCCTGCACCGCAGTGGGCAGCGCGCCGCCGCGCTCAACGTCTTCCACGAGACCCGGAGCTACCTCGCCAAAGAGTTGGGTGTCGATCCCAGCCCCGAGGTAATGGAGCTGTATCAGCGCATCCTGCAAGACTCGGATGTGGTTTCAGGAGAGCCACAATCGTATTTCAATGATGATTCGACGCATTCCGATCCCGCATCGGGTGGTGCATTTTCCGAAGGAGTGGCGCCGGATTTCCAAACCCGGAATGATCTTCCCCGGGATATTCCGGACTTCACGGGGCGCGAGGACGATCTCCGCGCATTGCTGCGCATCGGCGGCCAGGCCGCCGAACGAGCCGAGGTCGCCGTCATCACCGGGCCGGGGGGAGCGGGCAAGACCACACTGGCCATCCACGCAGCGCACAAGCTCGCGGCCAACTACCCCGATGGCCAGCTCTTCATCGACCTCTACGGCTACACGGTGGACCGTGAACCGCTGGCCGCACTGGGCGCGCTCGGTGCGCTGCTGCGAGCCGTCGGTGCCGAGACCGAGAACCTGCCGGAGTCCCTGGAGGAGCGTTCCGCGCTGTGGCGGTCCATGATCGTCGGCAAGCGGCTCCTGGTGGTGCTCGACAACGCTGTCAACTTCGCCCAGGTCAATCCGCTTCTCCCTGCGGCCCCCGGCTCCATGACGCTGGTGACGACCCGCAACGACCTCCCGGGGGTGAGCGGCGCGCGCTACTTCTCCCTGGACATGCTCAGCGCCGAGACCTCCCTCCAGCTCTTCGCCACGGTTCTGGGTGCGGAGCGCGTCGAGCGGGAACAGGAGCAGGCGCAAGAGGTCGCGAGGCTGTGCGGTGGCCTGCCCCTCGCTCTGCGGATCGTGGTCGGGCGGATGCTCAGCCGGCCGCGCTGGACCTTCGCCCATGTCGCGCAACGGCTCGGTGAGCAGCAGCGGCGCTTCCGAGAGCTGCGCATCGACGGACAGAGCGTCGAAGCCGTCTTCGAACTCTCCTACCAGAGCCTGAACACGGTGCAGAGCACCACGTTCATGCTGCTCGGCATGATGATCGGGAGCAGTATCGACCTGCATGGGGCCGCGGCGCTCCTCGGCGTGGACCCGCCCACCGCCGACGACCTCCTCCAGGAACTCGTCAGCGTCCGCCTCCTCGACGAATCCGGGGTCGACCTCTACCGATTCCATGACCTCATCGGTGCCTACTCGCGGCAGAAGGCCCTCGCCGACATGCCCGCGGACGAGACGGACGCGGCACGCCTGCGCCTCGCCGACCACTACCTCGATATGGCCGATCGGGCCGCTGACCTGCTGGGCCCACGGGGGCATGAATACGAGGTCACCGCGCACGGCGCCTCCCGCTACCGGAGGGAGCTGACCAACAACTCGGAAGCGGTCTCGTGGTTCCGCCGGCACCAGGAGAACCTCGCGCCCACCGTCGACTTCTACGCGGCGCTCGGCGACGGTGAGAAGGCATGGCAGCTCGCCGATTCCTTGTGGGGCTTCTACGCCTCCCACGGACAGACCGAGCTGCTGGTCGCCATCCAGGAGCGGGCGTTGAGCATCAACCGCGCTCAGAGGAACGACCGCGGGAGCGCGGTGACCCTGATCGGGCTCGGAATCACACACTGTCTGGCGGGGCGATTCGAGCTTTCCCTGAAGCTCCTCAACGAGGCACGCGACATTCTCAAGGTGGTCACCGACCCTCGCGGCGAAGCACGGGTCGCCGGCAACCTCGGGGTGGTCTACGAGCGGATGGGCCGCTTCCACGACGCTCTGGACTGCTTCCATCAGGTTCTCGACTACGCCTTGTCGGTCGGCGACGTCCAGCTCAGCGCCATCCAGCGCAACAACATCGGCATGCTCCACCTGACGCTCGGAGACCTGCCGAAAGTCGTCGAATTCTCTGAGGCCGCGCTCCAGACCGAGCTCGGTGATGGGATGCCGCGCATCGCCGCGATCTCGTTGCGGCAACTCGGAGAGGCCAGCGCCCAGCAGGGGGACTTCGCCGGAGCCTTCAAGAAACTCGGGGATGCGCTGTACTACGCGCAGCTCACCGAATCACCGCAGCAGCAGATCTTCATCTACAACGCACTGGGGGTCGCCCAGCGCGGATCGGGCGACACGGAGGCCGCCGTCGCGTCGCACATGCGTGCGCTCGAGGTCGGGGAGGAGACCGCCCAGTCCAGCGGCGACGCCGAGATACTCGTGGAACTCGGCATCACCTATACCAAAGCGGGCGAGCACCAGCAGGCTCTCGCCGCGCTCGAACGTGCCCGGACGCTGGCGGTCGAGCGCAGTGAGCGCTACATGGAAGCACGAGCGCTGCTGGCACTCGGGCAACTGCCGCACGGCACCATCGACCGCGCGACGGCTATGGCCGACCTCTCCGCGTCCGCGACCATCTTCGGTGAACTGCGGGTCCCACTGGCCGACGAGGCGCAGGCCGCTCTCGATCGCATCCGCGACGACACCTGACGCGCCGCAGGCCGGATCCACGGGTAGGCCGGACATCGGCCACCGCCCCCGTTCCGCCGTCCGGGCACCGGGTGGCGGTGCCGCCGGTCAGGGGGCGGTCGGCCTCAGGTGGGCTCATGGCCGTGCTTGCGGTTCCGGGGGGCGTTCCACTGCCCGGGGGTCGAGGCGACCGCGTCGATGACGGCGGCCTCGCGGTGGAGGAAGCAGAGGGAGTCGCCGTCGCCGCGCGGATCGACACAACGGGGGACGGCGCACCGGCGGTCGCCCAGCTCCGCGCGGAACGCGCGGATGTGGGTCGTGCAGTGGACTTCGTCGGGTTCGGTGAGCTGGATGCAGTCGTACACGGAACACACACGTGTCCCGTTCAGCCAGCGGGACAGGCGGACCCACCAGGGGGCGGGCCGCGGGTCGGGGTCAGGGACGTGGTTCGCGGCGCCCATGCCCCCAACCTGCGACCCCCGCCCCGCCCAGGCAAGCCCGGCGGCCGACTCCGGCCGATCCTCTCTAGAGACGTTTCCCGCCGAGCGGACCGCGGAAGAAACCTTGCACACCGCGAACCCCCACACGGCACCGCCGTGCCCTTCCGGCCTCCCCTTCCGGGCGTGCCACATCCCAGGTTTCCGTGTGCCCGTTCCCAGCCGCCCCGCCTTCCCCACGGCCCTTCCGCACACCGCGCCACCCACCCGCACCAGCCCTCTCCGGCCCGCCTGCATCCCGCCGCAATCCGGGTGCGACCACCTCTTCCCGTCCGCTAGACTGATGCACGTTGCTTCGGGGTGTAGCGCAGCTTGGCAGCGCGCTTCGTTCGGGACGAAGAGGCCGTGGGTTCAAATCCCGCCACCCCGACCAGTTGAAACGCCGGTTCCTTCGGAACCGGCGTTTTGCGTTGGGGGCTCAAAAGGGGGGCCCGAATGCCGGGCGCTCCCGTTCGGCCGTCTTCCATGGTGAGGCGCTTTCGACCTTATACGGGTTGTGCCTCGGTGACCACGGATGGTACGACGATCGCCATGCGCTCTTGGTCTCCGTTGAACGACCGCCAACTCGCACTCCTGACCCGCATCGGCGATGACACCGACCCCGTCACCTCGGACAGCCCCGAGCTCGCACACACCGCCCGTGCGCTCAAAGGGCGGGGCCTGATCACCATGCCCAAGCGAGGTGGAAAGAAGTGGCAGGCAGAGATCACCGATGCGGGACGCTTCTATCTGGAGCACGGCCGTCATCCGAATCGACCGGACCCCACACCGCGCGGGCGGCGTTCGGCCTCATCAGAGACGGCGTCCACCTCGCCGCATGCCGCGAAATCTCCACGGACCCCGTCGGCCGACGCCGGACCGGCTTTGCTCGCGGAGGTGCAGCAAGCGGGGCGGTTCCTCCGGATCCAGGACCCCAGTGACGAGGAGCGTGCCCGCTACCGCAGGGCATTCGACGCCGCGCGGCGGTGCGCGCCTGAGGGATACCACCTGAAGTACAGCGGTCGGGCCAAGGGCGATTTCGTCCTCGGCCTGTTGAGGGCGACGGGTGAGGACGACACCGAATGGAATCGGATCCGACTGGCGCGCAGCCGTGTTATCACTGATGTCGAGGACGTGATCGCCGCGCTCACCGCGGACCACAGTGCCTTCGAGATCTCCGATGCTGTTCTTCCCCGGGTGCTTTCGCTGCTCCGGCTCATCGCAGAGCAGGCTTTTGCCCGCCACGGCGAGATCACTGTGTCCAAGAAGCGCAAGCAGCCCAGGCCGCACCTCACCGTTCACGGTAGGACATACGAGGTCCGCTTCCGTGAGCGGCAGAAGCGGGTCCCCTATATACCCAAGCGGCATGGCCGACGCACGTATGACTGGCAGCGGGTCACCCCCGAGCACACGTTCGAGCCGTCCGGTGAACTGGAGCTGCTGATCGGCCAGGAGCCGGGCCATCGCCATGGCTTCGGCTGGAAGAAGGAATGGGCGGACACCACCAAGAAGCCATTGGAGGAGCAGATCGGTTCGGTCTTCAGGGCGTTGAAGGCGCACGCGGAGGAACAGGAGCAAGCTCGCCTTGAGCATGAGGCCGAGCAGCGGCGTCGACAAGAGGAGTGGGAGAGGCAGGAAGCCGAGCGTCGGCGCCTGGCGGCGGAACAGAGGGAGCGCACTCGGCGCGAATGGGAGGCCGCCATCAGCGCGGCTTCTACCAAAGCGGTCCATGCGGTCAGGGCCGAGCACTTCGGTACGGCCTTTGAGCAGTGGCGGGCCGCGGGAGAGATCCGAGCCTTCTGCGCGGTCCTGGACGAGGTGGCCGCCGCGTCGGACAGCGCATTCGAAGCGGAGAGACTGCGGGAGTGGTCGGCGTGGGGGAAGGCGGAAGGTGACCGGCTCGACCCCACACTGGACGGCAAGGGGCTGTCCGCCGTCGACTTCGACGTGGAGCCGACGGGAGACCAACTGCGGCCCTTTCTCGATGGCTGGCACCCGGAGCGCCCGGAGAAGGAGAAACCCCCGGCTCCGCCGCCATCCGCGCCGGATCCCGATCCGTGGCGAGGCGTCATCGACGCACGTCAGGATCAAGGCTGGCGATATGGACGCCAAGGTCGCGCTCAATGGTGGAGGCGATGAGTCCATGCCCGCGGTCGCGCAGGGCCGTGACCGCCTTCTCGACCAGTTCCCCCAGCCTGATGACCTCGGCTCGCAGAGCGACCAATTCGTCATAGCGGTCGACTCTGTCCCCGCCGCACCACGCTCGGACGGTCCGGAAGACGGCCGCCTCCGCGTCCAGCCTCCGGTCATCCCGGCGGTCGTAGGTGTACCAGGAGGGCCGGGCGCGTTCCTGTTCGTTGTTCCGCTGCTTGCGGTCCACCTCGGGAAGGATCTCATCGGCAAGGTTGCCGGCCACGGTACGGGCGATGCGTTCGGTGACCTGCCACGCGGCCAGGCACATGCCGTCGCGCCTTTCGTAGACCATCGGATCGCCGCGGAGATCGGCCGCGTCCATGCCGATGAGCGGTGTCGTCTCGTCCAGGCGCCCCAGCTCCAGAACCCCTGCATCGGCCACACCACGACGCAGGCGCAGCCTGCTCTTCGGACGAAAACACCCCAGAATCATCCGTGCGGCTTCGAACTCCGTGCCGCCGCGCACGTGCCGCGACGCCTCGGCCAGCGCCAACTCCCCTGCGTCGTCCGCGCAGAAGTGATCGACGTCCGCCCAAGGTGCCACGAGGGAAGCGGGTGCGACCCATTCCTGTAGACCTGCGTCGTCGCCTTCGAGGAAACGCACGTGGACCCGACCGGACCTGCCGGACCCACCCACCCGAACGATCTCCACCCGGAGAACGGCGCCGCCCAGTTCCTTCGGTCGCTCGCGATATGCCCAGTGCTCGCCGATCTCCATGTGCCTATTGAGCCATGTCCGGTGAGCCCATGGCAGGCGTTTTCCGTGACTATTCCGACTCGTGATGGAAGGGACCAGCCCTGCCCAGGCACATCGGCAGGATGGGGCACGTCCCTGGTACCGGGGCGGCGTCAGCGCTCGGGGCGGTATTCGGCCCAGGTCTTGGGGGTCTCGGAGACGCGGACCGCCGTCAGTTCGGGGAACCGCTCGATCCAGAGGTCGAAGATCCAGGCGGCGAGGTTCTCGGCCGACGGGGGGAGGCCCTCACCCATCGCCTCGTTCAGGTGGCGGTGGTCGAGGGTGTCGTCCATCCACTTCTTGAAGATGTCGAGCTCGCGGTAATCGCGGACGAAGCCGGTCTCGGCGAGGTCCTCACGGCGGGCCGACAGTTCCAGGACCACAACGTAGTTGTGTCCGTGCATGCGGGCGCAAGGGTGCCAGCCCGGCAGCCGGTCGAGGACGTGGCTGGCCGAGAAGTGGAACTCCTTGGAGATCGTCAGCATGACGGTTCCAGTGTGCCACCTGCCTCTGGGCGCCCGGCGGAGCGTGGTCGCGCGGTCACCGGTCGACCCCCTCGCCGCGGCGGATGGCATCGTTGAGGGGGACCCTGGTGAGGAATCGCCGGCGCGCCGCATCATCGGTCACGAGGTCGGCCTTGCGGGCGACCTCGCGCCTGGCTCGATCGAGGAGTGCGTGCGCTTCCTCGTTCACGCCGCCGGCGGCCAGCACCACGGCGGAGTGGTACAGGACCTCCTCCGTGCGCAGAGCGGGCATGTCCCCGACCTCGTTCAGGATGCGGACGGCCTGGCGGGCCTGGTCCCGGGCGGCGGCGGTGTCGCCCTGCCGGATCAGGGTGCGGCTGCGCAGGGAGTGCGCCGCGATCTGGCTGCGGACCATGCCGCTGCGCCGGGTCTCGGCGCAGGTGGCCTCGGCCAGGCGGCCGGCCTGGTCCAGGGACTCGCGGGAGTCGCCCGTGGTGAGCGGCAGGGTCTCGGACGCGGCGAGCAGCAGGATCTCGGCGTAGAGGTTGCGGACGATGGGGACGAGGTTGGCCAGCCAGGTTCGCTCCGTCTCCAGCCACGCGTCGGCGATCAGCTCCAGCGAGTCGTGGCGCCGTTCCGGCCGCTCGACGAGGAGGCGGGCGAGCAGCGCCTGGTTGTACGCGTGCCAGCCGCTGTCGCCGCCGCGGCCCGCCTCGAAGTCGAGGGCCTCGTTCAGGACGTTCTCGGCGTCCTCGTAGGACCCGAGGCCCATGTGCACCTGCGCCAGGTAGTTGAGCGCAATGGGCAGCTCGGCCTTCAGCGGTTCGTCGCGCAGCCGCTGGACACAGCGGGTCAGCCTGGCCAAAGCCTCGCTGAGGTGTCCGCTGTCGAAGAGGGTGATGCCGAGCTGCATCTCCCCCAGGTTGCGGGTGTGCTGGAGGACCGGGTCGCCGGTGCCGCCCAGGCGCGGGTCGGCGGCGTACATGCGCTCCGCCTCGCGCAGCTGGGCCAGGCCGTCGGCCAGCCGCCGCTTGGACACCTGCCGCCCGTATTCCACCCGGGCGACGAAGAGCGGGACCGGGTCGCCGTGCTGCTCGGCCAGCTCAACGGCCGCGCGGAGCTTGTCCAGGGACGGCACCAGGCCCCGGGTGGCGAGCAGGGTCTTGCCGCGCAGGAGCGTCGTGCGGATCGCCGGCTCGGGCGTGCCGCAGCGCTTCGCCGCGGCCTCGGCCTCGGCGGCCAGGCCGTCGATGTCCGGGCCGCCGGCCGGTCGGTGCTGGCCCCGCCAGCGCACCTCGGTGAGCGACAGCAGCAGTTCCACGGCCTGGATGAGCCGGCGGTCGCGGCTCTCCTCGTGCGCGGGAAGGTCGCGGACCGCCTTGATGACCTCTTCGCAGTGCCGCTCCGCTTCGGCGAAGGACAGCCCTTCCAGCGCGGCGTCACGGGCCAGCCCGTAGTGCGCCTCGGCCGAGGCGAGCCGGCTCTCGGCTCCGCCGCTGCGGAGGTGGCGGGCGATCTCCAGCCGCCGTTCCAGTGGCATCCCGTCGAGCGGGCCGTCGGTGAGCGCCGCCGCGATGCCGGCGTGCCGGGACCGCTTCTGCTGAGGGGTCTGCTGGTCGTAGACGACGCGCGACAGGGCGCTGTGCTGGAACCGGTAGCAGTCGGAACCGTCCGACGGTGCCCACGCGGGTATCGGCGCCGGGCGGATCAGCTTGTGATCGGCGGCGATACGCCGGAGCCGCTCCATCACTTGGTCGTGCGGCGCCCCCTTGACCTCGGCGACCGTGTGCGACAGGAACGCATCGCCTTGGGCCGCCCCGATCATGAGCAGTTCGCGGTCGCTTTCGGTGAGCAGCCGCAGACGGCCCTCCACAACGCGCGCCAGGCTGCCGGGAAGTTCGACGGTCGTACCGGCGTCGGGCCGCCACTCCTCCAGGCACAGCGTGACGAAGACGGCGTGGCCGTCCGTCAACCGGCTCAGCTGCTCCGACAGGGCGGGCGGGGCATCGGGGTGCCGGGAGCGCACCAGCTCCGCGACCGCGTCGCGGGGCAGGCCGCCCAGCATCCGCCGCCGCACGAGCCCGTCCTTCGCCCAGTCGTGCAGCAGGTCCTCGACCTTGGAGTCCGGGCCGTCGGCGTAGGCGCCGTCGGTCGTGTGGCCGAACACCACGCCGAGGGGTTCGCCGGACAGGCGCGGCAGCAACCGGTCGAGCACGAGCAAGCTGCTGGGGTCGCCGTAGCGAATGTCGTCGATGAGCACCACCGTGGGCGGCCCCTGCCGGACGAGGTCCAGGAGGGCGTCCACGATCTGTGCGGCCGCTCCCTGCTGGAAGGGCAGCAGGCTGTCGAACGGCATCGACCCGGAGGCCAGCGACGCCTCAGCGACCTCCTTGCCCAGGGTGAACACCGCTCCCAGCCCGGGCACGATGGCGGACAGCACCTCGGGTGCGGAACGGACGACGCCCTGACCGGTGAGGCCCAGCCACCTGCGGAAGGCGCCGGGCTGCCGGTCCTCCTGGTCCTCGGCGAGCTGCACGAGCAGGTCGATGATCGCTCCGTAGTGGAAGTCCGATCCGATGGACGGCCGGCACCGCACGGACACGACCCGGCCGGCGCTCGCCGGGTTCGCGGCGCGGACCTCGTCGGCGAACGCTTGCAGGAGCGCCGTCTTCCCCATGCCCGAGACGCCGTCGACCACGAGTGCCCGGCCACCGCGCCCCTCGGTCACGTCCGCCAGCAGCGAGCGCAGCTCGTCCATGTGCTCCACGCGGTCGACAAAACCGGTCCGCACCACAGCCCCCGTCTCGGTCATCCGTCACGGATCTCCCGTACCCGCAGCGTCACCCGCCGCCCACCGTAGATTACGTGAATCGGGTATCCCATAGGGGTTCTGGGGGTCGCCGACGATGTCGGCGGCCCCTCCCATGGAAGGCCGGCTCAGTCCGGGTCCCGGGCCCCGCGGCCCGGGTCGACGGGGCGGCGGGCGGGGGAGACGGAGCCGTTGCGGCGCAGGAGCGTCAGCGCTTCGCGCAGGGTCAATGACGAGACCTCACGCCACTGGTCCTTGAGGATCGAGAAGAAGTGGAACCCCTGGGCGGGCTCGGCCTGGAGTGCGCCGCCCGCGGCCAGGAAGAGGCGCGTGGCGACGATGTTGTCGGCGTAGCAGGTGCACCAGACGTGGCTGAGGCCCAGCTGCTCGAAGGCCACCCCCAGGATGAGGTGGACGGCTTCGAAGCCGGCCGTCAGGTTCGCCATCCCGGGCCTCAGGATGATCGAGTGGCTGTGTGCGTTGGAGAGCCCTTGGATGTCCATCGCGATGGTTCCCACCAGGGCGGAGTCGCTGCGCTGGACGATTCCCAGCCGGTAGCTGTGCCGCGCAGGGTCCTCCTGGTCGGCCGTGGCCTGGGCGAGTAGGGCGGCCACGCCTTCGGCGTCCAGGGTTCCGAGGTCGATATGGCGCATGACGTCGGCGTCGCCGAGTATCGGTTCGAGCGCGCCGGCGTCGGCGGGTACGAGTTCACGAAGGGCAAGGGTGGGGCCTTCGCGCCACACCCGGGTTTCGATCAGCGGGGTCGTTGCCATGTCGACAATCATAGCTAAACGTAAGATTACGACTACCCAATGCAATCATTCGTCGTCAGGTCTTTCCTGAACTTCTTGTGCGGGGGTGGCGGACGGGTGGCCGGTGGGGTGCGGTGTGTCCCCGATGCCCCGATGCCCCGATGGGAACGTCCCTATCGATCCCTATTTCGTATATCTTGGGGAGTGATGAAGGAAGAAATGTACTCGGTCGAGCAGGTGGCCGACCGGCTCGGCCTGCACGTGCGCACGGTGCGGGGCTATATCCGTTCCGGCCGGCTCAAGGCGGTGCGGATCGGCAAGCAGTACCGGATCGCCCGCACCGACCTCGAGGAGCTGGTCGGACGGCCGCTGTCGGCCTCGGCGGGCGCCTCCGGCGCCGCTCCGGTCGAGGTGTCGAGCATCGTGCAGATCGACGGCATCGACCGCGCCGCGGCCGACCGGCTGGGCACGCTCGTTCTTGCCGGCGTGAACACCGCCCACGACCCCGAGCACCCGGTGCGCATCCAGACCGTCCACGACGAGGACCGGAGCCGCATGAAGATCGTGATCTTGGGCGGTCCCGCCGTGACCGCCGACCTGTTGCGCCTGCTCGACGACGTGCTCGACGGCGACAACGGACTGATCGACCGGGAGGCCGGCGGTGCCTGACGTCATCGAGGAACGGGCCGGCACCAAGGTGCTGGTGTGCGACCCCGACGGCCCGCCGGTGGCCACCGAGCAGGACGCGCTGGACCTGATCGGCGCCGCGTTCCTCGGCGCCGAGGTGGTGGCCGTGCCCGCGAGCCGGCTGGACGAGCGCTTCTTCTCGCTGGACACCCGATTCGCCGGCGAGATCATGCAGAAATTCGTCGCCTACCGGGTACGCCTGGCCGTCATCGGCGACATCTCCCGGCACACGGCGGCCAGCGGGGCCCTGCGCGCGCTCGTCCACGAGACCAACCGGGCGGGCCACGTGTGGTTCCTCCCCGGCCTCGACGCGCTCGACGCCCGCCTGCGCGCCGCCACCTGAGCGATCGGGGCGGCCGCCGTGTCGGTGGCGGGCCCTAGGGTTCCCGCATGAGCTTTGGACTGAGCGTGTACGTGATCGACCTCGCCGTGGCACGGGGGGCGATCGGTTCGGGTGACGAGAAGCAGCGCCGGATGATCGGCGGCCGGTTCAAGCGGCGGCTGGCCGCCGACGACAGCCATTTCTCCTTCGAGATCGAGCGGGGTGCGCCCACCCGGTACGAGGCGCTGCGGGCGGTGATCGACGGCGGCCCCTACGACGAGCGCCACGCGTTCCAGTACGCCTACGCCTACCAGCTGATCTGCGAGTTCCACGGGCGGCCGTGCTTCAACAACCACTTCTCCCCGTTCAAGAGCGGCTGGCTGGAGAGGGTCGACAAGGGGATGGCCGCCCTCGGGATCGACGCGGCGACGGTCGGCGACTTCATGTACGGAGGCCTGCCCCCGGGGCTGCCGCGCCCCGACGACCTGCCCGATTACGGCGAATGGTCCGTTGACCAGTGCCGGCGGGCGCTGGCCCAGTGGGAGGCGAGCACGCCTGAGCAGCGGCAGGCCCTGGACCGCGAGGTGCTGGAGGCGATCGAGTCGTGCACGCAGTGGTGGCGCGACGCCATTGCGGTCGGCCGCGGCGTCGCCGGGTTCGTCCACTGACCGCTCGGGTTGTTCCACCGGCCGCCGGGTCCGCGCGCTGACGGTCCCCGCCGCGCGGGGGCGCGACGCCACGCGCCGCGTCCCCGCCGAGCGCTCCGCGCGGCCGCGGCCGGGGAAAGGGGGAGCAAACCGCCGGTCACGACAGTCCCAGTCGCGTGCGCGGAATCGACCATGGTGTGCCGGCCCGGGTTACGCGCCGTGTATTCGCGGTCAGTGAGAGTACATGGACGTCGTGACGAAGATCCCGGCCCGGCTCGACCGGCTGCCGTGGGCCAGATGGCACTGGCTGATCCTGATCGGTCTCGGCAGTGTGTGGATCCTCGACGGCCTTGAGGTCACGATCGTCGGTTCGATCGGGTCCCGGCTCACCGAGCCCGGGAGCGGGCTGGGGATCACCGAAGCACAGGTCGGCATCGCCGCATCCGTCTACATCGTCGGCGCCTGCGCCGGAGCCCTGTTCTTCGGGCACCTCACCGAGAAGTACGGCCGGCGCAAGATCTTCCTCGTCACCCTGGGCGTGTACCTCGGTGCCACCGTCCTGACCGCGTTCTCCGGCAACGCCGCCTGGTTCTACTTCTGCCGGTTCTTCACCGGGTTCGGTATCGGCGGCGAGTACGCCGCGATCAACTCCGCGATCGACGAGATGGTCCCCGCCCGGCTGCGCGGCCGCATCTCGCTGCTCATCAATGGGTCCTATTGGCTCGGGGCCGCCGTCGGCGCCGCGCTCGCCTACCCACTGCTCAACCCCGACCTGCTCCCCGAGAACCTGGGCTGGCGCCTCCTCTTCGGCTTCGGCGGGGTGTTCGGGCTGATCATCGTCGTCGTGCGGCGGCTCGTCCCGGAAAGCCCCCGATGGCTGATCATCCACGGCCGGCAGGAGGAGGCCGAGCGCATCGTGTCGGCCATCGAGGAGGAGGTCGTGCGGGAGACCCACCGCGACCGGCTCCCCGAACCGCAGGGCTCCCTCACGCTGGAGCAGCGGGAGACCACCACCTTCCGTGAGGTCGGGCGGACCCTGGCGCGCACCTACCCGCGGCGCACGATCGTCGGGCTCTCCCTGTTCGCCGGGCAGGCGTTCCTGTACAACGCCGTCTTCTTCACGCAGGCGCTCGTCCTGACGGCGTTCTTCGGCGTGTCCTCCTCCGTTGCGCCGCTGTACGTTGTGCCGCTGGGGCTCGGCAACTTCCTCGGCCCCGTCCTCCTCGGTCCGCTGTTCGACACGCTCGGGCGCCGGCCCATGATCTCGGGGACCTACATCGGGTCGGGGGTCCTGCTGGCGGTGACCGGTGTGCTGTTCCACCTGGACCTGCTCTCCGCCGTCACGCTCACCATCTGCTGGTGCGTGGTGTTCTTCGTCGCCTCGGCGGGGGCCAGCGCCGCCTACCTGACCGTCAGCGAGGTCTTCCCCATGGAGACGCGGCCCCAGGCCATCGCGCTGTTCTACGCGGTCGGCACGGCGCTCGGCGGCATCGTCGGGCCGACCCTCTTCGGGCGGCTCGTGGAGAGCGGGGAGCTCTCCTACGTTGCGCTCGGCTACTACATCGGCGCGGGGCTGATGGCCCTCGGCGGGATCGTGCAGCTGGCCATCGGCATCGAGGCGGCGCGCCGCTCCCTGGAGGACATCGCCCAGCCGCTGAGCAAGAAGAAGCGCACCACCGCACAGGCGTGAGAATCAGGCCACACGGCAGCGGCGGC
>NZ_JBHSBH010000022.1:57619-98527 GCF_042650565.1 Nocardiopsis sediminis
CCGCCGTTCGCGCCGACCGCTAGTCGGCGCTGCTGTGGGTGTGCGACGACACCGCGCCGTGCGGGCCGGCGTGCTCGAAGGCTTCGTGGTACTCGGCACGGCCGTCCTTGGCGTGGGCCTTGACCTCGAAGGAGGTCGCCCCCTTCGGGCCGGCCTTGCTGAACTCGTTCTCGTAGTGGGCGTCGGCCATGGCCACGGCGGGCGCCCCGAAAGCCAGGGCAGGAGCGGCGATGGCCGTGAAAACGATCCGGCGGACAGTCGACTTCTGCATGGTGGCTGGTTTCCCTTCGCACACAGGCTCCGGCGATCTGCCGGACCCTCCGGCCCTCAGGCCCGTGGCACGTCCCCGCCCCCGCGACGACCGCGGGCTGCATGACGGCCACTCCCATGCTCAGCGCAGACCCGCCCAAGATAGAACACAGTGTGGCTGTGCAATCACAAAAATCCCGATTCGCACGGAAAAGCCCGCGCCGCGGCGCGGGCCCGTGGTGTGGCGGGGGTGTCAGAAGGCCGCGCCGAGGTCCGGGTGGTCCTTGGGGCGCAGGAAGTCCGATGGCGGGATGCCGCCGCCGGCCGGGCGCTCTCCGGTGATCGCGCCGGGGTCGGTGCCGAGGAGGTCGGCGTCGGTCCAGGAGTCGGAGATGTCCCACGAGTTCCCGGACCCCGCGGAGCCGTCGCCGGTCTCCACCGGGCTCGCGTTGCCCACCGACAGGTTCGCCGACAGCTCGGCGGAGGAGCGGTCGAACTGGAAGCCGACGTCGTCGTTGCCGTAGGCGGTGCCGCGGGTCACGTTCAGGGCGCCGGGGTTGCCGTTGTCGGTGTAGCCGTCGGCGGCGTTGCCGAACGACATGGTGTTGGCGACCGTGTGGGCGACGCCCGGGGCCGGGTCCCCGCCGCCGAGCTTGAAGCCGTTGCCGTCACCGGAGAAGTCCGGCAGGTCCCAGCGGTTGAACCCGTTGCCGTAGGCGATGGTGTCCTCGATGGTGATGGGCGACTCGAACAGCCAGGCGTCGAAGCCGTCGTCCACGTTGTTCCACAGCCGGGCGCCGCGGACGACGTTGCCCGTTCCCGAGCCCTCCTTGATGGCCAGCCCGTCGGCGCTCTCCCCGTTCTTGCGGGGGTCGCGGTTGCCGTAGCTGTCCAGGTCGACGATGAGGTTGCCGGTGGACGCGCCCTGGAGCTGGAACCCGCTCTCGTAGTTGTCCCGGGTGGTCAGGCCGGAGAACATGTTGGAGTCGCAGTCGTTGCAGTAGATCCCGTAGGGCCCGTTGATGATCTCCAGCCCGTTGATCCGCCAGTGCGACGCCTCCTGGTGGATCGCGCCGCGCTCGTCGCGCGGGATGCTGCCGCCGACGGGGGTGTGGCTCGCGGGCAGCTGCTCGCCGTCGATGATCGCCCGCTCGCCCTCGTAGGCGGTGAGGGTGATGGGGGCGTCGGCCGTTCCGTCGGTTTCGATGGTGATGTTGTCGTCGGTGAGGGCGTAGGTGCCGCCGCGCACGGCGATCACGTCTCCGGGGCCGGCGAGGTCGACCGCGCGCTGCACCGTGGCGAGCGGTTCCTCCAGGGTTCCGGGGTTGGCGTCGTCGCCGTCGGTGGCCACGACCAGGGTGGGGTCGGCCGCGGCGGGGGTGGGGTCCGCCGCGGCCGGTGGGACCGCCGCGACCAGCGCGGATGCGGTCGCGACAGCGGCGAACACGGTGAGGGGACGTGCCGGGTGGGGGGAGCGTCTCGGGGGCATGGGGCTCCTTGCCGAGATGGGGAAGCGCTTTCCGGATGCGCTCAGTGTGCCACTCCGCCCGCGTGTGTGCCAGGGCCCTGCGCCCCCGGCGCGGGCCCGGCGCCGCCGGGCCCGCGCACCGCCGCTACCGGTGCGCGACGGGGGTGGAGCCGTCGGCGACCAGGTCGATCAGGGATGCCTCGGGCCGGCAGCAGAACCGGACCGGCGCGTAGGGCGAGGTGCCCAGCCCGCCCGACACGTGCAGCCAGGCGCCCTCGTAGCGGCTCAGCCCCCAGGCCCGCGGGCGGTCGATGCCGCAGTTGGTCACGAGGGTGCCGTAGAACGGCATGCAGATCTGCCCGCCGTGGGTGTGCCCCGCCAGGAGCAGCTGGTAGCCGTCGGCGGCGAAGCGGTCCAGGTTGGCCGGCTCGGGCGAGTGCATGACGCCGAGCCGGAGGTCCGC
This sequence comes from Nocardiopsis sediminis, assembly GCF_042650565.1. Lineage (NCBI taxonomy): Bacteria > Bacillati > Actinomycetota > Actinomycetes > Streptosporangiales > Nocardiopsidaceae > Nocardiopsis > Nocardiopsis sediminis. The sequence goes on from NZ_JBHSBH010000022.1 coordinate 59,800, forward strand.
GGTCGGGTCGGCGGGCCCGGCGATGGCGTCGTAGCGGTCCAGCTTGATGTGGGAGTCGTGCACGCCCGCGGCCGCGATGTCGAGCGTGCCGGCCTTGAGCGAGCCCGTGCGGTTGTTCAGGTCGAGCCAGCCCGCCCCGGTCATGGCCGCGCCCAGGGTGCGCCACGGCAGGTCGGGGACGGTGCGCTTCTTGTAGTCGGCCTTGCTGCTGCGCCACAGGTAGCGGGCGGGGTTCTTGAACTGCGGGGAGAACAGGTCGTTGGAGCCGTACACGAACGCGCCCGGCCGGTCGAGCAGCGGCCCCAGCGCGTCGATGAACGGGCCCACGGCGTCGGGGTGGGCGAGGGAGTCGCCGGTGTTGACCACCAGGTCGGGTTCGTAGGCGTCGAGCCCGCGGACCCAGTCGATGAGCATCTTGCGGCCCGGGGTCAGATGGGCGTCGGAGAGGTGGAGCACGCGCAGCCGCCGGCTGCCCGCCGGCAGCAGCGGGATCTCATAGCGCCGCAGCCGGAACCAGTTCCGCTCGATGACCGACGCGTAGCCCAGCCCGGCGACGCCGATCGCGCCCGTGACCATGGCCGCCCGGCCCACTGTGCGCAGTGCCCTGCCCATCGTGCCCACCGCTCCTTGTTGATCGCCCGTTGCGACGATGGTGTCAGATCCGGTGCACCGGAATGTCCGTACGGCGCCGCGGCCGGGGCGCCGGGGGAGGGCGCCGGGAAAACCCCTCGGTGCGGTGCGCCCGCTGACCCTATGATCTCTCCCATGTCCGAACTCAAAGACCGTCTGAAGGCCGACCTCACCGCCGCCATGAAGGCGCGCGACGACGTGCGCACCCGGACCCTGCGCATGGTGCTCACCGCGATCTCCAACGAGGAGGTCGCCGGCAGCTCCGTCCGCGAACTCGGCGACGACGACGTCGTCAAGCTGATCACGCGCGAGGCGAAGAAGCGCCGCGAGGCGGCCGAGGCGTTCGAGAAGGGCGACCGGCCGGAGCAGGCCGAAGCCGAGCGCGCCGAGGGGGAGGTGCTCGCCGGCTACCTGCCCGCCCAGCTCGGCGACGACGAGCTCGCGCGGTTGGTGGCCGACGCGGTCGCCGAGTCGGGGGCGAGCGGGCCGCGCGCCATGGGCCAGGTCATGAAGATCGTCAACCCGAAGGTGGCCGGCCGCGCCGAGGGCGGCCGCGTGGCGGCGGAGGTCAAGCGGCAGCTCGGCGGCGCCTGACGCACAACGAAGGGGCGGGCGATCGGATCGCCCGCCCCTTCCGTGTCCTCGGCCCTGCCGCGCCGGCCGTCGTGCCCGGCGCTACTCCTCGCGGCGCCCGGGCGTGTACATGCCGGTCTCGGCGGGCGTGCCGTTCAGCGGCTGCCACACGCCGCTGTCGGGGACGCTGGTGGTGCGGTCCGACCCGCTGCCGTCGCTCAGGAAGACGTTGACCGTGGCGCCCTCGGCGAGCTGCGTGCCGGGGTCGGGGTTGACCGCGGCGACGGTGTCGCCGGCCTCACTCGACCGCACCCGGGTGCCGGACACGCTCACCCGGAACCCCGCCTCTTCGAGCATGCTCACCGCGGAGTCCTGGCTCAGCCCGATGACGTCGGGCACCCCCGCCTCGTTGTTCGCGGGGCGGGCGGAGTCCTCGTCGTCGTCGCGTGACGGCTCCGATGTGGAGCCGAACTGCGAGGGCGCCGCCGGGAAGTCCTCCTCGTCGAGCTCGGACACCGCGGCCCGCATGGTCTCCTGCCAGATCGGGCCGGGGATGGTCGCCCCGAACACCTCGCCGTAGTGGCGGTCGCCGATCGTGACGTTGCGCAGCGGGTAGTTCTGCGGCCCGCGGGGGTCGCCAACGAACACGGCGCTGGCGAGGTTGGGGGTGTATCCGGCGAGCCAGGCGCTGGCCGAGCCGTCGGTGGTGCCGGTCTTGGCGGCGGCCGGCCGGCCGATGCCCAGGCCGTTGGTGGTCCCGCCCCGGAAGGTCTGCTGCAACAGGTAGCTGACGCCGGCCGCGACGTCCTCGTCGATGGCGCGCTCGCAGTCGCTGTCCATCTCGATGGTCCGGCCGGACTGGCGGTCCTCGATCTTGGTGATGGCCTGCGGCTCGCAGTACATGCCGCCGGAGGCGAAGGTGGCGTAGGCGTTGGCGACGGTCATGGGGGAGACCTCTTCACTGCCGAGGGTGAAGGAGTTGTTCCCCTGGGTCCGCTCGTTGTCGAAGGACGTGCCGTCGGCCCGGTGCACGCCGAGCCGCTCGGACATCTCGATGACGTTGCACAGCCCCACGCGCCTCTGGAGCATCGCGAAGTAGGTGTTCACCGACCCCTTGGTGCCCGAGACCATGTTGTTGCTGCCGCTGCCCTTGGTGTCGCCGGCGTTGCTCACCGGCCACGGGGCGAGCGGGGCGCCGTCGCAGTTGCGCTGCCCGGTGACCGTGGTGCTGTTGCTGGAGCTGAACGAGGTGCCGAAGCCCAGGCCCTGGTCGAGCGCCGCGGCGAGGGTGAACGCCTTGAAGGTCGATCCGGCCTGGAACCCGGTGCTGCCGCCGCGGTCGAAGTCGGTGGCGAAGTTGATCGAGGTCTCGCCGAGCCTGGATTCGTCGGGGCCGTAGTTGCGGCTCTGGACCATGCCGCGGATCTCGCCGGTGCCCGGTTCGATCAGCACCTCGGCGGCGACCTTGCGCGACTCGTTGGTGCGCGGCACCCACTTGTCGACGGCGTCCTGGGCGGCGGACTGCATGTCGGCGTCGAGCGTGGTGTGGATCTGGAGCCCCGCGGTCCGCAGCCAGCGGGCGCGCTCGGTCTCGTCCTCGCCGAACTGGTCGTTCTTCTCGATCTCCTGGACCACGTAGTCGCAGAAGAACGGTTGGTCGCTGGGCATGCAGCCGTTGCTGGGGTTGGAGACGTCGAGTTCCAGCTCGGTGCCCTTGGCCTCCTCGGCCTCTTCGGCGCTCGCCGCGCCGACGTCGACCATCCGGTCCAGGACGATGTCGCGCCGCTCGGTGGCGTCGTCGGGGTTGAGCCGCAGGTTGTACAGGTAGGGGTAGCGGACCGCGCCGGCGAGGGCGGCGGACTGCTCCAGGTTCAGCTCGTCGGCCCCGATGCCGAAGTAGTGCCGGGCGGCGGACTCGACGCCGTAGGCGCCGTCGCCGAAGTACGCGATGTTCAGGTAGCCCTCGAGGATCTCGTCCTTGGACATGCGCTGTTCGAGGGTGATGGCGTAGCGGAGTTCGCGCACCTTCCGCGAGATCGTGGTCTCGCGGGCCTCCTCCTGCTCGGCCTGGGTGGTGGCGCTCTCGACCAGGACGTTCTTGACGTACTGCTGGGTGAGCGACGACCCGCCCTGGGTGCTGCCGCTGAGGGTGCGCAGCGCGGCCCGGAACGTGCCGGAGATGTCGATGCCGCCGTGCTCGTAGAAGCGCGCGTCCTCGATGGCGATGATGGCGTCCTGCATCACCGGCGACATGTCGTCGAGCTTCACCAGCTCGCGGTTCTGGTCGTAGATCTCCGCGATGACCTCGCCGTCGCGGTCCAGGATCTCCGATCTCTGCGGCGGCGGTGGTGTCTCCAGTTCACTGGGCATGTTGAGGAACCCTGTGGCGACGTTGCGCGCGGTGATGCCCAGTCCACCGACGGCTGGCAGTGCAAGGGCGGCGCACAAGACGCCCGCCACGATTCCGACGCCAAGGAGTTGACCGATTTTTTGCAGCAATGTCCCCTGACCCACCCCATCAGACTACGTGCGGTCGGCCGGCTCGTGGTGCGCGATTTACCGTGATTTCGGGGGAATCCTGACGGCTGCACACACGGGGCCCCGCTATCCCCCTTCTATTGTGAACGCTCCGGCGAGCGACATCGGCCTGCCTGCGGATCGTCACCGTTCGTATGGGAAGGATGACGGGTGGCATACGCGGCAATGGCCCCAGCGGGCTATATGGGAAATGGGCCCAATGGGGCCTGTTGGCCGTGCGTGGTGATCCGTAGTTTCGTGCTCAGTGGTGAGGAGGGACTCAGGCGCCGAAACGCAGGCCCCGATGGCGATCCGGCCCGTGCCCGGCCCCGCTGACAGCCCCCGCTTTCCGGTGCCCCGCCCTCCGCCCCATGCCATGCCGACGCCCGCGCCCGTCGGCGCAAGGACGAACACACATGCTGATCTTGGGAGTGGGGCACATGTGGATCACGGACTGGACCTCGCGCGCCGTATGCCGCCAGGCCGATCCGGACGCGCTCTTCGTGCAGGGAGCCGCGCAGAACAGGGCCAAACTCATCTGCCGGGGCTGCCCGGTGCGCACCGAATGCCTGGCCGACGCGCTGGACAACCGGATCGAGTTCGGGGTCTGGGGAGGGATGACCGAACGCGAGCGGCGCGCCCTGCTGCGCAGGCGGCCTGATGTCGCCTCGTGGAAGGACCTCTTGGAGAACGCCCGCAAGGAGTACGAGGGCGAGCCCGGCCCCGCCGGCCCCGGCGACGGATCCGTGGCGGTCTGCTGAGAACGGGTTTCCCGCTCGGCACCTACCGGGCCAGGTCGTGGCCGATCGCCCGCAGGGCGGCGAGGTCGTGGACGTCTTCGGGGCGCGCCGGGACGTCCACCACCGGTACCTCCGGGTGCGCGGCGGTCAGGCCCCCGCGCAGGCGCGCCTCGCGCGCCCGCACCCGGGCCGACTCCGCGTGCAGCCGCAGCGCCGCCTCGGCCAGCGGGTGCTCGGCGGCCTCCGCCAGTGACCGCGCCGCGGCCTCCGCCCGTTCGGCGGCCAGCCCGGGGGCCGACACCGGATGCACGCGGTTGAGCACCAGCCCGGCGAGCGGCATGCGGTCGGTGCCCAGCCGGTCGATGAAGTACGACGCCTCGCGCAGCGCGTCGCTCTCGGGCACCGCGACCACGATGAACGCCGTGCCGGGGGCCTGCAACAGCCGGTAGGTCTGCTCGGCGCGCTCCTGGAAGCCGCCGAACACCGCGTCGAACGCGGTGATGAACGTCTGCACGTCCTTCAGCACCTGGGCGCCCACGATCTTGCCGATCATCGACGTGACCATGCCGACCCCCGCGCCCAGCAGGCGGAACGCCCCGGTGGCCGGGGGCGCGCTGAGGAAGCGGATCAGCCGGCCGTCGAGGAACCGGCCCAGCCGCTTGGGGGCGTCGAGGAAGTCGAGGGCCGACCGGCTGGGCGGGGTGTCGACGATGATGAGGTCCCATTCGCCCGACTGCCGGAGCTGGCCGAGCTTCTCCATGGCCATGTACTCCTGCGTGCCGGAGAAGCTGGTGGACAGCGACTGGTAGAAGGGGTTCGCCAGGATCTGCCGCGCCCGTTCGGGGTCGGCGTGGGCTTCGACGATCTCGTCGAAGGTCCGCTTCATGTCGAGCATCATGGCGTGCAGGGAGCCACGCGGGCGGCCGGTGCGCTCCGCCGTGGCGTCCCCGGTCTCGGCGGGCAGCTCCACCGGGCGCGGGGTGTTGTCCAGCTCGCTCAGGCCCATCGACTGCGCGAGCCGGCGTGCGGGGTCGACCGTGATCACCACGGCGTGGCGGCCGCGCTCGGCGGCGAGCACGCCCATCGCGGCGGCGGTCGTGGTCTTGCCCACGCCGCCCGAGCCGCAGCACACCACGATCCGGGTGGACGGGTCGGCCAGCAGGGCGCCCAGGTCGAGCCGGGGCCCGGACGGAGGGGGCGCGGTCACGCCGCCCCCTGTGCCCGGAGCAGGCCGGCGAGCGTGTCGAGGGCCGCGCGGTCGACGCCACCCGCGCCCAGCATCGGCAGCTCGTAGCGGGGACGGTCGACGCCGGCCAGCCGGTCGCGGATGGCGGTCTCGACGCGTACCCGGCGGGCGTGCGCGGTGATCTCGGCGGCGAGGCCTCTCGCGGCCTCGTCCGGCCGGTCCACGCGGGCGGCCTTGAGCCCCTGCGCGAGCGCATCGGTGTCGAGGGTGCCGGCGATCGCGTCGGCCAGCGCGGCGTCGTCGAGGAAGCGCTCGCGCACGAGGTTGACCATGATGGCGCCGACGTTGAGCCCCACCTCGCGGACCTCGCCGATGCCGTCGATCGTCTCCTGGGCGGGCATTTCCTCGAGCAGGGTCACGAAGTGCACAACGGTCTGCGGGGAGCGCATGGTCTCCATGACCTTGTCGGCGTGGTTGCGGATGGGGCCCATCCGGGCGAGCCCGGCGACCTCGGCGTTGACGTTGAGGAACTGGGCGATGCGCCCGGTGGGCGGGGCGTCCATGACCACGGCGTCGTAGGCGTAGGGCGCGCGCGGGTCGTCGCGGGCGCCCCGGCGGCGGTCGCGGGCCCGGCGCCGGACGGCCTCGGTGGCCTTGCCGGTCAGCAGGACGTCGCGTACGCCGGGCGCGATGGTCGTGGCGAAGTCGACCGCCCCGAACCGGGTGAGCGCCTGCCCGGCGCGGCGGATGCCGTAGAACATCTCCAGGTACTCCAGGAGCGCCGCCTCGGCGTCGACGGCGAGTGCGTGCACCTGTCCGCCGCCGGGGGCCGAGGCGACCTCGCGCTCGCCGTAGGGCAGCGGGGGCTGGTCGAACAGCTGGGCGATGCCCTGGCGGTCCTCGACCTCGACCAGCAGCACCTTGCGCCCGCCGGAGGCCAGCGCCAGGGCGAGGGCCGCGGCGAGGGTCGTCTTGCCGGTGCCCCCTTTGCCGGTGACGACATGGAGACGGACGCCGTCCCAATCGCGATCGCGTGCACTCACCTCACGGAGTTTATGTCGCAACCGCCGGGCTCGTCGGTCCGCGCAGGGGGTGCGGTGAGTAAGGTGGCGCCCATGACGAAGTGGGAGTACGCGACGGTGCCACTGCTGTCGCACGCGACGAAGCAGATCCTGGACAACTGGGGCGAGGACGGCTGGGAGCTGGTCTCGGTGATCCCGGGGCCGTCGGTCGACGGCGATCCCCGCAACCAGCAGCTGGTCGCCTACCTGAAGCGGGAGAAGTAGCCACATGAGCGACCCGGAGCAGCGCCTCGCCGAGCTGGGGCTGACCATCCCCGAGGTGGTCCCGCCGGTGGCGTCCTACACGCCGGCCGTCCGCACCGGCGACCACGTGTACGTGTCCGGCCAGGTGCCCATGGTCGAGGGCACGCCCGCCGGGACCGGCAAGGTCGGCGCCGAGGTCACCCCGGAGCGGGCGGCCGAGCTGGCCGCGGTGTGCGCGCTGAACGCGATCGCGGCGCTGAAGGCCGAGCTCGGCGACCTGTCGCGGGTGCGCCGGGTCGTCAAGGTCGTCGGCTTCGTGGCCAGCGACCCGTCCTTCACCGGCCAGCCGAAGGTGATCAACGGCGCCAGCGACCTCCTCGGCGAGGTCTTCGGCGCCGCGGGGGTGCACGCGCGCAGCGCCGTCGGCGTGGCCGCGCTGCCGCTCGACGTCCCCGTCGAGGTGGAGATGATCGTCGAGGTCACCGACTAGCGGGGCCCCGGCGGAGCCGGGTGGCGCAGCGTTCGTTCACCGTGATGACTGGAGGACGACCATGACAACGGAACATCCCCCGGCCGGCGACACGGCCGACGGGCATGCCGAGCCGGTGGAGCCCCGCCCCGCCGCCACCGTCGTCCTGCTGCGCGAGGGCGCGGCCCCACCCGGCGCCGCCTCGGGCGGGATCGAGGTCTACCTGCTGCGCCGGGCGCGGACCATGCCGTTCGCCCCCGGCGCCTATGCGTTCCCCGGCGGCCGCGTGGACCCCCGCGACGCCGACCACGGCGTGCGCTGGGCGGGCCCGTCCCCCGGCGACTGGGCGGCCGTCCTGGGCGCCGCCGAGCCGCTGGCGAGGTCCCTGGTGTGCGCGGCGGTGCGCGAGACCTTCGAGGAGTCCGGCGTCCTGCTGGCGGGCGCCTCGGCGGCCGAGGTGGTCGCCGATACGCGCGGCGACGACTGGGAGGCCGACCGGACCGCGCTCATCGACCGCTCGCTGTCCTTCTCGGACTTCCTGGACCGGCGGGGACTCGTGCTGCGCTCGGACCTGCTGAAGGCGTGGTCGCACTGGATCACCCCGCGCGGGGAGCCGCGCCGGTTCGACACGCGGTTCTTCGTCGCGGTCCTGCCCGTCGGCCAGCAGACCCGCGACGTCGGCGGCGAGGCCGACCGCGTGGTGTGGATGCGCCCGGCCGACGCCGTCGCCGGGTGGCGCGACGGCTCGCTGCCGATGCTCCCGCCCACGTCGACCACCTGCCGGGAGCTGGCGGGGTTCGCCGCCCCGGACGCCGCCATGGCCGCGCGGCGCACGATCGCGCCGATCCTTCCCGAGCTGCGGCGGGTCGGCGGGCGGACCCGGATCGTGGTGCCCGGCGACACCGGCTGCCCGCCGCCGTGAGGCCGTACGCGCCCCCTGTCCATGCGGGACCCCCGCCATTGCCGGCCCCGCACCGTTCCAGTGAGGGAGACGAGGTTCGATGAGGATCGACGGCTCAGGCACCCTGCGTGCGAGCTGCGTGCTGTGCCCCAACCCGGGGCCCATGACGCTCGACGGGACCAACACGTGGGTGCTGCGCGAGCCCGGTTCGCGGGGTGTCGTCGTGGTCGACCCCGGCCCGCATGACGAACGGCACCTGGAACGCGTGGCGCGCACGGTGCAGGAGCAGGGCGCGCAGGTCCTCCTGGCGCTGCTCAGCCACCACCACGGCGACCACAGCGAGGGCGCGCGCTACTTCTCCGAGCTGACGGGCGCCCCTGTGCGCGCGGTCGACCCGGAGCTGCGCATCGGGGGCGACGGGCTGACCGACGGCGAGCTGATCACCGCCGACGGACTGGAGCTGCGTGTGGTGGCCACACCGGGGCACACCGCCGACTCCGTGTGCTTCCACCTGCCGGCCGACGACGTCATCCTCACCGGCGACACCGTGCTGGGCACCGGGACCACGGTGATTTCCGGCGACGGCGGGCTGGCCACCTACATGGACTCCCTGCGCCGGCTGCGCGACCTGGTGATCACCACCGACGCCCGGGCGCTGCTGCCGGGGCACGGTCCCATCTGCACCGATCCGCTCGCCAAGCTCGACGAGTACATCGGGCACCGGGAACTGCGGCTCGCGCAGGTCACCGAGGCCGTTCGCGCGGGCGACCACACGCCGGCGCAGATCGTGGCCCGGGTCTACGCCGGCGTCGAGGACGCCGTGATCCCCGCGGCCGAGGCGTCGGTCCGCGCCCAGCTGCGCTACCTGGCCAAGCGGGGTGACATCCCCCCGGAGCTGGGGGAGTCCTGAAGGGCGGCGACCCGGAACCCGGGAAGAGGGAATGCCGAAAGCCCGGCCATCGGCCCTATCCGGCGCTCCCCCCGTACGTTGTCGGGGGCCACCGGGCGGGGCCGAGGACCGGGCTCGCGGTGTCGGCGGGTCAGCGTGCGCGCCGGCGCATCCGCTCGATGTCGAGCAGCACGACCGCCTTGGCCTCGATGCGCAGCCAGCCGCGCAGGGCGAATTCGGCGAGCGCCTTGTTGACGGTCTCGCGCGAGGCGCCGACGAGCTGGGCCAGCTCCTCCTGGGTGAGGTCGTGGTGCACGTGCAGGCCGTCCTCGCCCTCCTTGCCGAACCGGTCGGCGAGGTCGAGCAGGGCCTTGGCCACGCGGCCGGGGACGTCGGTGAACACGAGGTCCGACATGACGTCGTTGGTGCGCCGCATGCGGGTCGCGAGCGCCTTCAGCAGCTGCAACGCCACCTGGGGCTGGCCTGCGATGAAGGGCCGCAGGTCGTCGTGGCCCAGACCGGCCAGGACGGCGTCGGTCACGGCGACGGCGCTCGCCGTGCGCGGGCGCGGGTCGAACAGTGAAAGCTCGCCGAACATCTCACTCGGGCCGAGCACGCTCAGCAGGTTCTCGCGCCCGTCCACAGCGGTGCGGGTCAGCTTGACCTTGCCGCTGAGGATGACGTAGAGCCGGTCGCCCTCGTCGCCTTCGGAGAAGAGGGTCTGGCCCCGGCCGAGGCGAACCTCGCTCACCGAGGCGCGCAGTGCGGCCGCGCCCTCTTCGTCGAGTGCCTCGAAAAGAGGGGCCTTCCGCAGCACCTCGTTGGTCTCGTCCACCGCTTCCTCCTTGCAACCTGACCGTCAACAGTGTGACGTATATCGCACCCCAGTGTGAAACCAGGTCGTTACCTCGGCTTGTCGCCCGGGTGACAACCAGCCCGTCACGGCCGACGGCAGCATCCCCGATCTTAGTTGCATCATCCCCCTGGGCAGTGCTGTCCCCGCCGATCTCGGGCGAATGCCCACATTAATTCGGTCACGATCCACGAAGACGGGAGAAGTCGGACCCGTGAGGCCGACGCCGGACGCGTCCCGGACTACGTACTCTTTGGGTGTGCCTGGCGATCCTTCTCCCGCTCCCGCGGCCGCCGCCGCGGCCGATCGCGGTGACCACCCACCCACCGGCGAGTCACGCCTCGCCCTGGTGCGGCGCGCCCGCAGGATCAATCGCGAACTCGCCGTGATCTACCCCGATGCGCGCGCCGAACTGAACTTCACCGGCCCGCTGGAGCTCCTCGTCGCCACGATCCTGTCGGCGCAGTGCACCGACAAACGGGTCAACGCGGTCACGCCGGGGCTCTTCGCACGTTATCCCACCGCCGCCGACTACGCCGCGGCGGACCGCGAAGAGCTCGAGGGCATCATCCGCTCCACCGGGTTCTTCCGCGCCAAGGCCAACAGCATCATCGGCTTGGGCCAGGAGCTGTGCGCCCGGCACGGCGGCGAGGTCCCCGGCGACCTCCGCGAACTGGTCCGCCTGCCCGGCGTGGGGCGCAAGACCGCCAACGTCGTCCTGGGCAACGCCTTCGGGGTGCCCGGGATCACCGTCGACACCCACTTCGGCCGGCTCGCCCGGCGCCTGGGCTGGACCGGCGCGAGCGACCCGGTGAAGGTCGAGCACGAGATCGGGGCGCTGTTCCCGCCCAAGGAGTGGACGATGCTGTCCCACCGGCTCATCTGGCACGGCCGCCGGGTGTGCCACGCCCGCCGGCCCGCCTGCGGGGCGTGCGCCGTCGCGCGCTGGTGCCCCTCGTTCGGCGAGGGCCCGACCGACCAGGACCAGGCGCGCAAGCTGATCAGGAACGGCCCGTTCCGATGACCGGCCCCAACGCAACCGGGGACCGCGGCCATGGCGCCCCGCGCGACCGCCTGAACGGCGGCGCGGCCGAACCCTCCGGCGCGCCGGCGATCAGCACGCCCGCGTGGCTGGCCTCGCTGGCGGCCGCCTCCAAGCGGATGCCCGTTCCCGCCGTGATGCGCCCGCCCGAGGAGGGCGGCCGCAGGTCGGCCGTCCTCATCCTCTTCGGCGAGGGCGAGCGCGGGCCCGATGTCCTGCTCATCCAGCGCAACAACGGGCTGCGGCGGCACTCCGGGCAGCCCGCGTTCCCCGGCGGTGCCCTGGACCCCTCCGACGACGGCCCCGAGGACTGCGCGCTGCGCGAAGCCCGCGAGGAGACCGGCGCCGACCCCGACGGCATCGAGCTGCTGGGCCGGCTGCCGGAGCTGTACATCAACCGCAGCGGCTTTCGCGTGCAGCCCATCCTGGCCTGGTGGCGCACGCCCTCCGACGTCCACCCCGCCGACCCCGGCGAGGTCGCCGGCGTGGTGCGGGTCCCCATCGCCGACCTCGCCGACCCCGCCAACCGGGTCCGCGTGCGCGAGCCCGGGGGAGCCGCCCGGCCGGCGTTCCGGGTGGGCGGGATGCTCGTGTGGGGGTTCACCGCGGCCATACTTGACCGGTTGCTCGTTTTGGGCGGATGGGAACGCCCCTGGCTCGACACCGCGTTGGAGACAGAGCTACCTATGAACGGGCTACCCGTGAACGGGGCGACGGCGGCGGACGTGCCGGGGAGCCCTTCGGCTCCGTGATCTAAGAGGAGGGCATCGTGCTGGACGTGATCCTCATCGTCCTGGTGATGGTCTTCGCGCTGTCCGGCTACCGGCAGGGGTTCATCGTCGGCGTCATGAGCTTCGCCGGGTTCATCGGCGGCGGCGTCCTCGCGGCGCTCGGCGCGCCGGGGCTGATCCAGGAGCTGGTCGCCGACCCTGGGCGGCAGGCGCTCCTGGCGATCGCGATCGTCTTCCTCTCCGCGGCGCTGGGCCAGTTCGTCACCTCCTACCTCGGGGCGCTGGTGCGCAACCGGGTCACGTGGGACTCCGCCCGCGTCGTCGACGCCCTGGGCGGGGCTGTGGTCAGCGGGCTGTCGGTGCTCCTCGTGGGGTGGCTGGTGGGCAGCGCCGTGGCCAACTCCGCGATCCCCATCGTCAACACCCAGGTCACCGACTCCCGGGTGCTGCGCGCGGTCGACGACGTCATGCCCGACGCCGCGCAGACCTGGTTCTCGACCTTCCGCCGGATCGTCGACCAGAGCGCGTTCCCCCAGGTCTTCAGCGGCCTCGGCTCCGGCGAGCTGGCCGAGGTCGCCCCGCCCGACCCCGATGTGCTCAACACCGAGGGCCTGCGCCAGGCCAGTCAGAGCGTCGTGAAGGTGCTCGGCACCGCCCCGTCGTGCCAGCGGCGGGTCGAGGGGACCGGGTTCGTGTACTCCGAGGGCCGGGTCATGACCAACGCCCACGTCGTCGCCGGCGTCACCGAGGACCTGCGGGTGGTCACCCGCTCCGGCCAGCAGGTTCCCGCCACCGTCGTGCTCTACGACCCCCAGCAGGACATCGCGGTGCTCGACGTCTCGGGTCTGGACCTGCCGGCCCTGGAGTTCGACCCCAATGCGCAGAAGGGCGACGACGCCGTTGTGGCGGGCTTCCCGCGCAACAACGGGTTCACGGCGGTGCCCGCGCGCATCCGCGCCGAGCAGACCGCGCAGGGCCCCGACTTCTACCACTCCCAGCAGGTCAGCCGGGAGATCTACCAGGTGCGGTCGGTCGTGCGCCCCGGCAACTCCGGCGGCCCGCTGATTTCCCCCGACGGAACGGTCTACGGGGTCGTCTTCGCGGCGGCCACCAACGAGGAGGAGACCGGCTACATCCTCACCGCCGACGAGGTCGCCGCCAACGCCGCCGCGGGCCGGACGGCCACGGAGCCGGTCTCGACCCAGGCCTGCGACTGACCATGCGAACGACCGGGGCCGGGGCGGGCCGCGCCTGAGCCGCGGCGCGGGGGACCGGCGGGATCAGTCGCCGGAGCGGTGGATCTCGACCGACTCCAGCACGATGTCCTCGGCGGGGCGGTCGGCGGCGTCGGTCTCGACCGCGGAGATCGCCTCGACGACCTCCAGGTCGGAGTCCGCGGCGACCTCGCCGAAGATGGTGTGCAGGTCGTCGAGGTGCGGAGTGGGCGCCGAGGTGATGAAGAACTGCGAGCCGTTGGTGTCGGGCCCGGAGTTCGCCATGGCGAGCTTTCCGGGGGCGTCGAACGCCAGCTCGGGGTCGATCTCGTCGGCGAACGCATAGCCGGGGCCGCCCGTGCCGGTGCCCTCGGGGTCACCGCCCTGGATCATGAAGTCGGGGATGACGCGGTGGAAGACGGTGCCGTCGTAGAAGCGGTCCTCACCGGTCTGCGGGTTCTGCGCGCGCCCGCCCTCGGCGAGCCCCACGAAGTTCTGCACGGTCTCGGGGGCTCTGTCGGGGAACAGCACCACCTCGATGTCGCCCTCGCTCGTGCGCAGGGTCGCGCCCTCGACGCCGGCGATGTCGACCTCGGGCAGCTCCTCACCGGCGGGGGAGGAGGCCCCCTGGCCGGGCTCCGGCTCCGCGGCCCCGGACTGGCAGGCCACCGATGCGAGCAGGGCGGCGCCGGCGGCGGCGCAGGCCGCGGACCTGGTGAAGCGGTTCATCTGGTTCGTCTCCGGCTGTTCGGCGCAGGGTCGGTCGGACAGCACAGAGTAGCGTTCCGGTGAGAATGCCCCACAGGGCCCTTCGACACGTTCGGGCGGCCCCCGCTGAGGGGACCGCCCGATGGTGCGCGTGCAGCGGCGGTCAGCCGACGAGCCGGTCGTCCTGATCCGGCTCGGTCTGCCCGACCGGCCAGCTCATCCGGACCACGGTGCCGTTCTCGTTGGGCTCGATGCTGACCTCGTCGGCCAGGCCGACGATGACGGCCAGCCCCACATCGGGGGAGAGCCCGGTGACCCCGCCCGGAGGCGTGTGCTCGTCGAGGTACACGCCGCCGCCCTCGGCGTCGTGGTTCAGCGGCGTGCCCGGCTCCTTCGCCGGGGCGAGGTCCGCGACCACGACCTCGAAGCGGTGGGCGGCATGCCCGTTGTGCGGCGCCACGGCGGGGGTGTCCCGGCGTGCGGAGGGCGGGCCCGCGCTGTCGATGAGGTCGAGCCGGATCGGCTGATCCGGGCAGTAGGCGCGGTGCGCCTCGACCGCGCGCGAGCACGCCTCGCCGACCGCCAGCCGGATTTCATCGAGCGCGGATTCCGCGATGCCCGCACGCCGCGCAACGGCCGTGGCCATCAGCCGGGCCGTGCGCACGTGGGCGGGCAGCGCACTGATCGTGAGCTGGACGAGTGCCATGGGTCGCTCGTTACGCAGCTACTTGGACTTACGCTTGTCGATGGCTTCCTGCACTGAGTCGTAGATCCCGAAGACCTTGGTCAGGCCGGTGATCCGGAAGATCTTCAGGATCCGCTCCTGGGTGCACACCAGGTCGAGCGTGCCGTCGTGCGCACGCACGCGCTTCAGCCCGCCGACGAGCACGCCGAGACCAGTCGAGTCGAGGAACTCCACCTTCTCCATGTTGACCACGAGGTGGAAGTTACCCTTGTTGACCAGATCGATCAGGAGCTCACGCAGGCGTGGCGCGGTATAGACGTCGATCTCACCCTCGACCACGACGATCTCAGTGTCGTCCTGGGTGTGGTGATCAAGCTTCAAGTCCACTAGTCCTCCAGCGCCGAACCGCGATAAACCGCGAGTGATCTCTGCCGGGCGTTACCCCACAGTGCGGCATTCAACCATGCGTGTGCACGGCGTCTTCCTGTAACCACAAGAAAACCACGACACCGCGCGTCTGTTCCCCCAGATGTCACACTGAAACCGGTCCAACGTCCGCGATCCCTGTGACGTGCGGAGTCTGCCGAGGAGGGTGCCGGGGTGAATCAGTGGGAGCCGACACTCCGACGGCTGTGGCGTGACAATACCCGGAACTCGCAGGTGACACATGTGGAGCGGCTGGCACGTGGCGACGGGGTAAGTGAAGACTGGCCAGACTGGACACCGCCCCCGGTTCGTGAGCGGTTATCAGCACTGGGAATCACGGCTCCATGGTCCCACCAGGTCGCCGCCGCGAACCTCGCGCGCTCCGGTAGCAACGTGATCATAGCCACCGGTACCGCTTCGGGAAAGTCGCTCGGCTTCCTGCTTCCGTGCGCCGAGGCCATCGGCGAAGGCGGAACCGTGCTCTACATCTCCCCGGCCAAGGCGCTCGCCGCCGACCAGCTGCGCGCCCTCACCGATCTCGACCTGCCCGGCCTGCGCGCGGCCACCTACGACGGCGACACCCCCGGGCAGGAACGGGCGTGGATCCGCACCCACGCCAACTACGTCCTCACCAACCCCGACATGCTGCACCACGCCGTGCTCGGGCGGCACGCGGCGTGGGCGGGGTTCCTGCGCCGGCTGCGCTACGTCGTCATCGACGAGGCCCACCGCTACCGGGGGGTGTTCGGGTCGCACGTCGCCCAGATCGTGCGCCGCCTGCGGCGGGTATGCGCCCGCTACCGCAGCGCGCCCGTGTTCATCCTCGCGTCGGCCACCACCGGCACCCCTGAGGAGAGCGCCCACCGCCTCACCGGGCTGCCGGTGCACGCGATCACCCGCGACGCCTCCCCGCGCGCCGCACTCAGCTTCGCGCTGGTCGAGCCCGAGCTGACCGACGAGAAGGGCGAGAACGGCGCGCCCGTCCGCCGCACGGCCACCGCGGAGGCCGCGTCCGTGCTCGCCGACCTCGTGGCCGAGGGCGTGCGCACCCTGGCCTTCGTCCGCTCGCGCCAGGCGTCGGAGGTGGTCGCGCTGACCGCGCAGCGCACCCTGCGCGAACGCGGGCACGCGCGGGTCCCCGTGGGCGGCGAGGCCGGTGCCGGGGGAGAGGGCGCGGCGGAGCACCACGACCTCGCGCGGGCGCGCCCCGAAGGCCGCCTGGACGCAAAGGTCGCCGCCTACCGCGCGGGCTACCTGGCACACGACCGGCGGGGCCTGGAGGCCTCCCTGCGCAGCGGCGACCTGCTCGGCCTGGCGACCACCAACGCGCTCGAGCTCGGCGTCGACATCACCGGCCTCGACGCCGTGCTGATCACCGGCTGGCCCGGCACCCTCGCGTCCCTGTGGCAGCAGGCCGGACGGGCGGGCCGCGCGGGCGAGGACGCGCTGGCCGTCTTCATCGCCCGCGACGATCCGCTCGACACCTACCTGGTCCACCACCCGGAGGCGATCTTCGGGCGCCCGGTCGAAGCCACCGTCCTCGACCCCGACAACCCCTACGTCCTCGGCCCGCACCTGTGCGCGGCGGCGTCGGAGATCCCGCTGACGGCCGACGACCTGGAGCTGTTCGGGCCCGTCGCCGAGGACGTCCTGGCCGGCCTGGTCGACCGCGGCCTGCTGCGCAAGCGGCCGCGCGGCTGGTTCTGGACCAGGCGCGACCGCGCGAGCGACCTCGCCGACATCCGCGGCGCGGGCGGCCCGCCCGTGCAGATCGTCGACTCCGGCAGCGGGCAGCTCCTCGGCACCATCGACGAGGCAGCCGCGCACGGGACCGTGCACGACGGCGCGGTCTACCTGCACCAGGGGCTGACCTACGTGGTGGAGGAGCTCGACCTCGACGCCGGGGTGGCCCTGGTGTGCGGTGCGGCGCCCGAGTACAGCACCTGGGCGCGCGACGTCACGGAGATCGAGATCCTGCGCACCTTGAAGGAGCACGCCTGGGGCGATGCCGCCACGGTCCACTTCGGCGAGGTCGAGGTGACCCGCCAGGTGGTCGCCTACCTCAAACGTGACGTCCGCACCGGCGCCGTGCTCGGCGAGCAACCACTCGACCTGCCCGAACGCACGCTCAACTCCCGGGCGGTGTGGTGGACGCTCGCGCCCGAGGAGGCGGAGCGCCTGCTCGCGGCCGACGTGGAGCTGCGCGGCGCCGCCCACGCGGCCGAGCACGCCGCCATCGGCCTGCTGCCGCTCTTCGCCACCTGCGACCGGTGGGACATCGGCGGTGTCTCCACGGCGCTGCACGCCGATACCGGACGGCTGACGATCTTCGTCTACGACGGCCACGAGGGCGGGGCGGGCTTCGCCGAACGCGGCTACGCGGCGGCCCGCGCCTGGCTGACCGCCACACGCGCCGCCATCGCCGACTGCGAGTGCCACGACGGCTGCCCGTCGTGCATTCAGTCCCCGAAGTGCGGTAACGGCAACGACCCACTCAGCAAGCCGGGCGCACTGCGCCTCCTCGATGCGCTCCTGGCGGGGACGGCCTGATCGGGGGTGGGGTGGACGGCCCGGGGGCGGCCGGCCGAGCGGATGATCACGGTGAGTGTTTCTCGCGAAACGTAGGGTGCGGATCGAGCGGGAGCGGCGGGAACGGCGGAAAGAGCAGGAGCAGCGGGAAGAGCGGGACCGCGGAGGCGCCGCGGACCCGTCGACCGGACGGGGCCGTGCATCCGTTGTCCGTCGTCTTGACCCTCGCTCGCCGCGACGACGTCCGATCAGGCTGTGGGGGTAGGGGCTCGACGCCGCCCTCCGTACGGTGCCGGTGAGCCGAGAGCGGGACGCCGTCTCACGCGAACGGGCACCTCCCCCGGAGCCGGCCGAACGGTCGGAGGGGGCCGGAGATGCCGCCACCGCCCAAGGGCGGTACGCGCTCCCCGTCCGGTTATCCACAGGCTTGGGATTGCGCTTTCGCCGCACGCACGCCGCCGCGCACTCTGGGATCAGGACGCGGGACACCGCCCCGCGCCCCGTCCCCGGCCCGTTGGAGGTCGCCATGCCCATCCCCCCTCCCGCTGCCGTCCGCCGCCTCGCCCGCATCCCCCTCGAACGCCGCACCGCCCCCGGCCGCGCCGTCGTCCCCGCCGTCGGCCGCGACCGCGGCATGTCGACGGCGGAGTACGCCGTAGGAACGGTCACGGCGTGCGCTTTCGCCGCAGTCCTGTACGTCATCCTCACCAGCTCCGAGGTACGCGACACCCTCACGCAGATCGTCACCGATGCGTTGCGCGTCGGCGGGTGACCGCGGTGGGGTCACCGCCGAGATCGCCGTCGCACTGCCGTCGCTGGCGCTCGTGCTCGGCCTCGCACTGGCCGCCGTCCAGGCGGCGGCCGCCCACGTCGCGTGCGTCGACTCCGCCAGGATCGGCGCCCGCGCACTGGCGCGGGGCGACTCCGAGTCCGAGGTGCTGACCTTGATCGCCCGGACCGCGCCCGAATCCGCCGAGACCCGGCTGTCCCGCGGCGACGGCATGGCCCGCGTCACCGTGACCACGCGGATCCCGATCGGCCCGTCGTTCACCGCCCCGGTCGTGGTCGGCGGCGAAGCCGCCACCCCGGTCGAGCCCGGCACATGACGGCACCCGCACCACGGACCGGCGCGCCCTTGGACGGCCGGCGGTGGCCCACTCCGGTCACGCCCCGGGTTCCGAGTCCCGCACCCGTCCGTGACCGTGCGCCATGCGGCGTCAGAGGTGAAGGGAGGCCCGCCATGCGGTGTGTGCCACTGCTCCTGCTCCGGCATGTGACGACCACACGATCACCGAACGACGCCCCTGTAGAGGGAGGCCGCTGCCGGTCCGCCCGGGTCGTGTCCTGGACTCCGAAGCCCGCGAACGCCTATGACCGTGCGCCGTGTGGCGCGCGGGGTCGAAGGAGGCCCCCAGTGCGCTGTGTTCCGCCGTTCCGGCATGGGACGTCTACGGGGTCACGCAAGCTCGTGGACGGCGGATGTTGCCGGCACGTCCTGACCTCGCCCCGGTCTCGGAGGATCGCGTGCGCCGGCGACCGTGCGCCGTGTGGCGCCGGAGGTGACGGGAGGCCCGCCGAACGGCGTGTTCCGCCGCTCGGGCGCGACGGACCCGTGCCCCTCCCTCCGGGGCACGGGAGGATGCCCCGCGCCGGAACGGCGCCGGACCGCGGTTCTGGGACGGTCTGGACGCTCGTCCTGTGCATGATCGTCTGGTTCACCGCGCTTGCGGTGCTCGTCGTCGCAGGGGTCCGCGCCGACCGCCACCGCGCGGCCACCGCCGCCGACCTCGCCGCCGTGGCCGGGGCCCGCGACGCCGCCCACGGGAGCCGCCTCGCCTGCGCCACGGCTCGAGAAGTCGCTGCGGCCAACGATGCCCGGCTCACGTCCTGCACGGTCACCGGCCTCATCCTGCACACCGAGGTCAGCACCCCCACACGCACCTGGCCCGGCAACGTGACCGCCCGCGCCGCCGCCGGCCCCGTCGAAGCCCCCGGGTGACATCGCCATTCGCTGAAACGCCGCCCCGAGCAACGGAAACGGAGCACGCGCGCCGATGACATCTCCCGCCACGGAGTGCCGCACATCCCCGGCCCACGCACGCGCAGGGGCCTCGGAGCGGGCGCACCGCCCTCCCGCGCGGGCCGACCATCGCTCATGTCTCTGCGGAGCCGTGGTCCCCCGGGGCCAAGGCGTGGGACGCGCACGCCCACCCGGCGGGGGCGCGGTAGGGCCGTGCCCGTCGCGGTCGCCTCCGCCGAAGGGCCAGGGCGGCGGGTGCGCACTTGGGCGTCGGCAGATCGACCGAACGCGTGCCGACCGCGCCGCCGATCGAGCGAGACACCCTCCGCCGCGTGAGCGGACCGTCCGGTCCTTCGCAGGTGGGGCCGATGCCCCCAACAACGATCCGCGGAGGTCCGCCTTCGTCTCTCACCGCCTCAGGCCCTAAAGCCGGGGGCGAAGACCCCGGACGCGCGTCCGGCCGGCCACCCGGGGACGTCACCCCATCGCCGGCGACCACAGACCACGATCCACCGGCCGTATCCGGCCCTGCGGGCCATCCGACGACTTATGGAGGACTCCATGTTCGAGCGTGTCGACGTTGTTTCCGGGATCCGGGCCGCCGCCATGGCCGCATCGGCCATCGTGATCTGCGGCGGGTTCTCCATCCCCGGCCCCGGAGGGGAGGGGATCGTCGACCTCGATGCGCTGGACGTCCGCATCGGCCCTGACCCCCATGGAGCAGGGGCGGACGCCGCGCCATCGCCGAACCCGCCGGTCGACATTTCGCCGTCCCCGTCCCCGTCCCCACCTCCGCCCTCCGACCATGACGACGATTCATCGGAGCCGGAGGACCCGGCCGGTGCAGTCCCACTGGTGCCGTCCCCCATCGTCGATCCGCGCCCTCTCCTCCCCTGGGAGTGGCCCGCACCGCCACCGGGGATCGATCCCGGCGACCTCCCTGATCAGCGCCCGCCCGGACTTCCCGTCCCACCCGACCTCACGGAGCCCCCGGAACCGGAGCGGAACCACGACCGTGCACCCGTGACCCACGACGCCCCTGCCGCCGACGACGAATCATCCGGGTCCTCGTCCGATGCCCCTACCGACCACGAGCCGGAACCGGAGCCGGGCTCCCCGAACGCGTCGGACGACGCTGCACCGGCCGGCCCGGCGATGGCAGCGGGGCCCGACCGAGCCGACACGTCCGGCCACGCCGCTGGTGCCGGCCCCGCGCCCGCCGTCCCGAGCTCTCCGGAGGCCGAACCTCCCGACGGGGGCACGGATACCGGCGGCACGTCGTCCTCCGCTTCCTCCGCAGCGGGGAAAGCGACCGACCCGCAGACCGGCGCACCGTCGGCGGGTCCGGCGCGTCCCCCGCAGGCGGCGCCGCAGCCGATCACCGGCCTCGGGCACCGGCCCGCCGACCACACCTCCGTCGCCGGGGGAGGGCTCGCCGGAACGCTCGCGGCGTGGACACTCGTCCTGCTCGCCGTCGGGACCCTCGCCCTCCGGCTGACGGTCGGCTGGCCCCGGTTCCCGCCCCGCTATCTTGGCCGGCGCCGGGCGTCCGGCCTGCGGGTCAGGGGGTCATCAGGCCCGAAATGAGGCCCGCGGCGAGCGGCACCACCCCGATGAGCACGAACGCCGGAAGAAAGCACACCCCCAGAGGGACCACCACGAGCACCCCCAGCCGCTGAGACCGCGCCAGCGCCCGGTCCCGGGCGCCGGCGCGGATCTCGGCCGCTTGGCGGTGGAGGAGATCGGCCACGGGCGCGCCGCTGTCGGCGGCTCTGGCCACGGCGCGCCCCACCGCCGTGACGTCAGGCGGTCCCGCCACCCGGCCCCATGCGCTGACGGGATCGGCGCCGAGCCGCAGCTGATCTGCCACCCCGCCGAGGAGCGCGCCCAGGGGTCCGGGCACCGCCTGGGTGACGGCCGCCAGGGTGTCGGGCATGGTGCAGCCGGCCCGTAGCCCGGCCGCCATCAGGTCCACGGCCATGGGCAACTCCGCCACCAGCCGCGCGCGTTCCCGTTCACCCGGGCCGGACGCCCCCCGTGCCAGGCGCCGCCATCCCGCCACCGCCAGCGGAACCCCGATGAGGGCGCCCGCGACGGGGCCGGCGACCAGCGCCAGGGTCAGTGCGGGCAGCATCGGGACGGCCCAGAGGACCGCCCGCCCGGCGCGGCTGTTCAGGCTCCGGGCGGCGGGTGGCGCGGCCCCGGGAAGCAGGGAGCGGAGCCGCGTGCGGACGAGTGCCCGAGGGGACCCTGAGAGCAGCACCGCCGCCGCGGTCCCGAGAGCGATCACGCCGACATCCAGC
This sequence comes from Nocardiopsis sediminis, assembly GCF_042650565.1. Taxonomy (NCBI): domain Bacteria; kingdom Bacillati; phylum Actinomycetota; class Actinomycetes; order Streptosporangiales; family Nocardiopsidaceae; genus Nocardiopsis; species Nocardiopsis sediminis. Next base: position 81,481 of record NZ_JBHSBH010000022.1, read on the forward strand.
ACCGTCATCGCCGCTACACCGCCCCGTAGGCGGCCATGGCCCCGCGGACCATCCGCCGGGTCCACCAAAGGCCGAGCGCGTCGAGGGAGACTCCGGCGCCGAGGCACGACAGTCCCGCGGGGGTACCGAACAGGAACGCGAGCGGGGCGCCGCCCAGCGCCGTGGACATCGCGAGTCCGAGCGCCGGGAGCACGCTCAGTACGATGGCGGTGGTGCGCGGCCCCGAGAGGTGGGCGGCGACCTCCCGCCGCGCCGCATCCTCCTGTGCCAGGCTCTCGGCCAGCCGGTCGATGACATCGGCGAGCCCGGCGCCGGTTCCGGCCGCCACACTCCAGCACGCCCCGAGGTAGCGGAGCCCGGCCGCTCCGGGGAGCGCAGATGCGTCCCGGAGGGCGTCGACCGGGTCGCGTCCGCCCCGGGCCGCCGCCACGACGGGGGCGAGTTCGGCGGCGATGGGCGGATCCAGCGCGGCTATCCCGGATTCGACGGCGGCCAAGGGAGCGCGGCCCGCTCGGAGTTCGGCGGCCAGGGCGCGGCACAGCTCGATGACCGCCCGCCCGCGCCGCCGGGACGCCCGGCCCGAGGCGCCATCGATCCGCGCACGCAGCCACGCCGTCATCGTCGCCACAACGGCCGGGGGGCCGTCCGCTTCCGCGCGGGTGGCCGCCCCGGTCCGCCCGCCACCGGCCGCGCGGGTGAGCGCGCCACGCAGCCGGACGGTCGCCATGGAGGGGAGCGCCCGGGCGACCACGAGTCCCGCAGCGCAGACGAGCATCAGCCACCACCCGGTTTCCGCCCGGATCAGCGGATCGATGAGATCGACCGGAGCAGTCATCGGGCGCACCGCCCTTCGGACGCCGGGCCCGCCGACCGGACCGCGATCGAACGGCCGTGCCGTTCGCTTCCCCGCAAGCCCGGCGAACCCCACTGGATCTGCCCTGTCGCTGTGCGGCGGCCGGCGGGCGTTCCCGGAGGATGGCCGCCGCCGGCGCACGACCCGAACCGGATCGCGCCGCACCAGCGAACGCCAAGGGCGCGTTCCCGTGCGGCTCGGGAGGTCGATCCGGCGAGGTGGGGTCGCTTCCCGGAGGCTTCGTGGGGGATGGGCGGTGCGGCGGGTCGGCGGCACGTGGGCGGTGGATCCGTTGCGTGGTGGTCGGACACGGTGACTCCGTGGGGTGTCGGGCGGTCCTGGAGGGTTGGCGTAGCCGGTGGGGGATGTCCGTGCGGCCGACGCTGCGGGCTCTTCCCCTCGGGGCGCCGATCGGGATCGGGGCAGGGTCGGCGTTCGGACATGACGACGGGGAGTTTCGGGCCGGTCGGTGTGGTGACGAGCGCCCGGAGCTCTGACGGGACGCATACGCGGCCGGGTGTGGTCTGGCAGGCTGGGCGCCGTCGGGCCCTGAGGACCGGCCGTCGTGATCGATTCGGCCGGCTCCGTGGGGTCGTCCAGGGCCGGGGACGACCGTCGGTCGTGGACTCGCGATGTTGGGCTCCGTCTGTGCGCCAGGTATCCGGCCGCGGAGGTCGTGTGGGCGGTGGCCTCCCACCGGTTCGGCGGGCTTTCGTCCTCCCGGGGATCGTCAGGGCTCAGGCGTTCTCGCCGCCGGCGGTCCGGCGGCCGGGGTGAGGGCGATGCGGGACGTGAGTGCGGGCAGGCCGTCGTGGGAGGTGATCGTGCCGTTCGCCGTGAAGCGCACCGCGGGGACGGCTTCGACCAGGCCGGTCGGCGCGCGACGCAAAACGCAGATTTCGGCGACGCGGCGGTTACCGCCAGGGCCCCGGTGGAGGTGGACGATGACCACGCGTGTGGCGGCGAGCTGACTGTGCACCGCTTCGCGGCTGAGCCCGGCCGCGCAGCCCAGGGCCTCGATGCGCGCCGGGACGTCGACCGCGGCGTTGGCGTGGATCGTGCCGGATCCCCCTTCATGGCCGGTGTTGAGCGCTGAGAGCAGGGTCACGACCTCGGCGCCGCGCACCTCGCCCACCACCAGCCGGTCCGGGCGCATTCGCAGCGCCTGGCGGACCAGCTGGTGGATGCCGATCTCTCCGCTGCCCTCGATGTTGGGCGGCCGTGCCTGGAGGCGGACCACGTGCGGATGGTCGGGCATCAGCTCCGCGGAGTCCTCGACGAGGACCAGCCGTTCCCGGTGGTCGGTCAGGGAGAGCAGTGCGGACAGCAGGGTCGTCTTCCCGGTGCCCGTTCCGCCGCAGATCAGGAACGCGGCACGGGATGCGATGAGCGCGGAGAGAAGCCTGGCGCCCGAGGCTGGCACCGTGCCCGACGTGACCAGCTCGTTCAGGGAGAACACGGTCCGCCGGGGGAGCCGGAGCGACAGGCAGGCGCCTTCGGGTGCGACCGGAGGCAGGACGGCGTGGAGGCGGGCTCCATCGGGAAGCCGGGCATCGACCCAGGGCGCCGCTGCGTCGAGGCGGCGGCCCGCCTGTGCGGCCAGGCGCTGGGCGAGCCGCCTGACGGAGTCGTGGTCGGGGAACACGACGCCGGGCGCCCGGCGCAGGCCGCCGCCGTCGTCGACCCACACCTCTCCGGGGCCGTTCACCAGGATGTCGGTGATGCCGGGGTCGGCGAGCAGGGGGTCGAGCGGTCCGGCTCCGGCGAGGTCGGCGCGCAGTACCCGGACGAACGAGAGCACTTCGGCGTCGCCGAGGACGCCGCCTTCGGCGCGGAGCGCGGCGGCGACACGGGCGGGCGTGGGGTCGGCGGCTTCACGGGCGAGGCGGGTCCGGACCGAATCGAGCAGCGCCGGGTCGGGCACGGGGTGCGCGGAGTCGGCGGTCATGAGGGGGTGCCTCGTCGGCGGCGCCGTATCGGCGCGGCGCCGCGATCCGCGGCCGGGCCGCCGCCGGTCCGGCCGCGCGTGTTCCCGGAGCCGCCGGAGCCGCCGGAGCGGTCCAGGAGCGTCGCGACGATGCCGTCGGCGAACCTGGCCAGAGGAGAGGAACGGCGCCCCGCGGGCGGGTCGCCGCGATCCAGGGTCCGGGCGAGGCCGGGCTCGGTCGGCAGTTCACCGAGCATCGGGAGGTCCAGGGCGTGGGACACGGTTTCGGCGGGGAGGTCGGGGCAGGCCCCGCGGACGACGATCCGGAGGTCGCCGGTGTGCTGGCGCAGCTGCGGCACGAGCCGGTGGGCGGACATGACGGCGTGCAGGTCGGCCGGGACGACCAGCAGGGCGGTGGTGCTGCGGCGCAGCGCCTCGCCGGAAGCAGAATCGAGCGCGCGGGGGAGGTCGACCACGACGAGGTCGGCACCGCGTGCCGCGGACGACAGGACGGATCGCATGGCGATCACCGGGATGGGGACGGCGGGGCCGTGGTCCCAGGTGAGCACCGCGCAATCGCGGATGTCGGGGAGCGAGGTCCGCAGCGCGGCCCAGTTCATCCGGCCTTCGCGTGCGGAGAGGTCGGACCACCTGCTGCCCGTGGCGTGCTCGCCGCCGATGAGCAGGTCGAGCCCGCCGCCGAGAGGGTCGGCGTCGATCAGCGCGGTATCCGCTCCGTGCCGCGGACCGGCCAGAGCCAACGCGATGGCCAGTGTGCTGGCGCCGGCTCCGCCGCGGCCGCCGACGACCGAGACGATCGGTGCCGGGGGCGTGCGCGGGCCGGCGGATTCGGCGAAGAGGTCGGCGAGGCGGGGTTCGTCGTGGGGGAGGCGGAGAACGGCGCAGGCACCGATCCGGGCCGCGGCGGTGCCCGGTTTCGCAATACGGATGCGGGGTTCCGGGCCGTCCTCGCGTTCGGCGACGACGACGAGCGGGTGCGGGTCGGGCTCCAGCTCGGCGACGCCGCCCAGGAGGTCTGCTCCCACGACGATGAGTGACGCGCGCGGCCAGTCGCGCCCGGCGTGCTGTGCGGTGTGGGCGACGGTGGGCTCGACGGCCGCTGCGGCGGTGAGCCGGAGCAGGTCGTCGAGGAGGTCGGGGTCGTCGGTGACCAGGAGGGGACGGGACGGGTTCGGGGCTTCCACGGAGCCTCCGTGAGTGGTCGGGCGGGCCCGGAAGGACCGGCGGACGGGCCTCTTTCATGTGGCGGTGTGCGTGGCGGGTTCCCTGGACCGGCGGGTCGGGCTGCGGAGAAGGGAGGCGCCGCTCGGTGGCCGTTCGTGCGTGGTGAGGTCGGTGCGGCAATGGGCGCGAGCGTGACGCAGTGAGCGGGACGGTGTTGTGCCGCGGGGCGCACGTGAGTGGGGAAGGCGGCACGGGTGCATCGGGCGTCGGTCAGGGGCGCGGGCGATGCGGTGGCCGGGTGCGAAATCCGCGATGCGAGGTGGCTGCCCATATCCACGGTCCCTGATCCGGTCACCCCGGCGAAAGTCGACTTCCGCAACCTGTGGATATCGGAACGGCGAGCCGACGAGTGAGCGGAGGCGGCGCCGCCACCGGCCGAAGGCCCTCGTCCGCGGGGCCGTTGGAGCGTGCGGAGGCGCCACCTTCCCCCGGCCGTCACCAGGGGGTGTGGAAAGGCGACGGCCCCCGCCGGGGGGAGAGCGGGGGCCGTCTTACGGTCCGGCTCGGGGGGGTGGAGCCGGGCGCCGCATTCCAATCAGGTCATGTGGGCCGCCGGAGGAGGTTCCGTGGCCGGTCGCGGTGACCGTATCGGCGTGAGTACGGAAGCCGTGCGCCGCATGCACGGAGGGGGATTCCGGGGGAGATCCGGGTGTGCCGCCCGGCCGCGTATCCGGCGGCGGGGGAAGGGCGGGGCGATCCCGTTCTCAGGGAGGTAACAGATATGACACGCTACGTTACCACGCCGGTTTGTCGGCCTTATGGGGAAAGCTTGACCCCGCGCCCGTTTCGCGGCGCCGCCGATCGGAGTAGAAAGGGTGGTAAGGGGGAGGTCGACCCCACCCGCACGAAGACCGGGAACCCACGCGCCACCAAGCCGCGGGAGGCCCGTCCAGATCAGGCTCCACCTGGTCGGACTACATGAGTTGCACGCTTGATAGCCCGGTGGACGTGCTCGCGGCGGCGTCCGTGTTCGACCCGGAAGGGCGGGTACGGGCGCCGTTCGCATTCCCGGTGAATCTCGCAAACGCCCCAAAGCGCGCGATCGACGTCTTCGTGAAATGTGATCCAACCGAGACGAACGCCGTGCGCGTCGCAGACCCCCACGGATCGGGGTGTGTGCCGCCCCTGAACCACCGCGACGCAGGTCAGCCGCGCTTCAGCGCCTCACACGTCGCCAAGGAGTCGCGGGCGCCGGCCGCCACCGCGTCGCAGCAGTGGACCACCCACGCCGCCACGCCATCGGCCGTCCCGGAGGTGTAGCCGCGCAGTGCGGGACCGTACCCCTCGCGCAGTTCCTCGTGCCCCACTTCCGGCGGGACCAGCGACTTGGGGTCGAGCCCGCGCCGGATCAGCGTCAGCCGCTCCGCCGCCCGGGCCACCACGCCGTCGCCCCACCCGAACGGGCGCAGCGCCGCGAGCTCCCCGTGCACGATGGCGCCCACGACGAGCGCGGGCACCGAGGCGGGCGCGGCCAGCAGCGCGCCCAGGCCGTCGAGCCGGGCCGCCACTTCGGCCGGCCCGGGCGCGGGCCCCACACCGAGCGGATCGGCCGCCGGCTCCCCCAGTGTCCGCGGCCGCCCCAGCGCCGAGGCATCGACGCCGTCGGCGGCGGCCAGCGTGTGCAGCCGCGCCAGGACCTGGCGCGGGGCCTTGGGCCAGGTGTCGGCGAGCACGCCCAGCTCGCCCGACACGCGCAGCGCGCCTTTGACCCGGGGGTCGTCGCACGCACCGGCGCGCACCTGCTCCAGGGTGGCGTCGGCGCCGTCGAGGACCGCGGATGCGCGGGCGCCGCGCAGGGCGGACTCCATGGACACCTCCGCGCTGCGCCGGCGCAGCACGCGGTGGCCCAGCAGCCGGTCGACGATCGCACGCGTCTCCTGGACGGCGGCGTCAACGGGGGCAAGCCGGGCGATCTGCTCAAGGGGATCGGCTGACACTGCGCTCACCCTTCGAACCTTACGCGCGGGTAACACATGCGCCGTCCGTCTGCCCCCTTGTAACGGCCACGTGCTCTTGATGGAGTGGTCTCCACCACATACTCGAGTCGTGGGTTCGTGAACAACAAGGAGACGTAACCGTGGCTGAGACTCCCCGGGAGCAGGGACACGAGACGCTGTCCAACCTTCTTCAGGAAACGCGGCGGTTCCCGCCCCCCGCGGATCTCGCCGCCGACGCGAACGTCAAGGAGGGCGACATCGAGGCCGCGGCGGCCGACCGCCTCGGCTTCTGGGAGGAGCAGGCGCGCAGACTGCACTGGGACCGGCCGTGGGACAACGTCCTGAACTGGAACCCGCCCTTCGCCGAGTGGTTCACCGGCGGCAAGCTCAACGCCGCCGTGAACTGTCTCGACCGCCACGTCGACGCCGGCCGCGGCGACCGCGTCGCCTTCCACTGGGAGGGTGAGCCGGGCGATACGCGGACCATCACCTACGCCCAGCTCACGGACATGGTCTGCCAGGCGTCCAACGCCCTCCTCGAACTCGGGGTGGCCAAGGGCGACCGCGTCGCGGTCTACATGCCGATGATCCCCGAGACTGTTGTCGCCATGCTCGCCTGCGCCCGCATCGGGGCCGTGCACATGGTGGTCTTCGGCGGCTTCTCGGTCGACGCCCTCGGGACCCGGCTCGACGACAGCGAGGCAAAGGTCGTCGTGACCGCCGACGGCGGCTACCGGCGCGGCAAGGCCAGCGCGCTGAAGGCGGCGGTCGACGACGCCGTGCGCGACCGGCCCGCGGTCGAGCACGTCCTGGTGGTGCGCCGCACCGGACAGGACGTGGAGTGGACCGAGGGCCGCGACGTCTGGTGGCACGACATCGTGGACCGCCAGAGCACCGACCACCAGGCCGAGGCCCACGACGCCGAGCACCCGCTGTACATCATGTACACGAGCGGTACCACGGCCAAGCCCAAGGGCATCCTGCACACCACCGGCGGCTACCTCACCCAGGTCTCCTACACGCACTGGGCCGTCTTCGACGTCAAGCCCGACACCGACGTCTTCTGGACCGCCGCCGACATCGGCTGGGTGACGGGCCACTCCTACATCGTCTACGGCCCGCTCTCCAACGGCGCCACCTCGGTGATGTACGAGGGCACCCCGGACACCCCCCACCAGGGGCGCTTCTGGGAGATCGTGGAGAAGTACAAGGTCACCATCGCCTACATGGCGCCGACCGCGATCCGCACGTTCATGAAGTGGGGCGCGGACATCCCCGCCCGCTTCGACCTCAGCAGCCTGCGGGTGCTCGGCTCGGTGGGCGAGCCCATCAACCCCGAGGCCTACATGTGGTACCGGACCAACATCGGCGGTGACCGCACGCCCGTCGTCGACACGTGGTGGCAGACCGAGACCGGCGCGATCATGGTCAGCCCGCTGCCCGGCGTCTCTTCGGGCAAGCCCGGCGCCGCGATGCGGCCGATCCCCGGCGTCGTCGTCGATGTCGTCGACGACGAGGCGAAGTCCGTGCCCAACGGGGGCGGCGGCTTCATCGTGATCCGCGAGCCGTGGCCCGCGATGCTCCGCGGTATCTGGGGCGACCCCGAGCGCTACAAGCAGACCTACTGGTCGCGCTTTGAAGGCCTGTACTTCCCCGGCGACGGCGCGAAGCGCGACGAGGACGGCGACATCTGGCTGCTCGGCCGGGTCGACGACGTCATGCTCGTCTCGGGGCACAACATCTCCACCACCGAGGTGGAGTCCGCCCTCGTCAGCCACCCCAAGGTGGCCGAAGCCGCGGTCGTGGGCGCCACCGACCCCGTCACCGGGCAGGCGATCGTGTCGTTCGTGATCCTGCGCGGCGAGGCGGGCGAGGGCGGCGACGGCCTCGTCCAGGAGCTGCGCACCCACGTGGGCGACTCCCTCGGCGCCATCGCAAAGCCGCGGCAGATCCTGGTCGTGCCCGAGCTGCCCAAGACGCGCTCCGGCAAGATCATGCGCCGGCTCCTGCGCGACGTCGCCGAGAAGCGCACGATGGGCGACGTCTCCACGCTCACCGACTCGTCGGTGATGGACGTGATCGCGGCCAAGCTGCCCGACGCCAAGGGCGAGGAGTAGCGGCCGCCGGGCGGGGCGGCGCCGCCGGAGCCGCCCCGCCCGCACCCCCCATCCGGCGGCCGCGCACCCCCTTCACGCGCGGCCGCCGATCCGGCGTGCGCGCGCGGCGGATGCGGCCAGGGCGGCGATGTGTGCAAGGATGCGGAGGACCCACGTCCCAGCGAAGGGAGCCACCTCGATGCCCGAGACCCGATCGGGTGGCCAGGAGTCCGAGGACTTCGACGCCGCCGAGCGCTCGCTCGGAGAGCTGTTCTCCGACGCCGGCGGCAACGTCTCGCGGCTCATCCGCCTCGAACTGGAACTCGCCAAGCTGGAGATCGCGCGCGACGCGAGCCAGATCGCCCGCGGTTCGGTCATGTTCATCGGCGCCGCGGTCATGGCCCACATGGTGCTGGTCCTCGCGTCGATCACCCTGGGCCTGGGCCTCTGGGCGCTGGGGCTCGCGGCCTGGCTCGCGTTCCTCATCGTCACCGTGCTCTACGTGCTGCTCGCCGGGCTCCTGGTGTTCCTCGGCAACCGCAGGCTGAAGAAGATCCAGGGGCTGCCGCGCACCGGCGTCACCATGGCCCGCACGATGGCCGTGCTGCGCCGCGAGCACCCCGCGGACTTCTGAGGGCCCTGATCGGCGGACCGAGCGTGACCGGGGAAACGGCGGTCCTCATCGACGGCCCGTGGACGCACCGTACCGTGACCGCAGCGGGTACCCGGTTCCACGTGGCCGAGGCCGGCGACGGCCCCCTCGTCCTGCTGCTGCACGGGTTCCCGCAGTTCTGGTGGACCTGGCACGGGCAGTTCGCCCCGCTGGTCGACGCCGGATACCGCGTGGCGGCGGTGGACCTGCGCGGCTACGGCGCCAGCGACAAGCCGCCGCGCGGCTACGACCTCGTCACCCTGGCCTCCGACGCCGCCGGGCTGGTCCGCGCTCTCGGCGAGGCAAACGCCGCCGTCGTCGGGCACGCCACCGGCGGCCTCCTCGGCTGGACCATGGCCGCCTACCACCCCAAGTCCGTGCGGCGGCTGGCCGTGCTGTCGATGCCGCACCCGCTGCGGCTGCGCGGCGCGATGCTCGCCGGCCGCCAGGGCTGGGCGGGCCGGCACCTCTACGGCTTCCAACTCCCCGTGCTGCCCGAGCGTCGGCTGCTCGCCGACGCCGCCGCGCCCGTCGCCGCCATGCTGAGCGACTGGTCACGGCCCGGGTGGCCCGACCCCGTCACCGAACGCCGCTGCCGCGACGCCTTCCAGGTCCCCGGGGTCGCCCACGCCTCGCTCGAAGCCCACCGGTGGCTGTTCCGGTCGCAGGCGCGCCCCGACGGCCACCGCTACATGCGGCGCATGCGGCGGCCCATCGCCGTGCCCACCCTGCACCTGCACGGTGCACTCGACCCGTTCCTGCTGCCCGGCACCGCGCGCGGCTCCGGGCTCTTCGTCGACGCCCCCTACCGCTGGCGGCTCATCGACGGTGCGGGACACTTTCCCCACCAGGAACAGCCGGACCGGGTCAACAGGGCGCTCACGGGCTGGCTCGCCGACGCCGAGCCGGACACCTGACGGGAGCGCCCCGGCCCGCGGACGGGTGAACGAGGGCGGAGGACCAAGGGCGTCCCGTGGCCGCGCCGAGACCCCGCCAGGACGAGAACGGAGCGGCGCATGGGCGCGACAGAGGACGGCGGACGGGACCGCGACCCCAGCGGGCGGGCGCAGAACCAGCGCCCCCGCGACCGCCTCGGACGCCCCCTGCCCTACGGCTCCCCCGGGGTGCCCCGGGTCCCCGAGGACGCGGTGTTCACCGCCCAGGAGGGCCTGGACGCCGCACAGCGGTTCCTCGACGACGGCTATGCCTTCCATGCCCATGAAGTGCTGGAGGCCGTCTGGAAATCCGCCCCCGATGAGCAGCGCGAGCTGTGGCGCGGGCTGGCCCAGATCGCCGTCGGGCTCACCCACGCCCAGCGCGGCAACCGCGTCGGCGCCGCCCGGCTGCTGCGCCGCGGCGCCGACCGGGTCGAGGCGTACGGCCCGCAGGCCCCCGAGGGCACGGATGCCCTGGGCGCCGCCGCCTTCGGCCGGGGCGTCGCCGACGCCCTGGACCGCGGGGACGACGCGCCGATCGACACCGCCGGCCTCCGGCTGAGGCGCGGCGGTGAGTCCCCGGCGCCCCCGGCGGCACCGGGCGACGACGGCACGCCCCAAGGCGTGCGCTAGGACACATCGGCCCCGTTCCGGTGGCGAAGGCCGCCGCGGTCCGGTTGGCTGGGGGGAACGGGGAACACCCTCGCCCTCGGGCTCTCGTCCCGACGCGGCCTCCCATCGGCGTCGCTCGACCGGCGCGTGCGGTATTCATGCCTCTTTGAGCTGTTTATCCCTAATGCCCCGTTGCTTAATGTCTGATGATAAATGCTGAGTTCCATCCTCTATAAACTGAAATATCATGTTTTGGAGATCACCGTGTGATCACATATCCACGGCACGCCACTTAACTTCAGGCCCTCCTCTCACGTTTCGCGGTCGCGGTGCGTAGAATCCCCGACACCGTGCCCTTCGGAAACGCCGGTCACGGGAAGCTGAATATGTGTTGGTGGCACCCCGCATGACCCTGCACAGCGTGCCGTCGGGCTACCTGTTCGGGCCCAAATCCGGACGGCGGCGTGCGCGAGCGCGGGGCCGGGACGTGCCCGTCTCAAGGAGGACGGTTTGCCTGGGCTCAGCCTCGCCGCCGAAAGCGGTCCGGCTCTGGCTCTGAACGGCATGGATCTCACGCTGGTCGTCGTGGTCTTGGCGGTGGCGCTGCTGGCGCTCGCCGTGGCCGGATGGCTGGTGCGTGAAGTTCTCGCCGCGGGTCAGGGTACCGAGCGGATGCAGAACATCGCTCTCGCGGTACAAGAGGGTGCGGCGGCGTACCTCAAACGCCAGTTCCGCACCTTGGCGATTTTCGTCGTCGCCATTCCCCTGCTGCTCCTGCTCCTCCCCGCCGACAGCGAATCGGTGCGTTACGGCAGGTCGGTGTTTTTCGCGATCGGCGCGATCTTCTCCGCTCTCACCGGCTTCATCGGGATGTGGCTCGCAGTGCGCGGAAACGTCCGCGTCGCAGCGGCGGCCCGTGAAGGCGGCGAGAGCGGTGAACACGCCGCAATGCGGATCGCCTTCCGCACCGGCGGGGTCGCCGGCATGTTCACCGTCGGCCTCGGCCTCGCCGGCGCGGCCATCGTCGTCCTCCTGTACCGCGGCGAGGCCCCCCTCGTCCTGGAGGGCTTCGGGTTCGGCGCCGCCCTGCTCGCGATGTTCATGCGTGTGGGCGGCGGCATCTTCACCAAGGCCGCCGATGTCGGCGCCGACCTGGTGGGCAAGGTCGAACAGGGCATCCCCGAGGACGACCCGCGCAACGCCGCGACCATCGCCGACAACGTGGGCGACAACGTCGGCGACTGCGCCGGCATGGCAGCCGACCTCTTCGAGTCCTACGCCGTGGTCCTCGTGGCGTCGCTGATCCTGGGCCGCGTGGCCTTCGGCGTCGAAGGGCTGGTCTTCCCGCTCCTGGTCCCGATGATCGGCGTCCTCACCGCGATCATCGGCATCTTCGTCGTGCGGCCGCGCTCGCGCGACAGGAGCGCCATGGCGGCGATCAACCGCGGCTTCTTCATCTCCGCGATCATCTCCGCGGTCCTCGTCTCGGCCACCGCCCTCGTCTACCTCCCGTCCAGCTTCTCCGGGCTCAGCGGGGTCGACGCCGAGACCGCCGCCCTGGACGGCAACCCCGCCGTGATCGCGATCGGCGCGGTGCTGGTCGGCCTGGTCCTGGCCGCCGCCATCCAGGTCCTCACCGGCTACTTCACCGAGACCGACCGGCGCCCGGTCCGCGAGATCGGCGAGAGCTCCGAGACCGGGGCCGCCACCGTCATCCTCTCCGGCATCTCCGTCGGGCTGGAGTCGGCGGTCTACTCGGCGGTGCTCATCGCCGGCGCCGTGTACGCCGCGTTCATCATCGGCGGCGTCTCCGTCACCGTCAGCCTGTTCGCGGTCGCGCTGGCGGGCACCGGCCTGCTGACGACGGTCGGCGTCATCGTCGCCATGGACACCTTCGGCCCCGTCTCGGACAACGCACAGGGCATCGCGGAGATGTCCGGCGACGTCCAGGGCAGCGGCGCCGAGGTGCTGACCAGCCTCGACGCGGTCGGCAACACCACCAAGGCGATCACCAAGGGGATCGCGATCGCAACGGCGGTCCTCGCGGCCACCGCCCTGTTCGGCGCCTTCCGTACCTCGGTGGAGGGGGCGCTCGGGGACGCCGCGAGCAGCTTCAGCCTCTCCATCGACCAGCCCAATGTGCTCGTGGGCGTCATCCTCGGCGCCGCGGTCGTGTTCCTGTTCTCGGGGCTGGCGATCATGGCGGTCGGGCGCGCGGCCGGACGCGTGGTCCTGGAGGTGCGCGAGCAGTTCCGCACCCGTCCCGGGATCATGGACGGCACCGAGAAGCCCGAGTACGCGCGGGTCGTCGACATCTGCACCCGCGACTCCCTGCGCGAACTGGTGACGCCCGGCCTCCTGGCCGTGCTCACGCCGATCCTGGTCGGGTTCGCCCTGGGCTACGCCCCCCTGGGCGCGTTCCTCGGCGGGGCGATCGCCGCCGGGACGCTCATGGCGGTGTTCCTCGCGAACTCCGGCGGCGCCTGGGACAACGCGAAGAAGCTCGTCGAGGACGGCCACCACGGGGGCAAGGGCTCCGAGGCGCACGAGGCCACCGTCATCGGCGACACGGTCGGCGACCCGTTCAAGGACACCGCGGGGCCGGCCATCAACCCGCTGCTCAAGGTCATGAACCTGGTCGCGCTGATCATCGCGCCGAGCGTGGTCCTCTACGCGGAGAACACCGCCCTGCGCGTGGGGATCACGGTGGTGGCGCTGGGCGTCATCGCCGGCGCGATCGTGTGGTCCAAGCGCCGCTCCACCGAGGGCCCAGCTTCGGGGCTGCCCGCATCGGACGGTCGCGACTCGGGTACGGATGCGTCGTCCGGGACGCCCGGCCAGGCCGACGGCGGTACCGCCGTTCCCGGCGCGGACGACAACGCGGACGTCAACGCGAGCGTGCCCGGCATCGACGACTCCGCACCGGCGACCGACCGCAAGGAGCAGGCCCACGCGGGCGAGGGCGGCAACGGCTGACCCGATGACGTGATTCAGGGCACGCCCCCTGTTGCTGATGCCGTGGCCGCCGGGTCCGCCAAGGATCCGGCGGCCACGCCGTTTCCCGGCTCGGTGAGGGGTCGGTGAGGGGGAGGCCGCCGGTTCCAGCGAGCCCTCGGTCGTGGAGGTGACGGGACCCGTGGGGATGGAGTCGTCCGAGGTGGGACGGGGGAACGGGGGAGCGAGAGGGGTGGACGGAAGACGCGCATGGGAGACCATAGGCTCATCAACTTCATTAGTCATCCCTAGTGTTGTGCATGCATGTATATTTCCATGCATGGAGTTGCTGCGTATGTCCAAGGCTGCGAAGCGTCTCGGGATACACCCGATGACGCTTCGCCAGTGGGCGTTGGACGGCAAGATCCCGTTCACGTGGGTCGGCCGTGAGCGCCGGTTCTCCTCGGTGGACGTGGAGAACATGAAGCGCGGCAGCGACTCCTCAACTTCCCGGCCGCGTCGGGAGTTGCTGTATGTGCGAGTGTCCGGCTCGTCCAGGCAGGACTCCGACTCCTCGCTGGAGACCCAGGAGGCCGAACTGCGGGCCACTTCTACCGGCGAAATTGTCAAGGTCGTCAAGGATCGCGGCTCAGGCCTGAAGGAGAACCGGCCGGGCCTGAACCGGGTGGTGGCGATGGTGTCGGACGGCACAGTGACCGTCGTGCGCGTCACCCACGAGGACCGGCTGGCCCGATTCGGGGTGGGCTGGCTCAAGCGGCTGTTCGCCGTGTACGGGGTCACCGTCGAGGTGCTGCACCCCAAAAAGCCCGGCAGCCGCGATGAACTCCTCGACGACTTCGTCTGCCTGGTCACCACGTTCGCGGGCCGCTTGTACGGCATGCGCAGCGCGGAGAACCGCAAGCGGCTGCTGGCCGAGTCCGGCCAGTGCGACGAGGGCCGTGCCGCATGAGCCGGAACCGGAAACTACCGCTCGCCAAGGGCGAGACCTCCCGCACCGCCTGCGCCCGCGTCCTCATCCGGTCGGGCGTGGACGACACGACCGGCGAACTCCTCACCGCCACCGCTCTGGCCGAACGCGTGGGCTGGTGCACCGACCTGGTGACCGCGATGAGCGCCACGCTGATCGCCGACCACTGGAACGCCACCGACGTGAACGTACTGGCCTGCGGTAGGGACGCGGGCGGCAGGAAGCTGCCGTCGAACGCGTGGATGGCGCTGCGCCGCCTCGGCTGGACCACCACGTGCGAGGCGAAGGTGAACGACCGGATCGTTCGCATGGCCCAGGAGCAGGCCGGGCGCGCTTTGCGGTCGGTGAAGTGGCGTGCCGACCTGGTGACCGGTGTGCTGGCCGCATGGCCTGGCGACCCGAAGAAGCGCACGGCGGATGAGTGGGACCAGGTGCGGGCCGCGATACCGGGCGGCGCGTACCTGCCGTCCAGCGTCATCGGATCCCGCACCCGCCAGGTCGCCGCCTTCGAGCGCAAGAACGGGCGTCTCCCGGCCGACGTGTTCGAGCTCGAGCCCGCCCCGCGTGTGGCCAGGATGCTGCTGCTGGCCGCGTGTGACGCCCAGCAGGCCACCGTCGAACGATCGACCGCCGAGCCGACGAAGGCCCTGCTCCGGCTCCGGCTCCCTACCCGGCCCGACCCGCAGGCATATGGCCACTGGACCTGGGTGGAGTGCCCGATCGCCCTGCCGCCGACCGTCCCGGCCAACGCGGTGATCCACCTGCCGACCCTGCGCATCACGGGCCAGAAGGTACGCGCCGACGTGGTCTACACGCATCCGGTCCCCAAGGCCCGACGCAGCGGCCACACCGTGGCCTTGGGCGTGGACTGGGGCCTGAACACCCTCCTCAGCGCGGGCCCGGCCCGGCTGCACCAGGACGGGCGCATCACCGCTCTGGGGGCAGGTGCCCAGTTCCGGGCCGCTGGAGTGCTGGCCAAGCAGCACCGGCTCCGTCGTATCTCCGAGCGCCTGCACGCCAAGGCCGACCAGTACGTCCGCCTCGCCGACACCGGCCTTGACCGCAAGGCGCAGATCCTGGCACAGGAGATCCGGCGGGTCTGCGAGCGCCGCTCAAACCTCAACGACGCGTTGGCGTGGGCGGGGGCCCGGTGGGCCGTCGACCAGGCTGTTGGGGCCGGGGCGACGGTCATCTACCTGGAGGACCTGCGGTCGATGGAAGCGGGCGGTATGGGCCGTACCCACAACACCCGCATGTCCCAGACGGCGCGCGGGCGGATCGCCGACCGGATGCGGCACCTCGCCGCCGAAGTCGGGATCGCCGTGGTCATGGTGCCGCCGCGCAACACCTCCAAGCACTGCCCCCACTGCCTGATCCCGCTGGGCCACCGCAAGGCGCCCGACCGCCCTACCGTGCCGGGCTGGAAGTGGGCCATCTGCCCCAGCCCCGAATGCGGGTGGCAGGGCGACCGCGACCAGGGCGCCTGGCGACGTATCGCAGCACGCGGCCTCATCCACCAGACCACGACCGTCGTAGACCGCGCCAGCGGACAGATGGTGATCCGTGCTGTGGTGGACACGCTGGAGGCCAAGGCCGTTGTCAGGGCCGCCCCCACGACCAGCCGGCCGGACCGGTCCAAGACCGGCCCGACCCGGCCGCGCACCAACCGCCCTGCGCCCAGGCGACGCAGGGTTCCCTCCCCAGGACGGCCCTCGGGGCGTCCTGGCCAGCGTCCGGAGGGACACGCACCAACGGGCCGAACCCGGCTGCCGCGCGCAGCCCACCGGCACCAGGGCGTGACCACGATCAGCACACCCGCCACCGGCCACCGGCCACGCGGAGCGGAACTAGGGGCGGGATTCCATTTCCACGCTCATGCGACCCCGCCCAGGTGGGCAGAACCCGCGCCGGACCTTACAGTTCGTATAGGTTCACTGAGCTGATCAGAGACGCTGTGGCCTGAGCAGAGTTCACGCCAACGAATCGCGAGTGAGGAGCACGGTCCCGTGTCCGGTATGAAGGGGCTTGCCATCATCATGGGGGTCATGTTCGGCTCCCTGGCCCTGCTGGCCGTCATCGCCACGGTGCTGTCGCCATGAGCCGGCGACTCGTCATCCTGCGGCACGCACGGGCGGAGCACGGGTTCGCCGGTCCGGACCACGACCGTTCCCTGACGGAGAGCGGGCGCGCCCAGGCCCTTGAAGCGGGGAGACGGCTGGCGCTCGCCGGTCTCGTTCCCGACCACGTCATCTGCTCCACGGCGACACGGACCCGCCAGACCCTGGACGGGGTGCTGGCCGAGCTGCCGGCCAGGCCGAGCGTCGAGTTCGAGGAGTCGGCGTACGCGGCCGACCTCGACACCGCTTTCGCGCTGATCAATGCGGCCGATCCCGACGTGGGAACCCTGCTGCTGGTGGGCCACAACCCCACCATGGCCGACCTGGCGTCGGCGTTCATCGACGATCCAGGCCTGGTGTCCTTCCCGCCGGCGAGCCTCGCGGTCGTCGACCTGGAGGTGGAGTGGCTCTACGCGGCTCCGGGGACGGGCGACGGCCGCATCCTCGACGGTGAGGGACAGGTAGGGAAGGGTGAGGGGTAGTTCGCCCTAGCTCCACCGGGACGGGACCCGTTGGCCTGCGGTGTTCGGGGGACCGGCACGGAACCCCTGTGCCGCCCAAAATTTCTTCCGCGTTCAGGTTGGCGCCCGGCGGGACAGCGGCTATAGTCGTTCGAGTCGCCTGGCGCGGGCCTGTTGGGTCTGCCGGCCGGGCGGTGGTCTTCTCTCGGCCGATCCGCACACCGTCTGGTAACAGCGTCTGGTGGGCGGGGCCGCATCCGGTTGGTCTGTCTGGTTCTCGAGTGGTGTTT
>NZ_JBHSBH010000023.1:0-596 GCF_042650565.1 Nocardiopsis sediminis
AACGTCTCGACGATGGGGGTCATCAATGGGGAGTGGAAGGCGTGGGAGACGTTGAGGATCCGGGTTTTGCGTCCCTGGTCTTTGAAGTGGGTGGTGATGGTGTGGATGGTGGGGGCGTGGCCGGAGACGACGGTGGCGTGGGGGGCGTTGTGGGCGGCGATCCCCGCGTGGTGCTCCTGGCCTTCCAGCAGGGGAGCGATCTCGTCGGGGGTGGCGTCGATGGCGGCCATGGTCCCGCCCTCGGGGAGGGACTGCATGAGGCGGCCGCGGGTGGCCACGAGCCGGGCGGCGTCGGTCAAGGACAGGGCGCCGGAGGCGTGGTGGGCGGTGATCTCGCCCAGCGAGTGGCCGGTCATGTAGTCCGGGTGGACACCCCAGGATTCGAGGAGCCGGAACAGGGCGGTTTCGAGGGCGAAGAGGGCGGGTTGGGTGTAGGCGGTCTGGTCGAGGAGTTGGGCGTGTTCGGTGCCGGGGGTGGCCCACATGACGTGCTTGAGGGGGTGGTCCAGGTACGGGTCCAGCGCGTCGCAGGCGGCGTCCAAGGCTGCGGCGAAGGTGGGGAAGGTGGTGTAGAGGTGGCGTCCCATGCCGGGGTG
>NZ_JBHSBH010000024.1:0-6155 GCF_042650565.1 Nocardiopsis sediminis
GTGGGGGTGGTGGGTGCGGGTCGTGGCCAGGGCCAGCGCGGTGTCGTGGAGGGTGTGGCCGGGGTTGGCGGCCAGGTGCTCGGCGAGCTTCGCGGCGTAAGCGGGCAGCCGGGAGGCGTCCGGCGCTGAGAGCAGGACGGGGACGGTGGGCAACGCCAGCGCGGCGGCCTCCACCACAGAGTCGGCATTGATCTCGTTGGGGGCGGGAGCCTCGGCCGCCGCGGCCTGGTCGGGGGTGTGTTCGAGGATGATGTGGGCGTTGGTGCCGCTGATCCCGAACGAGGACACCCCGGACCGGCGGGGCTGATCGGAGTGCTCGGGCCACGGCCGGGCCTCGTCCAGCAGCCGCACCTGCCCGGCGTCCCAGTCGATGTGGGTGGACGGCGTCGAGGCGTACAGGGTCTGCGGCAGCAGACCCTCCCGAGAGGCCATCACCATCTTGATCACCCCCGCGACTCCGGAGGCGCACTGGCTGTGCCCGATGTTGGATTTCACGGAGCCCAGCCATAGAGGGCTGTCCTCGGCGCGGTCCCCGTAGACCTTCATGAGGGCGTGGGCTTCGATCGGGTCGCCGAGGGTGGTGCCGGTGCCGTGGGCTTCGACCGCGTCGACGTCGCCCGGCTCCAAGCCTGCGTTCGCCAAGGCCTGGCGGATCACCCGCTCTTGAGACGGCCCGTTGGGGGCCGTGAGCCCGTTGCTGGCGCCGTCCTGGTTGATGGCGCTGCCGCGAATCACCCCAAGAACGTGGTGCCCGTTGGCCTCGGCGTCGGACAGCCGTTCCAGCAGGATCATGCCCACGCCTTCGGAGAACACGGTGCCGTCGGCGTCGTCGGAGAACGCCTTCAGGCGACCATCCCGCGCCAGACCCCGCTGACGGCTGAACTGGATGTACAGCTCCGGAGAAGGTAGCACCGTCACGCCGCCGGCGAGGGCGAGGGTGCTCTCGCCGCGGCGCAGCGACTCGCACGCCAGGTGGATGCCCACCAGCGACGACGAGCACGCGGTGTCGACGGTGACCGCCGGTCCCTCAAGACCCAGGGTGTAGGCGACCCGGCCCGACATCACCGACGTGGAGTTGCCGGTCATCAGGTAGCCCTCGGCGTCGGCCGAATCCGATTCGGCGCCGTAGCCGGTGTGGGTGCCGCCGATGAAGACGCCGGTCGGGCTGCCGCGCAAAACGGCAGGGTCGATCCCGGCCCGCTCCAGCACCTCCCACGACACTTCCAGCAGCAGCCGCTGCTGGGGGTCCATCGCCACGGCCTCACGCGGACTGATCCCGAAGAACCCCGGGTCGAAGTCGCCCGCTCCTTCCAGGAACCCGCCCTCGCGGACGTATGCCGTTCCGGCCCGGTCGGGATCGGGGTCGTAAAGTCCGTCGAGATCCCACCCGCGGTTGTCGGGGAAGGGGGAGATCCCCGATCCGCCTTGCACGACCAGGTCCCACAAGTCTTCCGGCGAGGCCACCCCGCCGGGGTAGCGGCAGCCCATCGCCACGATCGCCACAGGCTCGGCCGTAGCCGACGCGACCGAGGCCGTCGCACGCACCGGGGCCGCGTCCTTCGACACGGCTCCGCCCAGACGCTCCAAGAGGAACCCGGCCAGCGCGGCGGGAGTGGGGTGGTCGAAGACCGCTGTGGCCGGAAGGCGGGTCCCAGCGGCGCGTCCGAGCCGGTTGCGCAGCTCGACCGATGTCAGGGAGTCGAACCCGAGATCCTGGAACGGGCGTCCTGCGGCGACGGCGTCGGGGGAAGAGTGCCCCAGCACGGCGGCGGCCTCCGCCCGCACTAGAGAGACGACCACGTGCTCCCGCTCGGCCAGCGGCAGCCCCGCAAGGCGCTCCTCCAGCGCCGACCCGCCACCCGAGGCCCCGCTGGTGGCGGTGGCGGTGGCGCGGACCGCACGCCGCGCAGGCGCCGCCACCAGCCCCCGCAACACCGCAGGAACACCACCGTCCCGGGTGGCGAGGGTGCGGGGGTCGATGGGGAGGGGGAGGACGAAGGGTTCGGCGTGTGTTGTGGCGGCGTCGAGCATGCGCATGCCGTGGGTGTTGGTGATGCGGCGGTATCCGGAGCGTTCGATGCGGGAGATGTCGGATCCGGTGAGGTGGGCACTCATACCGCTGGCCTGTTCCCACAGCCCCCAGGCCAGGGACAGGCCCGGGAGGCCTTCGCGGACGCGGGTGTGGGCGAGGGCGTCGAGGAAGGCGTTGGCGGCGGAGTAGTTGCCCTGGCCGGCACTGTCCAGCGATCCGGCGGAGGAGGAGTAGAGGGTGAACGTCGCCAGGTCCATGCCGGCGGTGGCCTGGTGCAGCCACCAGGCGGCATCGGCCTTCGGCGCCAGCACCCGATCGAAGGCATCGGTGTCGAGGGAGGACACAACACCGTCGGCCAACACGCCGGCGGTGTGGAACACCCCGGTCAGCGGGTGCTGTTCGGGCACCCGTTCGAGCAGGTCTTCCACTCCCTCACGGGTGGACACATCCGCGGCCACGACCTCCACCACGCCGCCCGCGGCTTCCAGGTCTGCGACGAGTTCGGTGGCGCCTTCGGCGTCGGGTCCGCGGCGGGAGGCCAGCAGCAGATGACGGGCGCCGTGTCGGGTGACGAGGTGGCGGGCGAGCATCGCGCCCAGCCCGCCCGTTCCGCCGGTGATCAGGACGGTGCCGTCGGGGTCCAGGGCGCGGGGGATGGTGAGGACGATCTTGCCGCGGTGGCGGGCTTGGGCCATGAACCGGAACGCCTCCCCCGCCCGGCGCACATCCCAGCACTGCACCGGCAGCGGGGACAGCTCGCCTGCCGCGCAGGCCGCCAGCACCTCATCGAGCATCTGACCGACACGGTTGGCTCCGGCGTCCATCAGGTCGAAGGTCCGGTACACCACACCCGGATACGCCTCGGCGACCTGCTCGGGGGTGCGGCGGTCGGTCTTGCCCATCTCGATGAACCGGCCACCCTCACCCAGAAGGGCAAGGGACGCATCCGTGAACTCCCCGGCCAGCGAGTTCAGCACCACGTCGACCGCGCCGAACTTCTCGGCGAAGCCGAGGTCGCGGGACGAGGAGATGCGGTCATCTCCCAAGCCCAGGCCGCGCAGGACGTCCCACTTGCCCGGGGAGGCGGTGGCGAAGACCTCGGCACCGCGGCTCTTCGCGATCTGGATGGCGGCCATACCGACACCCCCGGCACCCGAATGCACCAGCACCCGGTCACCCGCGCCCACACCCGCCAAGTCCACCAGCCCGTACCAGGCGGTGGTGTAGGCGACGGGGACTCCGGCGCCTTCAGCGAACCCCCAGCCTTCCGGCATCGGGGCCACCAGTACAGCGGGGCTCACCACTCGGGGACCGAACGCCGCCTCGCCGACACCGACGACCCGGTCACCGACCGACAAGTTCTCGACCCCGGGACCGACCTCGCTGACCACACCCGCGAACTCACCGCCGATGGGCTCACCCTGCTCCGGCACCATGCCGAGGACCACGACGACATCGCGGAAGTTCAGGCCGGCGGCGCGGATCTCCACGCGGACCTCGCCCGCATCCAGGGCGCGGTCGGCCTCAGGCGCTTCGATCAGGGCGAGGTCGTCGAGTGACCCCTTCACCTCCGCGTCCAGGCGCCACGCGTCGGAACCGGCGGGCACCGGGAGGTCGCGCGTGGCGTCGGCCCGGGACAGGCGCGGTACCAGCACCTCGCCGCCACGCACCGCCACCTGCGGCTCGTCCGCGAGGCCCAGCACGGACGCCAACGCGTCCAGCGACTCCGTCGTCGCGTCCACATCCACCAAGAGCACCCGGCCCGGCGACTCCGCCTGCGCCGAACGCACCAGCCCCGAGACGGCCGCCCCCACCAGCCCCGGACCACCGTCCCCGGCACGCGCACCCACCGCACCCCGGGTCACCACCGCCAACCGCACCTCCGCCAACCGGTCATCGGCCAGCCACGCCTGCACCACGCCCAGCGCTTCGGCGAGCCCACCGCGCACGGCATCGGGGACGTCCCCCGAGCCCGAACCGGCGTCCGCGCCATTCCCGCCGCCGGGGACGTCCAGGCAGACCACGACGGTCCCGGGTGCGCCCTCTTCGGCGGCCACTTTGGCCGCCAGCCCCGCAACGTCTTCGTAGCGCGATACGCGGCTGCCACCGGACTCCAGCGCCGAGGCCAGGCCGGGCCACACCCGCCCCGCCACGGCGACCTCGCTCACCGGTGCCGGCGCGTCACCCGGCAGCGGCACCCAGCTCAGGTGGTGCAGGGCGTCGTCGCCTCCACCGGCGGTGGCGGCCAGGCCGCCCGCCGGGACCGGCCGCGATGCCAGGCCGTCCACGACCCCGACCGGCCGGCCGGTGGCGTCGGCGATGTCCAGCGAGATCGAACCGTCCTCGGCGGTCCGCACCCGCACGCGCACCCGGTCGGCCCCGGATGCCCACAGCTCCACGCCGGACCACGCGAAGGGGAGCTCCACGCCGTCGCCCGACGCGTTGCCGGCGACGCCGGAGGCGTGGAGTGCGGAGTCCAGCAGCGCGGGGTGGATCCCGAACGAACCCGCCTCGGAGGCTTCGCGCTCGTCGAGCGCGATCTCGGCGAACACCTCACCATCACGCGTCCACGCACGCCGCAGCCCCTGAAACGCCGGACCGTACCCGTACCCCTGAGCGGCCAGGCCCTCGTAGTGGCCCGTCACATCGACCTCGCGCGCACCCGCCGGAGGCCACTCCACCAGGTCGAACCCGGCCCCACTCGAACGACCGGCGACCAGCGCGCCCGACGCGTGCCGCACCCACGATCCCGATGCGGAAACCGCCCGGGAGTACACCGACACGAGGCGGCGTCCGGTCTCGTCCGCTCCGCCGGCCACGACCCGGAGCGCCACCGGGTCGGCACCCAGCACCAGCGGGGCCTCCAGCGTCAGCTCCTCCACCACCGGGCAGCCGACCTCATCACCCGCACGCACCGCCAGCTCCACGAACCCGGTGCCGGGGAACACGACCGTCTCCCCGACGCCGTGGTCGGCCAGCCACGGATGCGACGACACCGATACCCGCCCCGTCAGCACCACACCACCCTCATCAGGCAGCTCCACCGCGGCACCCACCAACGGGTGATCGGCGGGGGTCAGGCCCAGGCCGCCCGCGTCGGTCTCCGGCGTCGCCTCCAGCCAGAAGTGTTCGTGCTGGAAGGCGTACGTCGGCAGCTCCACCGGCGTCGAGGCGGGCTCCGCCTCGGGCTTCTCCGCCTCCTGCCGCTCAAGCGCCTCCCGGTGCCCTATCCCCGACACGACCGTGGCCCAGTCCACGTCCACACCGGCCGCGAACGCCTCGCCGACCGACAGCAGGAACCGCCGCGCGTCCCCTTCGTCGCGCCGCAGCGACCCCACCACCGACCCGGACCGGCCGGCGCCCTCCAGGACGTCCTGAATGCTCATCCCCAGCACCGGGTGCGCGGAGACCTCGACGAACGCGCTCCGGCCGTCGCCGATCAGCGCCTCCACTGCCCCCGCGAAGTTCACCGGTTCGCGCACGTTGGAGTACCAGTACGACGCGTCGAGCCCGCTGCCGTCGATCAGGCCGCCGGTCACCGTGGAGTAGAACGGGACCCTGCCCGCCCGGGGGGCCACCGGGCCCAGCAGCTCCAGCAGCCGTTCGCGCAGCGGTTCGACCAGCGGGGAGTGCGAGGCGACCGTCGCCGGGATGACCCGCGCGCGCACGCCCTCCTCCCGGAGCCCTGCGACGAACTCCTCCAGGGCCTTCTGCTCACCCGAGACGGCGCAGGTCCCGGGCCCGTTGGTCGCGCCCACCCACAGCGAACCGTCCCGGTCCGCTATTCGCCGCGCCACTTCATCGGGCGGCAGCCCGACCGCCCCGATCCCGCCCTTCCCGGTCAGTTCCTGGGCGAACAGCCGGCTGCGCAGGGCGACGACGCGCATCGCGTCCTCCAGCGTGAGGACGCCCGCGACGTAAGCGGCGGCGACCTCGCCCTGGGAATGGCCCACGACCGCCGAGGGGCTCACCCCCACGGACTCCCACAGCGCGGCCAGCGACACCATGACGGCGAAGGTCACCGGCTGCAAGACCTCGATGGCGTCCAGGGTGGGGGCTCCGGGGCGTTGGTGGAGGACGTCGAACAGGTCCCAGTCCACGAACTCCGACAGCGCACGCGCGC
>NZ_JBHSBH010000025.1:0-33406 GCF_042650565.1 Nocardiopsis sediminis
TTCGTGCCCTTCTTCTGGAGCTTGGCGCGCAGGGCGAGCTGCCGCCTGCGGTACCGGTCCAGGCCACGCCCGGCGGCACGGTAGCCGGTGGAAGCGGTGGCGACATTGGCAATACCGAGGTCCACGCCGATGAACCCGTCGGGCTCATACGGCTCAGGCTCGGCCACGTCGCAGACGGCGGCCAGGTAGAACGCGCCGTCGCACTCGATCAGGTCGGACTCGCCCCTGCGGTGCTCCTGCAGCATCTTCAGCGCACCGGCCGAACACGCGAAGCGGACGTGCTTAATGCGCCCTGCGGTCGTCCAGATCGACACGGTCTGTACGTCAAGGTTCCATGACAGATTCCGGTCGTCGTAGGGGTGAGCGGCGTCAGGGCGGAAGTTGACCGGCTTCGCCTCGGCCTTGACCCGGCGCACGGAGCCGGGCCTGCCCAGGTTCCCGGCTGTGATGTTGCCCTTGAGGGCGGTGTAGGCGTCGCGGACCTTGCGGATGGTCAGCTGGGCGGCCTGCGCCCCCAGACCGCGCTCTTTGAGTTCGGCGTAGGTATGCCTACGCAGCTCGTACTCGCGCGGCACACCGCGCTCATAGGCCACCTTTGACACCCGGTTCGCAGCGACGTTGAGGGCGCGCAGCGTCGACCCCAAAGCCGACGCCTGCTCCAGGGTCGGCAGGAGCTTCACCCGCACCGAAAGCTTCACGATCGAACACACTAACGAATGTCACTCCGGCGTGGGGCCCGAATCCCGCAACCCGTCGATCCGCCCCGATCCGCGGCGACCCGGGGCGATTCCTCCCGGGCGTGAACGCCCCGGGGTCCTTCACCCGAACACGCTGATATTTTGCGAGGGTCGCACCCCGGGTGCACCACCATCCTCTGAGGCGGAAAGAGCGAGCCCCGCATGTCCGAGCAGTCCACGTCCGAACACCCCGCCGACATGCGCGTCCGCGTCCAGGGGGAGCCGGTCGACGCCTACCCCGACCTCGCCCCAGAGGCCGCCCGCGGCCGGGTGCGGCGCATCACCGTCGTGGGCGAGGACGTGCTGCACCGGCGCAACCGCGACGTCGCCGCCGAGGCCTTCGGCACCGAGGAACTCGCCCGGCTCATCGACGACATGTTCGTCACCATGTACGTCGCCGAGGGGGTGGGCCTCGCGGGCAACCAGGTCGGCGAGGACCTGCGGCTGTTCGTCTACGACTGCCCCGACGACGACGGCATCCGCAACGTCGGCCACATCATCAACCCCGTCCTCCAGGAGCGCGACCCCGAGGCCAACCAGCTTCTCGTCGAGAGCGAGGGCTGCCTGTCGGTCCCCGGCCCCCACGCCGACCTGCCGCGCGCCGAGCACGCCGTCGTCCACGGCTTCGACAAGGACGGCCGTGCGCTCACCCTCTCCGGCAGCGGCTACTTCGCCCGCTGCCTCCAGCACGAGACCGACCACACCCTGGGCCGCCTCTACATCGACCGGCTCGCCGCGCGCCCGCGCAAAAAGGTCCTCAAGCAGATGAACGAGATGCGCAACGACGTCTTCGCCCGCCGCGAGGCCAACGCCGCCAAGTTCGCCGAAGGCGCCGAGGACCACGCCGGCGACTGAACGCCCCCGGGCGCCTCCGGCGCCCCGGCCCCGCGGCCGGGGCGCGCGGCACTCACGCGGTGGCGGAAATGATGTAGTAGTCGACCAGCCCGCCCTCATAGGCGGGCAGCCAGTTGCGGCCCCAGGAGTCGGCGAACTCCGTCTGGCCGATCCAGGCGTCGAACCACCGCCACACGTGCTCCCCGATCGGCTCCACGCGCACATCGGCGAAGCCCGCCGCCTCCAGGTCGGCGGCGAAACCGGCCACCGGCAGCACCACGTCCACGCCGTTGCCCACGGTCTCCAGCAGCTCCGCCAGCCGGTCGGCGCCCTGCTCGCCAGGGGTGAAGAACGAGGCCACGGCCAGGCGCCCGCCCGGCCGCAGCACACGGTGGGCCTCGCGGGCGAAGCCCGCGAGCTCCCCGAAGTGCTGGGCCGCCTCCACCGAGTACACCCCGTCGGCGCCGCCGTCGGGCTCGGGCAGCGCGAACGCCGACCCCTGGCGGTAGGCCAGCCGGCCGCCGCTCGCGGCCAGCGCCTCGGCGTTGGCGCGCCGGGCGCGGCCGAGCTGGTCGGGGGACACGTCCACCCCGGTCACCGAGGCGGGCGCGAACTCGGCCAGGACCAGCGCCGCCCCCACCCCGATCCCGCAGCCCACCTCCACCAGCCGGTCACCGGGCCCCGCCCCCAGCCGGCCCGCCACCTCGCGGTACAGGTCCCGCTGGCTGGCGGTGCGCTCCTCGACGGTGATGGGCCGCGCCGGGTCCGGCGGCGCCCCCCGCCAGAACCCGAAGTTGATGAAGTTGCCGGAGAACAGCGAGAAGGACCCCAGGTCCTCCTCGCCGTACATGGCCGCCAGCCGGGCCTCGCGGGTATCGGGAGCGCCTGCGGGGTGGGACACGGGGATCGCCGCCTCTCGGTCGGGGGGTCGGTGTGGGCCTGCCCCGCCGCTCGCCGCCGGAAACGGGGCGGGCGCCCAGTGCGCGCCCTGTAGGCCGGGCGGTACGCGGGCGCGGGACCGCCCGGGAGGGCGGCCGGGCCCACCATCGCCGGAGGCGGCACCGGCCCATCGACGAGGGTGTGCCGTGGCCTGTACGCCGATACGCCCGTTCAGGGGGAAGCCACGGAGCCCGCGCCTCGCCGGCGCCGGTGCCCCCGAGCCGCGCGGACCGGTCCCGCACCCGGGTGGGCCACGGCCGGACACGGGGCCGTGGTCACACCCCGGTTGGCGCCCCCGGAACCAGGTGGGCGGTGAAGCCCCGCGTGACCAGGGCGTCGAAGGCTGCGCGCGCCTGGGAGGGGACGTCGACCGGGGCGGACCAGCCGCGCTCGGCGTAGACGCGCAGGCGCTGGAGGTCCCCGACAAGGAAGTGGACGAGCTCCCCTGCCTCTGCGGCATCGGCGGGGTAGGTGTCGTAGTCCAGGGCAGGTCCGCTGAAGGCCCACTCGGGGCCGGGCCACTTGGCCTGTGCGGCGGCCAGGGCGCGGCGCGCCATGTAGGGCTTGGCGGTGAGCAGGATCCGGCCGTGCGCGATGTGCTCCCGCTCGCAGAGCGCGCGGCTGAGGGTGAGGTTCTCCCCGGTGTTGGTCGAGCGGTCCTCCAGCAGCAGCGCGGAGCGGGGAACCCCTGCGGCGTGGGCGATGTCGGCGAACACCGCGGCCTCGGGGCGCTCCCAGCGCGTGTGGCCGTCCTGTCCCCCGGTGCGCCGGCCCCGGTCGCCCGAGCAGATCAGCAGGGGCGCGGCCTCCTGGCGCCACAGCAGCGCCGCGTGCTCGGCCACCCGCAGGTCGTGGCTGCCCAGAGCGAGGATGAGGTCGTGGCGGCCGGGTTCGCCATGGGGCAGGGCCGACGCGGTGTGGAAGTCCCACAGAATCCGCGCGGCGGCGTGGACGTCGTCGTTCAATTCCGCTGTCACCCCGGAAGCCTAGGCGAGGCGCCGGCGCCCCCGGGAGCGGATCGCAGAAGACGCGGCGCGCACCCCATCGCACGTGCGCGGCCCCGCCCCCGGCGGGTGGGCGCCGCTCGGGGGAGATCGGCCCCCCGCCGCCTGGCCCATTTCGTCGCAGCCGCCATCGGCGGCATGCAGGTCGCCGCCTGCGGCGGCGCCGGCGGATATCCGGTGGCGGTTCTCCGGTATGCGCCGTTAAGGTCGGCCGCGCGCCGCCGTCGTCCGCGGCGTACCCGCACCTCGACCGGACCATGACCAGGAGCAACAGTGGACGCCAGTGAGCCCGACCTGTTCGAACTGCGCCTGGGCGTCTTCGCCACCGGCGCGGCCACCGCCGGGCTGGCCGGGGACGCCCGCACACTGCTGGCCGGCCATGTCCCCGCGCTCGCGGGGTGGTCGGTGCGCATGGAGGACGGCGGTGCACCCGCCGCCCCCGGCGACGCCCTGACCGTCGCGGAGCTGTACGCGGAACTGCCCGAGCAGTGGCGCGTGGAGAACCCGGGCCGCCCGCCGGGCGGCCGCGCCGTCCATGAGCTGCGCATCGGCGTGCTCGCCGATCCCGCGCTGCGGCGCGGCCTCCAGGACCGTATCGCGGCCCTGGCCTGCCCCGACCCTGAGCACACCGGACCCTGCCCCGTCCCGTGGTCCTCGGGGTTCACCGATCCCGGGGACGCGACTCGCGCTGACCTCGAGCGGCGCTACGGCCGCCTGCGCTATGGGGCGCACTGAGCCGCGACGCGCGGTAGCAGGTACCGGGCGCCGGGCGTCGCGGTGGCTGACCGGACGGAGCGGCGATGAGCGGATCCGCGGGCATCGGCGGGGGTTTTGGCGGTGCCGGTGCGGGGTATCCCGGTTCGTACGACGATGACGGCCATCAGCTCGGCGCTGGGCCAATCGTCGTTTTTCGCGGCCTCAACCGGTCCGGTCGCCGGGCCAATCCCGGATCTTGGCACCCGTTCGCGCCCGATCTGGCCCGGTGAAGTGCCGCCCGCCCCCGTTCGGTCGTACAGAGGGCCACCCCCGGCCGCCTTTCACGGCGCGACGAGCGGTTCGGCCCCGTAGGCTTCGTGGAGCAGCTCCCGGAACTCCGGCGCATCGGGCACCGGGGTGTCGCCGATCCGGTGGACCGCCACACCGGGCGTCCAGGAGTTCATGACCACGGCCCCCGCCAGGCCCGGCACATCGGCCGGGCGGACCTCCCGGACCGACTGGGGGACGCCGAGGCCGTCCAGCCGCCTGCGCAGGACGCCCATCGTGGTCCCGCCCAGCACCTCGGCGTCGGGCCACACCACCGCCGTGCCGTCCCAGAAGGCCAGGTTCCAGATCGACGCCTCGCTGAGCCGCCCGTGGCGGTCGAGGAAAGCGGCGTCGTCGTAGCCGTCGGCGACGGCCCTGCGCAGCAGGTAGGTCTTGGCGATCTCGCCGACGTGCTTGACGGCGGGGAGGAACCGCTCGTGCTCGACCGTGGCCAGCGCCAGCGGCCCCTGCGGCCCTGATGCGGGCGGGCCGGTGCGCACGAGCACCGCAGGCTCGGCGCCGTCGCCGCCCGCGGTGAACTCGCCCTCGCGCGAGTGCACGGTGGCCGTCAGCGACACGTCGGCGGGCCCCTGTTCCAGGGCCGCCCGCAGGAAGGAGCGCATCCGGTCGTCGGGCACCGCCCGGCCGAACAGCTCCAGCGACGCCGACCGCAGCCGCTCCAGGTGCAGGTCCAGGCCGCGGACCCGGCCCCCGCGCGCCTGCATTGCGGTGAAATGGGCGTAGCCCGCGAAGGCGAGCGGCGCCAGCTCCTCGGCGGTCGCCGCCTGGCCGTTGCGTTGGGCGACGAAAGAACTCATGTCGGACATCCTCCGGATCGTGGTCGTGCGGCGCCCCCGGCGGATTCCTGGCCGGGGCACCCGGTTGACAGGCTGGCGCAGTGTGGCCGGATCTCCCAGACACCTGTGGCGCGGGGGACCGGTGGTCCTACCACCGGCAGGGCCAGGCTCGTGCCCTCGGGCTCATATCCACCCCTATAACCTGGGCGGATGGGTCGTATACAGGACGGATCCGGTACGGATGTGGACGCGGGGCCCGGCAGCGGGTCGCCCATCGACACGCGCGCCGAACTCGGGGCGTTCCTGCGCAGCCGCCGGGCCCGGGTGAGCCCGCAGGAGGTGGGGCTCGCGGAGCTGGGACGCTACCGGAGGGTGCCCGGCCTGCGCCGCGAGGAGCTGGCCCGGCTCGCCGGGGTGTCCGTCGCCTACCTGACCCGGCTGGAACAGGGCAAGGGCCGCAACGTCTCGGTCGAGGTGATCGATGCGATCGCCCGCGCGCTGCGCCTGACCGACACCGAGGCCCTGCACCTGAGGCACCTGGCCAGGTGCACCCCCCGCAAGAACGGCCGGCCCCCGGCACGCGAGCAGGTGCGTCCCGCGGTGCGCGACCTGCTGGCCGCGATGGAGGGGGTGCCCGCCTATGTGACGGGGCGGCGCACCGACATCCTCGCCTGGAACCCGATGGCGGCGGCCCTTTTCGGCGATTGGGACCGGGTGGCGCCCCAGGAGCGCAACTGGGCGCGGCTGCTGCTCCTGCGGCCCGGCTACCGTCGGCTCTTCGCGGAGTGGGACGTGCACGCCGCCGAGGCCGTCGGCGCCCTGCGGCTCTATGCCGGCTGCTACCCCGACGATCCGCGGCTGCTGGCCTTGGTGGGCGAGCTCGCGGTGAAGAGCGAGGAGTTCGGCCGCCTGTGGGCCGGGCGCGACGTCGCCGGGCACAGCCACGGCACCCGGTCGCTGCACCACCCGCTGGTGGGGGAGGTCTCCCTGTCCTACGAATCGCTCCGGCTGCCCGACGACCCCGAGCACGTGCTGGTCGTCCACCATGCCCGGGCGGGCTCGGCCGCGGCGGAGAACCTGCGGCTCCTGGCGAGCTGGGGAGCGGACACCTCCCCCGCGCACACCCCGGCGGAAGGTCCCTGAGGCGGGCACCGGAGCCCGCGCGCCACGTCACCGCGCAGGGGGCGGCCGTGCGCCCGGAAAGCCGCCGGACCCGCGGCGAGGTCGGCGGGGGTCAGCGCGTGGCGTCGTCCGGGGGCTGCGCGGCCCTCGGGGTGCGCCGGATGACCATGCCGGTGGCGGCCAGGGTCGCCAGGGCGCGGGCGTAGCGGTGGAGCTGCGCGGCGCCGACCCCGGCGTGGTCGCAGGCGCCGCGGGCGGTGGCGTGGCCGGGCAGGGCGCGCACGACCGCGAGCAGCACGGGGTCCTTCAGGAAGGACAGGCGGCGGGTGCCGAAGTGGTAGAGGAGCGCCCCGAAGGGCTCGGGGCGGACCGCGACCTGGGGGTGCAGGTCCCAGGGGGCGTCGAGGTCGAGCGCGGGGGGTGCGGCGGTGGCGGGGGAGTCGTCGGGCGGCACGGGGCGGGCCTAGTAGACGCCGCACATGCCGTCGATGGACACGTCCTCCACGAGCAGGTCCTCTTCGACGACGTCGGATTCCTCGGCGGCGGGGAGGTCGGCGGGCTGCTGGGCGTCGGTGCTCATGGGTTTCCCTTCACCGGCCGCGCGGGGGTGCCCGCGCGGGAGTGCGAATCGCGCCACCTCTTGCACGGTAACGGCACCCGGCCGCCGAGTGGAAGGGGCCGTGGCGGGCGGATCGCGGTCCGTGCTGCGGGGCGCCGCGGAGCCGTCAGCGCGCGCGTGAGCCCAGCAGCCGTGCCGTGAGGTCGGCGAGGCGGGCGGCGTCCTCCGGAGGGAACAGGCCGGCGTCGATGCTGAGCTCGGTGTCCATGCTGAACGCGCTGAGCGCGCGGCGCGGCGGATCGTCGAGCAGCCGCAGGATCGGGGGGACGACATCGGTGGCGGGCTTGGCCGGCGCCTTCTGCCGTTGAATGAACTCCGCGGTCGCGGGGTCGAATTCGCCGGCGAAGCTCGTCGCCGTCGTCCCGGGGTGGAACAGCACGTATCGGACGGGGCCTGCGCCGTGGCGTTCGGCGAAGGTGACCCCGAGCAGGTCGTTGAACCGCCCGGTCATGAACATCGCCTGCACGCCGTCATAGTTGCGGGCGCTCTGGAGGTCGTCCCAGTGGATCGGTGTGTCGTGGCCCGGCCCGGCGGCGTTGATGATGACCGGCCGCTGCGCCCTCTCCAGCGCGCCGCGCAGCCCGTAGCCGAACAGCAGGCGGCTCAGGTAGAAGAGGGCGAAGTTGTCCTCGAACCCGTCCGGCGTCACCCGGCGCCGGGACCGGAAGTAGCGCGCGCACAGGACGAGGCCGTCGATGTCGGGATGGTCGTCGGTGATCTCGGCGATGGCGCGCTCGTTGTCGGCCACCAGGCTGAGGTCGGCCCGGATGAACGTCAGGGATCCGGGTGTGCCGGCCGCTTCCCGGGCGAGCGCGGCCCCCTTGGCGGGGGAGGTCCCGATCGCGACGACACGGTCGCCCCGCGAGAACAGCGCCCGGGCGACGGCCGCGCCGATGCCGTCGGTTCCACCTGTGACCACGAATGTCTTCGCCATGCCGACGAACCTACCACTTAGGAAATCAAAATGAACCGATGAGTTCAATTTTTCACTAGTCCACCCCCAGGGGCCAGGCGATGACCTGCGCGATGTCGGCGTCCACGGTGACCAGTGCGCCGCCATCGGGCGTGAAGGCCGCCACCAGATGGCCGGGGCCGGGCACGTCGCCGGCCCACAGGGTGCGCCCGCCGGCGTCCACCACGCTCGCCGACGCGTCGTCCACGCACAGGACGCGCAGCCCGCTGGAGGACCAGTGCACGGTGTGGCACACCCCGGCGATCGGGATGCTCTGCGTCCCCGCGCTGCCCGCCCGTAGCACCCGGACCGCCTCGTGGCCGCCGACGGCGACCGCGTCCCCGGTGGGTGCGCAGGCGAGGAAGCACGCGCCGGGGACCCCGCTCGGCTGCCGGGACACGGCCTCGCCGGTGGGCAGGCTGCGGACCAGGCCGTGGCCAGGTCGTCGCCGCGCCAGACGACCGTCTTGAGGTCGGTGGAGGTGGCGGCCGCGATCAGCGATCCGCCGGGGGAGAACGCGACCTGTTCGCCGTCCCCGATGAACCGGCCCTCCTCCTCCAGGTCGCGCCAGTGCCAGGTGCCGGTCGCGGAGTCGAACAGGCACAGCCGGCCGCTCTCGGTGTTGCCCTGGGACGCGGTGGTCAGGGCGAACCGTCGCAGGTCGCAGGCGGCCGCGACGGCGGTGATCCCCAAAGCGAAATCCGGCTGGTCGTCGGTGTCGACATCGGGGCCCTCATGGGCGCCGGGGTCGTCGGACCAGTCGGGGTCGGCGTAGAGGACGCGGGGGCCGGGCGCCGCGCCGTTACCGGTCATGGCGGGGGGCAGGGGTCCAGGTGGTCACGGTGGTCCTCGTCTCGCTGTCGGGGGCGTGATCGCTGCGCCGGTCAGCGTAGGGCAGCGTGGTGAGGGGGAGGTCACGGGCGGGTCTCTTGAGCCAAGCGGGGGGCGGTCCGATACGTTCGTGGAGGCGTTGCGCCACCGACCGTCTGACGTGCAGCAAGCATCGGAGCAGATCGACACCGTGATACCGAACATCCCCACCGTCACCCTGAACAACGGCGTCTCCATGCCGCAGCTCGGATTCGGCGTGTTCCAGGTGCCCGACGACGAGACCGAGCAGGCGGTCGCCACCGCGCTGGAGGCGGGGTACCGCAGCATCGACACCGCCGCCCTCTACCGCAACGAGACGGGGACGGGGCGGGCGATCGCCGCGTCGGGCCTGCCCCGCGACGACGTGTTCGTCACCACCAAGCTGTGGAACACCGACCAGGGCTACGACTCCGCGCTGCGCGCGTTCGACGCGTCGCTGGCCAAGCTCGGGCTGGACCACGTCGACCTGTACCTGATCCACTGGCCCACCCCCGCGCGCGACCTGTACGTGGAGACCTGGCGGGCACTGGAGCGCATCCACGCCGAGGGCCGCGCCCGGGCGATCGGCGTGTCCAACTTCAACCCGGCCCACCTGGAGCGGCTGGCGCAGGAGAGCGACACCGTCCCGGCCGTCAACCAGATCGAGCTGCACCCCCGCCTGCAACAGGCCCAGCTGCGCGAATACGACACCGCCCACGGGATCGCCACCGAGGCGTGGAGCCCGCTGGGCCAGGGCAAGGGGCTGCTGGACGAACCGGTGCTGGCGGAGGTGGCGGCCAAGCACGGGGTGACGCCCGCCCAGGCGGTGCTGCGCTGGCACCTCCAGCTCGGCAACGTGGTGATCCCCAAGTCGGTCACGCCGTCGCGGATCCGCGAGAACCTGGAGGTGTTCGGCTTCACGCTCGACGCCGACGACCTCGCCGCCTTCGCCGCCCTCGACACCGGCACCCGGGTCGGCCCCGACCCCGAGACCCTGAACTGACCCGGGGGCGGGCGGGGCTCCCCCTCGCAAACGGCGAACAGCCCTGCCCGCCCGCGGATGCGGTCTCCCCTCAAGCGGGCGGGTCCGCCGGCTCTCAGCTCCTCCCGGTGAACTCCTCATGTCCCAGGACGGCGAGCAGGCGGATCTTGTCCTCGGCCTCGCTGCCGGGGGCGGGCGTGAGGACCAGGAGGGCCTGGGACTGGTCCTGGGTCAGCAGCGCCTGGCAGTCCACCTCGATCCGGCCCACCTGGGGGTGCACCAGGGTCTTGTGGTCCTCGAAGCGGCGCGCGACCTCGTGCCGCTCCCAGATCTCGCGGAACTCCGCCGACATCGAGAGCAGCACCCCGGCCAGCTCGGCCGCGCGCGAGTGCTCCCCCTCCGCCCCATAGGCCGACCGCAGGGCGGCGACCATGGCGCGGGCGTGCCGGCCGTGGTCCTCGGGCGGGTACACCGCGCGCGAGGCGGGGTCGGTGAACCACCGGTAGACGTCGCTGCGCTCCCAGCCGGTGCGCCGTGAGTGGTCGCCGAAGATCGCGGTCGCCAGCCGGTTGGCGACGAGCACCTCGCTCAGCGCCGACAGGATCAGCGCCGGGCTGTCCTCCAGCCGGTCCAGTACCCGCAGCAGCGCGGGGGCGACGTGCGCGTCGTCGCGCGTGCGCCGGGGGACGTTGTGCCCGGCGATCCGGTACAGGTGGTCGCGCTCGTCGGCCGTCAGCCGCAGTGCGCGGGCCAGCGCGGCCAGCATCTGCTCGGAGGGCTGGGGGCCGCGCTGCTGCTCCAGCCGCACGTAGTAGTCGGTGGACATCCCGGTCAGCCCCGCGACCTCTTCACGCCGCAGCCCGGACGTGCGCCGGCGCGGCCCGGGGACCAGGCCGACGTCGGAGGGGCGCAGCCCTTCGCGGCGGCGGCGCAGGAAGTCGGCGAGAGCGGCACGGTTCATGGGTCCCATGGTGGGCCACGTTGACCGGGCTCATCCAGGGACCGGCGATCCTTCGATCGCCGGGTCGCTCCCGCGGCGGGCCGGGCCCGTGCAGGGTGGGGGCATGAACCTCACCGGCAACACCGTCTTCATTCCCGGCGCCACCTCCGGCATCGGCCTCGCCCTCGCTCTGCGGATGCGGGCCAAGGGCAACACGGTCGTCATCGGCGGGCGGCGCACCGAGCTGCTGGAGAAGCTGGCGGCCGAACACGGCTTCGGCGCCGTCCGCATCGACACCGCCGACCCGGCGTCGATCGTCACCGCGGCAGGCGACGTCGTGGACCGCTACCCCGACCTCAACGTGCTCGTGGCAATGGCCGGCATCATGCGGGTCGAGGACTGGCGCACGGCCGGGTTCCTGGCCGACGCCGAAGAGGTCGTCACCACCAACCTCCTCGGCCCGATCCGGCTGATCGCCGCGCTCGTGGAGCGCCTGCGGACGCGGCCCGGCGCCGCGATCGTCACGGTCTCCTCCGGGCTGGCCCACACCCCCCTGCGCGTCACCCCGTCCTACAACGCGACCAAGGCCGCGATCCACATGCTCAGCGAGACGCTGCGCCTTCAGCTGGCGGAGAGCGGCGTGCAGGTCGTCGAGCTGGTCCCGCCGGCGGTGCGCACAACGCTCCGGCCGGGCCAGGAGACCGCGGACTTCGCCATGCCGCTGGATGCGTTCGCCGACGAGGCCATGGCGTTGCTCGAGGCGGACCCCCAGGCGCGCGAGGTCCTCGTCGAGCGAGTGAAGTTCCTCCGCTACGGCGAGGCGCGCGGCGATTACGACCAGGTCGTCGCCGCGCTCAACGCCGCCGACCCGCACGGCAGCTGATCCGGACCTCCTTCTCAGCGCCGCGCGGACCCGTCGCCGACCCCCGCCGGAACCGGCTCCGGGGTTTCGGCGCGGGCCGGCCGGCGGGCGGTGCGGCGGTCGAGCAGGCCCGAGGCCAGCGCCAGGCCCAGGCCGACCACGGCCAGGCCGGCCCCCAGCAGGTTGGGGGCGGTCAGGCCGTAGCCCGCGGCGATGACCAGACCGCCCAGCCACGCACCGGCCGCGTTGGCGAAGTTGAGCGCGGAGTGGTTGAGCGCCGCCGCCAGCGACGGGGCGTCCTTGGCGACGTCCATCAGCCGGGTCTGCAACGAGGGGATCAGTGAGCTGCCGGCGAAGCCGAGCAGGAACACCATGACCACCGCCCCGGCCTTGAACGGCGCCAGCGCGTGCAGCAGGAGCAGCACCGCGGCGATGCCCGCCATCCCGGCGTACATCGTGGGCATGAGCGCCCGGTCGGCGGCGTGGCCGCCGACGAGGTTGCCCAGCGTCATCCCCACGCCGTAGACGGCCAGGATGATCGGGACCGCGCCGGCGGAGAACCCGGTGACGTCGGTCATCATCGGCGAGATGTAGCTGTAGGAGGCGAACATGCCGCCGAAGCCGATCGCGGCCACGCCCAGCGCCAGCCACACCTGGCCGCGCGCCAGCGCGCCGAACTCCGAGCGCACCGAGGCGCCCGGCTGCGGGCGCTGGGCGGGCACCAGCGCGGCGATCGCGATGATGGTGGCCACGCCGATGACGGTGACCAGGGCGAAGGTGCTGCGCCAGCCGAACTGCTGGGCGGCCATCGTGCCCAGGGGGACGCCGACGATGTTGGCGATCGTCAGCCCGGCGATCATCAGCGAGACCGCCTGGGAGCGCTTGGTGACCGGCACCAGAGCCGCCGCGAGCACCGCGCCGACACCGAAGAACGTGCCGTGGGGAAGCGCGGTGGCGAAGCGCGCGGCGACCAGGAAGGTGTAGGTGGGCGCGAGCGCGGAGGCCAGGTTGCCCAGGGTGAACAGGGCCATCAACCCCATGAGCAGGTGCTTGCGGTCGAACCGCGCGCTCAGCGGCGCCAGCACCGGGGCGCCGACGACCACGCCCAGGGCGTAGCCGGAGATCATGTACCCGGCGACCGGGATCGAGACCCCGAAATGCTCGGCGATGTCGGGTAGCAAGCCCATGGCGCTGAATTCGGTCGTTCCCAGGCCGAATGCGCCGATGGCGAGGGCGAGCAGGGCGATGGGCACGGAGGTTCCCTTCGGGCTCTTCGGGGTGACGGGAGCGGGGGGAGGATGTGCTCCCGGCGTGGGCAACGCCGGCCCGGGCACCGGGTCATCCCCTGATCCGCTGATTCCGCCTGTGAGACGCCTCTCTGTTGCCATCCGTCCCCGGCGATGCGTGCCGGGTGGGGGTGCGGGCGACGTGTGGGGCGGCGCCTGGGTGCGCGCGGAGACGGTCGGCCGGGGCGCGGTCACCGGCCAGAGGTCGCCTGCCTGCGGCGACGGCGGGCAGGGGGGCTCGGGGTGTTTGCGGCGGGGCTCGCCGGGCACCGTGTCCGAGACCGCGTGGAGTCGCCGGTCTCCGGCCGTGTCGGACCGGCGCGAGCGGGACAGAGCGGCTCCCGGCGCTGCTCACGCGCCACCTAAGGGTGGCCGGTGAGAGGTGGGCGGGTTCGGGGTCCCCACGCGGGTGCCGCCGAGCTGGCGCGAGGACCCCGGATGCCAGACAAATCGATTTGCCCGATGCCCCATCCTGACACGGAGGCGTGCCCGCGGCAACGTCTGCGCCGGCGGATCCGGCGCGGTCCCTCGCCGCCGCTACCGGGGGTCGACGGCCTGCCCGGCCGGGTCGTCCCTTCGGCCGGTCCTCTCCCCGCCGGCGGTGACCGGACCCGCCTGTCCAGCGGAGCGGGGGGCGGCCAGCGTGGCGGTGAGGCGGACGGTGGTGGGCAGCGTGCGCCCGGCGGGGCGGCGGCCCGAGGCGTCGCCGGCCATCTCGATCAGCGCCGCGACCGCGTGGCGGCCCAGGTCGGGCGCCGGGGCGTGGACGGCGGTGATGGGCTCGCCGGGCAGGCCGGCGAAGGCCATGTCGTCGGCCGCGGCGACGCTGATGTCGTGGGGGACGCGCACGCCGCAGCGGCCGAGCTCGAACATGACCCCCAGCGCCAGCAGGCTGTTGTAGGCGAGGATGGCGGTGCAGCCGGTGGCCAGGAGGTCGGCGGTGGCCCGGGCGCCCTCGGTGAAGGAGGGCGGGACCGGGCCGCGGATGTGCACGCGCAGCCCGGGGGCGCCGGCGTGCTCGGCGAGGGTGGCGCGGCGCCGTCGGTCCATCCAGGAGCCCGGGGGCCCG
Source organism: Nocardiopsis sediminis (assembly GCF_042650565.1). NCBI lineage: Bacteria > Bacillati > Actinomycetota > Actinomycetes > Streptosporangiales > Nocardiopsidaceae > Nocardiopsis > Nocardiopsis sediminis. The sequence goes on from NZ_JBHSBH010000025.1 coordinate 14,016, forward strand.
GCGAGGTAGGCGACGTCGGTGTGGCCCAGTTCCACCAGGCGGTCGTAGATGCGGGCGAGGCCGCCGGGGGTGTCGACGGTGAAGGAGGTCAGGCCGGGCACCTTGCGGTTGATGACCACGACCGGTTTGCGCCGGTGCAGGTCTTTGAGCTCGGTGGTGCCGGCCACGGGGGAGAGCAGGATGAACCCGTCGACCTGCTCTTCGAGGTCGTGCACCGCTGCCTGCTCGCGCTGGGCCGAGCCGTCGGTGACGGCGATGAGCAGGCGGCGCTCGCGTTGGGCGGCCAGGTCCTGGGCGGCGGCGATGCTGGCGGCGTAGAAGGGGTTCTCCAGGTCGGGGACGAGCATGGCGAAGAACCCGGTGCGGCCGGTGATGAGGGCGCGCGCGGCGGGGTTGACGCGAAAGCCCAGGCCGTCGGCTGCCGCGCGGACGCGTTCCAGGGTGGCGGGGGCGACCATGCCGGGCCGGCTCAGTGCGCGTGAGACCGTCGACGCCGATACCCCGGCCTCGCGGGCCACATCCTCCAGGCGTGCCAACCCGGGCTCCTCGCTGGTCGTTGTTTCACACGGTCGTTACACGGGCGGGCTGTCGCGGGGCCCGGATCCGAGAGTACGCTGTTGCAATCGCTTGCAGTAGCGTTTGCAGAAATCCCCGCAGCTGAAGCGCTTATATTTCCCACAAGTCCCAGTGCCGGTTCGTCCGGAACGCAACCTTTCGGGGGTGGATGTGACCCGGCGTGGCCCCATGCTGGCACTGCTCGTGCCCGGTCTGGCCGTGCTCCTCTTCGCCTTCCTCTACCCGGTGGCCGCCACACTGGCCGCGCCACCCGACGGCGACCCCGCCATCGTCGCCAGGGAGACCGGAGCCCTCCTCACCGACCCCTACCTGCTGCCCGTGATCGCCCGCACGATCCGGGTGGCCGCCCTCACCACCGCGATCTGCCTGGTCCTCGGGTTCCCCGTGGCCTACCTGATCTCGCGGGCGCCGGCCCGCTGGGCGGGCAAGCTGCTCGCCCTTGCGATCTTCCCGCTGATGCTCAACACCGTCGTGCGCACCTACGGCTGGATCGTGGTCCTGGGCGGCAACGGCCTCATCAGCGAGGTCAGCGCCGCCCTGGGCCTGGGCCGCGTGCAGCTGCTCTACACCGAGACCGCCATCGTGCTGGGCCTGGTGCAGCTGTTCCTGCCGCTGCTGATCCTGTCGGCCTACTCCAGCCTCTCCCAGCAGGACCCCCACCTGGAGGACGCCGCCCGCGGCCTGGGCGCCTCACCCGGGCGCACCTTCCGCCAGGTGGTGCTCCCGCTGGCCCTGCCCGGCACCCTCGTGGGCTGCACCCTCGTCTTCGCCGGGGCCGTCACCGCCTTCACCACCCCCCAGCTGCTGGGCGGCTCCCGCGAGCGGCTGCTGTCCACCCTGCTCTACAGCCGGGTCAACGTCAGCCTGGACTGGCCCGCCGCCAGCGCCGTCGCGCTGGTCATGACCGTCCTGGTCCTGGCCGTCACCGCGCTGTCGGGCCGCCTGGGCAAGATCGGGAGCACCACCTCATGATCCTGCGCCGCCCCGTCCTCACCCTGCTCACCGCCCTCGCCTTCACCCTCATGCTGGGCCCGGTGGTGATCCTGCTCGGCGTCGCCTTCACCGCCGGCAGCACCCTGGCGTTCCCGCCGCAGGGACTGTCCATGCGCTGGTTCGCCGCCGCGCTGGAATACACGCCCTTCATCGACGCCTTCGGCACCAGCCTCACCGTCGCCCTGACCTCCACCGTGCTCGCCCTGGCCCTGGGCATCCCGGCGACCCTCGCCCTCCAGCGCGGGGCGATCCCGGGGCGCCGCACCATCGAGAACCTGTTCTTCACGCCGATCATCGTGCCCGAACTGGTCCTGGGCCTGGCCCTGTTCCAGCAGGTCATGGTCGGCCTGCACATCACCGCCCTGGGCACCCTGGTCATCGGGCACACCGTCCTGCTGCTGCCCTACACCGTGCGCGTCGTGGGCGCCTCGCTCGCCCTGGCCGACCCCCGGCTGGAGGAGGCCGCCCGCGGGCTCGGCGCCGGCCCGGTGCGCACCTTCCTTCGGGTGACGCTGCCGGTCATGCGCCCCGGCATCGTCTCGGCCACCATCCTGGCGTTCATCACCTCGCTCAACAACGTGCCGCTGTCGCTGCTGCTGACCGGCCCCGGCGTCGCCACGCTCCCCGTGGAGATGCTCAATTACGTGCAGTCCTCGTTCGACCCCGTCGTCGCCGCCGTCAGCGTGATCCTGCTGGCGCTCAGCGTCGCGGTGGCCTTCGCCACCGAGCGCCTGGCCGGCTTCACCAAGGTCTTCGGCCGCTAGCCGCCGAGAAGGAGACACCCCGACATGACACCCGTAGTCCGGCTCGACGGCGTCAGCCACCGCTTCGGCGGCCCCGGATCCGTGGCCGCCGTCACCGACCTCGACCTGGCCGTGCCCCGCGGCAGGTTCACCACCCTGCTCGGCCCCAGCGGCTGCGGCAAGACCACCACGCTGCGCATGATCGCCGGGTTCCTGCGGCCCACCTCCGGGCGCATCCTGCTCGAAGGCGCCGACGCCACCGCCACCCCGCCCGAGAAGCGCAACATCGGCATGGTCTTCCAGTCCTACGCCCTGTTCCCGCACATGACGCTGACCGACAACGTCGCCTTCGGGCTGCGCAGCCGCAAGCTGCCCGCCGACGAGGTGCGCCGCCGCGCCGGCGAGGCCCTGGAACTGGTCGGCCTCTCCCACGCCGCCGCCCGCAAGCCCGGCGAGCTCTCCGGCGGCCAGCAGCAGCGCGTCGCCCTGGCCCGCGCCGTGGCCATCCGCCCCTCGGTGCTGCTGCTGGACGAGCCGCTGTCCAACCTGGACGCGCGGCTGCGCGTGCAGATGCGCCGCGAACTCCTGCGCGTCCAGCGCGAGACCGGCCTCACCGCCATCCTCGTCACCCACGACCAGGACGAGGCGCTGGAGCTGTCGGACACCATGGTCATCCTCAACGGGGGCCGCCTGGAGCAGGAGGGCGACCCGCGGGAGATCTTCCCCGCGCCCGCCAACCGGTTCGTCGCCGAGTTCCTGGGCTACGACAACTTCCCCGACCTGCCCGAGACCGGGCCGGTGACCATCCGCCCCGAGCACGTGACGCTCCTGGCCGACGGCCAGAGCGAGGGCGGCGACGCCGTGGGCCTGGACGCCACCGTCACCGGCGTCACCTACCAGGGCAGCCACTGCCTGGTCGAGGTCGCCACCGGCGGCGAGGGCCCCGGCGCCACCCTGCGCAGCGTGCACCCGGGCGACGACCTGCGCCCCGGCGACCGCGTCCGCGTGGCGCTGCCGCGCCACCGCCTCGTCCAGCTGGGCGCCCCCGCCGAAGCCGGGAGCGCGCGATGAGGCCCGGCCCGACCGCGGCGGCCGGGGCGCTGGCCGCCGCGCTCGCCCTCACCTCCTGCGCCGCCCCCCGCGTCAACGACACCGACACCCTGGTGGTCAGCACCTTCGCCTTCGCCACCGAGGAGTTCATGCAGGTCGTCGGCGAGCCCTTCGAGGAGCGCACCGGCATCGAGGTGGTCCTGGACACCGGCACCAACGCCGGGCGCCTCACCAAGCTGCGCATCAACAAGGACCAGCCCGACACCGACGTCGTCCTCATCTCCGACTACTACGCCGAGATCGGCCGCGAGATGGACCTGTTCGACACCGTCGACCCCGCCGCGGTCCCCGCCATGGCCGACATCCAGCCCTGGGCGGTCGACCCCGACGGCTACGGCCCCGCCTACACCTTCCAGCTGCTGGGCCTGATGTACCGCACCGACATGGTGGAGGAGCCGCCCACCTCCTGGGACGCGCTGTGGGACCCCGAGCACCCCGGCGGCTTCGCGCTGCCCGACATCTCGGTCTCGGCCGGGCCCATGTTCGTCCTGGCCACAGGCGAGGCCTACGGGTCAGGGCCCACCGACGCCGACACCGGGTTCGAGCGGCTGTCGCGCATCGGCCCCGACGCGCTCCAGTTCTACACCGGCTCCACCGAGCTCACCAGCCTGCTGGAACGCGGCGAGGTCGCCATGGCCCCCGGCCTGGACAACTTCGCCATGAGTTCGGTGGAGGCCGGCCAGCCCATCGGCTTCGCCGTCCCCGAAGAGGGAAGGGTGATGACCGCCAACACCGCCCAGATCGTCGCCGGGGCGCCCAACAAGGACGGCGCCGAGCAGTTCATCCAGTTCCTGCTGGAGCCCGAGGTGCAGGCGCAGGTCGCCGAGGTCATCTACGACAAGCCCGTCCACCCCGATGCCCCGGTCACCGACCTGATGACCGAGGTCGCCGGCCCCGCTGCCGAGGACCCCGCCGCCGGCGGCTACCACCAGGGCGACCTCGCCCTCATCGCCGAGCAGCGCTCGGCCTGGCTCGACCGCTACATCGAGGAGGTCGCCCGGTGAGCCTGCCGGTCGTCATCGACTGCGACCCCGGCGTCGACGACGCCATCGCGCTGCTGCTCGCGCTGGCCTCCCCCGAGCTGGAGGTGCGCGGGGTGACCACCGTCGCCGGCAACGCCGCGCTGGCCGACGTCACCCGCAACGCCGCCCACGTGCTCGACCTCGCGGGCGCCCCCGCCGGCCTGCCGCTGGTGGCCGGGCTGGCGGGGCCGATCGCGCGGCCGGCGCGCATCGCCGACGAGCCCATGCACGGCGCCGGCGGCCTGGGCGGGCTGGCGCCCGCCGGGCCGCCCCGCGCCCCCGGCCCGGGCCACGCCGTCGACTTCCTGGCCGAGCAGGCGCTGGCCGCCCCCGGCGCCCTCACCCTGGTGGCCATCGGCCCGCTGTCCAACGTCGCCGCCCTGCTCGCCCGCCACCCCCAGGCCGGCCCGGCGCTGCGCGAGATCGTCGTGATGGGCGGGGCCGCCTTCGCGCAGGGCAACATCACCCCCGCCGCGGAGTTCAACTTCTACGCCGACCCCGAGGCCGCCCGCTGCGTCCTGGAATCCGGGGTGCCGGTGCGGGTGGTGGGCCTGGACGTGACCCGCGCGGCGCTGCTCCCCCTTCAGGCCGCCGAGCACCTGGCCGGGCTGGCGGGCGCGGCGGGGGCCGCCGGGGAGCTGCTGCGCGGGTTCGTCGAGCGCTACCGCGAGCGCTTCGGCGTCGCCGCGGTGCCCGTCCACGACGCCCTGGCCCTCGCCGGCCTCATCGACCCCGGCCTGCTGGAGTACGGCCACGGCAGCGCGACCGTGGAGTGCGCCGGCGAGGTCACCCGCGGGGCGCTCGTCGCCGACCTGCGCACCCCCGGGCGCTCGCGCACCGTGCGCATCGCCCGCAGCGTCGACGCCGACCGCTTCACCGCCCTGCTCACCGAGCGCCTGGCCCGCCACGCCGGCTGAGGCGCCCGCCGCCTGCCCGCCCGCCTTCGACCCCATTCCTGGAAGGGGACCATGACCGAGCCCACGACCGCCGACCTGCTGATCCGGGGCGGACGCGTCCTGTCGGTGCAGACCGGGGAGGTGTGGCCGGCCGACGTCGCCGTCGAGGGCGAGGCGATCCGCGCCGTCACCCCGCCCGGGCAGGGCCCCCGGGCGCGCGAGGTGGTGGAGGCCGACGGCCTGATCATCGCGCCCGGCTACATCGACGCCCACATGCACATCGAGAGCTCCCTGCTGGCGCCCGCGGAGTTCGCCCGCATCACGCTGCCGCGCGGCACCACCACGGTCCTGGCCGACGCCCACGAGATCGTCAACGTCGCCGGGCGCGCCGGCCAGGCGTGGATGATCGAGCAGGGAAGGGGCACCGGGCAGACGATGTGCTGGGCGGTGCCCTCGTGCGTGCCCGCGCTCGACGGGTTCGAGACCGCCGGGGCGCGCCTGGACGCCGCCGACATCGAGGAGATGCTCGGGTGGGAGGGGGTGACCACCCTCGGGGAGGTCATGGACTACCGGGCGGTGGTCTCCGGCGACGGGCGCATGCGCGCCATCGTCGAGGCCGCCCGGCGCCGCGGGGTCCGCCTCGACGGCCACTGCCCCGACCTCTCCGGCGCCGACCTGGGCGAGTACCTGTGGGCGGGCATCGACTCCGACCACTGCAAGAACCGCCCCGAGGTCGCGCTGGAGAAGGCGCGGCTGGGCATGCTGCTGATGCTCCAGGAGAAGTGCCTGACGCCCGAGGTGGTCGACGCGCTGCTGGGGCTGCCGCACCTGCCCGACCTGTGCCTGGTCACCGACGACATCGCCGCCGACGCCATCCTGCGCCACGGCCACCTGGACCACGTGGGGTCGGTGGCGCTGGAGCGGGGGATGCCGCCGCTGGCGGTGCTGCGCGCCATGACCGTCCACCCCGCCCGCCGCCTGGGCCTGCACGACCGCGGGGTGGTCAGCCCCGGCAAGCGCGCCGACCTGGTGCTGCTGCGCTCGCTCACCGACCTGGCGCCCGAGGCGGTCATCGCCGGGGGAGCGGTGGTGGGGCGCGGTGGGCGCCCGCTCGCCGGCCCCGGCGCCGCGCCGCACAACCCCTTCGCCGATTCGGTGCGCCTCGCGGATCTGGACCCCGCCGGCCTGGCCTGGCGGGTCGACCTGCCCGACGGCGAGCACACCTTCCGCTCCATCGAGGTCAACCCGGTGGACACCTCCACCCGGCCCGCCGAGGTGCGGCTGCCGGTGCGCGACGGCGTCGTGCGCTGGGAGGGGCGCACCGCGATCGTGGCGGTCATCGAGCGCCACACCGGGGCGGCGACGGTGGCCGTCGCGCCGGTGAGCGGCCACGACCTCTACATCGGGGCGTTCGCCACCACCTACGCCCACGACAGCCACAACCTCACCGTGGTCGCCACCACCGCCGAGGCGCTGCGCGAGGCGGTCGCGGAGGTCGTGGCCGCGGGGGGCGGGATGTGCGCCGTGGTGGGCGACGCCGATCCGGTGACGCTGCCGCTGCCGATCGGCGGGGTGATGTCGCAGCGCCCGGCGGCCGAGGTCGCCGAGGTGTCGGGGCGGGTGCGCGAGGCGGTGCACGCGTGGGGGTGGCGCAACCGCAACGCGTTCATGAGCCTGTCGACGCTGACCCTGGCGGTCTCGCCCAGCGTCAAGATCACCGACCGCGGCCTGGTGCGCGTCGTCGACCGCGCCTGGGAGCCGGCGACCGTCGACTGAGCGGGGAGCTCTGCGCGGCCCGGGCGTCAGGGGGTCATAGCCCGAACAGCCGGGCCGCGTTGTCGTGGCAGACCGCGCGCAGCCACTCGGTCCCCAGTCCGGTGCCCTCCAGGGCCCGCAGTGCGTCGATGTAGGGGTAGGGGATGTTGGGGAAGTCGGTCCCCAGCAGGACGCGGTCGCCGAGCCGCTCCAGCCGGGGCAGGGCGGCGCGCGGGAACGGGGCCATGGTCTCGGTGAACGGGGTGAACGCCATGGTGGTGTCCAGCATGATGGCCTCGTGGCGTTCGGCCAGGTCCAGGAACTCGGTGTACTCCGGCAGGCCCAGGTGGGCGATGACCAGCCGCAGCCGCGGGTGGCGGGCCAGCAGCCGGCCGATGGGCCCGGGCCCGGTGTGGGCGCCGGGGACGGGGCCCGATCCGCAGTGGATCACCACCGGCACCCCGGCGTCGGCGACCAGCCCCCACACCTTCTCCAGGATGGGGTCGTTGGGGTCGAACCCGCCGACCTGGAGATGGCACTTGAACACGCGGGCGCCCTGGTCGAGGGCGCGGCGCACGTCCCCGGCCGCATCGGGTTCGGCGAAGAACGTCGCCGTGTGCAGGCAGTCGGGGGTGCGTGCGGCGAAGTCGGCGGCCCAGTCGTTGAGCCAGCGCGCCATGCCGGGCCGGTGGGGGTAGAGCATCGAGGTGAAGGCGCGCACGCCGAAGCCGCGCAGGATCTCCACCCGCTGTTCTTCCTCGTGCCGGTAGGTGATCGGCCAGGGGCGCGCCACGAGCGGCCCGGCGGTGTCGAAGTAGGCCCACACCTTGCTCAGCACCCGCTGGGGCATGAAGTGGGTGTGCACGTCGATCAGGTGCTCCAGGCCCAGCGAGGCCCGGAACGCGGCGACCTCGGCGTGCTCGCGGGCCGGGCCATCGGGGCCGCCGCCGTCGGCCGCGCCGATGGGGCCGTGGGGCGTGCCGGGCATGGGGCCTCCGCATGAGTCGGTGCGTGGGCCGGCCCGGTCGCGGCCCCTCGGGGCGGCCCGGAGCAGGCCGGTGGCGACCAGCCTGGCACAGCAGCGGCCCCGGCCACGGAGCGGCTCCCGGGCACCGGGAGCGGGCCGGCCCGGGGGCCGGATCACCCGGCCTGCTGCGGCTCGTTGTGGTAGAAGACCTCCTCGCGCGCGATCCGGCCGCCCACGACGGTGTAGAGGCACATCTTCACGGTGTCGGCGCGGTGGCCGGTGGGGACGTGGACCTGGTCGAAGGCGAACCGGACGGCGAAGCGGTCACCCGAGACGAACGGCCCCTGGACGTCGACGCCGCGGATGTCGTATTCGGCGGTGAGCCGGGCGGCGTTCGCCATGATCGCGTCGAGGCCGCGGATCTCGCCCGCATCGCCCGTGCCCTCCAGCGGCGATACCCGGACCATGTCGGGCGCCATCAGCTCCCCGGCCCGGGCCAGGTCCCCGCCCCGGAAGGCCGCCACGTAGGCGTCGGCCACCTCGTCCGCGCCGGTGGGTGTCTGCGTCTGCTGCTGTGTCGTCATCGTGGATCCCCCCTGATCGCTGCGCCCGCGCCGTCCGGCTCGGGAGGGGCGGCCATGGCGGTCGCCCGCACCGATGATCGGAAGTGAACCGCGGTTGAGGTCAAGGCGGAGCCGAGCGGGTCGGCCCGGCGCAACCGGCACCGGGGAACACCGGCGATCCGGAGGCGTCCTGGTCTAGGGTCGATCACATGGTCGACGTGCTGAGCAGCCGGATCCTCATCCGCCCCACCGACCCCGAGGCCAGCCGCGCGTTCTACCGCGACGCGCTGGGGCTGTCGGTCTTCCGCGAGTTCGGCACCGGGCCCGAACGCGGGACCGTGTTCTTCCTCGGCGGCGGCTTCCTGGAGCTGTCGGGGCGGGCCGAACGCGCACCCGACTCCGGTGACCTGCGGCTGTGGCTCCAGGTCCCCGACGCCGAGGCCGCCCATCTCGACCTGCTCGCCCGCGGCGTCACCATCCTGCGCGCGCCCGCACGCGAACCGTGGGGCCTGATCGAGATGTGGATCGCCGACCCCGACAATCTTCGGATCTGCGTGGTGGAGGTCCCCGCCGACCACCCCATGCGCCACCGGCCCTGACCCGGCCGTCGCTGCGGACGGCGCCCACCCTGCCGATTCCGGCTCGTCCCCGTTAAGTGCGCGGCGAGGCCTCCGGGGCGGCGATGGGGAGCTGGAGGCGGGCCAGCGCCTCGCGCGCCTGCGGGCGACAGCGCAGTCGCCGACCCTGACGAGCGGCCGAAGAGCGAGGTCGGCCGTAGCAGGCATGACCCTGGGTCGGGCACCCACGAGGCCGCCAAGTCTTGTGGTGATCCTCCCGACCTCTTCGCCCGCCGACGCGGGGGGCTCACCGGTGCAGGGCGCCGACGCGGGGGCGGGTGGGCGTGCGGGGCACGTGTGGCGGGTCGGTGGTGGCCGCGAGGAGGTGGACCCCGCGGATGGCGACCATGCCGCTGATCACCGCGACGCCCACGCCCCACGACCCGCCCAGGTACTCCTCGCCCATCACCCCGATGCCGATGAGCACCGCGGCGACGGGGTTGGCCAGGCTCATCGTGGCCAGCGGCGCGCCCACCGCGACCCCGCGGTAGGCGGCCTGCGACAGCAGCGCGCCCGCGGCCGCCAGCGCGATGGTGCCCAGGGCGGCCGGGTGGGTGAGGGCGTGGAGCGCCCCGCCCGCGGCGATCTCGTCGGTGAAGGTCTTGGTCAGGGCCGAGGCCGCGCCGAAGGCGATCCCGGCCGCCACGGCGTGGACCTGGCTGCTCCAGCGGGGCCGGGGGATGCGGTGGGCGGCGGCGATGAGCGCCCCCACGCTCAGCAGGACGACGGCCAGGACCGCCGCGGTCGTCGCGGGCGAGAGCGTGGACCCGCCGCTGGTGGGGGCCACCACCAGCATCACGCTCAGCGCGGCGACGGTGAGGATCGCGCCGTGCCATTCGCGCAGGGTCACCGGGCGGGCGGCCCAGCGTGCGGCCCACGGCAGTGCGAAGACCAGCGCCAGGGTGCCCAGGGGCTGCACCACGGTCAGCGTCCCGAAGGCCAGGGCGGCCACGTGCAGCAGCGCCCCCGCGGCGTTGAGCGCCAGGGCGGTCCACCACAGGCGGTGGCGCATGAGGGCGGTGAGCGCCCGCCGGTCGAAGGTGCCGCCGATCTGGTCGGCCAGCCGCCGCTGGGTGACCGCACCGGCCCCGTAGCACAGCGCCGAGACGACCGACAGCAGGATCGCCGTCCAGAAACCGCTCACCCTGCGGTCCCGGGACTGCCCGTGGGGAGGTGCGCCCGTGCGGCGGAACGACTGCGGGGAGGCGGGCCGGTGCGCCGCGGCGGCGCCGTGGTGTCCATGGCTCCACAATGACGCCGCGTCCACGGTCTGTCATCGGCCGTGCAACGTAGCGGGCCCTACGTCCCGAGGCGTACACCGGCCCCACGCGTCGCCCGCGCTCTGGCGGGGGCGCCGGCCTGCCGGGACTCGGAAGGGAGAACCGCCTGCGGCCCGTCCGGCGCGGTAGATTGCCCCGCGTGCGAACCAATGGAGAAGAGGAACCGGGCGGCGACGCCATTGAGATCTACACCGACGGGGCCTGCGCCAAGAACCCCGGCCCCGGGGGGTGGGGGGTGGTGCTGCGCTACGGGCAGCACGAGAAGGAGCTGTACGGCAGCGACCCCGAGACCACGAACAACCGCATGGAGCTGATGGCGGCCATCATGGCGCTGGAGAGCCTCAAGCGCCCGCTGCCGGTCCACCTGCACACCGACAGCACCTACGTGCGCGACGGCATCACCAAGTGGATCCACGGCTGGAAGCGCAAGGGGTGGGTCACCGCGAGCAAGCAGCCGGTGAAGAACGCCGACCTGTGGCAGCGCCTGGACGCCGCGGCCGGGCGCCACGACGTCGAATGGCGCTGGGTGCGGGGCCACAACGGCCACCCGGGCAACGAGCGCGCCGACGCCCTGGCCTGCCGGGGACGGGACGAGGCCCGCGACCCCGCCCCGGCCTGAGCCCACGGGGTCCCCGGCCTGAGCCCACGGGGTCCCCGGCCTGAGCCCACGGGGTCCCCGGGCGGCGGCCCGGGGATCGCCGGGTCAGCGGGCCGCTGTGGGCGTCCCGGGAGCGGTCCCGTTGCCGCGGACGACGGCGGTGAGGCCGAGCGCGACCGCGGCGGTCAGGGCGATGGCCGAGACACTGCTGCGCACCAGGGTCACGGCGGGCAGGAGGTCCACCATCCACGGCGTGAACACGGGCGGCGGATAGGTCGCCAGGAGGAAGCAGACCGCCCAGAGGAACTGGAAGAGGGAGACGAGGATCAGCAGCAGCCCGGCGGTGCGCACGAGCCACTTGCCCTGCGGTGCGCGTCCGGCCCAGATCAGGGCGAAGACGCCGATCGCCAGGGCGGTCAGGGCGATGAACCCCGAGCTGATCGTGCCGGAGAGCGCCGCGATGTAGGGGGAGGACATGGAGGTCATGATGTGGCTCCGTTGAGGGGAGGCTCAGCCGGCGGGCGGGGGAGAGGAAGGCGGCGGTGTGGGACCGCGGTGGGGCCCAGGCTGCCAGGGGACTCCGGGCGGCGGGAAGGGACCGGCCGGAGCCGGGCCGGCCGGGCTGACCAGGGGCGCGGGGACGCGCGGCCTGCGGCAGGCGGCGATGATCAGCAGCACGAAGGCGACCATCAGAACCGTGGTGAGGAGGATGCTCAGCACCATGGCCAGCAGGGGGGTCCCGGCGGTGACCGAGATCAGCACCCGGATCGATAGACCCATCTCCACGACGGCGTGCAGGAGGAACAGCACCATCGCGGTCACGGTGAGGCCGCGCCGGTCGCGGGGGACGCGAGAGGTGAGCGCCAGCCCGAGGGCGGCGACCACGAACAGGGGGACGCTGGCGATCAAGCCATAGGGGATCGATGACGACATCATAGGTAGGCTCCGGAGCGGGTCGGTGACCGGATACTTTACGGCCAGCCCCCGACGGAAGCACACCAGGCCCCTCGCGGGCACCGCCCGGTCCTCAGGCGGTCACCCAGCGCCACGCGGGGTTTCGCGGAAGCGCTCACTGTTCCCGGATGTGATCTTCGATCAGGCTGCTGCAATGCGGATAACGCCGGTCGAGAAGTCCTCGTCGACCTCGCCGGGAGCGCCGGACCCCGGTCAGGACTGGTCCAAGGCCCGTTCGATCGCGCGGCGGGCCCGGCCCGCCGCCGCACTGTCGTGCTGGAGCTGCATGGCCGTGTTCAGCGCCAGCCCGGCGGCGACGATCTCGAACAGCGCCTGGTCGATGTCGAACCCGGCGGGCAGCTCGCCGTTGTCCACCGCCGCGGCCAGGTCCGCGCGCAGCCGTCCCCGCCAGCGCGACCACACCTCGGCCACCGCGTCGCGGACCCGGCCGGGGCGGCCGTCGTACTCGGTGAGCGCCGCGGTCATCAGGCAGCCGCCGGGCAGCAATGGAGCCTCCAGGTAGCCCACCGAGTTGGCGCACACGGCACGCAGCCGCCGCAGACCCGGCGGCTGGGCCAGTGCGGGCTCGACCACCCGGTGCCAGAAGTCCACGAACGCCTTGTCCAGGGTGGAGATCTGAAGTGTCTCCTTGGTGCCGAAATGCTTGTGCACCCCGGACTTGCTCATCTCCAGCTCCCCGGCGAGCCGGCCGATGGTGATGCCGTCCAGCCCTTCCTCGGAGGCGATCTCGGCGGCGCGATCGAGGATCCGGCCCCTGGTGGCCTGCGCATCGGCGGCTGAGCGTCGCGGTGACATGCGACAAGGATAGCGTACGTTCGTTCGCTATTGATTTAGAGGACGGTCGTACGCTAAATTCCGGGTGGTGGTCACCGAGATGAAGGAGTGCGAGATGCGGGTGCGACGACTGGGCTGGGCCGGGGTGGAGATCGAGGCGGACGGCGAGCGCCTGGTGATCGACTACGCGCGGGACCTCTCACCGCTGTTCACGGGGTGGAAGCCCGGCGAGGGGCTGACGGTGCCGAGCGGGAAGGTCACCGCCGCACTGGTCACCCACCTGCACCGGGACCACACCGACGCGTCCGCGCTCGCGGACGTGCTGACGCCGGGAGCGCCGGTGCTGCGACCGGCACCCGGCCACGGCGACGACACCGACAACGTGATCACGCTGCCGGCCGAACGCGAACTGGCCCTTCACCGGCTGGCCGCCGAGGTCGTGGACGCCTGGTCCAGCCGCGACGTCGGGCCGTTCCGCGCCACCGCGGTCCCCGCCGTCGACGGGCTGGGCGACCCGCAGCTGAACTGGGTGGTGCAGGCCGACGGGCAGCGGGTCTTCCACGGCGGCGACACGATGTTCCACGGCTACTGGTGGCGCATCGCACGCCGGTTCAGCCCGTTCGACGCGGTGTTCCTGCCCGCCAACGGAGCGGTGGTCGACGCGCCGCACCTACAGCCGCCGAGCCCTCTGCCCGCCGCGATGGACCCGAGGCAGGCCGCCGCGGCCGCGGAGATCCTCGACGCCCGGTACGCGGTGCCGATGCACTACGAGCCGGAGCAGCCGGACAAGATCGCGGGCTACGTCGAGGTCTCCGACCCGGAGGGCGAGTTCCGCACACACGCCGGACGGCGCGCACACGTGCTGGCCGTCGGGGAATGGCTGGACCTGGCCACATGACCGGAAACCCCGCCGCGCCACACGAGTTTCCGCGGAACCGCTCACTGTTTCCGGATCTCGGCTTCGTCGAAGCCTTCCAGAAGGATCTCGGCGTTCGCCCGCACGTCGGGATCTTCGTCGCCGTCCCGGAGGGCGGTGAGCGCGGGCTGGTACTCGGCGTAGGGCGAGAAGGTGACCGCCCACACCGCGGTCTCGCGCACCAGTCGGTCAGGGTGCTGCAACGCGGAGCCGATCCGGGCGAAGAACTCCTCGTTGAACTCTTCGGGAGCGCCGAGCCCGGCGCGGAGCACGGCCCGGGCCAGAGCTACCGGACCGACGGCGCGATCCACCTCCGCGAGCAATTCCGCTGACCGCCATGTTTTCAACCGCGGTTCCACCAGGGCCTGCGCTCCCCGGACCGCGGCCGCGTCCTTGCCGATCACCATCACGTAGCTGTCCCCGGCGAGGTCGTCCTCCGTGTAGTGCAGCGCGAGCGCGGCTCCGGGCGGTGCCCAGAAGACGTGGTAGTCGATGCCTTCCTCCGGGTCCGCCGGGTCCACCCCCTGCCGAGTCCAGCCCAGCTCTTGCGCGAAGTCCTCGACTTCCGCCTCGGAGAATCGCTCGCGCAGGACCATGCGCCGGGTCCGGGTCCAGTCGGTGCCCATCAGGGGATCGAGTCCTCTCGTATGACGGTCGGCGACGTCGTGGTGGTGATGGAAACCCCGCTTCGCCGTGCCGCCGCGGGTTCTCCGCGATCGCTACGGGGATGCCAGATGGGTGCCGGCCAGGTCACGCAGGACGCCGGCGACGGTCGCGGGGGCCTCGAGCGGGGTCATGTGGCCGGCCCCGGGGATCTCAACGAGCCGCGCCGGGCCCGGGAGCAGCTGCGTCAGGCGGTGGGCGTGGGCGATGGGGGTGAGGCGGTCGAGCGTCCCGGCGACGACCGCCGTGGGGATGTCGAGGGCGCACACGCCGTGGTCCAGGTCGAGCGTCGACAGGACCCGCGCCCACCGGCGGCGCGGGACCGGCGGGCAGGCGTGCGCCATCAGCGCATACAGGCGGGCGACGTCGGCGGCGGCACCGGGCGCCATGGTCGCGTAGCGCAGCGCCGCACTCGTCAGCGGGGTGACGGGCCCGAGGGGCAGCGCCGACCCCAGGGCCACCCGGTGGGCCAGCGCGCTCAGCCGCGGGCGGCCGGCCACACCCGGCACGATGCGGCATCCGCCGAGCAGCCCGGCGCTGCCCGTGCTGATCAGCGCGACGGCGGCGGCGCGCGCACGGAACGCCGGCCGCTCGGAGGCGGCCATGAGCGCCATGCCGCCCATGCTGTGGCCCGCCAGCACGGCGCGGGTCCCGGCCGGGACCGTGGCCTCCAGGACCGCGCACAGGTCGTCGCCCAGGGCGCCGGTGCCGTAGCCGCCGCGCGCCGGGGCGTCGCTGCGGCCGTGGCCGCGCTGGTCGTAGCGGACGACGCGCAGGCCCGACCCCAGCCGCGTCACCAACGGGGACCAGAAGGGGATCGCGCAGGTCCAGCCGTGGGCGAGCACCAGGGTCGGCGCGGATTCGGGGCCGCTTACTTCGACGTTGAGGCGGGTACCGTCGGCGGACTCCACGCGCATCCTGCGGCGCCCGGAGACGGTCATCGGCCCTGCCCCTCCTCCCCTCGCCCATGGCCGGGGCGCCACCGCGGCCACCGGTGCAGGCGGCGCGGTCCGAGCCTAGTACGGCGCCCTTCGACCAGGGGCCGAACCCAGTGCGGGCGGCCGGGCGCGCCGGAGCCCGGGGAACCGGGCGGTGTCTCTGGAGGTTCGTAGGATCGCCGCATGGCTCTCGACTTGTTCGCAGGCATCCCGGTCGCCGACTACTCCGCGGCGCTGAAGTGGTACGAACGGCTGCTGGGCGCCGCACCGGCGTTCATCCCCAACGACACCGAGGCCGTGTGGGAGCTCGCCGAACACCGCTTCGTGTACATCGAGCACCTGCCCGGGCACGCCGGGCACGCCCGGCACACGGTCTTCGTCGGCGACTTCGACGCGCGCCTGGCGCAGATCGCCGAGCGGGGGCTCGACCCCGCGGAGCGGGAGACCTACGCCAACGGGGTGCGCAAGGCCATCTTCCGCGATCCCGACGGCAACGAGATCGGATACGGCGGCGCCCCCGTGTGAGCGCACGGCGCAGACGCGGCGCCGGGGAGTCGTGGAACGACCTGGGATGATCGGCATGGGCACACGCCATCCCGGAACCCGGACGTGAGGAATGCAGATGCACCCCGACACCCCCGCCTTCGACGACGTGGTCGCGGCGGTTCCGCTGTTCGCGCCGGTGGGGGAGGACCGGCGCGGCCGGGTCAGCTCCACCACCGTGGCGCCGGGCGGCGGGCCGCCCGTCAAGGTGGTGGTCGACTTCGGTTCGACACCGGAGGGGCCCGACAACGGGCCCGACCTGGAGATCGCGACCCGTGTCTGGGAGGGCGGCGACGGGGAGGACGGCCACGGCCCAGGGGAGCGCGACATCCGCGCGTTCTGCGCGGAGCGGGACCTGATGGAGCGGCGGATGCGCGACCCGCTGGCCGCACAGTCCTTCGCGCTGCCCGCCGACGCCGCCTGGTCGGCCCACGACATCGCGGTCGACGGGGCGGACGTGGCCTTCACCGTGCTGCGCACCTCCGCATCCTGGGTGGCGGCCGGCGCCCTGCCCGGCGGCGCCCTCGTCCGCGTATTCACCCCGGCGCCCGGTCCGGGCCCGGATGCGCTGCGGCGGATCACGGAGGCCGCGGAATTGGCGCCCGTCCACGGTCGCGGCTGAATGCGGACACCAAACGCACTTTTTATCCGATCAAATTGGACGGGAGGCGATAAAAGCGACTCCAAGCGCCGTGATTCGAGTGGTTGTCGCACCATCGGCGCGGGTACGCACCAGGTCAACGCCCGGGAAATCCTCTCTCCCGGTGGAAGGGAAAAACAACGTGGCTGAAATGGTCGTGCTGCTCGATGAAACCGGACGAGCCGTCTCATCATCGCCGAAATCGACAGTGCATACCGACCGGACGCCTTTGCATCTGGCTTTCTCCTGCTATCTCTTCGACGACCAGCGCCGGATCCTGATGACCCGCCGCGCCGCCCACAAGCTCACCTGGCCCCACGTGTGGACCAACAGCTGCTGCGGGCACCCCGCGCCGAACGAGCCGGTGGCCGAGGCCGTGACCCGCAGGCTCGACCAGGAGCTGGGGACCGCCGGCACGACGCCGGAGCCCGTCCTCCCGCGCTTCCGCTACCGGGCGGTCATGGCCGACGGAACCGTCGAGAACGAGCTGTGCCCCGTGTTCCGCGCCGTCGTGGACGGCCCGATCAAGCCCGACCCCGCCGAGGTCGCCGACGTGCGCTGGCTGCCGTGGAGCGACGTCGCCGACGGCGTGCTCAACGGCCTCTACGACGTCTCCCCCTGGTGCAAGGAGCAGGTGGCCGAACTCGTCCGCCTCGGCGACGACCCCCTCACTTGGCCCACCGCCTCGGCCGCAGAGGTGCCGTCCTCGATTCTGTGACCGCACGGTCCCCGGCGGGGACGCCGGGGACACCCGTCTCCCCGTCCCCCTGGGAACGGTGCTGGTGTCACGCCGCGCCGTCGCAGCGGCTGCTCTCCAGGCAGTCGGTTCCGGCGGCGGGCAGCAGCCGCCGCGGGCCTGGGCCCTCCTTGGCGAGCTCGTCGTGGGGGTTGGAGAGCACGCAGAGCTCCAGTGACAGACAGCCGCAACCGATGCAGCCGGTGAGGTCGTCGCGCAGCCGCTCCAGCATCCGGATGCGGGCGTCGAGCTTGTCGCGCCACTTCTCCGACAGCCGCGCCCAGTCCTCACGCGTCGGCGTGCGCTCGTCCGGCAGCTCCTCCAGAGCCTCGCGGATCCGGCTGAGGGGAATCCCCACCCGCTGCGACACCCGGATGAACGCGATCCGCCGCAGCGTATCGCGCTGGAACCGCCTCTGGTTCCCAGCGGTGCGACGGCTGCGGATCAGCCCCTCGCGCTCATAGAAGTGCAACGCCGACACGGCGACCCCACTACGCTCCGCGATCTGCCCGACCGTGAGCTCCTTCGACTTCCACGACACCTGCGTCATCGGACCCATCCTGATCATTGACCTCAATCAAGATTCAGGTTACCAAATCCGCCTGACCCGGCATCGCCACAGTTGAGATGCCGAGGCAGGCGGTCAGGCTGTTCGCATGAGTCGTCGAGGTCGATCCTCATGTGGTGGGCGCACGCCAGAGGTCATTGAATTCCCTTTCTGGGAAGGGTTGACCCCAGACCCTCCGATATTCGGATTTTCCATACTCGGAAAGTATGCGCTCACCCATTGACCTCACCGACTCGATGACGTCATCCGTTCGAAGACGCTTGGCCCAGCGGAGTCTTCCCCGCGACCATCGATCAGCCTCTGACTGCATGTCTTCGAATGCGACGATCTGAACGTAGACCTCTCCCTCCCGAGAAGCCCCGGAGAAGAAAATCCTGTTTCCTCCCGGCTCCTGTAGAAAGGTGGCGAACGTAGATCCGGATCCGATGTGAAGGTCGCGGGCTGATCGAAACAGGCTACCGAGCGCGTCACTCAAGTAGGATGCGTGTACTCTGACCTCCTCGTCGCCGGTCCGCCAGGTCCACATGGCCGATCCTGCTCCGAGGAGTCGCCAGCGCATGCTCGGGGAAGTGTCATGCTCCCGAACGCCCACTGCCCTCACCTCACAGGGAACGCGGTTCGAAGCGTTCCATCGGGATTGACCACCACCTGGAGGCTATAAAGATCCTCTGGCGGGTTTCCTTGCGTGGTGCCCACAGGGTAATCAAATTCCAGCGTGTGCACGGATCCGTCTCGACTCATCCCGGTTTCGGGGTCGGATGTGTTCGGCCTACCCTCGCTGTTCTGCACCGTTTCCTCGATGAGGTCCCCGATATCGTCGGGGTCATAGTAATCCTTGAACAGAGTGTTCTCCGGAGTGACCCCCGGGCTCCCAGAGACGTGTTCATCCAGTACATGCTGGAATCCGGGCCCCTCATAGAGTCGATCACAGTTCGCGTTGTGGACGAGTGCGTTCGCGGAGCCTGCACCCACGTAGTAGGTGTGCAGGTCGGCGATGGTGAGGTTGTGGACCTGCTGGGCCTGGGCGGTGTGGGTGTCGACGGCGGTGATCTGGGTCCAGGTGCCGGTGGAGGTGCGGAGCCAGGTTCCGGGTTCGAGGTCGATGGCGTCGACCCACTCGGCCTGCCCGGGGACCCAGAAGGGGTGGGCGTCGGTGGCGGTGAGGGTGCCGGTGGTGCCCTGGCCGTCGTCGATGGTGAGGGTGACGAGGGTCTTCTCGCCCGCGCCGGAGATGAGGTCGGTGACCTCGCGGGGGCCTTCCTCGCCCGTCAGCGGGTCGAAGGCCAGGACCTCGTCGCCGACGGCGACGTCCTCGATGGGCCGGGTGGTGCCGTCGGCGAGCAGGACCGGGGTACCGGGGACGAAGCTGTTGCCGGGCGTGCAGGAGGGGTCGTTCCTCTCCTCGTCCTCGCCGTTTCCGTCGCTGTCGCTGCCGTCCCCGTCGTTGTTGCCATCTCCATTGCCGCGGTCGTTGCCGCCTCCGTCGGCGATGTCGCCGAGGCGGTCGAGTTTCTTGCC
>NZ_JBHSBH010000026.1:0-10449 GCF_042650565.1 Nocardiopsis sediminis
TGCGCCCGCTCGGTCAGGATCGCCCGCCCCAGCTCGGCGTTGTTGCCGTCCAACCGGACCACCAGCGGCTTGGACACGTCATCGCCCCGCTGCTCCAAAAGCTCCAGGGCCTGCACGATGCCGTTGGCCACCGCGTCGCAGGCGGTGATCCCGCCGAAGACGTTGACGAACACGCTCTTGACCGCGGGGTCGCCCAGGATGATCTCCAGGCCATTCGCCATGACCTCGGCCGAGGCACCCCCGCCGATGTCGAGGAAGTTGGCCGGGGTCACCCCGCCATGGGCCTCACCGGCGTAGGCGACCACGTCCAGCGTGGACATGACCAGGCCCGCACCGTTGCCGATGATCCCGACCTCACCATCGAGCTTGACGTAGTTCAGGCCCCGGGCGCGGGCGGCGGTCTCGCGGGGGTCGGCGGCGCCGTCGTCGTGGAAGGGGGTGCGCTCGGGGTGGCGGAAGGCGGCGCTGTCGTCGAGGGTGACCTTGCCGTCGAGGGCGAGGATGCGGCCGTCGCGGGTGCGCGCCAGGGGGTTGACCTCGACGAGCGTGGCGTCCTCCTCGGTGGCGACGTCCCATAGGCGCTGGAGCACCGCTGCGGCGCGGGCGTGCACCGCGGGGGGCAGGCCGGCCTTGGCGCAGATGGCGACGGCGTCGTCGCGGCCCAGGCCGGTGAGGGCGTCGATGGGGGTGCGCACCACGGCGTCGGGGCGCTCGGCGGCCACGGCCTCGATGTCCATGCCGCCCTCGGCCGAGCAGATCGACAGGAAGGTGCGGTTGGAGCGGTCGAGCAGGAAGGAGACGTAGTACTCCTCGGCGATGTCGCTGGCCTCTTCGACCAGGACCCGGTGCACCGTGTGCCCCTTGATGTCCATGCCGAGGATCTGCTCGGCCTTGGCGTGGGCGTCCTCGGGGCCATCGGCCACCTTCACACCGCCGGCCTTGCCGCGGCCACCCGTCTTGACCTGCGCCTTGACGACGACACGGCCGCCGAGGCGCTCGGCGCTGAGCGCGGCCTGTTCGGGGGTGCCGGCGAGTTGTCGCAGGGCGAGCGGCACACCGTGCTCGCCGAAGAGCTGTTTGGCTTCGTGCTCGTAGAGGTCCACCGAGCCTCCTCCTCCATAGCGGTTCTCGGCTCTGCCTCTGTCATACGCGACATCGTATGCAGTATGCAATATCTCTTCCGTGGCGGTTTCACCCTGCACCTGGTCACGACCACCCTCGCGCGCAACCACCCCGCATCCCACCCCCGCACCACCCCAGCGCCGCCCCGAATTCCCCGCGCCACCCCCTTCCCACGGCGCACATCGGCGACGCATACTGCATACAGAATGCTGGAGGTGATCCGTGGTGGCACCATCCCCCTCTGTCATCCCCCCAGGCCATCTGCCCTCCCCCTACGACGCGCCGCACGGCGAGTTCCGCGACTGGAGCGGACGGCGCTACCGCGTCGGCGCCTCGGCGCGCGACCTCACCGGCCGGGGCCGCGGCCACCAGCTCCGCCGCGCGGTGCTGGCGGTCGCGGCGGCCGGGACGCTCCAGTTCGCCTACGGGGCGGCCGTGCCGGCGCTGGGTGCGGCGCACGGCTGGACCCCGGCCGGCGCGCTGCTGCCGCTGCTGGTGTGGACGGTGGTGCAGGGCGCCTCGGCGGTGCCCCTGGCGCGCCTGCACTCCCGCGGCGCACTCGCGCCGGCCCGGGCGGTCCTGGCCGGGGCCCCTCTGTGCGCCATCGGCCTGGCGAGCATCGGGCTGACCGACTCCCTCCTGCTCGCGGCGCTGGGCTACGGCGTCCTGGGCGGGCTGGGGGCCGGGCTGGTCTACCACCCCTGCGTGCACGTGGTCGCCGCCTGGTACCCCGAGCGGCCCGTGGCCCGCGCCGGGGTGGCCGGGGGCGCGTTCGCGCTGGGGGCGGTGCCCGCCGTCCTGGGCGCCCTGCTGCTGCCCGGGCCCGCTGCGCTGGGGCCGGCCTGCGCCGGGCTGGCCGTCGCCGCCGGCGTCCTCATCGCCGCGGGCGGGGCGCGGCTGCACGCGCCCCCGGCGCACTGGTGGCCGCCCGGGACCGACCCGCGGGCGTGGGCGCTGCGCGGCCGGGCCGACCCGCTGGCCGGGGCCGAGCACTCCCCCGCCCAGGCCTGGCGCAGCGGGGCGCTGCCCGCCCTGCACGCGATCCTCGCCCTGGGGGGCGCGGTCGCGCTGTTCGACCTGGCGGTGCTGCCCGCCTTCCTGCTGGCCCAGGGCCACTCCCCCGCCGCGGCGGCGGCGGTGGCGGCGGTGCTGGTGGCCGCCAGCGGGGCGGGCCGGGTGGCCGCGGCCGCGCGCGCCGAGCACAGCGGGCGCCGCCGGGTGCTGGCGGGCGCGCTGCTGGCCGGAGGTCTGGCGCAGTTCGGCCTGTTGGCCGCCGCCACCGGGGAGGGCGGCGGTCTGCCGGTGCTGCTGGTGCTGGCGGTGCCCGCCGGGCTGGGCGGCGGCGCCTGCTATCCGCTCACCCGCGCGCTGGCGATGGACTGCTTCGGCGCGCGCCACTCCACCGACATCCAGGGGCTCGTCTACAGCGCCAAGGGGCTGGGCGGGCTGCTGGGCGTGGGCGGCGCCGCGCTGCTCCTGCTGCTCGCGCCCGATTCGGGGGCCGCCGCGGGCTTCGCGGTGGCGGGCGTGTGCGCCCTGGTGGCGGCGGGTATCGCGGGGCGCCTGCGGCGCCCGCTGCCGGTTCGCACCATTCCGCTCTAGACACGCGCCCGGCGCTCATGTAGCAATGGAAAACATACGGTATGCAGTATCCAATGAAGGGGATGTTCGCAGCGATGACTGACGACAAGAGGGAAGACGCCACCATCTCCGGCGGCCATCTGGTGGCCAAGGCCCTCAAGGCCGAGGGGATCGACGTGATCTTCACCCTGTGCGGCGGCCACATCATCGACATCTACGACGGCTGCGCCGACGAGGGCATCGACGTCATCGACGTCCGCCACGAACAGGTGGCCGCACACGCCGCCGACGGCTACGCACGCATCACCGGCAAACCCGGATGCGCCGTGGTCACCGCCGGACCGGGCACCACCGACGCCGTCACCGGCATCGCCAACGCCTACCGCGCCGAAAGCCCGCTGCTGGTCATCGGCGGCCAGGGCGCCCTCAGCCAGCACAAGATGGGCTCCCTCCAGGACCTGCCGCACGTGGACATGATCGGCCCGATCTCCAAGTTCGCCGCGACCGTCCCCCACACCGAGCGCGTCGCCGACCTGGTCTCCATGGCCTTCCGCGAGTCCCTCAACGGCGCCCCCGGCCCCTCCTTCCTGGAGATCCCCCGCGACATCCTCGACGCCAAGGTCCCCCTCGACAAGGCGCGCATCCCCGAGGCCGGCCGCTACCGCGCCTCCACCCGCCAGGCCGGCGACCCCGCCGACATCGAGCGCCTGGCCGAGCTCCTCATCCGCTCCGAGCGGCCCAGCATCCTGCTCGGCGGCCAGGTATGGACCACCCGCGCCACCGACTCCGCCATCGAACTGGTACGCACGCTCAACGTCCCCGCCTACATGAACGGGGCCGGCCGCGGCACCCTGCCGCCCGGCGACCCGCACCACTTCCAGCTCTCCCGGCGCCACGCCTTCGCCAACTCCGACCTCATCATCATCGTCGGCACCCCCTTCGACTTCCGGATGGGCTACGGCAAGCGCCTCTCCCCCGACGCCACCGTCGTCCAGATCGACCTCTCCTACGCCACGGTCGGCAAGAACCGCGACATCGACCTCGGCATCGTCGGCGACGCCGACGTCGTGCTCTCCTCGGTCCTCCAGGCCGCATCGGCCTACGGCGACACCGGCGCCCAGGGCCGCAAGGCCTGGCTGGAGGAGCTGCGCCAGCAGGAGGCCAAGGCGCTCGACAAGCGCGCGCCGCTCCTGCGCTCCGACGCCTCGCCCATCCACCCCTACCGGCTGGTCAGCGAGATCAACGACTTCCTCACCGAGGACTCCATCTACGTCGGCGACGGCGGCGACGTCGTCACCTTCTCCGGGCAGGTCGTCCAGCCCAAGTCCCCCGGCCACTGGCTCGACCCCGGGCCGCTGGGCACCCTGGGCGTGGGCATCCCCTTCGTCCTGGCGGCCAAGTACGCCCGCCCCGACAAGGAGGTCGTGGCCCTGTTCGGCGACGGCGCCTTCAGCCTCACCGGGTGGGACTTCGAGACCCTGGTCCGCTTCGACCTGCCCTTCATCGGCGTCATCGGCAACAACTCCTCCATGAACCAGATCCGCTACGGCCAGATCGCCAAGTACGGCGCCGACCGCGGCGAGATCGGCAACACGCTGGGCGACGTCCGCTACTCGGAGTTTGCCAAGATGCTGGGCGGCTACGGCGAAGAGGTCCACGACCCCGCCGAGATCGGCCCGGCGCTGCGCCGCGCACGCGAGTCCGGCAAGCCCTCGCTGATCAACGTCTGGATCGACCCCGAGGTCTACGCGCCCGGGACGATGAACCAGACCATGTACAAGTAGGGAGCCTCAGACGCCATGAGCAAGGCACTCGACGGTGTCCGTGTCCTCGACATGACCCATGTGCAGTCCGGTCCCTCGGCCACGCAGATCCTGGGCTGGCTGGGCGCCGACGTCGTCAAGCTGGAGGCGCCCAGCGGCGACATCACCCGTCGCCAGCTGCGCGACCTCCCCGACGTCGACAGCCTCTACTTCACGATGCTGAACTCCAACAAGCGCAGCATCACCCTCAACACCAAGAGCGACGAGGGCAAGCGCATCTTCCTGGACCTGGTGCGCTCCAGCGACGTCCTGGTGGAGAACTTCGCCCCCGGGGCCCTGGACCGCATGGGCTTCACCTGGGAGGTGCTCCAGGAGGCCAACCCGCGGCTCATCTACGCCTCCATCAAGGGCTTCGGCCCCGGCGACTACGCCGACTACAAGGCCTATGAGGTCATCGCCCAGGCCATGGGCGGCTCGATGAGCACGACCGGCTTCGAGGACGGCCCCCCGCTGGCCACCGGCGCCCAGATCGGCGACTCCGGGACCGGCATGCACACCGTCGCCGGCATCCTCGCCGCGCTCTTCCAGCGCACCCGCACCGGCACCGGCCAGCGCGTCGAGGTCGCCATGCAGGACGCCGTGCTCAACCTGTGCCGGGTCAAACTGCGCGACCAGCAGCGGCTGGCCCACGGCCCCCTCAACGAGTACCCCAACGACAGCTTCGGCGACGAGGTGCCCCGCTCCGGCAACGCCTCGGGCGGCGGCCAGCCCGGCTGGGCGGTGCGCACCGCACCCGGCGGCCCCAACGACTACGTCTACGTCATCATCCAGCCCCCCGGGTGGGAGCCCATCACCCGGCTCATCGGCCGGCCCGACCTGGCCACCGACCCCGAGTGGGCGACCCCCGAAGCCCGCCTGGACAAGCTCGACAAGGCCTTCGCCCTGATCGAGGAGTGGTCCTCCAAGCTCCCCAAGTGGGAGGTGCTGGCCGCGCTCAACGCCCACAACATCCCCTGCGGGCCGATCCTGTCCACGCGGGAGATCATCGACGACCCCACGCTCAACGCCAACGGGATCGTCGCCACCGTGGAGCACCCCGAGCGCGGCACCTACAAGACGGTGGGGCTGCCGATCCGCCTGTCGGCCTCCCCCGCCGACATCCGCCGCTCCCCCCTGCTGGGCGAGCACAACAGCGAGGTCTACGTGGGCGAGCTGGGGCTGTCGCAGGACGACCTCACCACGCTCAAGTCGAACGGAGTGATCTGACACCATGGCCAACCCAACCGACCCCGGCTACGACCGCGAGGCCGTGCGCGCCGTGCTGGACCGGGCCCGCACCGAGGGCCGCACCTCCCTCACCGCACCCGAGGGCAAGGCGCTGGCCGACGCCTACGGGCTGCCGGTCCCCGGTGAGGCGCTGGCCCGCGACGCCGACGAGGCGGTCGCCCTCGCCGTCGAACTCGGCCTTCCGGTCGTCGCCAAGATCGTCTCCCCCGACATCCTGCACAAGACCGAGGCCGGCGGCGTCGAGGTCGGGCTGACCTCCCCGCAGGAGGTCAAGGCCGCCTACCAGCGCATCGTCGCCAACGCCCGCGCCTACGACCCCGACGCCCGCATCGACGGCGTCCAGCTCCAGCAGCAGATCGGCGCCGGCCTGGAGGTGCTGGTCGGCGCCACCACCGACCCCACCTTCGGCAAGATCGTGGTCTTCGGCCTGGGCGGCGTGCTCGTGGAGGTCCTCAAGGACGTCGCGTTCCGCCTGGCCCCGGTCACCCGCGCCGACGCGCTCTCACAGATCGGCGGCATCAAGGCCGCCGAGGTCCTCGACGGGGTGCGCGGCGGCGCCGCCGTGGACCGCGACCGCCTGGCCGACCTGCTGGTGCGCCTGTCCGACCTGGTCACCGACTTCCCCGAGATCGCCGAGGCCGACCTCAACCCCGTCTTCGCCACGGCCGACGACGCCATCGCCGCCGACCTGCGGTTCGTGCTCGACTTCGCCCCGGCCCAGCGGCCCAAGCAGTTCGACCGCGACGAGATCCTGGGCGCGATGAACCGGATCTTCACCCCCCGCTCCATCGCGATCATCGGGGCCTCCAACGAGACCGGCAAGATCGGCAACTCGGTCATCCGCAACATCGTCGACGGCGGCTACGCCGGCGAGGTGTACCCGATCAACCCCAAGTCCGACGAGGTCTACGGCCGCACCGCCTACAAGAGCATCGGCGACGTCCCCGGCGACGTCGACGTCGCGGTCTTCGCCGTGCCCGCCAAGTTCGTCGCCGCCACCCTGGAGGAGGCCGGGCGCAAGGGCGTGGCCGGGGCCATCCTCATCCCGTCGGGCTTCGCCGAGACCGGCGAGCAGGAGCTCCAGGACGAGGTGCTCGCGGTCGCCCGCCGCCACAACGTGCGCATCCTGGGCCCCAACATCTACGGCTACTACTACACGCCGCAGAAGCTGTCGGCGACGTTCTGCACGCCCTACGACGTCGCCGGCGGCACCGCGCTCACCTCGCAGTCGGGCGGTATCGGCATGGCCATCCTCGGCTACAGCCGCAGCACCAGCACCGGCGTCTCGGCCATCGTCGGCGTCGGCAACAAGGCCGACATCGACGAGGACGACCTGCTCACCTTCTTCGGCCAGGACGACAACACCAACGCCATCGCCATGCACCTGGAGGACCTCAAGGACGGGCGGGCGTTCGTGGAGGCGGCCCGCGAGGTCGTGCCGCGCAAGCCGGTGATCGTCCTCAAGGCCGGGCGCACCTCGGCCGGCGCACGCGCCGCCGGGTCCCACACCGGCGCGCTGGCCGGCGACGACAAGGTCTACGACGACATCCTGCGCCAGGCCGGGGTGGTGCGCGCGCCGGGCCTCAACGAGCTGCTGGAGTTCGGCCGCGCGCTGCCGGTGCTGCCCGCGCCCACGGGCGAGAACGTCGTCATCATCACCGGCGCCGGCGGGTCGGGCGTGCTGCTCTCCGACGCCGTCATCGACAATGGGATGTCCCTCTATGAGATCCCGCCCGACCTCGACGAGGCGTTCCGCGCGTTCATCCCGCCCTTCGGGGCGGCCGGCAACCCGGTGGACATCACCGGGGGCGAGCCGCCCTCGACCTACGAGAAGACGATCCGGCTGGGCCTGGAGGACCCGCGCATCCACGCGCTGATCCTGGGCTACTGGCACACGATCGTCACCCCGCCCATGGTCTTCGCCGAGCTGGTCGCCGACGTGGTGGCCCAGGCGCGGGCCGCGGGCATCGACAAGCCCGTGGTGGCCTCGCTGTCGGGCGACACCGAGGTCGAGGCCGCCAGCGCCCACCTGTTCCAGCACGGTGTGGTCGCCTACCCCTACACCACCGAGAAGCCGGTCCAGGTCCTGGGCGCGAAGTATCGCTGGGCGCGCGCCGCCGGGCTACTCTGATCGGACGACTTCACCCGCTTCACCTGCAATGACCACCGATATCCCTCTTCATCCCCCACAGCCGAGGTCGCTCCGGCGGCCGGCGATCCGCCATCGCCGGCCGCCGGGCCCGCCGCCGGGGCCCGCGTTCCGCCAGCGCAGGCCCCGGCGCCCACACCGTCCGCCCGCATCCGGCGAAGGAGGTCCCACCAGCAGTGCCAGGGGGCGTATGAAGGGCGCTCGCGCGCCCGCATCCGCGAGGGAGAACTGCACGCATGGACTCCTCAGATGTCAACGCCGACCGGCCCCTGAGCCGCGACGACCCGGCCACGACCCACACGCCGCCGCGTGTCCCCGCCCAACGGGCCACGCCCTCCCCCGAGAGCGGCTCCGGCACCCCACAGCCGGCGCCCGCCCCCGCTGAGGAGCGCTTCTACAAAGCCGGCAAGCTGGAGCCGATGCCCATCCGGCCCCTGCCCAAGGCCCCGCCCTCCATCCACATCCTCGGCCCGACCGTCTTCCTGGTGGCGCTCGGCGTCGGGATGGGCGAGTCCTACATGTGGCCGCGGCTGGTCCTGATCTTCGGGCCCGAGATCCGCTGGCTGTTCCTGATCGGCGTCACCCTCCAGACCGTCGTGATGCTGGAGATGTCGCGCTACGCCATGGCCACCGGGGAGAGCATCTTCTTCGGCGCGGCCCGTGTGTTCAAGCCGCTGATGTGGTTCTTCTTCGTCACGGCGATACTGGTCTATATCTGGCCCGGCCATCTCTCGGCCGGCGCATCGGCCTTCGAACGGGTCACCGGGATCCCCTGGCAGGCATCGGCGATCGCCGGGATGCTCCTGGTCGGGGTGGTGTTCACCCTGGCCAAGGTGGTCTACAACCTGCTGGAGAACCTGCTCTCCATCTGTATCGGCCTGCTCGTGGTGGGCACCTCGGTGGTGGCGGCCATGGTCGGCAGCTTCGCCGACCTCTCCTCCACGATCACCGGCATGTTCGCCTTCGGCTACATGCCCGAGGAAGCCCTCTCCCCGGCCTGGTTCCCCGTCATCGTGGGCGCGTGCGCCTTCGCCGGCCCCTCGGGCATGCAGCAGATGTGGTACACGCTGCACCTGCGCGACAAGGGGGCGGGCATGGGCGCGCACATCCCGCGCATCCGCGGCCTGCGCCACTCCGACGACCAGGAGTCCATGCCCAGCCGGGGCTTCATGTTCGACACCTCCGACCCCGCCGAGATGAGCAAGTGGAAGGGGTGGCGCAAGTGGGTCACCTTCGACGCGTTCGTCCTCTTCTGGGGCATCACCATGCTGGTGACGATCTCCTTCACGGTGCTGGCCCAGGCCTCGGCCCGCATCGACCCGGGGGTCACCCAGATCATCCGCGACGGTGAGCGCGAGGCGGCGCTCGACGCCATGGCGGCCTCCTTCTCCGCGGCGGGCAGCCCCATCCTGGGCACCGTGTTCTTCTGCTTCATCGCCCTCATCGGCCTCAACGCCACCCTGGGCCTGTTCGACTCCTTCTCCCGCGGCCAGGCCGACATGACGTACTTCTTCGTGCCGGGCGCCAAGCGGTTCAGCATCTCCAAGCTGTATGCGTTCTTCCTGTGGGGGCTCATCGCCTTCGGCATCGGGATCCTGCTGTTCGGGCCCGCCGACGGCCCCGCCGCCATCCTGGACGTGCTGGCGTTCCTGTCCACCTTCGCCATGGGCTCCTACTGCGTGGTGCTCCTGCTGGTGAACAACCTGAGACTGCCCAAGCCGATCCGCCCGGGCATCGTCTCCAACCTGGTGATCGGCTTCGCCGCGGTCTTCTACCTCGGCATGCTGTTCTACTCGCTGTTCGCCTTCGGCGTGGTGGTGAACTGATGGGGGCGCAGATCGCGGCTGCGGGCGGCGTCCCCACCGCCGTCCGCTACGCCGAGGTCGCCGCGCCCGGCGCCGCGATCGGGCTGGTCGCGGGCGTCTTCGCCGCGGCGGTCGCCTCGCTGGCCGGGCTGCCCCTCGTCCAGATCACGACGATCGCCGCGGCGCTGGGCGTCCCGCTGGCCCTGTTCGGGGCGGGCTACTGCGCCCTGCTGGCCGCGGGCCGGTTCGGCGTGGGCGCGGTGGGCCCGGCGGCGCTGTACTGGCTGGTGGGCTTCCCGCTGGCCCGGCTGATCGACGAGTACGCGGTGGCCCAGGTGCTGGGCCACGACTCGGTGCTGCGTGAGCCGCTGCCGGCGTTCCTGCTGTTCCAGGCGCTGCTGAGCGTCGGGTTCACCATCGGGTTCCTGTGGCTGCACGAACGGCTGGCACCGCACTGGTTCATCCGGATCCGCGGCCACAACCCGGTGGCGGCCGACCTGGTCGAACGCTACCTGCAACAGGTCGACGCCCTCGACCGGCGCCGCGCCCGGGCGCCGCGTGCCCGGCGCCGCGACACATCCTGACACCGTTTCCCTTCGCTCCCGGGCGCCCGTGCGGGGCGCCCGGGGCGGGGACGCCTGTACCTGCGACCCGTCTGGAGTACCGGGACCTTGGACATCTCGCCCCTGGTGTGGGGAGTCACGATCGGCGTGCTGCTCGGTGTCATCGCCGTGGACTTCGT
>NZ_JBHSBH010000027.1:0-14008 GCF_042650565.1 Nocardiopsis sediminis
GTGGGAGCATGGCTCCCACCCCACCTTTTTTGTGCCCCTTGTGCATTCGTGAATGGACCCGGGAGTGCACCACAGCACCTCTCTCCATCCCTCACGCCCTCACGTCAGCGACCATTCCCGCGGCTTGTTCGCTTCCTTCTCCCGGAACCGGTCCTCAAGGAACTCCTCCCACGTGCGCACGCCTTCGCGGTGCTTGGGAGTGAGGTTGGCCCCCGATCTGAAGCCGGACGCGATCCTCCCCGGCAGAGGGAGCCGTACGAGCACCGGGTCGATCTCCCTGGCGATGAAGTACGCATCGGCCAGGCTCTCCACCGTGCGCACCTGTGGCCCGCCGATCTGCTGTTCCCGAGCGCGGTCCCGGCCCAGGTCCCGGTCCGATGGTGCCGGTGCCGGGCCCTCCAGGGCGATGGCGACCAGGCGCTCCGCCACCTCGTCGGCCGCGATCGGCTGTGCCCAGAAACCCGTCGGCAGCGGGACGACCGGCAGGCGGGTCAGCCGGTCGAACATCCACAGCAGCAACTCGTGGAACTGCGTTGCCCGCAGCACCGTGTGGTCGAGCCCGGACTCCCCCAGCAGTTCCTCCGCGGCCACCTTGCCCCGGTAGTAGGGGAGCGGGATGTGGTCCATCCCCACGATGGACACCTGCACCACGTGCTCGACCCCGGCACGTGCGGCCGCCGAGATGAGGTTCGCCATCGCGGTCACCTCGGCCGAGGGGGACGCCGGGCTGTGGGCGCAGTGCACGACAGTGGTCACCCCGTCGAGTGCCCGGTCGAGTCCTTTACCCGTGTTCAGGTCGCCGGTGAACCACATGGCCCGTTCCGGCCAAGCAGGGGCCGCCCGCCGGCTGAGAAGGCGCGGCTCGTTCCCCTGGTCGGCCAGCCGTCGCACGACGTGCGTGCCGAGGGTGCCCGTACCGCCTGTGACCAGTATCGAACCCATCGTGGACCCTCGCCTCCAGTCGTCCTTCGTCCGCCATTCGGGCGTGTGCCCGCGGATTGCCCCTAACCTCGCGGACGGCGCCCATGTGTGAAGTACGGCATGTGAAGTACGGCATTCGAATCCGACGTGTCCTGAGGGCCTGGCAGTCTGGTCGGCACGCCGACTTGTCGGTAAGGAGACGAAAGGACCCGTCGATGCCCGCAGCCCTGACTCCCGCTCGACTCCGGCTCGCCCGCATGCACGCCCAGCTCCTCGCCGGCCCGCCCGCCGCGGGTGTGGTCGGGGCCGTCCGGGGGGCCGCCGCCCTGCAAGCCCAGGACCTGAAGGCGTCGAAGCTGGCGGTGCGTGCGCGCACCTCGGGCCTGGCCCTCGCCGACGTGCGCCGCGCGGTCGCCGAGGAGCGTTCCGTGATCCGGACCTGGGCCATGCGCGGAACCCTGCACATGATCCCCACCGCCGATGCCGGCTGGATCGTCGACCTCTTCGGCCCGGTCGTCCTGCCCCGGTTCCGGCAGCGCCGGATCGACCTCGGGCTCGACGACGACCTGTGCGAACGTGCGGTGCGCGCCCTCCCCGACCTGCTCGCCTCCGGTCGGCCGCAGACCCGGCCCGGCGTGGTGGCGGGGCTCCGCGAGTCGGGTGTCCCGGTGCCCGCCGACGGTCAGGCGCCCTTCCACCTCCTCCTCTTCGCGGCGCTGCGCGGGGTGGTGTGCCGGGGGCCGGACACGGACGCCGGCGAGGCCACCTACGTGCTCCTGCGCGACTGGGCGGGGGCGTGGGAACCGCGCGACACCGACGCCGCGCTGGCGAAGCTGGCCCGCCGGCACGTGTCCGGCTACGGCCCGGTGGGCCCCGAGGACTTCGCCGTCTGGTCGGGCCTGCCCGCGGGGCAGGTGCGGCGCGCGTGGGATCTGGTGTCGCCTTCGCTCGCGGAGGTGGCCACCGATTCGGGGAGCGCATGGGCGCTGCGGGAGGTGGCCGACGCCTTTCCCTCGCCCCGCTCACGGCCCGCTGTGCGCCTGCTCGGCCCCTACGACGGCTATCTGCTGGGCTACAAGGAGCGCGCGTGGGCGCTGCCCCCCGAGTCCGCGCGGCGCATCCTCCCGGGCGGCGGGGTGATCCACCCCGCGGTGCTGGCCGACGGCGAGGTGGTCGCGCGGTGGCGGTGGCGGGGCGATGCCGTCGTCATCGAGCCCTTCGCCCCACTCTCCGAGGAGGCGATGGCCGGTGTCGCGGCGGAGGTCGAGGATATCGGCAGGTTTCTCGGAATCCGGGCGACGATGGATGTCGCGGTGGGATAGCCTCCGGGAGACGGTGACGGCCGACGGCGACCGCCGCGGGACACAGGCCGAGCGCGGTCCGAACACGGGACCACAGGAGCACGGTGTCGCGCCGGTGCACAGGGGCGCCTCCCGGGCGCCGGCCGAAGACGCGCAGGCCCTCTGCGGCCGCGGCTGTGCCTGCGCGCGGCCGTACTGGATCCGGGCGCCCTCCTCGGTCGGCAGGGAGCCGGACGGTATGCATCGACGCGGGGCACGCCCCCGCGTTCGCGCCGGGTGGTGCGGCGGATGCGGCTATTCGTCGTCGGAGTCGACCCCCGGGTTGTCCATGAGCTGACGCACCAGCGCCATGAACTCTTCGTCGCTCATCGTCGCCCAGTCCACACGCTCGTTCATGCTGAGCGGTTTCCCCAGCTTCAAGATCAATAAGCCTGAAAAGGCCGCATCCGGCGGATAATTCTCGGTAAACGCTGTGACTCGCGAGGTCGCGGGATCAGATGCGGCGGTTGACCGCGGCCCGGCACTGCGGGCAACGGCAGCGCTTGTTGTAACCGGTGACCGTCCCGTGCGGGATATTCGGATCGCGCTCGGCGGTGAGAGTGGCGTCCAGTTGATCCCCGAACGGCTTGAGGATGCGGGCTGTCGAGAACACGCGTTGCGGGCTGACACCGAGGTCGCGAGCCGCCTCATCGATGTGGTGCCCCATGCGGAGCTTCGCGATCAGCCGCGAACGTGTCGATGGCGGAAGTTCCTCCTCGGCGTTCGCGATCAGCCGCTCGGTGTCGTCCATGGGTTGGCTCATTGGGTTCCTAGCGTGTTCGGGGTGCGGTCCCCCGTTCATCCATCCTGCATCGTACGCGCTTTCGGACCTCGGGGCTCGGTCGGCAGGCGGCGTGGGGCCGCGTGGTGCACGAGCTGCCCTTGGGGCGGGTGGTCGCCGTGCGGCCCCGGGTGCGCCGGCCGGGCGTGGTGCCCCATCTCACCGCATCCGCCGTGGCGATCGGCGTGCGGGTTGCTACCGTGGATGTGGGACCGGTCGGCCATGACCGCCCCCGGACGAGGTGCGCCGTACCCGGAACGCAAAGACGGCGCGGATCCGATCCGGGAGGCGTTCATGGCGTGGGTTCTGTTGGTGATCTCCGGTCTGCTCGAGACCGCGTGGGCGACCGCTCTGTCCAGGACCGAGGGTTTCACCAGGCTGTGGCCGTCGCTCATCTTCATCGTCACTCTGGTGCTGAGCATGGCCGGGCTGGCCCTGGCGCTGCGGACCATCCCTGTGGGTACCGGTTACGCGGTCTGGGTGGGCATCGGCGCCGTCGGCACCGCCATCGTGGGGATGGCCTGGATGGGCGAAGGCGTCACCGTGGCGAAGATCCTCTGTCTGCTGTTGCTGGTCAGCGGCATCGTCGGGCTGAAGCTCCTGCACTAGGGGGCCCGCCCGGCAGAGGCGGGATTCGGTCGGTCGACGGGGCTCGATCCGGTCCGCCGCCATTGGGGCGGGCGGGAAACGTCGGCCGACCCCGTTCGCGCCCGCGGAGCGGCGGCCCTCCCCACCGGCCCCACCGGTGTGTTCCGGCCACCGGGGCAACGCCGCAACGGGGTATTCGGTCCCGCGGCGGGGAGAAAATCCCGGATCCGGCGGCCAATTTCTAGAAACGCATTGCTAGAGGGTAGGGCGAGTGCTTCTCTAGTGCCACAGCCCCAGTACTCAGCGTGTACGGAACCGAACGCTATGACGAGCCCCACAGTTCGCCGTCGCCGTCTTTCAGCCGAATTGCGCCGACGGCGTGTCCAAGCCGGAATGACCCTCAGTGATGTGGCCGATGTGCTCGAATGGTCACCTGCGAAACTCGGGCATATCGAGACCGGTATTCGCAAGTGGCCCTCGGTCATGGAGGTCTCCGCCCTGCTCAAGTTGTACGGGGTCACCGGGGGCCAGCGCGAGGCCATCCTCACGCTGGTCCGCGAGTCGCGCCTGCGGCCCTGGTGGACCGAGTACGAGGACGTCCTGTCCTCGGCCTACGTCGGCAACGAGGCCGGCGCCGTCGCCATCGACACCTATGCCGGCATGCTGGTCCCCGATCTCCTCCAGGTCCCCGAGTACACGGCCCAGCTGGCCCGCTCCCAGGGGCACGACGAACGCGGCGTCGAGCGGATGGTCGCGGCGTTCCTCAAGCGCCAGGAGGTCCTCGACCGCGACAACCTGGAGCGCTACCACGCCGTCATCGAGGAGGACGCCCTGCGCCGGGTGGGCTCCGACCCGTCGCTGCTGCACGCGCAGCTGCGCCGGCTGATCGAGTTGGGGACCTCGCACGACCGGGTCGTCATCCGGCTGGTGCCCACCTCGGCCGGGCTGCACGCCGGGGCCGCCGGGCCCTTCACCGTGCTGGAGTTCGACGAGGACGAGGCGTCTCTGGCGTTCGTCGACGCCACGCACGGGGGCGGGATCGTGGAGTCCGAGGACGGGGTCGCCGCCTGCCAGGAGGTGTGGCGCCGCCTCACCGCGGTCGCGGGGACCCCGAAGACGACCCTCACCACCCTCAAACGGCTCTCCCTGCTGACCTGACCCCCCGACCGCTGACCGTTGCCCGCTGACCGCTGCCGCCATGACGACGTGTCGACATGGGGATCCGCCCCTGTTCCGCTACCCCGGGGGCGCCGTGCCCTCAGGCCCACTCTGCTCCCCCGGCCCACCCTGCCCCGGCCCACCCTGCTCCGGTTCACCGGGCGGGGTGAGGCCGGCCGCCTCGTAGGCGGCGCGCTCGTCCAGCGTCTCGTTGTCCAGCAGCGCGTGGGCGATGGCGTCGAGCCGCTCGCGGTTGGTCGTCAGCAGGTCGCGCGCCTCGCTGTAGCACTCTTCGATGATCCGGCGCACCTCGGCGTCGACGGAGTCGAGGGTCGCCGGGGCGAACCGCTGCCCGGGGCCCTCCTGCCCGGGGCCGGGCAGCACCGTCATGGGGCCGATGGCCTCCGACATCCCCCACCGCCCGACCATCTGCCGGGCGACCGCGGTGGCGTTCTCCAGGTCGCTCTCGGCCCCCGTGGAGACCACGCCGTAGACGACCTGCTCCGCGGCCATCCCCCCGAGCGCGCCGATGATGCGGCCGCGCAGGTAGGGCTCGTCGTAGCCGTAGCGGTCGTCCTCAGGGGTGGAGATGGTGGCGCCGAGCGCCCTCCCCCGCGGGATGATCGAGATCTTGCGCACCGGGTCGGCGCCGGGCTGCACCATGCCGATGAGCGCGTGGCCGGACTCGTGGAAGGCGGTGCGCGTGCGCTCCTTCTTGGGCATGACCACCGACCGTGCGGTGCCGAGCTGGACCTTCTCCAGGGCGTCGATGAAATCGTCGTAGGCCACCGCCGTGTGGCCGCGCTTCGCCGCGAGGAGGGCGCCCTCGTTGACCAGGTTCGCCAGGTCAGCGCCGGTCATGCCCGGGGTGCTGCGCGCCAGCCGCGCCAGGTCGGCGTCCTCGGCCAGCGGCATCATGCGCGTGTGCACGCCGAGGATCGCCTGGCGCCCGGCGGTGTCGGGCGGGCTGATGGTCACCCGGCGGTCGAACCGGCCGGGGCGCAGCAGAGCGGGGTCGAGAACGTCCGGCCGGTTGGTGGCGGCGACCACCACGACGCCTTCGGTCCCGGTGAACCCGTCCATCTCGGTCAGGATCTGGTTGAGCGTCTGCTCGCGCTCGTCGTTGCCGCCGAGCGATTGGGCGCCGCGGGTGCGGCCGATGGTGTCGATCTCGTCGATGAAGATGATCGCGGGAGCGACCTTGCGCGCCTCGCCGAACAGGTCGCGGATGCGGCTCGCGCCGACGCCCACGATCATCTCGATGAACTCCGAAGCGCTGGCGGAGAAGAACGGCACCTTCGCCTCGCCCGCGAGGGCCCGCGCGAGCAGGGTCTTTCCGGTGCCGGGCTGCCCGGTGAGGAGGACGCCCTTGGGCAGCTTGGCGCCCAGGCGCCGGTACTTCTCGGGTTCACGCAGGTAGTCGACGACCTCGACGAGCTCGTCCTCGACCTCGTCGATGCCGGCGACGTCGTCGAAGGTCACCCGGATCGTGGTGCTGTCGATGGGCGTGGCGGCGGGGCTCTTGCCGATGCCGCCGATCCCGCCCATCCCGCCCATGCCGCTCATGAGGCTGCGGCCCCTGCGCAGCAGCCAGAACCAGAAGAAGCCGAAGACGATGACCGGCAGGAACGCCCAGAACAGGTTGGACCAGACCCCGCGCTGCTGGCTGACCGGCTCCGCCCGGACGACGACGCCCTTCTCGACCATCGCGCGGTAGATGTCGTCGTCGGCGAAGATGGGGCGTTCGGTGGTGAACTCGGTGTAGGTCTCGTCGGGGTGGTGGGGCACGGGCTGGGCCCGGTTGAGCCGGCCCTCGATCGTCTCCCCGCTGACGTAGACGTCCTTGACGTTGCCCTTGGCGACCTCGTCGCTGAACGTCGTGTACGGGATCGTCCGCATGTTGTGCTGGAGGTCGGCGATCCAGGTAACGACGAAGAAGGCGAGGTAGAGGAGGAGCAGGGTGATGATGAACCGGCGCCAGTTGGGCGGCTTGGGGGTGGTCGTCTCATCGTCCTTCCCGGACGGGACGCCCTCGGTGCGCCACGGGCCGGGCGGGGGCTCCTCGCGGCCCCGGCCCTCGCGGCCGCCCCGGCCGCGGTCGCGGTCCTGCTCCCGGTCCCTGTCCCTGTCCCTGTCCCTGTTCCGGTCCCTGTTCCGGTCTTCCGGTTCGCGCCGGCCCGGTGCGGGTTCCTCGTCGTCGGCCATCGTCACCCCCTGTGTGCCGCGCAGGGCTCACGGTAATTGCGCTTCCCGTGCTGACGTGGGAGAACACGCGTGGAGAGGGGTAAGGTCCTGGCCCGGAGTGCGGTGTGCGGCGGGAATCCGCGGGCCGCGTCGGGAAACACGGACATCGGGCAGGATTGCCGCGACGGGTTGCTAGTCTGCTGGGAGACAACCCCATAAAGTGCTCTACTGACGCCTTCCGCTCGGGGGCGGGCGGCGGCCATCATCGGGCCGCCGCGCGATCGGGGTTCTCCCTGCCACTGAAACAGCGAAGGCGTCTGTTCGACTCTCATCCTTATCCGTGATCTAAGAAGGGGTCCACACCGTGAAGAAGATCATCGTCCTGGTGCTGGTTGCCCTCGGGGCGTTCGCTGTCTATCGCAAGATCCAGGCCGACCGCGCCGAGCTCGACCTGTGGACGGAAGCCACGGCCGGCGACAACTAGGTTCCACCAGGCCGACCAGCCACGGCACGTCCGACGTGTCGGTGGCTGTCGTCGTGTGTGCCAGAAGACGTGGGCGATCATCGTTTTCCCCTGCCGCGCCCACGCTTCTGGGACATCCCTCTCCCCCCGGCCGCCGGTCCCCGCGCACTCTCCGCCGACCGGCCCACCGCTGCCCGCGGGGACGGTATGCTCTCCTTGATCACTGGGGCCATAGCTCAGCTGGCAGAGCGCCGGTTTTGCATACCGGAGGTCAGGGGTTCGACTCCCCTTGGCTCCACCTCGAGTTCGCAGGGAAACCCTCTCGCCCACCACGTGGACGAGAGGGTTTTCGCTGTCCGGATGTTCAACCGGCGAGCGTGATCGCGGCCAACTCGCGCCAGCCCGCCCGCGCCCCCTCCTGCGTCTCCTTGACGAACCGCGCGTCCCCGAGGTGGGACCGCGCGGCCCGCTCGATCCGGGCCGCATCCGGCCGGGAGCGGTCCGGCAGACCGCACACGCCGGCGCTCGCCGCGAGCAGCCGCGCGGCCTGCTCGTACCGGTACTCGCGCAGCGCCAGGTCCGCGACCCCGACGACCACCTGCGCGATCGCGGGCGCATACCCCGACTCCACCGCCGCCCGGCAGGCCGCGGCGTGGTGCTTGCGCGCCTCGCTGAGATCGCCGGCGAGGCAGCCGAGCAGGTGGTCGGTCACCACACGGATACTCGCCCGCTCCGCTTCGTCGCCCAAGACGGCCGTTGCGACGCCGAGCTCCCGGTACGCCTCCT
The DNA here is from genome assembly GCF_042650565.1 of Nocardiopsis sediminis. Taxonomy (NCBI): domain Bacteria; kingdom Bacillati; phylum Actinomycetota; class Actinomycetes; order Streptosporangiales; family Nocardiopsidaceae; genus Nocardiopsis; species Nocardiopsis sediminis. The sequence goes on from NZ_JBHSBH010000027.1 coordinate 8,222, forward strand.
CTGCGTCGCCGCGCCAGCGAGCGAGTTCCGCCTTCGAGAAGGCCAGCTCGGCCAGCGCGTCGGGCCAGGTGACGCGGTCCGCGCACCGCTGCGCCTCGGCCATGGCGGCCGCGCCGGCGTCCTCATCGCCCATCAGCCAGTACAGCTGGGCCTGCCGCGCCCGCATCCGGATGACGTCCTCGGTGGCACCGACCTCGGTGATGACCGCGACCGCCTCGTCGTAGTGTTCGCATGCGCGGGCGAACTCGCCGCGGGCGGCGATGCGGTCCGCCAGTTCGCTCAAGGCCAGCGAGATCCCGAACCGTTCGCCGAGCGCCCGGAACTCGGACAGTGCCATCTCGAGATGGGCGTCCGCGTCCCGTCCGCCCTGGCCGAGCACGATCCGCATCTTGCCGAGGTGGAACCGGGCGAGTGCCCGCGCCCAGGGGTCCGCCTCCGCCAGCAGCGGTGCGAACGCGTCCACGTCGGGTGTGCGCAGCAGGCGTTCCAGCGGGGCGACGAACCCCAGCAGCGGGTGGTAGCGGGACGCGCCGCGCCGGCTGAACCGGTAGGCCTTGCGGATCCACCCCTCCGACTCGTGTGCGTCGCTCGGCCGGGAGTTCACGAAATGCACGGCGAGCGCGTACACCGTGGCCCGGACCCCATCGGCCACCTCGCCGGGGGTATCGGCGGCCGCGGTGATGAGATCGAGGCCTTCGGCCTTGTGCCCGGCGAGCCACCAGTACCAGCCGGCGCCCGCCGCGAGCCGCATCGCCGCAGCCGCCTCGCCGGCCGCGAGCGCACCGCGCATCGCGGCACCGATGTCGTCGTGCTCGGCCTCGAGCGCGGCAAGCCATTCCACCTGCTCGGCGCGGCGCAGGTGCGGCTCCGCGGTCTCGGCGAGCTCGGTGAAGTAGGCGAGATGCGCACGGCGCGCCAGGTCCGATTCGCCCGCCTCGGCGAGCCGGTGCCCGGCGTACTCCCGGATCGTTCCGGTCATCCGGTAGCGCGGCGCGCGGCCGCCCTCGGCGATCAGCAGCGATTTCTCGGCCAGAGCGGTCAGCAGCTCGAACACCTGGTCCTGCCCGACCGCATCCTGCTCGAAGGCGGCGCCGGCGCAGACCCGCTCGGCCGCCTCCAGGCTCGCCCCGCCGGAGAACACCGAGAGCCGGCGCAGCACCGTCCGTTCGGCGCCGGTGAGCAGGTCCCAGCTCCAGTCGATCACCGCGCGCAGCGTCCGGTGCCGCGGCAGCGCGGTCCGGCTGCCGCTGGTGAGCAGGCGGAACCGGTCGTCGAGCCGGTCGGCGAGCTGGTCGAGGGACATGGTGCGCAACCTGGCCGCGGCGAGTTCGATCGCCAGCGGCATGCCGTCCAGCGCCCGGCAGACGCGCACCATCGTCGACAAAGTGGGGACGTCGGCCGCGAGATCGCCGCGCACCGCGCCGGCCCGGTCCCGCAGCAACCGGACGGCCGGAGACGACGCGATCTCGCCGGGGCCGGCGTCGTCCTCTGGCAGGGCCAGGGGCGCGACCGGCCACAGCGCCTCACCGGTGATGCCGAGCGGCTCCCTGCTCGTCGCGAGGATCCGCAGCCGTCGGCACTCCCCGAGCACCCGGTGTGCGAAGGCCGCAGCGGGCCCGATCACGTGCTCGCAGTTGTCCAGGACCAGCACCATCGACCGCTCGCGGATCGCGGCGACGAGCCGGTCGGCCGGCTCCGCGTCCGGTGCCTCGCCGAGCAGCGTGTCCCGCAGGCCGAGCGCGGTGAGCGCCGATTGCGCCACGTCGCCGTCGGCGCCGATGGCGGCGAGCTCCACCAGCCAGGCGCCGTCTGGCAGGTCGCCGAGCAGCGTGCGCGCGGTCTCGGCGGCCAGCCTGGTCTTCCCTGAGCCGCCCGGCCCGGTCAGGGTGGTGAGCCGGTGGTCGGCGATGAGCTCGAGGACGGCGGCGACATCGGCGTCCCTGCCGACGAAGCCGGTCAGCTCGGCGCGCAGGTTGATCCTGCGGTTCTCCTCCGATCGTTCCACCTCGCCCCGCAGCAGTGCGACGTGCAGCGCGGACAGCTCCGGTGCGGGGTCGACGCCCAGCGTGTCGGCGAGGGCCTCCCTCGTGCGCTGGTACACGAGCAGCGCCTCGGAGTCGCGACCGGTCGCGGCGAGGGCGCGCATCAGGGCGGCGACGAGCCGTTCCCGTACCGGGTGCGCGGCCACCGCGTCGGTGAGCTCCGCGACCAGCTCCGCGCCGTTGCCGAGGGCGATCTCCGCATCGAACCGGTCCTCCATGGCCGTCAGGCGCAGCCCTTCGAGCCGGGTGACCGCCGCGTCCAACGCCGCACTCGCCGCACTGTCCGGTCGGCCGACGTCCTGCATGGCCGCACCGCGCCACAGCGCGAGGGCCTCGCGCAGCCGCCGTAGCCGCCGCGGATCCTCGTCGTCGCGGGCCCGGCCGATGAGGCGCTCGAACCGAACGGCGTCGACGGCGTCGGGGTCGAGCGTCAGCCGGTAGCCGTTCGTCCGCCCCTCGATCAGCTCCTCCGGCAGGACCTTCCGTAGCCGCGAGACCAGGCGCTGCAAGGCGTTCGCCGCGTCGGAGGGCGGGTGCTCGCCCCAGATCCAGTCGATGAGCTTCGCCTTCGGGATCGTGTGACCCGGCTGGAGCGCGAGGGCGGCCAGCAGCGCGCGCAGCCGCGCGCCCGGCACGTCGGCGAGGGCGCCGTCGTCCGTGCGGACCTCGAACGGCCCGAGCATCCCGATCTGCACCTGCTGATTTTGCCATGGGAGGTCGGCCGGTCCCTGGCCGCCGGCCGTCGACGCTGTTCAGCAGGTCGCCGGGGTGATGGCCCGCAGGCGGTGTCTCCGGCGGGGCCGGTGTCCAGGCCGTGTCAGGCGCGTGTCAGGCCCGTTGGCGATCGTGGCCGCAACAGCCGCCACGAAAGGAAGTTCCGATGAGCCGAACGGTTCCCGTCCCCCACGGCCTGCCCATGGAGCGCGATGCTGGCCCCTTCGACCCGCCCCGCAGGATGACCCGGCTGCGTGCGGCCCGCCCCGTCAGCCCCCTGATCTTCCCCGACGGCCACGAGGGCTGGCTCGTCACCGGCTACGATGCCGTCCGCCAGGTCATGGCCGATACCCGGTTCAGCTCCCGGCAGGACATCGGCCCCGTCCACGTGCCCTACGAGATCCCGGGCATGCCCGCCGTCACCGAACCGTCCCCGCAGATGCCGGGCGTGTTCATCTCCATGGACCCGCCGGACCACGGGCGGCTGCGGAAACGGCTCACAGGCGCGTTCACCGTCAAGCGCATGAAGATGCTCGAAGAGCGCATCAACGACATCACCGAGCGGCAACTCGACCACCTGGCGCGCCTGGCACCGCCGGTCGACCTGGTCAAGGAGTTCGCGCTGCCGGTGCCCTCGCTGGTGATCTGCGAGCTGCTCGGCGTCCCCTACGAGGACCGGGAGAACTTCCAGGTCAACGCCGCCCGGTTGATGGTGAAGGACCAGTCGCTGGAGGAGAAGGTGGCCGCTCTGGGCGCGCTGACCACCTACCTCGGCGAACTGGTCGCGCGCAAGCGCGCCGAGCCCGGCGACGACATCCTGTCCGACCTGGCCCGCCACGACGACCTCACCATCGAGGAGCTGACCGGCGCCGCCTTCCTGCTGCTGCTCGCGGGCCACGAGACCACCGCCAACATGCTGGGGCTGGGCACCTTCGCGCTCCTGGAGAACCCCGGGCAGATGGCCGAGCTGCGCGCCGACCCGGCCCTGATGCCCGATGTCGTCGAGGAGATGCTGCGCTACCTGTCCGTCGTCGACATCCTCTACCGCTACGCGACGGAGGACATCGAACTCGGCGGGGAGACGATCGGCAAGGGGTCGACCGTCATCGTGTCGCTGCTGGCCGCCGACCACGACCCCCGGCGCTTCGACGGCGCCGACGCCCTCGACATCCACCGCAGGGCCCGCGGCCACCTGGCCTTCGGACACGGGGTCCACCAGTGTCTCGGCCAGCAGTTGGCCCGCATCGAGATGCGCGCCGGTTTCGACGGGCTGCTGCGCCGCTTCCCGACCCTGGAGCTCGCCGTCCCCGCCGGCGAAGTGAAACTCAAGACCGACATGAACATCTACGGCGTCCACGAACTGCCGGTCACCTGGACGGGCACGGCCCGGTAGGCGGCCGTGCCGGGGCGCGCATCCGGACGGCGCCTCACACCTTCCGGAAGAAGGCACGGACGTCGTCGGCCAGCGCCTCCGGTTCCTCCATGGAGAGGAAGTGGCCGCCCATGTCGAGCTCGGTCCAGTGCACGATGGCGTGGTCGCGCTCGGCCCACCTGCGGATGGTCACGTCGTGCGCGGACACCAGGACACCGGTCGGCACCGTCCCGCGCTGGGCGGTGGGCCATGAGTTCGCGGATATCTCCTCGTAGTAGATCTGCGCCGCCGATCCGGCCGTGCCCGTGAACCAGTACACACTGACATCGGTGAGGATGCGGTCGCGGTCGACGCTGTCCTCGGGGAGCCCGTCCTTCGGATCGGTGAGCTCCTTGAACTTCTCGACGATCCAGGCGAGCTGCCCGACGGAGGAGTCGTGCAGCCCGTAGGCCACGGTCTGGGGCCGTTTGGAATTGCACTGCAAGTAGCCGTCATTGAAGTCCTGCATCGCCTGCCAGCGCTGCTGCTCGACCTCGGTGAGGCCGTCGAGTTCGCCTTCGGCGCCGATGGGGAACGTGAGCAGCGCGTTGACGTGGACGCCGATGACGTGGTCGGGGGCTTGCCGGCCCATTTCGGGGGCGACCCATGCCCCCGTGTCGTAGCCCTGCACTCCATAACGGTCGTAGCCGAGCCGGGACATCAGTGTCACGAACAGCCCGGCCATGCGAGCGACGTTCATGCCCGGACCGGCCAGAGGCGTCGAGAACCCGAACCCCGGCAACGACGGGATCACCAGGTGGAACGCGTCGGCGGGGTCGCCCCCGTGCGCGCGGGGATCCGCGAGCGGGCCGATGACGTCGAGGAAGTCCACGACACCGCCCGGCCAGCCGTGCAGCAGGACCAGCGGTGTGGCCTCGGGTTCGGGCGAGCGCACGTGCAGGAAGTGGAGGGTCTGCCCGTCGATGGACGTGGTGAACTGCGGATGCCGGTTGAGCGCCGCTTCGTGCTCGCGCCAGTCGTAGCCGCTGCGCCAGTAGTCAGCGAGGTCCTTTAGGTAGGCGACCGGAACACCCCGGCTCCAGCCGACCCCCGGCACCTCATCGGGCCAGCGGGCAGCGGCCAACCGTGCCGAGAGGTCGTCGAGTTGTTCTTGGGGGACGTCGATGCGGAAAGGGTGGATGGCCTGGGTGTTCTGATCCGGGGTGGTGGTGATGGAGGTCGTTGAGGTCATGGAACCGACGCTAAGGAGGAACGGGGCCGGGTTCTGTCCTCGATTCGTTCGCAGATGCGTGGACGCCTCGATTCAGCCGGGTGGCGGGTGCTGGGTGGTTGGTGTTACGGCGGGCAGCGACGGCGGGGGGCGGTTCGCGGTAGCGCGGACGGTCCGGGCGGTGGGGTGGTGGCCGTTAAGGCGGGCAGCGACGGTGAGCGGTGGGCCCCGCTCGGCGGTCGGGTGATCCGTGTGCGTGGGGTGCGGGAGGACGGGGCGCCCCGGGTGGTGGGGGCCGGCGGGGCGGCGGGCCTGGGCGGGGCGTGCCCGGGTTTGCGCCTGATCAGCACGAACCACCCAGGGAAATCACGAAATAACTCCTTGTGTTGCGAACAGGTGTTCGATAGAATGAGGTCATGAGCACCACTCCCCCCGCCATCACCGACCCC
>NZ_JBHSBH010000028.1:0-26177 GCF_042650565.1 Nocardiopsis sediminis
CCCGAACCACCCACAAAGAGCGTTTCCCGAGGCTTTTCCGCAGAGGCGGAGCTCCCGTCTTGCTGTTGTGCCCTCACTTTATCAGCCGTTCCGCATTGCGCCAAACCGGCGTCTCCGCGAATCCGGCTTCTAAAACAAAGCCGACCTCCCCATTCGCACGCACGTGCATACACGATCAACACGCGGCATGCTCAGGTTCGGATCCAACGTCAGAGTGTTCGGATCACGTCCGCCTGACCGGCGTCCGTGTCATCCTCACGAGGGGGGACCGACCGCCCATCCGAACAGATGTTCCACGGATGTTCGGGGCTCGGTTCCCGTGCCCTCCAAGCGTAGCGGTTCGCCGTCGATGCTTCGAACCGTTTTTCCGGGGGCCGCCGTCACGTCCATCGCCCTCTCGGGCGTCTCCGGTTCCGGCTCGGTGCAGACTACCCGACTCCGTCGGGCCCCGCGCACGGGACACGCCCGCGTGGCGAGTCCTCCCAGCCGATCTCCCCGCCGGCCCTCCACGGATCGACGGTCGCGGCGACCGAACGTGCTCCCGCGCGCACGCGGATCGGACGCCGGAATCGCGTCCGATCCCCCGGAATCCCTCTCCATCCCTTGCACAGCAGCACATTGCACGACATTGCATTCCGTCTACACCAGGGGCCACTGTGGCCTCACTCATATCGATCGTGCACCGAATGACCGCTGACCATTGCCCGGAGGCGCCGCGGTTTTGCAGATTTGCCCTTTGACCCTTCGGAGTCCGAGGAAGGATCCCCCGTGGCCGTATCCGACGCATCGGACGCCTCGCAAGCGGCGTCTCCACAGCGCAAACCCAATTGGAAGCTCATAGGCCCCGGCCTGGTCGTCGCCGCGACGGGCATCGGGTCCGGCGACCTCGTCGCCACCCTTGTCGCAGGGAACCTCTTCGGCTACACGTTGCTGTGGGCCACGATCGTCGGCGCGGTCATCAAGATCTCCCTCGCCGAGGCCACCGGCCGCTGGCACCTCGCCACCGGCCGCACCATCTTCGACGGGTGGTCCAGCCTCGGCCGGTGGACGCACGTCTACTTCGCCCCTTACATCGTCATCTGGGGGTTCGTCTACGGCGCCGCCGCGATGTCGGCGTCCGCACTGCCGCTGGCCGCCCTGTTCCCCGCGCTGCCCCTCTGGGCATGGGCGATGATCTGCGGTGTATCCGGCCTGATCTTCGTCTGGTTCAACCAGTACGCGGTGTTCGAGAAGGTCATGACCGTCTTCGTGGGGGTCATGTTCCTCACGGTCGTCGGCCTGGCGATCTACGTGGTGCCCAATGTGGGTGAGGCGCTTCTCGGGCTCCGCCCGATCGTGCCCAACGCGCAGGACTCGCTGATGACGACGCTCGCGCTCATCGGCGGTGTCGGCGGCACCATCACCATGGCCGCCTACGGCTACTGGGTGAACGCCAAGGGGTGGCGCGACGCCACCTGGATCCGGATGATGCGCTGGGACAACCGGGTCGCCTACATCACCACCGGCCTGTTCGTCATCGCGACGCTCATCCTCGGCGCCGAGCTGCTGCACGCGACGCAGATCACCCTCACGCAGGACGACCAGGGCCTGCTGGCCCTCGGCGACGTGCTGGAGGACCGCTTCGGCCGGGTGGTCTCGGTCATCTTCCTGGTGGGCTTCTTCGCCGCCGCCTACTCCTCCATCCTCGGCGTGTGGCACGGCGTCAGCCTGATGTTCGCCGACTTCGTCGGGCACATGCGCGGCAAGATCAACCGTCCGGTGGAGGAGCGGGAGCAGAGCTGGGCCTTCCGCGGCTACCTGCTGTGGCTGACCTTCCCGCCGATGCTCCTGCTGCTGTTCGACCGCCCGTTCCAGCTGGTGCTGGTCTACGGCATGCTCGGCGCGTTCTTCATGCCGTTCCTCGCGCTGACCCTGCTGTGGCTGCTCAACTCCAAGCGCGTGCCGCAGCCGTGGCGCAACGGGTGGGTGAGCAACGTCGGCCTCACCATCGCCGGCCTGCTGTTCATCGTCCTGTGCGTCAACGAGGTCATCAACCAGATCAGCAGTATCTGACCGATCGCCTGCGGGCACCCCGCACGCACGCAGATGTGGCCGCCGTCCCCTGGAATTCGCCCGGGGGACCGCGGCCACACGGTGTTCCGGGACTCCCCGGGTGAGCATCGGCCTGCTGCGGCCGACGGTCAGAGCAGCACGCCGAGCCGCTTCGCGAGGTCGCGGAAGGCGATGCCGCGGTGGCTGATGGCGTTCTTCTCCGCGGCGCTCAACTCGGCGGTGGTACGGGTCTCGCCTTCGGGCACGAAGACGGGGTCGTACCCGAACCCGTTCTCCCCGCGCGGCTCGGCGACGATGTGCCCGCGCAGGACGCCTTCGGTCACCTCTTCGCGGCCGTCGGGGAACGCGACGGCGGCGGCGCACACGAACTCCGCCCCCCGCCGGTCCTCGGGGGTGTCGGCGAGCTGGTCCAGGACGAGGTCGAGGTTGGCGGCGTCCTTGTCACCCGTCGCCGCCCCGAACCGTCCCGACCAGCGGGCCGACAGCACGCCGGGCATCCCGTTCAGGGCGTCGACGCGCAGACCGGAGTCGTCGGCGATGGCCGGAAGCCCGGTGTGGGCGGCGATGGCGCGCGCCTTGAGCAGGGCGTTGCCGGAGAAGGTCGGCTCGGTCTCGGCGACGTCGGGGGCGCCGGGGTGGTCGCCGAGGCCCGTGACGTCGGCGGCGACGCCGGCGTCGGCGAGGATCGCCTGCACCTCGGGGACCTTCTTGAGGTTGCGGGTGGCCAGGACCACGGTCGCGCGGCCGCTCATCCCGCGAGCGCCTTCTTCTGGAGCTCCGCCAGTTCCGTGCAGCCGCCCAGGGCGAGGTCGAGGAGCTTGTCGAGGTCGGCGCGCTCGAAGGGGGCGCCCTCAGCGGTGCCCTGGACCTCGATGAACCGGCCGTCGCCGGTGACGACGACGTTCATGTCGGTCTGGGCGACGGAGTCCTCCAGGTAGTTGAGGTCCAGCCGCGGCTGCTCCTGGATGATGCCGACGCTGACCGCCGAGACCGACCCGCTCAGCGGGTTGTTCTTCAGGTTGCGCCGCTTGCGGAGGTACTTCACGGCGTCGGCGAGGGCGACGTAGGCGCCGGTGATCGCGGCGGTGCGGGTTCCGCCGTCGGCCTGGAGGACGTCGCAGTCGAGGGTGATGGTGTGTTCGCCCATGGCCTTGAAGTCGACCACGGCCCGAAGGGACCGGCCGATCAGCCGGGAGATCTCGTGGGTGCGGCCGCCGATCTTGCCCTTGACCGATTCGCGTGCGCCGCGGGTGTCGGTGGCGCGCGGCAGCATCGCGTATTCCGCGGTGACCCACCCCTCGCCGGTTCCGCGGCGCCACCGCGGGACGCCGTCCTCGACGGACGCGGCGCAGAGCACACGGGTGTCGCCGAATTCGACGAGGGCGGAGCCTTCGGCGTGGCGCAGCCAGTTGCGGGTGATGGTCACGGGCCGGAGTTGGTTCGGAGCGCGTCCGTCGGGTCGAGCCATGCCAGGAGCCTATCGGGCACGCGGCGCGGGCGATCCAGGTATCCCTTGGCTTACGGTCGCCGGACGCCGCAGTGGTTTTCGTCCGGAAAGGTGGCACCATGAGGGTGCCGCTCCCTCCGGCCCCCGTGCGGGAGGCGGCCCCGCCCTGAACCCCGGATGGCAGAGGTCCCCACGCGATGGCTTTTGAACCGAGGAACGCACCGGTCGCCCGGTGGGCGATCGGTGGTTTCGCGGCCGTGATGACGGTGTCGCTCGCCGGCTGTGGCGCCGAACCGGGTGGGCAGGCGTCCGCGGCACCGCCGGCGTCGGAGTCGCCGGAGCCGCTGTGGACGGAGTTCGGCGGGGAGCCGCTGAGCCGCACCGCCCCCTCGGCGGACCCCGGATCCGCGGAGCCGTCGGCGGAGCCGGAACCCGTGGAGGCGCCGCCGATTCCGGAGTCCTGTGAAGCCACCGGGATCCTGGAGGACATCACCGTCGTCACCGGGCGGATGGCCGACCCGGAGTTCACCGAGGTGCGCAGCGATCACCGGCTCGAGTGCTCGTGGGCGGGGTTCAGCACCAGCGACGGCAGCGAGGTCGTCATGGTCACCTACACCCCGGGCGGCGGGGTGGTGGAGTACCCCGGCCACATGCCCGACGTGGCGCTGGACAGCGCGGCGTTCTTCAGCACCGAGGACATCGCGGCGCTGGGCGGGATCGCCGAGTGGCACACCGGTGAGATGTTCTCGGGGGCCGATCTGCACCTGCCCGGCATGCTGGTCTCGATCTCGTCCAACTCCGGCGACGTGCAAGGCGCCGACCTGCTGGAGGTCGCCACGGCGACGGCGGGCACGGTCCTGCCTGAAGCCAGCGCCGGTGACGGTGCCGGAGACGGAGAGGGCGACGACGGCGGGGATGGCGGCGAGGGCCGGGACGCCGAGGATTCCGGCGGCGACGACGCCCCGTAGCCCGCGCCCGCCGGCTCAGACCGCGCCGAGGACCGGGGTGCCGATGTCGTAGACGGCGCCGGGCCGGGCGAGGTCGATGGGGCCGGCGAAGGCGCCGCGCGCCTCGGTGAGGGTGCGGTCGTCGTCGTTCCACGGGACAAGGTGGGTCAGCACCAGGCGCCGGGCCCCGGCCCGCTGTGCGTGCTCACCGGCTTCGCTGCCCGTCAGGTGCATGTCCTTGGGGTGGTCGCGGTGGTCGTGGAAGGACGCCTCGCACAGGAAGAGGTCGGTGTCGCGGGCAAGGTCGACGAGCTCGTCGCAGGCGCCGGTGTCCCCGCTGTAGGTGAGGCTGGCGCCCCCGTACTCCAGCCGGATCCCGAACGCGTCCACGGGGTGGTTGACCCGGTCGAGGTGGGCGGTCATCGGACCGATGGGCAGGGCGCCGGGCGCGAGTTCGTGGAAGTCGAAGGTCTCGGTCATCCCGGGTTCGGGGTCGAGGCCGTAGGCCTCGGCCATGCGCTCGGCGACACCGGGCGGGCCGTAGACGGGGATGGGGGGTTTCGGACCACCGTGCGGGAAGGTCCGGGCGACCCAGTACGAGCAGAGGTCGAAGCAGTGGTCCGCGTGCAGGTGGCTGAGGTAGACGGCGTCGATGTCATAGATGTCGGCGTATCTCTGGAGCGCACCGAGCGCACCGTTGCCCAGGTCGAGCAGCACGCGGAAGCCCTCAGCCTCCACGAGGTAACAGGATGCGGGGCTGGCCGGTCCGGGGAAGCTCCCCGACGAGCCGATGATGGTGAGTCGCACGTCGCTTATGCCTTTTCGATCAGGGTGCCTCCGCGGAGACTCACGCGGTGAAGCGGGTGTGTCGCGGGGTGGGCGTCTCCGTGTTCTCCGTGTTACGGGTCTACCCCAATGTCCACCCTTGCGGTACCTAATGTGGCCCGCGTCTCACGCGTTGTGAATCACATGTGAATTGCTCTCACGAGGCAACTTTTTCCGGTCCCTGGTGATCCCTGGTGATCCGTTCCGCCGCTACCGCCCGCGCGGCCGTCCCGAGCGCGCCATCTGGCGGCTCTGGGCGACCAGCCGGCCCTTGACGTCCCACAGGTCGACGTTCTCGTCGAACCAGCCGTCGCTGACCGCGTCCGCGCGGGAGCGGAAGGCGAGCGGGCCGGGTTCGGGGACGGCGCGCATGTGCCAGGTCAGCTCGACCGTGGGCGCCCACCGCCAGGAGTCCAGAACGGTGACCACCGGGGGCAGGGCGTCGACGGCGAGCGGCAGGAACAGGGCGGGATCGTCCGCGGGGCCGCCGTCGGCCTCGCTCAGGTCGACGTAGCCGAGGAGTTCGGGGATGCGGTCGGCCGACTCCCCCCGCAGCCGGGCCCAGCTCTCGGGCGTGAAGGAGGTGTCGATCCGCTCGGTGAAGCCCTGCGGGGCGCCGCTGGAGGACTCGGCCCGCGGGTCGAAGCGCCGGCATTCCCCGATGGAGGGCATGGCGGGCGCGGGCGCCGCGAAGGCGGGGACGGCCGCCGGGTCCAGTGCTCCGGTGGCGATCACCCCGGTGACCAGCGGTGTGTCGTTCTGCCGGATCACGGTCTGGACGGTGGTGACCGTGCGCCCGGACTTCAGGACGGTCGTCTCGACCTCCGCGGGGCCGTCGCCGGCGGGGCGCAGGAAGTGGAACGAGGAGGAGACGGCGTGCGGGTGCGGGGATTCGGCCAGGGCCGCCCGCTGCATGACCGCCATGAGGTAGCCGCCGTTCATCGCGGCCCCGATGAGGTAACCGGCGTCGAGGCGGGCGGTGTAGCGGCCCGCGCCCGCCGGCGCGACCTCGGTCGCGGAGTCGAATCGCGTCATGTACCCCATTGAACCGAATCCGGTTCCACCGCCCCTACCCGGCCCTCCGTCCACGATCATGCGGACCCGCGAGCACGGTGCAATGAGGAACGGAGCGGTCCTAGTTCGTCCCTAGAGTCGGGCGCGCCGGGCCGAGGACGGGCCCGGGGGACGAAAGCGAACGAGAGTAGGGGTGTCGACATGGCGGCTGCGGAGAAGAACGGCACGGCCGACGAGCGGGCCGAGGTCCTGGCGATCCTCGCCGAGCAGCGCGACACACTGCGGCTGGCGGTGGACGGGGTCACCGACGAGGAGGCGGGTCGCCGCACCACGGTGAGCGAGCTGTGCCTGGGCGGGATCGTCAAGCACCTGTCCGCCGTCGAGCGCGGCTGGATGGACACCCTGCTCGGGCGGCCCCGGCCCCTCCCCGACCTCTCCTCCCCCGAGGTGCAGGCGGCCTGGCGGGACGGGTTCCGGATGCTGGAAGGCGAGACGCTGGCGGGGCTGCTGGAGGACTACGCGGCGACCGCGCGCGCCACCGAGGAGATCGTCATGGGGCTGCCCGACCTCAACGGGCGGTCGCGCCTGCCCGAGGCGCCGTGGTTCCCGCCGAACGCGTCGTGGACGGCGCGGCGCATGCTCCTGCACCTGATCCGCGAGACGGCACAGCACGCCGGGCACGCCGACATCATCCGGGAGGCGCTGGACGGCGCCAGCACCACCATGCGGATGCCGGTCGCGGCCGCCTGAAGCCCACCTCGCTGAATGAGGAGACGAGGAGAGGGGGCGCCGCGGCGCCCCCTCGTCCCCGGTGCCGGGCTCAGGCCCAGAGCTGGCCGTCGAGCCGGGCCTCGGCTTCGTCGAGGGTGCCCTCGTAGGCGCCGGTCGACAGGTACTTCCACCCGCCGTCGGCGACGACGAAGGCGATGTCGGCGCGCTCGCCGGCCGCGACCGCCTTGCGCGCCATGCCCAGCGCCGCGTGGAGGGCGCCGCCCGTCGAGAGCCCCGCAAAGATGCCCTCCTGGGTGAGGAGTTCGCGGGTGCGCTTGAGCGCTGCGTCGGCGGGCACGGAGAAGCGCGTGGTGAGGACGGATTCGTCGTACAGCTCGGGGACGAACCCCTCGTCGAGGTTGCGCAGGCCGTAGACGAGCTCGCCGTAGCGGGGCTCCGCGGCGACGATCCGCACGTCGGGGCGCTGCTCGCGCAGGTAGCGCCCCACCCCCATGAGAGTCCCGGTGGTGCCCAGCCCCGCCACGAAGTGGGTGATGCCGGGCAGGTCAGCCAGCAGCTCGGGCCCGGTGGTCTCGTAGTGGGCGCGGGCGTTGGCGGGGTTGCCGTACTGGTAGAGCATCACCCAGTCGGGGTGCTCGGCGGCCATCTCCTTGGCCACGCGCACGGCCTCGTTGGACCCGCCCTCGGCCGGCGAGAAGTGGATCCGCGCGCCCCACATCTCCAGGAGCTGCTTGCGCTCGGCCGAGGTGTTCTCGGGCATCACGCACACCATGGCGTAGCCGCGCAGCTTGGCGACCATCGCCAGGGAGATCCCGGTGTTGCCCGAGGTGGGTTCGAGGATGGTGGCGCCGGGGGCGAGCCGGCCCTCCTTCTCGGCCTGCTCGATCATGTAGAAGGCGGCGCGGTCCTTGATGGAGCCGGTGGGGTTGCGGTCCTCCAGCTTGGCCCACAGCCGCACCTCGGGCGACGGGGACAGCCGCGGCAGGCCCACCAGCGGGGTGCCGCCGAGGGAGTCCAGGAGCGAGTCGAAGCGCATGGCGGCTAGCGCATGCCGCCGGCGACGGCGGGCAGGATGGTGACGGTGTCGCCGTCCTTGAGCTCGGTGTCGAGGCCGCCGGTGAACCGGACGTCCTCGTCGTTGAGGTAGACGTTGACGAAGCGGCGCAGCTTGCCGTCGTCGCTGAGGCGGGCGCCCAGCCCGGGGTAGTTCTTGTCGAGGTCGGTGATCAGCTCGCCGAGCGTCGCGCCCTCGCCGTCGACGGCCTTCTTGTCGCCGGTCAGGTTGCGCAGGATGGTGGGGATGCGGACCTCGATGGCCATGGGTTCTTCTCCGTGGTTCTGGGTGGCGGCTCTGCGTTGCCCGGTGGTCGCCGGGCGCTTCCAAGCTTCCAACAGGCGGCGCCCGCGAGTGATTCCGCGGGCGGCGCCGGGGGCAGGGTCATGCCCCGGCGGCGGCGACCTCGACCGGCTCTTCGGTGACCTCGCCGTCGATGATGCGGTAGGACCGGAACTCCACGGTGTCGGGCTCGCGGGTGGAGACCAGCACGTAGTGGGCGTTGGGCTCGGAGGCGTAGGAGATGTCGGTGCGCGAGGGGTAGGCCTCGGTGGCCGTGTGGGAGTGGTAGATCACCACGGGCTCTTCGTCGCGGTCGTCCATGTCGCGCCAGACCTTGAGCTGTTCGATGGAGTCGAACCGGTAGAAGGTCGGAGAGCGCTCGGCGTTGGCCATCTCGACGAACCGCTCCGGGCGGTCGGAGCCCTCGGGGCCGGCGACGATCCCGCACGCTTCGTCGGGGTGGTCGCGGCGCGCGTGGGCGACGATCAGGTCGTAGATCGCGCGGTCGATCCTCAGCATGGTCCTCAGCGTAGCGGAGAAAATATTCCTACCCACCGACTGGGTATGTCTTCGCTCTCAGTCCTCGGTGCCCGGGGGCAGCGAGCCGAACAGCGACTGCACGAGCGTCTCCTGCACAGCGCTCAGCCAGTCGTAGATGTGCAGCGCGGCGGCGTCCTCCGGCGCGACCCGGGCCTCGCCGCGCTGGAAGGACTCCAGGCTGCGCTCGTCCATGTCGAGCCGGGTCCCCAGGGCGAGCCGGACGTCGTTGAGCGCTTTGAGCCAGGTGTGGGCGTCGCCGTTGCCGAGGGTGACCCGGCCGCCGGAGGCGGGCACGGCGGCGAGCACCGCCTGCGCGTTCGCGCGCTTGTGCCGGCGCAGGCCGTCCTCGGTGTAGCGGCGGAAGTCGCCGGCCGCCTCGGCGTCGTCGCCGTAGGCGTCGGGGAAGAGCCGCGCCAGAACGGGGTCGGCGGGCTTCTCGCGCTCCTGCCCGATCCCGATGAGCGCGGCGAGGTCGTCGGGGCCCTCGGGTTCATCGGGCGCGTCGACCACGTCCAGCAGGAGGGCGGCCATCGAGCGCAGCACCGCCGACTCGTCGGCGTCGAGGTCGATGGCGACCCCGCCGCGGACGGACCGGAAACCATTGGTCATGTTGGACAATCCACCCTGCTGTCGGAACGTGGAACGGTCGGCCGCGCGATCAGGTGTCCTGCTGGAGCGTGGCCCACAGGCCGTACTCGTGCAGGACCGTCACATCGCGCTCCATCTCCTCACGGCTGCCGGAGGAGACCACCGCGCGCCCCTTGTGGTGCACGTCGAGCATCAAGGCGTTGGCCTTGCGCCGCGAGTAGCCGAAGACCGACTGGAAGACGTAGGTGACGTACGACATCAGGTTGACCGGATCGTTCCAGACGATGGTCACCCAGGGGAGATCCGGCCGCACATCCTCCTCGATGTCCGGCCGCTCCAGCTCGACCGGCGCCGTCGTCATGGATGACTCACCTACCCGTGTCCCGTCGTCAGGCCGTTGGCGGCGCCGCACACCGGCACTGCGCTCTGCTACCTCGCTCAACGTACGGCGGCGGCGCTGTGTCCCCGCCGCGGGCCGCTTCCGGTGACCATTCTTCCACCGTTTCCGGGGTACCGCCGCTGACCTGGGCACGACCGGCCCGGTCACTTTGTTCCTGCGGGACACTAACTAGTCTTGGCAGTTATGACCGACGACTGGAGCAGCGCACTGCTCACCGACCGGTACGAACTGACGATGCTGCAAGGGGCGCTGCGCAGTGGCACCGCCCACCGCAAGACCGTGTTCGAGATGTTCGCCCGCCGCCTCCCCGACGCCCGCCGCTACGGCGTGGTGGGCGGGCCGGGCCGGTTCCTCGACGCCCTGGAGCGCTTCCGGTTCCCCACCCCCGTTCTCGATTTCCTCTCCGATGCCCGCGTCGTCGACGAGCCCACCCTCGAATGGCTCGCCGGGTACCGCTTCACCGGCGACGTGTGGGGCTACGGCGAAGGCGAATGCTACTTCCCCGGGTCGCCCATCCTCGTCGTGGAGAGCACGTTCGCCGAAGCCGTCCTCCTGGAGACGATCGCGCTGTCGATCTACAACCACGACTCCGCGATCGCCTCGGCCGCCTCGCGCATGGTCACGGCCGCCGGGGGGCGGCCGCTGATCGAGATGGGCTCGCGCCGCGCCCACGAGGCGGCGGCGGTCGCCGCGGCCCGCGCCGCCTACATCGCCGGGTTCGCCACCTCCTCCAACCTCGAAGCGGGGCGCCGCTACGGGGTGCCCACCGCCGGCACAGCGGCGCACGCGTTCGTGCTGCTGCACGACAGCGAGCGACACGCCTTCCAGACACAGCTCGACGCGCTGGGCGTGGGCACGACCCTGCTGGTCGACACCTTCGACGTCGAGCGCGCGGTGCTGACCTCCCTGGAGCTGGCCGGCCCCCGGCTGGGCGGGGTGCGGCTGGACTCCGGCGACCTCGCCATCACGGCGTCGCGCGTGCGCAAGATCCTCGACGAGCACGGCGCCACCGAGACCCGCATCGTGGTGACGGGCGACCTCGACGAGCACGCGATCCAGGCGCTGGCGGTGGCGCCGGTCGACGGCTACGGCGTGGGCACCGCCCTGGTCACCGGGTCGGGGGCGCCCACGGCGTCGCTCGTCTACAAGCTGGTGGCGCGCGCACGCGAGACCGGCGCCGACGCCCCGCTGGAGCCGGTGGCCAAGCGGTCGGTGGGCAAGCCCAGCAAGGGCGGGCGCAAGTGGGGCTACCGCCGGCTCGACGGCCAAGGGGTCGCCGGCGGCGAGGTCGTCTACGACTACGCCCCCCAGGAGACCCGCGACCTGCGTCCGCTGCTGCGGCACCTGGTCTCGGGCGGCGAGGTCATCGGCCGCGAGCCGCTGGACACCGCGCGCGAGCGCCACACCGCCGCCGTCACGGAACTGCCGGACACCGCCCAGCAGATGTCCCGGGGCGAGCCCGCGATCCCGACGCACTTCGAGCAGCGCAGCGCCATGTGACACCGAACCGCACACCGAGGGGGAACGACCGATGAAGGCACTACTCGTCATCGATGTACAGAACGACTTCTGCGAGGGCGGGAGCCTCGCGGTCGCGGGAGGGGCGAACGTGGCCGCCAAGGTCACGCGGTTCATCGCCGACCACCGGGGCGACTACGCCCACATCGTGGCCACCCGTGACCGCCACATCGACCCCGGGGCGCACTTCTCCGAGGACCCGGACTTCGTCGACAGCTGGCCGCGGCACTGCGTTGTGGGGACACCGGGCGCCGAGTTCCACCCGGCGTTCGACACCGGCGGGGTCGAAGAGGTGTTCAGCAAGGGCCAGTACGTCGCCGCCTACAGCGGGTTCGAGGGCAGCGCCGGGGGCGACGAGGAGGCCGACAAGGGGCCGGGCCTGGAGGAGTGGCTGCGCGAGCGCGGCGTCACCGACGTCGACCTCGTGGGCCTGACCACCGACCACTGCGTCCGGGCGACCGCCCTGGACGCCGCCGCGGCCGGGTTCGGCACCCGCGTCCTGCTCGACCTCACCGCGGGCGTGGCCCGCCCCACCACCGATGCGGCCCTGGAGCGGATGGCCGACGCGGGGGTGACGCTGGAGGGGACGCCGGTGGTCGGCTAGTCCCATGGCCAGGCGGCAAGACCGCCGACGCGTCGCGGCATCACCGCGTCACGGCCGTCCCGCGCCGTCGGCCGTGAACAGGTAGTTGCGGTGGCCTTCGCGGACCTCGCCGACCTGCTGCCAGCGGCCGGCGATCCAGGCGCTCATGCGGTAGCCGAGCCCGCGCAGCCGGGTGACGACGGCGGCGGCGCCGGTCCCGTACTTGGCCAGATGCCGGTCCTCGATCTCCAGGAGCAGCGCGGGGCGGTGCGCGGTGAGGGTGGCCCGGCCGCCGTCGAGCACCGCGAGCTCGGCGCCTTCGACGTCGGCCTTGATGACGTCGACCCGTTCGATCCCGCGCTCGGCGACGAGCTCGTCCAGCGTTCCGACCTCGGTCGCCACCAGCCGCTCGCCGTGGAACTCGGCGTTGGGGCCGGGGCCGTCGGCGCCGGTGGTCAGGTAGGCGCGGCCGTGCACGGGCAGGCCGCGCCGGACGGGCAGGCTCAGCGTCCCCTCGCCCGGCCGCCCGGCGAGGGCGCGCCGGACGAGGTGGACGCTCGGGGCGTCAAGGGCGCGGATCGCGGCCTCCAGGAACCGCGCCGGCCCGGGCAGCGGCTCGACCGCGTAGACCGTGCCGCCCGGCCCGGCGAGGTCGGCCATGGCAAAGGTGTAGAGGCCGTACTCGGCCCCGATGTCGATGCAGACGGCGCCCGGCCGCACCAGCGTGCCGAGCGCGGCCACCTCGTTCTCGATGAAGAAGGCGTTGGGGGCCAAGCGGCGGAGCGCGGCGGCGACCGCCCGCAGGCGCAGGTGCGCCCGGGGACCGCGCGGCGGGGTGGACAGCGGTGTCATGAGGTCTCCACGCAGGGGTCGGTCGGCGGCGGGGCCGGGGCGGCGCGGCGCCCGGATGTCCGAACCGAATGCTATGCACAAAGGGCGTCCCCGGGCCGCCGCTGACACGCGGCCCCGGGCGCCGACGGGACTCGACGCGATCGGAGACGGGCCATGGCCAAGTTGCAGTACCAGTGCACCATGTCGCTGGACGGGTTCATCGCCGGGCCGGGCGGTGACATGTCCTGGCTCTCCGTGTACAGCGGGCCCAATCCGGCGGTCGACGACCTCAAGGAGCGGACCGGGGCCCTGCTCGTCGGCAACCGCACGTTCGGCGGCGACGACCCGCTCAAGGGCACCGAGCACGAGGGCGAGGCCTACGGCGGCGGGTGGAGCGGGCCGCAGTTCGTGGTCACCCACCGCCGCATGGCGTCGCCGGTGCCGGGGGTGACCTTCGTCGGCGGCCTCGACAGCGGTATCGCCGCCGCCAAGGCCGCCGCGGGCGACAAGGACGTCGGCGTCCTCGGCGCCGACATCGCCCGGCAGTGCCTGGAGGCCGGCCTGCTCGACGAGGTCTTCGTGTTCATCGTGCCGGTCCTGCTCGGCGACGGCGTCCGCCTGTTCGACCACCCCGGCGGTGCCACGATCCGCCTCGAGCGCCTCAGCCAGAGCGAGGCGCCCGACTCGACCAACCTCCGGCTGCGCGTCGTCAAGTGAGCCGCCCGCGCCGGGGCGGCCCTCAGTCGATACCGACGGCCGTGCGGACCTTGGCCAGGGTGGCGCGGCTGCGCTCGCGGGCGCGCTCTGCTCCGGCGGCGAGGATGGAGTCGAGGTCGCTGCCCGGGGCGACGAGTTCCTCGTAGCGCTCGCGCATGGGGGCGAAGGTGTCGTTGAGGACCTCGAAGAGGTCGTTCTTCAGCTCGCCCCAGCCCATGCCGCCCTCCTCCAGGCGCTTGCGGACCTGCGCGGTGCGCTCGGCCGGGGCGAACTGGGCCAGGAGCTGGAACGGGACGGAGGAGTCGGGGTCCTTGGGCGCCTCGACCGGGGTGGAGTCGGTGGGGATGCGGCGGACCAGCTTCTTGAGCTTGTTCTCGGGCAGGAAGATCGGGATGTGGTTGTCGTAGGACTTGCTCATCTTGCGGCCGTCGATGCCCGGCAGGATGCTGGCCTCGCCCTCGGGGTAGGAGCCCTGCGGGATCGGGAAGGCGTAGGAGCCGCCGTAGAGGTGGTTGAACGCGCGGGCGATGTCGCCGGTGTACTCGATGTGCTGCACCTGGTCGCGGCCCACCGGGACGACGTCGGCCTCCATGACCAGGATGTCGGCGGCCATGAGGATGGGGTAGTTGAACAGGCCCATGTTGACCCCGGCGTCGAGGTCGGTGCCGCCGGCGGCCTCGTTGCGGTCGCGCGCGGCCTTGTAGGCGTGGGCCCGGTTCATCAGGCCCTTGGCGGTGACGCTGGCGAGGATCGCGGTGAGTTCGAACACCTCGGGGATGCTCGACTGCCGGTAGATGATGGTGCGGTCGGGGTCGAGACCGCAGGCGAGCCAGGTGGCGGCGACCGACCGGATATCACCCCGGAGCCTGCCTGGGTCCTTGACGGAGTTGAGCGAGTGGAAGTCGGCGAGGAAGTACATGGTGTCGTTCTCGCTCGCCGCGGCCAGCGCCGGTTTGATCGCCCCGATGTAGTTGCCGATGTGGGGCATCCCCGACGTCTGAACGCCCGTGAGGTAGGTCTTGGTCGCTGCCATGACGTCGATTTTATCGGCGCCACGCCCGCCCCTCGCCCCACGAGGAGGCCCCCGGGACCCGGGGGCCGTCCCCGTGACCGGCGCGGCGGCGGTCACGCGCGGAAGGCGGCCCACGCGTCGGACATGCGCTCGCCCTGGCCCTTGGTGAAGTGGTTGAGGCAGGGGTCGTCGCTGTAGTTCATGAAGTTGTGGATGGGGTCGGTGCCCTCGCGGTCGGGGCAGGTGTCGCGGCCCTCGGGGCAGCCGCTCGACTGCTCGCGCTCGTAGGGGGTGTCGTCGACGTAGTCGCCCGGGTCCTCGCAGCCGTTCTGGAAGGTGTGGTAGAGCCCCATCCAGTGGCCGACCTCGTGCACGGCGGTGTAGCCGAGGTCGAACCCCTTGCGGCCGCCGCCGGGAACGGTGCGGTGGTCGACCACGACGCCGTCGGCGGCCGGGTCGGCGGTGTACTCCTGCGGGAAGGTCGACTGGCCGAGGATGGCGTCGCCCAGGTCGACGGTGTAGAGGTTGAGGGTCCCGGCGTCGCCCTGGTGCAGCTCGTCCTTTATCGCGCGCTCGTTCGCGGCGAAGCGGCCGAACCAGGTGTCGTCGGCGTTGCGGGTGATGTCGGCCAGCTCGAACCGGATGCCGGTGTCGGCGCCGCCGAAGCCGCCGCCGAACCCCTTGTTCATGACGGCGATCTGCTCGTCGACGGTGGCGTCGTCGACGTCGCCCTTGCCGTCGGTCCCCGAGATCACGTGCACCACGACCGGGACCGTCGTGGGCGCGGACGGGCTGGGGGCCTGCTGGCGGACGGGGGCCTGGCGCAACTGCCGGTCGAGGTCGGCGGCCTGCCGGGGGCTGAGCGCGGCGGGGTCGTCGGGGCCCGGCACGGCCATGCGGGCCCGGCCCGCGCCCGGCGTCCCGTCCTCGCACTCCGGGTCGCCGGCGGGGTCGCGCACACCGGCCGCGGCGGCGTTCCCCCCTCCGGCGCCGGGCGGCGGCCCCGTGGTCGGGGCCCCCTCTCTCGCTGGGGATTCGGCCGCGGTGACGGCCACCAGGCCGGCCAGCGCGAGGCCGCTGAACAGCAGCCCACCCCATGTGCCCGCTTTTCCACCCGCATTTACCGACCGGAGCGCATTTCCACCTTGATTCATGATCACGGAGTGTAGTCACCCGATTGCGGTGAATCGCCCCCGACGTCGAACCTTGTGGATTGTTTGCCCGCTGTTGCGGTGGACCGGCCCCGCGCCGCCTACGCGCCCCCGGTGGCCCAGGCGCGCAGCTTGGCGATGCGCTGCCGGATCTCATCGGGCGACGCCTGGGCGATCGGCGGGCCGCCGCACGCGCGGCGCAGCTCGGTGTGGATGACCCCGTGGGGCCGGCCGGTGCGGTGGTGCCACGCGCCGACCAGGCCCTGCAACTCCTTGCGCAGCTCGGCCAGGACCTCGTGCGTGGGCGGCCCGTCCTCGGCCTTGGGCGCCTTGAGCCGGCCCGCCCGCTGCTCGGCCTTGCGCTTGCTCAGCAGCTGGGACACCTGGTGCGGCTCCAGCAGCCCGGGCAGGCCCAAGAAGTCCTCCTCCTCCGGCGACCCCGGGGCTCCGCCGCCGAACTCCGAGCCGTCGTAGAGCGCCCGGTCGAATTCGGCCGCCGACTCCATGGTCTCGAAGGGCAGCTCCTCGCCCGCGTCAGGGGTGTCGCGCTTCTTGCGGGCCTCGTCGATGAGGTCCTGCTCGGGGTCCTCGCCGTCGCGGGCGGGCCGGTCGAGCGCGTGGTCGCGCTCGCGCTCCATCTCCCCCGCGTACTCCAGCAAGGTGGGCACCGACGGCAGGAACACCGAGGCGACCTCGCCGCGGCGGCGCACCCGCACGAAGCGCCCCACCGCCTGGGCGAAGAACAGCGCGGTGCTGGTGGAGGTGGCATAGACCCCGACCATCAGCCGCGGGACGTCGACCCCCTCGGAGACCATGCGCACGGCGATCATCCAGCGGTCCTCGGACTCGCTGAACTGGGAGATCTTCTTGCTGGCGGTGGGGTCGTCGGAGAGGACGACGGTCGCGCCGCGCCCGGTGATCTGGCGCAGGATGCGCGCGTATGCGCGGGCGTTCTCGTGGTCGGTGGCGATGACCAGCCCCCCGGCGTCGGGGGTGCTGTTGCGGACCTCGGTGAGGCGGCGGTCGGCCGCGGCCAGCACCTTCTTGATCCAGTCGCCCTTGGGGTCGAGCGCCGCCCGCCACGCCTGCGACAGCGCATCGGGGGTCAGGGGCTCGCCCAGGCGCGCGGCGAGCTCGTCGCCCGCCTTGGTGCGCCAGCGCATCTCGCCGGAGTAGGCCATGAAGATGACCGGGCGGACCACGCCGTCGGCCAGCGCGGGGGCGTAGCCGTAGCTGTAGTCCCAGGCGCAGCGGCGCACGCCGTCGTGGTCCTGGACGTAGTCGACGAAGGGGATGGGGTTGACGTCGGAACGGAACGGGGTACCGGTCAGGGACAGCCGGCGCGCCGCGGGGTCGAACGCCTCGCGGACGGCGTCGCCCCAGGACAGGGCGTCGCCGGCGTGGTGCACCTCGTCGAAGATGACCAGGGTGCGGCGCGACTCGGTGCGGTTGCGGTGCAGCATGGGGTGCGCTGCCACCTGCGCGTAGGTGACGGCGGCGCCGACGTACTGCCGCCCCAGGGGCCCCTGCCCGTTCTTGAAGTCGGGGTCGACGGCGATGCCGAACCGGGCTGCGGCCTCGGCCCACTGCTTCTTGAGGTGCTCGGTGGGGCAGACCACGGTGATCGAGCGGACGGTGTGGCGCGCCAGCAGCTCACTGGCGAGGGTCAGCGCGAAGGTGGTCTTTCCGGCCCCCGGCGTGGCCACGGCGAGGAAGTCGCGCGGCTGGCGCCGGAAGTACTCGTCGAACGCCTCGCGCTGCCAGGCGCGCAGCCCGCTCAGCCGTTCGGCGGTGGTGGTGTCAAGAAGCGTCATGCTGCCATTCCCGAGGTGCTCACCCGGTCGAGATTAGCCGTCCGCGCGGACCGGGGCGGCAAAGAGCGGGCGGCGCGTTCGTCACGTTCCGCCGCCCGGGCCCCGGCCCCGGCGGGGTCCGGGTCACCCGCCGCCGACGTCCACGGCGCCGTCGTTGAAGGGCATGTAGGGGTCGGCCCAGGGGAAGACGATGTACCACAGCAGCGCCGCGGCGCCCGCGATGAGCCCCAGTGCCAGGACGAGCTTCACGGGCCAGGGGCCGGGCAGGATGCGCCAGATCAGGCCGTACATGAGCGGATCACGCCCCCTGTTCCGCGGCGCTCTCGGGGGCCATGTCGGCGATGTTGTCCGGCATGCCGTCCTCCTTGGGCCTGGTGTCGGTGAGTTCGGCGTGGATGATCAGCCGGTGGGTGTTGTTCAGCTTGGGCGCGCACGTGGTGAGCGTGAGCAGGCTGCGCTGCGGGGAGTCGTTGTTCTCGGGGTCGAAGGGGTCGGGGTCGACCACCTGCACCTGGTCGGGGGTGACGGTGACCTCCTCGATGACCTCGTAGGTGTAGAAGTTGTCCTGGTCCTCCAGGACGATCTCGGAGCCGTCCTCCAGCAGGTCGAGGTCCCAGAAGATGCCCGGTGTGCGGTGCCCGGCGACCGCGTAGTTGCCGGGCTGGCCGGGCTGGGTGGCGTCGCCGCCGCTGACGGCGTCGTCGCCGTAGTGGCCGGGGCTGAAGCGGATGTCCTCCTGGGAGACGCCGTTGACGACCACCCACTGGAGGTCGAGCGAGGGGATGTACATTCGGCTGTTGGCCGACCCCGGCAGGGGCTCGGAATCGGGGCCCTGGGGCGCCTCCCAGGTCTCTTCGAGCCCCGCGGCGAGCTGGTCCTGCTCGCGGCCGGTCTCGAACTGCTTGCCGTAGATCTCGTAGGCGGCGAAGAAGAGCATGATCAGGCCCGCTGTGAACAGCAGCTCCCCGAAGCCGCGGACGATGCCGCGCGCGACGTCGCCGCCCGTGCGCCGCCGGGCGGCGGGCTTTCTGCGCCGGCCCCGGCTGCCGCCCCGTCGGCGACCTCCCCGGTGCGACTGCCGTTCACTTGTGGAAACCATGTGACCTACCCGTGGGTTGCGAGCCCGCGCGGGGCCGCGGCCGCCATGGAGCGGGGCATGGTGCGCGGACTCCCGGGCGCGAAGGCGCCAGGACGATGGACGTCGGCGAATGATCTCGTGCTCTCGGAGGGGGCGATCGGTCACCGGGCCGCCGCCGGCGCTGCGCCGTGGGCACAATGACGCGATCTGTCCCTGTGGAGCGTACCGCGCCGGGGGCCCGGACCACAGCCGCATCACCGGGATTGTGGACGCACGGCATGGCCACATGCCGAGGGCCGGAACGGCGTGTGCGCGCTCCGGCCCCGGTCACGCCGGACCGCCTCCCCGGTCGGTGCGGGGAGCCGGGATCTAGCGGGTCAGCTCCTCGTAAATCTTCTTGCATTCCGGACAGATCGGGAATTTCTCCGGATCGCGGTTGGGCACCCAGACCTTGCCGCAGAGCGCGATCACGGGGTCGCCGGTGATGGCGCTCTCGGTGATCTTGTCCTTCTGCACGTAGTGCGCGAACCGCTCGCGGTCGCCGTCGCCGTGCGAGATGTCCGGGTTCTGCGAAATATCCGGCCGGGTGTCGCTCTCGGGCACCACCCTGTTGACAACAACGTCCATCGACATCCTGCCCTCACATCTCCTGCGTCTCACTCCACGGTATCCGCAGGACCGGCGCGAGACGCAATTCAGTTCATGGTCGGATCATCGGGGAAGGTCGACACCAGGGCGAGATCCCCGCCCTGACGGCGCAGGACCCGCGACCACAGCGACGACGGGGCCCGGGAGAACACGTCCTCGACGCTCGCGGGCAGCACGTACCAGGCGCCTTCGTCGATCTCCTCGCCGAGCTGCCCCTCGCTCCACCCGGTGTAGCCCGCGAACACCCGGAACCCGCCCAGGGCGCCGCCCAGGATCTCGGGCGGGGCGTCCAGGTCGATCACACCGAGCCGGGCGATCTGGGAGTCCTTCTCGACGTTGGCGAGGGGGCGCCACCCCAGAGGGGTGTCGTCGCCGCCGGGCATGCCCAGGGCCAGCCCCGAGCCCGCGCCCACCGGGCCGCCGGCGAACATCACCGCAGGGTCGCTGACGAACCCGCTCCACGCCGACAGGACGTCGCCGACCGGCAGGTCGGAGGGGCGGTTGACGATCACGCCGAGGGTGCCCTCGGCGGAGTCGTCGTCGATCACGAAGACCACCGAGCGCCGGAAGTTGGGGTCGTCCAGCATCGGGGTCGCCACCAGCAGGCTGCCGGTGAGAATCGAACCGTCCATGCCCCACGTGTACCTGCACGGCCGCCGATCCGCCACCCCCAATGGGCAACCGCGCCATTACGGCCGGTATTCCGGCGGGGGCTGACCAGAAAGCACAGCATGGCCGCCGGATACGGCCCGGCCGTTACTCCCCCTGCTCGCGCAGCGCCGCCTTGCGCACCGCGGAGGCCACGTGCTGCGACAGGTCGGTGTGGAAGACGCTGGGGATGATGTAGTTCGGGCCGAGCTCGTCGTCGGTGACGACGTCGGCCAGGGCCTCGGCGGCGGCCACCATCATGTCGGAGTCGACGTGACGGCTCTGCGCGTCGAGCAGGCCGCGGAAGACCCCGGGGAACACCAGGACGTTGTTGATCTGGTTGGGGTAGTCGCTGCGGCCGGTGGCCACGACGGCCGCGTGCAGGTGGGCGACGTCCGGGTCGACCTCGGGGTCGGGGTTGGCCAGCGCGAAGATGATGGAGTCCTCGTTCATCTCGGCGATGTCCTCGCCCCCCAGCACGTTGGGGGCCGAGACGCCGATGAACACGTCGGCCCCCGCGACGGCGCCCTTGAGGTCGCCGGTGTAGCCCTCGGGGTTGGTGTTCTCGGCGATCCAGCGCAGGTTGGGGTCGAGGTTGTCGCGCCCGTCGTGCACGGCGCCGTGGACGTCGCAGACCACGATGTGCTTGGCCCCCGCGTGCGTCAGGAGCTTGAGGATGGCGGTCCCGGCCGCGCCCGCCCCCGACATGGCGATGCGGACCTCGCTGAGGCTCTTCTCGACCACACGCAGCGCGTTCTTCAGCGCGGCGAGGACGACGATCGCGGTGCCGTGCTGGTCGTCGTGGAAGACGGGGATGTCCAGCAGCTCGCGCAGCCGGGCCTCGACCTCGAAGCAGCGGGGCGCGGAGATGTCCTCCAGGTTGATGCCGCCGAAGCCGGGGGCGAGCACCTGCACGGTGCGCACGATCTCGTCGACGTCCTGGGTGTCGAGCGCGATCGGCCAGGCGTCGATGTCGGCGAAGCGTTTGAACAGGGCGGCTTTGCCCTCCATGACGGGCATGGCGGCCTCGGGGCCGATGTTGCCCAGGCCGAGCACGGCCGAGCCGTCGGTGACCACGGCGACGCTGTTGCGCTTGATCGTCAGCCGGCGGGCGTCGTCGCGGTTGGCGGCGATGGCCTGGGAGACGCGGGCGACACCAGGGGTGTAGGCCATGGACAGCTCGTCGCGGTTGCGCAGCGGCACCTTCGACTTCATCTCGATCTTGCCGCCGAGGTGCATGAGGAAGGTGCGGTCGCTGACCTTGTGCACGACGACGCCCTCGATCGCGCCCAGCGCGTCGACGATGGCCTGGGCGTGGTCGGTGTCGCGGGCGGCACAGGTGACGTCGATGCGGATGCGCTCGTGGCCCGCTTGGGCGACGTCGAGGGCCGTGATCACGCCGCCCACCTGCTCGACTGCGTTGGTCAGGCTGCCGACCGCGCTGCCGTGTCCGTCGAGTTCCAGCCGAACCGTGATGGAGTAGGAAACGCTGGGAAGGGTGGCCACGTGAAGCTCCTCGATTGAACGGATCTGTCTGCCGCGCTCGCGTCGGGCCGGGGCCGGGCCGGTGCGCGTCCTCGCCGGTCAGGTCGGGGGTGGCGAGGCACTTCCTTCATGGTGCCACCACCGGCGGGCTCTGTGCGCCCCAGCACCACGAAAGGGACATCGGGAATCAACGTTCCATTCTTCAGTACGGATGATCCGATGACCGGCCCGCTGCCCGGGCGGCACCGATGAAATCCCTCACATCAGGCCTGCCCGGACTCCGTGGCCGCCTGCGCACGCTCCCTCGCCAGGCGCTCGATGATGTCGACGCAGGTCGCGAGGGGGATCACGGTGGAGTCGAGGACCAGGTGGTAGAGCTTGGGCGCGTCGGGGTCGGTCCGGTAGAAGCGCCGGACGTAGGAGCGCCGGGCGCGGTCGTTGTCGTCGAGCTCGCGCATGGTCGGCGGGTGCCAGACAGCGGGTGCGGTCTCCTCGGCTCCGGTCGCGAGGGCTTCACCGCGGCCGGCCTCGCGCAGGCCGCAGGCCTGGGCGAGGCGCCGTTCGCGGGCGCCGTCGAGCCGGACGTGCAGGGCGTTGGGGGCCGAGGCCAGGACCACCGCTGCGGCGCGGCCGAGGATCACCCCGCCGGTGGCGGCGACCTCGCCGATCACGTGCTCGGTGCGGTCGACGAACTCCTGGTCGTACAGCAGCCGGCCGTCGGAGTCGGTGGCGCCGATGAAGGTGGTGTCGATGCCGCCCAGAGAAACCGTGGGCATCCGGGCGGCGCTGGCGAGCAGGCGCTCGAACCCGATGGGTGCGCGGTCGTCGTGCTCCAGCGCGTCCTCGAGGGTGCAGCCGATCCGCTTGGCGACCGCACCGGGGATGGCGCGGTCGAGGAAGGGCACGCCCAGGCGCTCGGCGACGGCCGGCCCGACGATGCTGCCCCCGGCCCCGTACGTCGCGGACACAGTCACCACGTGTCTCATCTCGCCACCCCCGTTACCTGTGGTGGGGTGGTACCCCGGGAGGCGGCACGTACGTCATCCGGCGCCGGATTTCTCGCCCGCAAAGTGCGGACGGGACCGGGGGCCGAGCGGTCAGAACAGGGCGGCGGTGAGGCCGCGGCGGGCCTTGGCCACCCGGGGGTCGCCCGAGGGCAGCACCTCGAACAGCAGCAGCAGGTGCTTGCGTGCGGCGTCGCGGTCGTCGCCGGAGGTGCGCTTGACCGTGGCGATCATCCGGTCGAAGGCGTCCTCGAACTTGCCGCCGTACATGTCGATGTCGGCGACGCGGGCCTGGGCCTGGACGTCCTCGGGGCGGTCGGCGGCGGCTTGGCGCGCCTCGCCGGCGTCGAGCTCGCGTACCCGTGCGACCAGCCGGACCTGCGCCAGCTTGAGCTTGGCGGCCTCGTTCTTGGGGTCGGCCTCGACCGCCTTGGCGTAGACGGCCTCGGCGGCGGCGAAGTCGCCGCGCTGGAGGGCCTCCTGCGCCTCTGCCTCGACCGGGTCGGCGGGCGCCTGCTCCTCGCCGGCGCCGGCCTCGGGCTGCTCGGGGCCGAGGCCGGCGTAGTTCTCGGGCAGCACGCCCTGCTGGCGCAGGCCGTCGAAGACCTGCGAGAGCCAGTCGCGGATCTGCTCGCGGGTGGCCGGCCCGGCCGGACCCGGGACGACCTGCCCGCCGATCACCATGGCGACCATGGGCACACCGGGCGCGCGCAGCGCCTGGGCGAGCTGGGGACTGGCCTGGACGTCGATCTTGGCGACCGCCCACTGGCCGCCGGCCTCGATGGCCAGCCGGTCGAGCGCCTGCTCCACCTGGGACGACTGCTCGGAGTGCGCCTGGAGCACGGCGAGGACGACGGGGGTGTTCAGCGAGCGCTCCAGCACCTCCTGCTGGAAGTTCTGCTCGTCGACGTCGATGGCATAGGGGTTGGCGGTACCGGACGACTCCTCGGCCTGCCGTTTGGCCTCGCGTTCCAAGGCCGCCTTGCGAGCTCCGAGGTCGACCGCGCTCTGCATGGAGAAGTCCGAAGGCTGCATGCTTCTATCCTGCCGCATACCGGCAGGGGGTGGTTCAGAAGCGCGGGTCCTCCGTGTACGTGCCGAACTCCTCGCCCATGGTGGCGCAGATCTCGCCCATGGTGGCCTCGGCGCGGGCGGCGTCGAGGATGACCGGGATGAGGTTGGGGCGGCCGGGGTCGCGCACGGCGGCCAGCAGGCGGGCCAGGGCGGTGTCGACCGCGGCCTTGTCACGTTCGGCCCGCCGCCGGGCGAGCGCCCGTTTCTGCTCCTGCTCGACCTCGTGGCTGATGCGCAGGATCTCGACCTCGCCGGAGACGGTGGAGGTGTTGGTGTTGACCCCGACGATGCGCTTCTCGTCCTTCTCCAGCGCCTGCTGGTACTGGAACGCCGACTCGGCGATCTCGGAGGAGAACCAGCCGCTCTCGATGCCGGCGAGGATCCCCGAGGTCATCGGGCCGATCGGGTGCTCAGCGGTGTCACCGCCGCCCATGCGGCGGATCTTGTCGAAGACGGCCTCGGCGTCGGCCTCGATGCGGTCGGTCAGCGCCTCGACGTAGTAGGAGCCGCCCAGCGGGTCGGCGACGTTGACGACGCCGGTCTCCTCCAGCAGGACTTGCTGGGTGCGCAGGGCGATCTCGGCGGACTGCTCTGTGGGCAGCGCCAGGGTCTCGTCCAGGGCGTTGGTGTGCAGGGAGTTGGTGCCGCCCAGGATCGCCGACAGGGCCTCGACCGCGGTGCGTACGACGTTGTTGTAGGGCTGCTGGGCGGTGAGGGAGACCCCGGCGGTCTGGGTGTGGAAGCGCAGCCACTGCGCCTTCTCGCTGGTGGCGCCGTATTCGTCGCGCATCCACCGCGCCCAGATCCGGCGGGCGGCGCGGAACTTGGCGATCTCCTCGAAGAAGTCGATGTGGGCGTCGAAGAAGAAGGACAGCCCGGGCGCGAAGCGGTTGACGTCCAGGCCCCGGGACAGCCCCAGTTCGACGTAGCCGAACCCGTCGGCCAGCGTGAACGCCAGCTCCTGGGCGGCCGTGGCTCCGGCCTCGCGGATGTGGTAGCCCGACACCGACAGCGGCTTGAAGGCCGGGACGTTCTCGGCGCAGTACTCCATGAGGTCGCCGATGAGGCGCAGGTGCGGCTCGGGCGGGTAGAGCCACTCCTTCTGGGCGATGTACTCCTTGAAGATGTCGGTCTGGAGGGTGCCGTTGAGGGCGCCGATGTCGGCCCCCTGCCGTTCGGCGGCGGCCAGGTACATGCAGAACGCCGGGATCGCCGGGCCGCTGATGGTCATGGACGTGGTGATGTCGCCGAGCGGGATGCCGTCGAACAGCACCTCCATGTCGGCGACGGAGTCGATGGCCACGCCGCAGTGGCCGACCTCGCCCAGGGCCTGGGGGTCGTCGGAGTCGTAGCCCATGAGGGTGGGCATGTCGAAGGCCACGGACAGGCCGCCGCCGCCCGACTCCAGGATCATCTTGTAGCGCTCGTTGGTCTGCACGGCGTTGCCGAACCCGGCGAACTGGCGGATGGTCCAGGCTCGGCCGCGGTAGCCGGTGGGGTGCAGGCCGCGGGTGAAGGGGAACTCCCCTGGCCAACCGATCCGCTCGAACCCCGGGACCTGCGCGCCTTCGGGTGGACCGTAGACGGGGTCGACGTCACGGCCGGAGAGGGTGGTGAAGTCGGCGTCGCGTTTGCGTGCGGCGTCGTAGCGCTCCTGCCAGCGCGCGCGTCCCGCCTCGATGTCGTGAGGGTCCTGCGGATTGCCCATGGTCGAATAGTAGGACTTCCGAATAACTTTTCGGTAGTGCCGTTCGCCCTCCGTGAGTGCCGGAGCGGGCTCCTAGGGGTGTCCTAGGGGGACGGTTCAGCGGGGACCCTGGTCGCCATCATCGGGAGCGGCGACCGGGGCCGGGAAGTCCCCGAATCCGACACGCAGCGTGGTCAGCCGGCGGTGGATGTCCCACAGCTCGTCGTCGGTGTAGCCGTCGAGGCCGAAGTCCATGGCCGTCAGGTCGCGGGTGGCGTGCTCGACCACCTCGCGCCCCGGGTCGGTGATCTCGGCGAGCGTACCGCGGCCGTCGCTGGGGTTGGGCTTGCGGCGGACCAGGCCCTGGCGCTCCAGCCGGTCGATGGTGTTCGTGACGCTCGTGGGGTGGACCATCAGCCGCTCGCCGATCTTGCCGAGCGGCAGCGCCCCGGTGGAGGAGAAGGTGAGCAGCACCAGAGCCTCATAGCGGGCGAAAGTGAGCGAATAGGGCTTGAGCGCGGCGTCGAGCCGGCCGATGAGGATCTGCTGCGCCCGCATGATCGAGGTGACCGCGACCATGGCGGACGAGGAGCCCCAGCGGCGTGTCCAGTTCTCGTGCGCGCGCTCGATCGGGTCGAACGGAAGGTTCAACGGGTTACCCACCCCGCCACTGTAGCGACCCCGATCGGCCCCCTGAGCCATAGCATCACGATCGCCCGGGGCGCAACGAAATGGGCTGGCCGACGTCGGCCAGCTCAGCCCCATAGCCCCGCATTGACGGCGGATCGAATTGTTAGTTAAGTTTCCTAAAAATAAATCTCGGACCGGGGGACGGCCCCCTCCCGACCCGGTCCGCTCCGCGGCGGCGGCCTGGTGCGGCGGGCCGCCGCCGCGTTCTCTTGTGTCCCGTGGCACCGGGCGTGCCCCGGCCCGGACGCGCGAGGGGGCGGCCCTTGCGCAGAGCCGCCCCCAGGGGACATCAGATCCGGTTATTCGTTTCCGGTGGTGCCGGCCTCGACACCCGCCGTCTCCAACACCGCATCCGG
>NZ_JBHSBH010000029.1:0-6967 GCF_042650565.1 Nocardiopsis sediminis
AACGTCTCGACGATGGGGGTCATCAATGGGGAGTGGAAGGCGTGGGAGACGTTCAGCACCCGGGTTTTGCGGCCGAGTTCGCGGAAGTGGGTGGTGATGGTGTGGATGGTGGGGGCGTGGCCGGAGACGACGGTGGCGTGGGGGGCGTTGTGGGCGGCGATCCCCGCGTGGTGCTCCTGGCCTTCCAGCAGGGGAGCGATCTCGTCGGGGGTGGCGTCGATGGCGGCCATGGTGCCGCCCTCGGGGAGGGATTGCATGAGGCGGCCGCGGGTGGCCACGAGCCGGGCGGCGTCGGTCAAGGACAGGGCGCCGGAGGCGTGGTGGGCGGTGATCTCGCCCAGCGAGTGGCCGGTCATGTAGTCCGGGTGGACACCCCACGATTCCAGCAGGCGGAACAGGGCGGTTTCGAGGGCGAAGAGGGCGGGTTGGGTGTAGGCGGTCTGGTCCAGCAGGCGGGCGTGCTCTGTCCCCGGGGTGGCCCACATGACGTGCTTGAGGGGGTGGTCCAGGTACGGGTCCAGCGCGTCGCAGGCGGCGTCCAACGCTGCGGCGAAGGTGGGGAAGGTGGTGTAGAGGTGGCGTCCCATGCCGGGGTGCTGGGCGCCTTGCCCGGAGAACAGAAACGCGGTTTTGGCCTGGCCACCGGTGGGGGTGTGGCCGGTGATGAGGTTGGGGGGCGGGGTCGACGTGATGGCGCCGGGGCCGGTGGTCCAGGCCTCGGGTCCGTTGTCGCTGAGGTGGGTGAGGGCGGTGAGCAGGTCGTCGCGGGTGGTGGCGAGGATGACCGCCCGGTGGGGGTGGTGGGTGCGGGTCGTGGCCAGGGCCAGCGCGGTGTCGTGGAGGGAGTGGCCGGGATTCGCCGCAAGGTGCTCAGCGAGCCGCTTGGCATAAGCGGGCAGGCGGGAAGCATCGGGGGCCGAGAGCAGGACGGGGACGGTGGGCAACGCCTGCGCGCCGGCCTCCACCGCATCGGCGTCGACGGCGGTCGTCTCCCCGGCCCCGGCTATCGCGGTCCCGGTGCCGTTGTGGCCGCTCCCGGTGGGCGCAGCCTCCTCGGCCGTCTCGGGTGCCTGTTCGAGGATGATGTGGGCGTTGGTGCCGCTGATCCCGAACGAGGACACCCCGGCCCGCCGCGGCTGATCGGAGTGCTCGGGCCACGGCCGGGCCTCGTCCAGCAGCCGCACCTGCCCGGCGTCCCAGTCGATGTGGGTGGACGGCGTCGACGCGTGAAGGGTCCGGGGAAGGAGCCCTTCCCGCGAGGCCATCACCATCTTGATCACCCCCGCGACTCCGGAGGCGGCCTGCGCGTGGCCGATGTTGGTCTTGACCGACCCGAGCCACAGCGGAGCCTCGGCGTCGCGGTCGCGGCCATAGGTCGCGAGCAGTGCATGCGCTTCGATCGGATCGCCGAGGGTGGTGCCGGTGCCGTGCGCCTCCACCGCGTCGACGTCGCCCGGCTCCAAGCCGGCGTTCGCCAAGGCCTGGCGCATCACCCGCTCCTGCGACGGCCCGCTCGGCGCGGACAGTCCATTGCTCGCGCCGTCCTGGTTGATGGCGCTGCCGCGAATCACCCCGAGGATGTGGTGCCCGTTGGCCTCGGCGTCGGACAACCGCTCCAGCAGGATCATGCCCACGCCTTCGGAGAACACGGTGCCGTCGGCGTCGTCGGAGAACGCCTTGATCCGGGCATCGCGCGCCAGGCCGCGCTGACGGCTGAAGTCCACGAGGAGTTCGGGCGTCGCCATGACGGTGACACCCCCGGCGAGGGCGAGGGTGCTCTCCCCCCGGCGCAGCGACTCACACGCCAGGTGGATGCCCACCAGCGACGACGAGCAGGCGGTGT
This sequence comes from Nocardiopsis sediminis, assembly GCF_042650565.1. NCBI lineage: Bacteria > Bacillati > Actinomycetota > Actinomycetes > Streptosporangiales > Nocardiopsidaceae > Nocardiopsis > Nocardiopsis sediminis. Next base: position 1,844 of record NZ_JBHSBH010000029.1, read on the forward strand.
CGACGGTGACCGCCGGACCCTCCAGTCCGAGGACATAGGCGACCCGGCCCGACATCACCGAACCCGCGTTACCGGTCTGGAGATAGCCTTCGACCCCCGCGGACAGCGCCGCGGTCCCGGTGCCGTATCCCGTCTGCGTGCCGCCGATGAAGACGCCGGTCGGGCTGCCCCGCAGCACCGCCGGGTCGATCCCCGCCCGCTCCAGCACCTCCCACGACACCTCCAGCAGCAGCCGCTGCTGGGGGTCCATCGCCACGGCCTCACGCGGACTGATCCCGAAGAACCCCGGATCGAACTCCCCCGCGCTCTCCAGGAACCCGCCCTCGCGCACATACGCCGTCCCCGCATGATCCGGATCCGGGTCGTACAACGCGTCCAGGTCCCATCCGCGATTGTCCGGGAACGGAGTGATGCCCGACCCACCTCGGACCACCATGTCCCACAGGTCCTCCGGAGAGGCCACACCGCCGGGATAGCGGCAACCCATCGCCACGATCGCCACCGGCTCCGCGGCATCCGCCCCCGCAGAGACAGCGGCCCGCACCACAGGTGCGTCCTTCGACGCGGTTCCGCCCAGACGCTCCAACAGGAACGCCGCCAGAGCGGCAGGGGTGGGGTGGTCGAAGACCGCGGTCGCCGGAAGACGGGTCCCGGCTGCGCGTCCCAGCCGGTTGCGCAGCTCCACCGACGTCAGGGAGTCGAACCCCAGATCCTGGAACGGGCGACCCGCCGCAACGGCGTCAGGCGAGGAGTGCCCCAGCACGGCGGCGGCCTCCGCCCGCACCAGAGAGACGACCACATGCTCCCGCTCCGCCAGCGGCAGCCCCGCCAAGCGCTCTTCCAGCGCCGACCCACCGGCCGAGCCTCCTCCCGAGGCTGCGGTGGCCCGGACCGCACGCCGCGCAGGCGCCGCCACCAGCCCCCGCAACACCGCAGGAACACCACCATCACGCGAGGCCAGCACGCGGCCGTCCACCGGCAGCGGAAGCACGAACGGCTCCGCTCCGGCCAACGCGGCATCGAGCAGCGACATGCCCTGCTCAGCGTCCAGCGCGGTGAACCCCAACCGCGACAGCCGGTCCAGATCGCCGTCCGAGAGCCGGCGCGTCATCCCACCCGTCTCGGGCGACCAGACGCCCCAAGCGAGCGAAAGTCCGGGCAGACCGTCACGGACGCGGGCCTGGGCCAGAGCATCGAGGAAGGCGTTGGCGGCGGAGTAGTTGCCCTGCCCGGCACTGTCCAGGGATCCGGCGGATGCCGAGTACAGGGTGAACGTCGCCAGGTCCAGGCCGGCGGTCGCCCGGTGCAGCCACCAGGCGGCGTCGGCCTTCGGCGCCAGCACCCGGCCGATGGCGTCATCGTCCAGCGATGGAACGACGCCGTCGGCGAGCACACCGGCGGTGTGGAACACCCCCGTCAGCGGATGCTCTTCGGGCACCTGTCCGAGCAGGTCGTCCACCCCGTCGCGGGTGGACACGTCCGCGGCCACGACCTCCACCGTGGCTCCTGCTGCTTCGAGGTCGGCGACGAGTTCGGTGGTGCCTTCGGCGTCGGGTCCGCGACGCGAAGCCAGCACGAGGTGGCGCACCTCGTGCTGGCTGACGAGGTGGCGGGCGAGCATCGCACCCAGCCCGCCGGTGCCGCCGGTGATCAGGACGGTGCCTTCGGGATCCCATGCGCGGGGGATGGTGAGGATGATCTTTCCCCGGTGGCGGGCCTGCGCCATGAACCGGAACGCCTCCCCGGCCCGGCGCACATCCCAGCACTGCACCGGCAGCGGGGACAGCTCGCCTGCCGCGCAGGCCGCCAGCACCTCATCGAGCATCTGACCGACACGGTTGGCTCCGGCGTCCATCAGGTCGAAGGTCCGGTACACCACACCCGGATACGCCTCGGCGACCTGCTCGGGGGTGCGGCGGTCGGTCTTGCCCATCTCGATGAACCGGCCACCCTCACCCAGCAGGGCAAGGGACGCATCCGTGAACTCGCCCGCAAGCGAGTTCAGGACCACGTCGACCGCGCCGAACTTCTCGGCGAAGCCCAGATCACGGGACGAGGAGATGTGGTCCTCCGCCAACCCCAATCCCCGCAGCACGTCCCACTTTCCCGGGGAGGCCGTCGCGAAGACCTCCGCACCGCGGCTCTTCGCGATCTGGATCGCGGCCATCCCGACACCACCGGCACCCGAATGCACCAGCACCCGGTCGCCCGAGGAAATCCCGGCGAGATCGATCAACCCGTACCAGGCCGTCGTGAATGCGATCGGGACGCCGGCGCCTTCAGCGAACCCCCAGCCTTCCGGCATCGGGGCCACCAGGACAGCGGGGCTCACCACCCGCGGGCCGAACGCCGCCTCGCCGACACCGACGACCCGGTCGCCCACCGACAGGTTCTCAACTCCGGGACCGACCTCGCTGACCACACCGGCGAACTCGCCACCGATGGGCTCGCCCTGCTCCGGCACCATGCCGAGCGTGACCACCACGTCGCGGAAGTTCACCCCGGCCGCACGGACGTCGACCCGGATCTCGCCGGGAGCCAGCACACGGTCGAACTGCGGCGCCGCCACGAGGCCGAGGCCATCGATCGACCCCGTCTCCACCGCGTCCAGCCGCCAGGCGCCGGAACCGGCGGGCACCGCGAGGTCGCGGCCGGTGTCGGCCCGGGCCACCCGCGGGACCAGCACCTCACCATCCCGCACCGCCACCTGCGGTTCGCCCTCGACCCCCAGCACGGACGCCAAGGCCTCCAGCGACTTCGTCGCCGCGTCCACGTCGACCAGCAGCACCCGGCCCGGCGACTCCGCCTGCGCAGAACGCACCAACCCGGAAACGGCCGCCCCCACCAGGCCGGGAGCCCGGTCACCCGGGCCGGCCGCAACGGCGCCCTTGGTCACCACGACCAGTCGCGCATCAGCCAGCCGGTCATCGGCCAGCCACGTCTGCACCACCTTCAGCACATCGCCGAGGCCTTGACGGACCTCGCCCGGGACGCCATCCGAACTCGTGTCCCCGCCGAAGCCGACCGCCGGAAGCGGGCACGGGACGACGATGGTCGAGACGTCCTCCTGCGCGGCGGCCGACTCAAGATCGGCGACCCCGCGGACCCGCAGGCCGACGCGCCCCAGCGCCTCGGTGACACCGAAGTCCTCGCCGAGCACGTCGGCGACGGTGACGACCTCAGCGTCGGCCACCGCCTCCGGCGCCGCGCCCGTCAGGGCCACCCAGTCCATGTGCAGCAGCGACGACGGCGAAGCGGCCGCGGGCGCCGCCTGCTGGTCCGTGATCTCCCTCAGGGCCAGCGAGTCGACCGAGGCGACCGGCTGACTCTCGGAGTCGGCGGCCTCCAGCACCACCGAACCGTCGTCGGTGAACCGCACTCGCACGCGCAGCCGGTCGGCCCCGGCCGCCCACAGCTGGACGCCGGTCCAGGAGAAGGGCAGAGCGACGCGCTCATCGGGCGACTTCTTCGCGCGTTCGGCGACGCCGGAGGCGTGGAGTGCGGAGTCCAGCAGCGCGGGGTGGATCCCGAACGAACCCGCCTCGGACGCTTCGCGCTCGTCGAGCGCGATCTCGGCGAACACCTCACCATCACGCGTCCACGCACGCCGCAGCCCCTGAAACGCCGGACCGTACCCGTACCCCTGCACGGCCAGGCCCTCGTAATGGCCCGTCACATCGACCTCACGCGCACCCGCCGGAGGCCACTCCACCAGGTCGAACCCGGCCCCACTCGAACGACCGGCGACCAGCGCACCCGACGCATGACGCACCCACGAACCGGGCACCGCCCCGGACACGGGGCGGGAGTACACCGACACCGCACGCCGCCCGGTCTCGTCGGCGCCACCCGCCACCACCCGCAGGACCACCGGGTCATCCCCCAGCACCAACGGGGCCTCCAGCGTCAGCTCCTCCACCACCGGGCAGCCGACCTCATCACCCGCACGCACCGCCAACTCCACGAACCCGGTGCCCGGGAAGAACACCCGGTCCTCCACCCCGTGGTCGGCCAGCCACGGATGCGACGACACCGATACCCGCCCCGTCAGCACCACGCCACCCTCGTCGGGCAGCTCCACCGCGGCACCCACCAACGGGTGATCGGCGTCTTCCAGCCCGGCCCCGCGCACGTCCGCGCCCGAGGCGAGTTCCAGCCAGAACCGCTCCCGCTGGAAGGCGTACGTCGGCAGCAGCACGGACACCGGTTCCGCGTCCGTTTCCGGCCGCATCCCCGACACCACGGCGGCCCAGTCGACGTCCGCACCGGCCGCGAACGCCTCGCCGGCCGACAGCAGGAAGCGCTCCGCGCCCCCCTCACCGCGCCGCAGCGAGCCCACCACCGACCCGGACCGGCCGGCGCCCTCCACGATGTCCTGGATGCTCATCCGCAGCACCGGGTGCGCGGAGACCTCGATGAAGAGGTCGTGGCCGTCGCGAACGGCCGCTCGCACGGATTCGTCGAACCGCACGCGCTCGCGCAGGTTGGTGTACCAGTAGCCGGCGTTCAGCTCCTTGGTGTCCAGCGGCTCGCCGGTGACCGTGGAGTAGAAGGGGGTGTCGATGGTGACCGGCTCGATCCCGGCCAGCTCCGCCGGGACGACTTCGCGCAGCCGCTCCACCTGCGCGGAGTGCGACGCGTAGTCCACGGCGATCTTCCGGGCCTTGACACCGGCGCCGGTGAGCTCCGTGAACAGTTCGTCCAGGTCCGCAGCGCCGCCGGACACCACGGTGGAGGTGGGCCCGTTGACGGCGGCCACGGAGATCCGGTCGCCCCACGGCTCGATGCGCTGGAGCACCTGCTCTTGGGGCAGCGGGACGGACATCATGCCGCCGGTTCCGGCGAGCTCCTTGCCGATGGCCTGGCTGCGCAGGGCGACGACGCGCGCCGCGTCCTCCAGCGAGAGCGCCCCGGAGACGCAGGCGGCGGCGACCTCGCCCTGCGAGTGCCCGACGAAGGCGGAGGGGATGACGCCGACCGACTTCCACAGCGCGGCCAGCGACACCATCACGGCCCAGGTGGCGGGCTGGACGACGTCCACGCGGTCGAGAGTGGGGGCTCCGGGGCGCTCGTGGAGGACGTCGAACAGGTCCCAGTCCACGAACTCCGACAGCGCACGCGCGC
>NZ_JBHSBH010000030.1:0-682 GCF_042650565.1 Nocardiopsis sediminis
GCGGTCTTGCCCACCCCGGGTTCACCGATCAGCACCGGGTTGTTCTTGGTCCGCCGGGAGAGGACCTGCATGACGCGTTCGATCTCCTTGTCCCGGCCGATCACCGGGTCCAGCTTCGACTCCCGCGCCGCCTGGGTCAGGTTGCGCCCGAACTGGTCCAAAACCAGGGAGGTGGACGGCGCCTGCTCACCCGAACCCGTGGCACCGGCCTGGGGCTCCTTGCCCTGGTAGCCGTGCAGGAGCTGGATGACCTGCTGGCGCACCCGGTTCAGATCCGCCCCCAGCTTCACCAGAACCTGCGCCGCCACCCCCTCACCCTCACGGATCAACCCCAGCAGGATGTGCTCGGTGCCGATGTAGTTGTGGCCCAGCTGCAACGCCTCACGCAGCGACAGCTCCAGAACCTTCTTGGCGCGCGGCGTGAACGGGATATGGCCCGAGGGAGCCTGCTGGCCCTGCCCGATGATCTCCTCGACCTGCTGGCGCACCGCCTCCAGGCTGATACCCAGCGACTCCAGCGCCTTGGCCGCCACACCCTCCCCCTCATGGATCAACCCCAGAAGGATGTGCTCGGTCCCGATGTAGTTGTGGTTGAGCATCCTGGCCTCTTCCTGCGCCAGGACAACCACGCGCCGCGCGCGATCGGTGAACCTCTCGAACATGACTCGTCGCTCCTCACAGA
>NZ_JBHSBH010000031.1:0-1184 GCF_042650565.1 Nocardiopsis sediminis
AGTCCGCCAAGCGGCTGCTCAAGCAGCGGCATCGACGCGAACAGCGCCACGCCACCCATCAGAACCACATCATCTCCACGACGATCGTGACCGAGGCTGAACGCACCGGGCGCGGGCTCTCACTCGAAAAGCTGACGGGCATCCGCGAACGGGGACGGCGTGCGACACGAAGTCGCACACAACAAGTGAGCATTTGCGAAAGAAAGATGATGCTCCGGGCCAGTGTCCAGGCCCGTCCCCACACTCACATGCGCCATTGGTAACGATGGGGTGTGAAGCTGAGTGGTCAAGCTCAAGGGTGATCCGGCCATCGGGTAGCCACAAGTGAGGGGAAGACTGGACGGGTGAACGCGAGTGAATCTCCGGCTATGCCTCGTGACGATCAGACTGCAAACCGGTGGCAGTAACAGGCAGTTGAAGGATCCGCTGCGGAAGGGCAGCAGGTGGTTCCCGGCAAGCCGTGGTCGGGAATAGGACACCACCGATCCCGGGGTAAAGGAGACACCCACCCCAGTCGCATCTTGTGTGTGCGGAACGTGGGAACCCCGTAGTGGTCCAGGAAACTGGTAAGCCGACCGCAAGGGAGGCAGAAATCCACTGCGGGAACAGGAGGGCTCAAGAAGCGAAGGCCGGTAGACCGAAAGGTCAGGGGAAGTCCGACAGGTATAACCCGCCGGATACGGGCTGATGCCCGACTCGAAAGAGGGCTGACGTGAGCCTGGTGAGTCTTTGAAGGGAGGCGCAAGGAAATCGGCACCGAAGGGCAAGTTGGACGCACTCAAGCGAACGGACCGGAGGACAACCCCTCGGACTGGCACACGATCCAGTGGGCAAAGGAAGAGGAGAACGTACGACGACTGAGGCGCAGAATCTTCAAAGCCACGCGGGAAGGGGACATGAAGAAGGTCCGCAACCTGCAAAAGCTCATGTTGAGGAGCCGCAGCAACACGCTCACAAGCGTGAAACGGGTGACGCAGCAGAGCGGGGGACGCAAGACGGCGGGCATCGACGGGGAAACAGCTCTCACCCCTGCAAAGCGGTGGGGGTTGGCGAACCAGATCCAGGAAGACAAGACCTGGGGTGCCAAGCCGGTCAAGCGCGTGTATATCCCCAAGGCCAACGGAAAGCAACGGCCACTCGGGATTCCTGTCATTAGGGACCGAGCCAACCAGGCTCGGGTCAAG
>NZ_JBHSBH010000032.1:0-784 GCF_042650565.1 Nocardiopsis sediminis
GCTTCGGAACACCCGCAAAAGTGAACTTCGCGTCGGTCCCCTCACCCTCCACATCGATCACCACGATCTGACCCGCGCGGAGTTCGCCATACAGGATCTTCTCCGACAGCACATCCTCGATCTCCCGCTGGATCGTCCGCCGCAACGGCCGCGCACCCAACACCGCGTCATACCCACGCGACGCCAGCACCCGCTTCGCCCCCGGCCGCAACTCCAACCCCATATCACGGTCCTTCAACCGCTCATCCAGCTTCGCGACCATCAAATCAACGATATCGATGATCTCCGCCTCGGTCAGCTGATGGAACACGATCACATCATCCACCCGGTTCAGGAACTCCGGCCGGAAATGCTGCTTCAACTCCTCACCGACCTTCGCCTTCATCCGGTCGTAATTCGTCTTCGCATCATCCTCCTTCGCGAACCCCATCGCCTGACCCTTGGAGATATCCCGCGTCCCCAAGTTCGTCGTCATGATGATCACCGTGTTCTTGAAATCAACATTCCGCCCCTGCGCATCCGTCAACCTGCCCTCCTCCAGCACCTGGAGCAACGAGTTGAAGATGTCCGAATGCGCCTTCTCGATCTCGTCGAACAGCACCACCGAGAACGGCTTGCGGCGCACCTTCTCCGTCAGCTGCCCGCCTTCTTCGTAGCCCACGTAGCCGGGAGGGGACCCGAACAGCCTCGAGACGGTGTGCTTCTCCATGAACTCCGACATGTCCAGCTGGATCAGCGCATCCTCATCCCCGAACAGGAACTCCGCCAGCGTCTTGGACAGCTC
>NZ_JBHSBH010000033.1:0-890 GCF_042650565.1 Nocardiopsis sediminis
GCGACTCCGAAGAACAAGCGTTGGAGGTGAAGGGTCGGCTGGCAAGGTGGCTGGAACCGCGAGGACTTCGATTCAATGAAGAGAAGACCAGAGTGGTTCACATGGAGGAGGGATTCAACTTCCTGGGGTTCAACATCAGGAGGCTGAGAAACAAAACCATCGTCACCCCCAGCCGGGAGGCTATCAAGAGAATCCGGGCCAGGATGCGGGCCGAAGTCAAGTCCCTTCATGGGGCAAACATTGAGGCCCTGCTCCGTAAGTTGAATCCCATCATCCGTGGATGGGGTGCGTACTACCGGATTGCGGTGTCGTCGAAGGCGTTCTACGACCTCGACGACTACATGTGGAGACTCACACGCAAGTGGGCCAAACGCATACACCCGCTGAAATCGGAGAAGTGGGTATACGCCCGCTACTACGGAAGATTCAACAAGAGCAAGAGGGACAACTGGGTGCTGGGCAATAAGAAGTCCGGGGCCTACCTCCTCAAGTTTCGTTGGATCAACATTGTGCGACATGTGCAGGTCAGGGGCGGAGCATCTCCGGATGACCCAGAGCTGACCGAGTACTGGACCAAGCGTCGCGATAAGAAGACACCACCGCCAATGGATCAGGCCAGCCTGTACTTGGCGTGGAAGCAGAAAGGCGTATGCCCGCTCTGCTCCCAGGCGTTGATCGGGGAAGCCGAGTACGAGCCAGACAATCCGCGAGAGTGGATCGAATGGTTCGCGGCATCGAAGCGGACACTCAACAAACACCACTTCGTATACCGACGCGATGGCGGTTCGGATCACAAGTCGAACCTCCGATTGGTACACGCCGAGTGCCACCGACAGCACCACGCCAAGGACGGCACCCGGAACCCAAAGCAGGAACCCGCAAGGCTCTCG
>NZ_JBHSBH010000034.1:0-609 GCF_042650565.1 Nocardiopsis sediminis
GCCCATCACCGCGGCCACCGGCCCAAGCCCGACTTCCACGCCCTCGCCAAGAAGAACGACGAGCAGCCCGGGTCGTTCGAGGACTTCGTCGACGGCCTCATGCGCAAGTACCGGCTCGACGTCGAGCCCCTCGCCGCCGAGCACGCGCGGCCCTGGGTGTTCTTCGAGGGCACCGACCCCAACGACTCCTCTGGCTACGGCGCGGGATTCGCCCACTACTCCGCTACTGGGGACCTCGGTGGCCTGGACCTGAGCACGCCTTCTCCCGTGGACGACTTCGACTTCTCCCGATTCGGCGAGGTCGACCCCGGCCCGGCGAACGACTCTGACGGCTCCGGCGACGTGGAGCTCCGCGATGCCCCCAGCCCTACCAGCCAGGGGACGTTCGACGATTTGGGGGACATCGATGACGCCGGCTTCGGCGCGGAGGGCGGCTTCGACCGTCTCTCCGGGCCCTTGGGCGGCGGCCACGGTGACTCGGGAGACTTTGGCCACGATCCGACTGCCCGAGACGATGATGCTGATGGCTTCGCCTGGGGGGAACCCTCTGCTGAGGAGGGGGCGGACGTCCCCATGGGTGATGGTGATGACGGCCTCTTCGGTCCCCCT
>NZ_JBHSBH010000035.1:0-503 GCF_042650565.1 Nocardiopsis sediminis
AGGTAAGGCCCAGAGACCCGCCTTCGCCACCGGTGTTCCTCCTGATATCTGCGCATTTCACCGCTACACCAGGAATTCCAGTCTCCCCTACCTACCTCTAGCATGCCCGTATCCACTGCAAAACCGGAGTTAAGCCCCGGTCTTTCACAGCAGACGCGACACGCCGCCTACGAGCTCTTTACGCCCAATAATTCCGGACAACGCTCGGACCCTACGTATTACCGCGGCTGCTGGCACGTAGTTAGCCGGTCCTTATTCCCCACCTACCGTCAACCAGAAGAAAACCCCTGGCCTGCGTGAGTGGTAAAAGAGGTTTACAACCCGAAGGCCGTCATCCCCCACGCGGCGTCGCTGCGTCAGGCTTCCGCCCATTGCGCAAGATTCCCCACTGCTGCCTCCCGCAGGAGTCTGGGCCGTGTCTCAGTCCCAGTGTGGCCGGTCGCCCTCTCAGGCCGGCTACCCGTAATCGCCTTGGTAGGCCGTTACCCCACCAACAAGCTGAT